>DASZFA010000034.1:0-163832 GCA_035940255.1 Solirubrobacteraceae bacterium
GGCACGTACACGTCGGGCAGGAAGTGCATCTCGATCTTGATCTGCCCGTCGCCGCGGCAGACCTCGCAGCGCCCTCCCTTGACGTTGAAGCTGAACCGGCCCGGCTTGTAGCCCCGCGCCCGCGCCTCCTGTGTCTTCGAGAACATGTCGCGAATCACGTCGAACAGTCCCGTGTAGGTGGCGGGATTCGACCTCGGCGTGCGCCCGATCGGGGACTGGTCGACGGCGATGATCTTGTCGAGCTGCTCGATCCCGTGAATCGCGCGGTGCGCGCCCGGGCGCTTGCGCGCGCGATGCAAGCGGTTCGCCACGGCCTTGTAGAGCACGTCGTTGACGAGCGTCGACTTTCCCGAACCCGAGACTCCCGTGACGCATGTCAGCACTCCAAGCGGAACGTGCACGTCGATGTCGCGCAGGTTGTGCTGGCTCGCCCCAAGTATCTCGATGTAGCCGCTGGGGGTACGCCGCCGTCTCGGCGTCTCGATGCTGCGAGCGCCCGACAGGAACTGCCCGGTGAGCGACTCCTTGACGCGCTGTACCTGCGCGGCCGTTCCCTGTGCGACGATCCGCCCGCCGTGCTCCCCGGCCCCCGGCCCGAGGTCGACGAGATGGTCGGCGGCCCGCATCGTCTGCTCGTCGTGCTCGACCACGATCACGGTGTTGCCGAGCTCGCGCAACCGCTCGAGCGTGCTGATCAGCTTCGAGTTGTCGCGCTGGTGCAGTCCGATCGACGGCTCGTCGAGGATGTAGAGCACGCCGACGAGCGAGGAGCCGATCTGCGTGGCCAACCGGATGCGCTGCGCCTCGCCTCCGGAAAGCGTCGCGGCGGCGCGATCCATCGACAGGTAGCCGATGCCGACGTTCTCCAGGAACTGCAGGCGCTCTGAGATCTCCCGCAGGATCAGCCGCGCGACGTGGCGATCGGTGTCGGACAGCTCGACCGTCTCGAGCCACTCGAGCGCCCGCCGCGCCGACAGCGCAGAGAAGTCCTCGATCCGGGTTCCGCCGACGAGCACCGCGCGGGACTCCGCCCGCAGGCGCGCGCCGCCGCATACCGGGCAGGCACGCAGCGACATGTACTCCTCGATCTTCTCCCGCGTCCACTCCGAATCGGTCTCCAGGTAACGGCGCTGGAGGTTTTTCACGATCCCCTCGAACCGGGTCGCGTATGAGCGGCGGCGCCCGTAGCGGTTGCGGTAGGTCACCTCGACCGGCTCGCCGTTGGTCCCGTAGAGGAAGAGGTCCCGCTGCTCCTCCGGGAGATCCTCCCAGGGCGCCTCAAGGTCCACGCCGTAGCGCTCGGCGATGGCCTCGCTGACCTGCTCGTAGTAGCTGGACGCACCGTTCGCCCACGGCGCCAGGGCTCCTTCGCCGATCGACAGGCTCGGGTCCGGCACGATCAGCTCCGGATCGATCTCCATCTGCGAGCCCAGCCCCGTGCAGCGATCGCACGCGCCGTGCGGCGAGTTGAAGGAGAAGATCCTGGGCTCGAGCTCGACGAGCGAGGGCCCATGCTCGGGGCAGGCAAAGCGCTCGGAGAACGTGAACACGGTGCCCGGGTCCGGGGCCATCCCAGGGACGATCTGAGCCGAGGCGGCGCGCGCGCCCTTGGCGCCTGTGGCGTGCTCCGGCTCGGTCTGCCCTCCCCCGCCTCCGACGATCTCGATCTCCACGAGCCCGTCGGCCAGTGCGACCGCGGTCTCGATCGAATCCGCGAGACGCTTGCGCACGTCGTGGCGCATCGCGAGCCGGTCCACTACGACGGAGATGTCGTGCTTGTAGCGCTTGTCGAGGACGATCGACTCCTCGAGCATGCGCACGCGGTCGTCGATCTTCACGCGGGCGAAGCCGTCCGTTCGCAGCTCGTCGAGCAGCTTGCCGTACTCGCCCTTGCGTCCTCTCACGACCGGAGCGAGCACCATGAAGCGCGTTCCGTCCGCGAGCTCCATCACCTGGTCGATGATCTGCTCGGCCGACTGTCCGACGATCGGCCGCCCGCAGATCGGGCAATGCGGCTTGCCGACGCGCGCCCACAGGAGGCGCAGGTAGTCGTAGATCTCGGTCACCGTGCCGACCGTCGAGCGGGGGTTGCGTGAGGTCGTCTTCTGGTCGATCGAGATCGCCGGCGAGAGCCCCTCGATCGAATCGACGTCGGGCTTGTCCATCTGCCCCAGGAACTGGCGAGCATAGGCGGACAGCGACTCGACGTAGCGTCGCTGGCCCTCGGCGTAGATCGTGTCGAACGCGAGGCTTGACTTGCCCGATCCGGACAGGCCCGTGATCACGACGAGCGCGTCGCGGGGCAGGGACAGGGAGATGTCCTTGAGGTTGTGCTCTCGCGCTCCCGAGACGATGATCTGGTTACCGGCGGCCATCACCGACTCATTCTATGACTGCGAACAGACGTTCGCCCCTCGCGTTCGGCGCGCTCCCTCACCCTTCGATCGCCGCGTACACCTCGTCGATCAGCTTAAGCCGGTCGATCGACTGGAAGTGAGCGGCGAGGTAGCGCTCGGCATCCTCGCGCGACTGCCCGTTCAGAGCCATGTTGAGGGCGATCAGGCGGGCACCGTCAAGGTCCCCGCCGCCGGGCGCAGCTGACTGCGGGGGCGACTCGGGCGCCGGCAGGGGCGCGGACGCGGGCGCGGCGGGCTGCTCCGCGAGCTGTTGCTCCGGTGCCTGGGCGGAGGGCTGGGGCTGGGCTGCGGGCTCGGGCACCCGGACGCGGCTGGCGCTTGCCTCGCCGGCCGCCGGCGGCGAGCCGGCCGCGGTGGGGGCCGTTCGTCCGGAGGCGGCGTCGTAGAGCTCGCCCATGCTCCGCTCGAGCGCGCCGAGGTCCCCCGCCAGGCGCCCGGCGCCCGTCCGAAGGCTCTCGATGAGCTTGCCAGTCTCGCCATCCAGCGACTGGACCCGTGTCAGCAGGGCCGCGGTCGCCTGCTCGACGGCCGCGACGTGGGCGCGAGCTCGCTCGACGGCCTGCTCGCGTGTGCGCTCGGCGTCCTGATCGGCCGCCTCGCGGACGCTGCCCGCGTGCTCGAGCGCCTGGCGCTCGATCTCCGCGGCCGCCGTCTCGGTCGCCTCGAGAATGCTCTGGACCTGCGTACCCGCCGCCGAGGCGAGTGAGGTCTCTCCACCCCCGGCCGAGCGCTGGAGCTCCTCGAACTCCGACGCGAGGCCCCTCAGATGGGCGTCCACGCTCGCGGGATCGTAGCCCCGGCGGCTCACCGGAAAGTCTCGCCGTTCGATTGCCTGCCGATCGAGGTCCACGGCGGGCATCCTAGGCGATGGGACCTGCCGAAGCCTCGCTTGGCGAGCCCTCGGCGGTCTGGATCTCCCGCAGGTCCCGACGCAGCTCGCGCAGCTCGTCACGCAGCTGCGCCGCGTACTCGAAGCGGAGGTCCTCGGCGGCCGCGAGCATCTCCTCCTCGAGCTCGACGACCATCCGCTCGAGCTCGTGTTTGGGCATCTCGGCGGCGGCGCCGCGCTTGCCCGTGCGACGTTTGCGCCCGCGTGGAACCTTGGACTCCGACTGCAGGAACTCGGCGATGTCGGAGATGCCCTTGACGATCGTCGCCGCGGTGATCCCGTGACGCTCGTTGTAGGCGAGCTGGATCGCGCGCCTGCGGTCGGTCTCGGAGATCGCGGCCCGCATCGCCCGCGTCTCCTTGTCGGCGTACATCAGCACCGTGCCGTCCACGTTGCGCGCAGCCCGTCCGATCGTCTGGATCAGCGAGGTCTCGCCGCGCAGGAAACCCTCCTTGTCGGCATCGAGGATCGCGACGAGCGACACCTCCGGCAGATCGAGGCCCTCGCGCAGCAGGTTGACGCCGACGAGGACGTCGTACTCGCCGAGCCGCAGGTCGCGGATGATCTGGATGCGTTCGAGCGTGTCGATCTCCGAGTGCAGGTAGCGGGTCTTGAAGCCCATCTCGAGCAGATATCCGGACAGGTCCTCGCTCATCTTCTTCGTCAGCGTCGTGACCAGCACCCGCTCGTCGCGGTCGACGCGTACGCGAACCTCGTTCATGAGGTCATCGATCTGGTTGCGGGTCTCGCGCACCTCGACAGCCGGATCGACGATGCCCGTGGGCCGCACGATCTGCTCCACGACCCTCGTTGACTTGGTCCGCTCGTACTCGCCGGGCGTGGCCGAGACGAACACCAGCTGCGGCGTGATCGAGAGGAACTCATCGAAGGTCTGCGGGCGGTTGTCCATGGCGCTGGGAAGGCGGAAGCCGTAGTCGACGAGCGTCCGCTTGCGCGAGCGGTCGCCCTCGAACATCCCGCCGATCTGCGGGACCGTTTGATGGGACTCGTCGACCAGGCAGATGAAGTCCTTCGGGAAGTAGTCGATCAGGCAGTACGGACGCTCGCCGGGCCTGCGACCGTCGAGGATCCGCGAGTAGTTCTCGATGCCCGAGCAGAAGCCCATCTCGCGCAGCATCTCCATGTCGTACTGGGTGCGCTGGCGCAGGCGATGGGACTCGAGCAGCTTGCCTTCTGCCTCGAGCTCCTCGCAGCGCGCGCTCAGCTCGCGGCCGATGTCCTCCACGGCGGCCTCGATCGATCCCTCCCTCACGTTGTAGTGCGTCGCCGGCCAGATCGCGACGTGCTCGAGGTCGTCGGCGAGCAGCTCGCCCGTGAGCGGGTCGAAGTGCTGGAGCCGTTCGACTTCATCGCCGAACATCGTCGCCCGGAACGCGGTCTCGGCGTACGCGGGGAAGACCTCCAGCGTCTCGCCTCGCACGCGGAAGCTGCCGCGCGAGAGGATGCTGTCGTTGCGCGTGTACTGAATCGAGACGAGTTTCCTCAGCAGCTTGTCGCGGTCGATTTCCTCCCCGCGCCGGAGGATCTGCATGTTCATCTCGTAGGTCTCCGGCGATCCGAGCCCGTAGATGCACGACACCGACGCGACGACGATCACGTCGCGGCGGGCGAACACCGCGGCCGTGGCCGCGTGCCTGAGCCGGTCGACCTCTTGATTGATCGCCGAGTCCTTCTCGATGTACAGGTCCCTGCTGGGGACGTACGCCTCGGGTTGGTAGTAGTCGTAGTAGGAGACGAAGTACTCGACCGCGTTCTCCGGGAAGAACGTGCGGAACTCGTTGCACAGCTGCGCCGCGAGCGTCTTGTTGTGGGCGATCACGAGCGTCGGGCGCTGCACCGCCTCGATCACGCCCGCCATCGTCATGGTCTTGCCCGTGCCCGTCGCGCCGAGCAGGGTCTGGAAGCGCTCGCCGCTCTCGACACCCTCGGCGAGGGCCTCGATCGCCTTCGGCTGGTCGGCCGTCGGCGTGAACATCGAGTCGAGCTTGAATTCGGGCATCGCCCTCTACCGTAGCGAGCCCTTCCGACCGCTCACCGCTCCTACCTCAGCCCCAGCTCCTGGGGGTAGGTCGCCCGGTACGCCTGCTCGGCACTGAGCACGCGCTGCACGTATGCGCGGGTCTCGGGGAACGGGATCGCCGCGACCGTGAGATGTTCCCCCGCAGAATTCGCCTGCGCCGCCCAGCTGTCGACGTTCGCAAGCCCTCCGTTGTAAGCGGCCACCGCCAGCATCTCGTTGCCGTTGTAGTGGTCAAGCAGATATCGGAGGTAGTAGCTCCCGTAAGCGAGGTTGATGCTCGGCGTGCCCAGGTCGCTGGCGGTAAAGCGCGTGCCCCCGGAGAGGTGCGCCAGGTAATAGGCCGTGGCGGGCAGGATCTGCATCAGGCCCTGCGCCCCCGCCGCACTCGGACGGGGGTCGAACTTCGTCTCGGCGTAGATCACCGCCGCGATCAACGCGGGATCGAGGTGCTTCGCGGCCGCCTGTTCGCGGATGATGCCGGCGTCCGTGAGCGGCAGTCCGCGATGGCTCACCTCATGTTTGACCTCAGACAGAACGACCACAACGAGCAGGATGCCCACGACGCCGGTCACGGTCGCTGCGCGCGTTCGCCTGCTCATTGCGCAAGCTTGCCAAGGACCTCCGACAGCTCACGCTCGAGGTCGCTCTCCGTGCCATCGTTGCGCACCACAAACGTCGCCAGCCGTGCCTTCTCCTCCTGTGGCAGCTGCCTGGCGACCCGCTCGTCGCCCAGGGCGTGACCGCGCGAGCTCGCGCGCTCGGTCCGGAGCGCCTCATCGGCGATCACGGCGATGGTCGCGTCGTAGCCGTCGATCTCGCCCGACTCGAACAGCAGCGGAACCTCGATCACGGCTGCGCGCGGCGGTGGGGTGCGGGCTCGCACCTCGCGGATCCAGGCGTCCGCACGGGCACCGACGAGCGGCCACAGGAGCCCCTCCAGCCAGCTCCGGTCGGCGTCGTTCCCGAACGCACATCGAGCCAGGACGGTGCGGTCGAGGGTCCCTTCGGGGGCGACGTCCGGACCGAAGCGCTCCACGATCCGTGCGCCCACGTCCGGCTGCAGCAGCAGCTCGTGCACGACCGCGTCGGTTGACAGCACCGCGGCGCCGAGGCGCTCGAGCGCCGCGAGCGCCGTCGACTTGCCGGCACCCATGCCACCGGTCAGCCCGATGACCGGCACGGCGGCGTTCATCGAGACGCTCCGGCCGTCAGGCCTGCGCGGAGCCGTCGGAGACCTCGGGCGCGGCAGTCTCCTGCGCCTGGGGCTCGTCGCCCTGTACCTTCGCGGCAGCCGGCTCGACGTCGGCCTGCGGCTCCTCGACCGCCGGCGACGGCCCGGTCGCGGCCATCGCGGCACCATCCTCGGGCGCCTCGGACGGCGGCGCGGCGGGCACCTCGGAGGCGGGCGCGGCGGGCACCTCGGAGGCAGGCGCAGCGGGCGCGTCGGACGGGGGCGCAGCGGGCGCCTCGGCCTGCGACTCCACCGCGGCCGCGGGCGCCTGCGCTGCTCCCTGTCCCTCTCCTTGTCCCTCTCCCTCGCCCTCGGCTTCAGGCTCTGCTTGAGTCGGCGCGTCGTCCTCGGCGCCAGCCTCCTCGACGGCTCCGGGCTCCCCGACGGTCGGCGACGTCCCAGTCGCTGGCTCACCCGGGCGACTGACGGGAAGGATCTGGTCCTCGACCCGCTTCGCCGACAGCGACAGCCTCCTTCGCTCGGAGTCGATCTCGAGGATCTTCACGCGTATCTCGTCGCCCGGGTGGACGATCTCGCGCGGGCTCTCGACGTGGTGCGGCGCCAGCTCGGAGATGTGCACGAGGCCCTCAACGCCATCGAGTATCTCCACGAACGCGCCGAACGTGACGACCTTCGTGACCTTGCCGGCGAGCTCGTCGCCGACGTTGTAGGTGTCCACGATCCGCTGCCAGGGGTCCTCCTGGGTCTGCTTCAGGCCCAGCGATATGCGCTGGCGGTCGCGATCGATGTCGAGCACCTTGACCTTGACCGTGTCGCCGATCGCGAGGATCTCGCTCGGGTGGTTGACGTGCGACCAGGAGAGCTCGGATATGTGGATCAGGCCGTCGATGCCGTCCAGGTCCACGAAGGCGCCGAAGTCGACGATGTTCGAGATCTGCCCTTCGACCACGAGACCGGGCTGCAGGCGGTCGAGAATCTGCTGGCGAACCTCCTTGCGCTCCTCCTCGAGCACGGCTCGGCGAGACAGCACGACGTTGTTACGTGAGCGGTTGAGCTCGATTACCTTCGTCTCGATCTTCGTGCCCATGTACTCGTCGAGGTTCGGGACGCGCCGGATGTCGACCAGCGATGCCGGCAGGAAGCCGCGGACGCCGAGGTCGATGATCAGGCCGCCCTTGACGACCTCGATGACCGTCCCCTCGACCGGCTCTCCGGACTCGGCTGCGGTTTCGATGCGACGCCATGCCTTCTCGAAGCGCGCGCGCTTCTTGGACATGATCAGGCGGCCGTCCTGATCCTCCTTCGTGAGGACGATCGCGTCGACCTCCTCGCCGAGGTGAACCTCGTCGTGGGGATCGACGGACTTGCGGATCGACAACTCGCCGGACGGGATGACGCCCTCGGACTTGTAGCCGATGTCGACCAGCACCTCGTCCTTGTCGATCCGCACGACGTGGCCGGTGACCACCTCCCCCTCCTCGATCGCGCGGAAGGTGGCGTCGTAGTTCGGGACGATCTGGCCGTCGATTTCGAGCAGAAGGCCGTTCGACCCGTCGACCACGCTGGCCTGAGCGTTCTCAATCACGGTTTGCACCGGCCGAAGCGTAGCGCAGCCGTATCATTGCGGGGCAGATGCCGGTTCGCGCGACCAAGCGAGGAAAGCAGCGCACCCGCCTGCAACGCGACTGCGATGTGCTCGTATGCGGCGCAAGCTTCGCGGGGCTGGCGATCGCGCGGGAGCTTGCCGGAGCGGGCGCGAAGGTCATGTTGATCGACCGCTACGAGCTGGGTGAGCGCCAGACGTCCGCGTGCGCGATGCCGACCGTCTGGCTCGACGCCCTCGACCTGATGGGCTCGCTGCGCCAGACCTTCGGCGAGCTCGTCGTCCACACGCCATATCGCACGGCGCGCTGGCAGTTGCCGTGGTCGTTCTCGACGTTCGACTATCGCGAGCTCTGCGCGCTGCTGTGGGATCAAGCCTCCTCGCCCGAGTTGGAGTTCGAGACGGCAACGGTCACCGGCCGCGAGGGGCTGACCGTGCAGACCGATCGTGGTGAGCTGCAGGCGCCGCTGGTCGTCGACGCGCTCGGCTGGCGCCGCGTGCTCTCCAACGACACGCCGATCCAGCCGCCGAACGCGCGCCTCTCGCGGGGCCTGGAGGTCCATCCCGAGGGCCGTGGCGATGAGCTCGAGCTCTGGATCGACGCCGGCTACGTCCGCGCCGGCTATTCGTGGAGCTTCCCCGCCGGCGACGAGCTCCGCGTCGGCGTCGGATCCTTCTGGCCGGCCCACCACGTGAAGGAGCCCACCGTTCGCCTCGCGCGCGATCTCGACCTGCCCGCGACCGGCTATCAGGGCAACTGGATTCCCCACCAGCTGCGCAGGGCGGTCGAGCAGGACGTGTTCTTCGCCGGCGATTCCGCGGGCCATTGCCTGCCGCTGACCGCCGAGGGCATTCGCACCGCGCTCTACTTCGGCCTCGCGTGCGGCCGGGAGGTTCGAGCGGTGCTCGACGGACGACGCACGCGTCAGCAGGCGCTGGCGCGCTACGCCGCCTTCTCGGACTCGCACGCCCGCGCCTTCCGCTGGCTGCTTGGCGCCCAGCGCATCGCCGGACAGCTGACGCCGAGCCGAGCCCTCACGGCCGCGGTTCGCTGCGTCGAGAACCGCCGCGTGGCCCACTGGATTTTCGAACGCTACCTCGCGATCGCTCCTTGTTCATTCGTCGGGGAGCGGCCGAGGAGCGCCGCATGGCCCGCGCGGCCCTTGCGGGCCGCCTGAGGAGCGCCCACCAGCGGCGGGCATTCCGCCACCGCGAGAGCGAGCCGCGCGATGCCCTCCTCGATGCTCGACTCGGAGAGGCTCGCATAGCCGAGCACGAGCCCGTCATGCACGGTCTGCGGGTCCATGTACGCATAGCCGAGCGGGTAAACGCCGACCGAGCCCTTGTGCGCGGCCTGCATCAAGGTCAGCCCGTCGACCTGCCTGGGAAGGCGGACGATCGCGTGCAGCCCTGCTGCGAGCCCCGTGACGCGGGCCTGCGGCAGGTGACGCTCGAGCGCTGACACGAGCGCGTCCCGGCGGGCCCTATGGCGACGCCGAGCCTGGCGCAGGTGACGGTCATACGCGCCGCTCTCCAGCAGCCGGGCGAGCGTGAGCTGGTCGAGCGTGGGGCAACCGTGGTCGGCCAGCGTCTTCTGCTCGAGAACCGCGTCGAGCCAGCGCGGCGGCAGCACCAGCCAGCCGAGGCGCAGCGCCGGGGCGAGTGTCTTGCTCACTGTTCCCATGTAGATGACGCGGTCGGCGGCGAGGCCCTGCAGCGCCGCCAGCGGCGCGCGGTCGTACCTATACTCGGCGTCGTAGTCGTCCTCGATCACGAGCCGTCCCGAGGCCGACGCCCATTCGAGCAGGGCCGCCCTGCGTCCGGGCGCCAGCGCGACTCCCGTGGGGGACTGGTGCGCGGGCGTGACGAAGACGGCATCGACGGGGCCGTACTGCGCTTCGATCCGCGCCAGCTCCGCCACGCACGCCCCCTCTGCGTCGACCGGGAGGGCGTTCAGGCGCGCGCCGTGCGCGGCGAGGATCGCACGGTGCGGTGGAAGGCCCGGGTCCTCCATCGCGACGTGTGGCGCGCCCAGCGCCCGGGCGAGCAGCACGAGGCCCTGGGCGGCGCCCGAGCAGACGACGATCGTCTGCGGGTCGACTACGAGCCCGCGCACACGACGCAGGTGCTCGGCGAGGGCCCGGCGCAGCTCGAGCGCACCGCGCGGGTCGGGGTAGCCGAAGCTGCTGGGCGGCGCCACGGCAAGCACCTCTCGCAATGCGCGGAGCCACGCCCTGCGCGGGAAGGACGCGAGGTCGGGATAGCCGGGGAAGAAGTCGTAGCTCAGGCTGCTGAGCGCAGGCTCCGCGGCCGGAGCGCCAGTCGCCCCTGCGGCCTCGGCCACGTAGGTGCCGGCGCCGCGCCGCGCAACCAGGTAGCCCTCGGCGAGCAGTTGCGTGTAGGCATCCACGACCAGTCGCCGCGACACGCCGAGGTCCGCCGCCAGGGCGCGGGTGGCTGGAAGCCGCGCGCGGGCTGCGAGCCGGCCCGAGCGCACCGCCTCGCGCAGCCCGTCCTCGAGTTGCGCGCGGATCGGCCTGCGCACCGAGCGATCGAGCTCGACAAGTAGCTCCGGACCGGAATTGGAGCCCGATTTCATGGTCAAATTGGTCCTTTACCGGGCACCACAATCACCATATCGTGAGAGTCCAATGAATGCCACCGCCGCAAGCCGCCCGACCGCCGCACAGCTCCGCGTCCAGTCGCGGACGGTGGTCGTCGGGCTCGTCGCGTTCGCGGTGGTCGAGGCTGCCTTGGCGATCTTCATGGCTGGCGCACCCCATGCGTTCTACACCGCGATCGGCCCGTTCGGAGCGCGAAACGACCACTACGTCCGCGACGTCGCCACGTACAACGCGGCCCTCGCCGCCGGACTCCTGATCGCCGTCCGCCATGCCTCCTGGCGCGTGCCGGTGCTCGCGATCCTGACGGTGCAGTTCGCGCTGCACAGCATCAACCACCTGATCGACATATCGAGCGCGGACCCCACGTGGATCGGCTACTTCGACTTCTTCGCGCTCGCCGCTGCGACCCTGCAGCTCGCCGGGCTGATATGGCTCGCCCGAGGCGGGGCGCCCAGATCGCCGACCAATCGAGAAGGAGGTCCCAGATGAGCCGCATCGCCGGTGTCAAGACCAACGAGGCCGGACCCTTCACGCGCGTGATCCTCTCGCTCGCGCGGCGCAAGACCGGCCAGCTGACCGGCCGCAGGACCGAGCGGATGATCGAGCCGCTGGAGGTGTACGCGCACAGGCCCCGGCTGCTGATCGGCTACGGCTTGATGGAGGACGCGACCGCCAAGCTGCACCGCGTCGACGGGCGCCTGAAGGTGCTCGCCGAGCTCAAGGCGGCCACGCTCACGAGCTGCGAGTACTGCGTCGACATCGGCTCGCAGATCGCGCGCCGCGAGGGGATCAGCGAGGAGCAGCTTCTGGCGCTGCCGCGCTATCGCGACAGCGAGCTGTTCGACGAGCTCGAGAAGCTCGTGCTCGATTATGCGGTTGGGATCAGCTCGACGCCGGTGGACGTCCCGGATGAGCTGTTCGCGAAGCTGCAGTCCCAGTTCGACGACGCGCAGCTCGTCGAGCTGACGAACGTGATCGCGCTCGAGAACATGCGAGGGCGCTTCAACCTCGCGCTCGACATCGGCTCCGCCGGCTTCAGCGAGGGGATGGTGTGCGCCATTCCGGAGCCTGCCCACAGGGAGCAGATGACAGCCGTCGTAGCGGCGCGATGAGGGTGTTCCTCGCCGGCGCGACCGGCGTGATCGGCAGGCGGCTGCTGCCAATGCTGCTGGCAGCTGGCCACGAGGTGACCGGCATGACACGTACCCCCGCGAAGCTCGCCGCGCTGAGGGCCTGCGGCGCCGAGGCGGTCGTCGCGGATGCGCTCGACGCGGCGGCGATGCGGGACGCGGTCGCAGACGCCCGTCCGGACGCGGTCATTCATCAGCTCACCTCGCTCCCGCAGCGCATCGATCCGCGCAAGATCGAGCGCGACTTCGTGCTCAACGACCGCCTGCGCAACGAGGGCACCCACAATCTGGTGCAGGCGGCGCGGGCGGCCGGCGCGCGGCGGATCATCGCGCAGAGCATCGCCTTCTCCTACGCGCCCGGACCTGCTCGAACCGTGCACCAGGAGCGGGACGCCATGCTGCTGGACGCACCGAGGCCGTATGCACGCTCCGCCAAAGCCGTCGTCGAGCTCGAGCGGACGGTTCTGGGAGCCGACGGCATCGTGCTGCGCTATGGCTACTTCTACGGCCCCGGCAGCTCGATCTCGAAGGACGGCTCTACGGGGCAGGACGTCGCGAGGCGCCGCCTTCCGATCGTCGGCGCGGGCACAGGCGTGTGGTCGTTCGTCCATGTCGACGACGCAGCGCGCGCCACCGTGCTGGCCCTCACGCATGGTGCCAGCGGCCCGTACAACATCGTCGACGACGAGCCCGCGCCGGTGTCTGAGTGGCTGCCCGCCTTGGCCGAGGCGCTCGGCGCCCGACGACCGTGGCGCGTGCCCGCGTTCATCGCCCGCCTGGCGGCCGGCAGCTACGGCGTCGGCATCATGACGCAGGCGCAGGGCGCCTCGAACGAGCTGGCCAAGCGTGAGCTCGCCTGGATGCCCGCATACGCGAGCTGGCGAGAGGGATTCCGCGAAGGGCTCGACTGAGCGCTACTTGCGCACGACGAGCACGACCCCGGACACCAGCAGGACCAAGCCAATCACGCGCGAGGGGCCGATGTGCTGCTTGGCGACACCGAGCAGGCCGAAGCGATCGATCACGACCGAGATCACGAGCTGACCGCCTATCACCACAGCCGTCAGGCCGCTCGCGCCCAGCGTGCGCACGGCAACGAGCGCGACCGTGACGTAGACCGCTCCGAGCAGTCCTCCGACGAGCGCCCACCACGGCACCCTGCCGACGTGTGCGAGCGTCCCGAGGCCTCCGCGCACGAACGTGGCGACGACCACGAGCACGGCAGTGCCGACGAGAAACGAGAAGGTCGCGGCCTGCACGGTGCCGAGGGCTTTACCGAGTCGGGCGTTGATCGGGGCCTGCATGCCGACGAGGCAGCCGGCACCGACCCCCAGCAGCACCGCAAGCCCGCGGCTCATCTCGGCCCGTCCGCGGAGCTCACTTGGCCTCCAGCCAGTTCTGGCCGACGCCGACGTCGACGTCCAGCGGCGGCTCGCGCCTGCCCCAGACGCCGCACATCTCCGCTTCGATCAGCGCACGCGCGTCCTCAGCCTCCTCCGGAGGCCCTTCGAAGAGCAGCTCGTCATGGATCGTGAGCAGCAGGCGCGTGCGCATTGCAGACTCCGACAGGGCCCGATGACAGCGCACCATCGCCAGCTTGAGGATGTCGGCGGCGGTCCCCTGGATCACGGTGTTGACCGCGAGGCGCTCACCCTGCGTACGCACCTGGTAGTTGCGGGCCCGCAGCTCCGGCATCTGCCGGCGACGCCCCCACAGCGTCTTGACGTAGCCATCCTCCTTGGCCCGCTCGATCGTCTCGTCCATGAACGCCGCCACGCGCGGAAAGCGCTCGAGGTAGGCGTCGATGAACTCCTTCGCCTCCTCGCGCGGAATGTTGAGGCGGTCGGCGAGCCCGAAGTCCGAGAGCCCGTAGACGATGCCGTAGTTGATCATCTTCGACTTCGAGCGCATGCCCGGATCGATTTCCTCCGCGACGACGCCGAAGACCTGTGAGGCGGTCGCCGTGTGCACGTCTTCTCCGCGCTTGAAGATCTCCTTCAGCACCGGCTCCTCAGCCGCGTGCGCAAGCACGCGCAGCTCGATCTGCGAGTAGTCCGCGGAGATCAGCACCGCCCCGGGTTCGGCCTCGAAGCAACCGCGGATCTCGCGGCCCAGGGGCGTGCGGATCGGGACGTTCTGCATGTTCGGGTTGGTGCTCGACAGGCGGCCGGTCTGGGCGACCGCCTGAAGGAAGGTCGTGTGGATCCGCGAGCGCTGATCGGCGAGCGCGGGGAGCACGTCGAGGTAGGTCTTGATCAGCGTCGAGAGCTCGCGCCAGCGCTCGACCTTCGCGACGATCTCATGCTCTTCGCGGATCGCCTGCAGCACGCGCGCATCGGTCGAGAAGCCTGTCTTGCCGCGACGCTTGCGGGAGAGGCCGAGCTTCTCGAAGAGGATCTCGCCGAGCTGTTGCGGTGACCCAATCACGAACTCGGTCCCAGCGAGCGCATAGATCTCCTGCTCGAGGCTCGATATCTCGGCGCGCACGCGCTCGGTGATCGCCGCCAGGCGCTCGAGGTCGAGACGCACGCCGGCGAGCTCCATGTCGCGAAGCACCGAGACCAGCGGAAGCTCGATCTCGCGCATCACCTCCTCGAGGCCGCGCTCGGCGATCTGCTCGCGCTGCCAGTCGGCCAACGCGCCGAGCAGGACCGCGTCGGCCGCCAGGGGATCGGCGAGGTCGCTGGCCAAGCCGCGCTCCTCGCAGAGCTCTGCGAAGGGGTACCCGCGCCTGGCCGGCTCGAGCAGGTAGGCGCCGAGCAGCGTGTCGTGAACGAGGCCGGGCGCCACGAGCCGCAGGGACTTCGCGTCGTGCGCCAAGACCGGGCGCTCGGCGCATGCGAGGACGACCTCCTCGGGCCCGGCGCAGTCTCCGACGAGCACCTCGCCGCCCGAGGCGACGGCGAAGCGCCAGGGCGCGCCGTCGGCGAACAGCTCGCCTTCGGTGGGTTCGACCGCCCGTGCGACCACGCACAGCTCGGCGTCCGCGAGGCTTTCGATGTCCCGTGGGGCCCCCACCCGCACCGATGCGGTGAGCATGACCTCCGCGGCCGGGGCGGGGGCCGCGAGCTCGGGATCGCCCAGCGCCTCCTCGAGGCGGCGCAGCGGGTCACGCAGCTCGTACTCGCGGAAGACCTCCCGGACGCGCGCACGATCGGGCTCTCTGGCCGCCTCCAGGGAGATGTCCATATCGACCGTCACGTCACGCTGTGCGGTCGCAAGGCGCTTGGAAACGACGGCATCGTCGGCGTGCGCGAGCAGGTTCTCTTTGCGCTTGGCCCCGCTCACGTCATCGACGTGCGCCAGAACGCCCTCGAGTGAGCCGAAGCTGCGGATCAGGTCGCTCGCGGTCTTCTCGCCGATCCCGGGGATGCCCGGGATGTTGTCCGAGGTGTCACCCTTCAGTCCGTAGAAGTCCGGGATCAGCTCCGGCGGGATGCCGTAGCGGTCGATCACCGCCTGACGGTCGTAGATCTTCGTGTCGGTGATCCCTCGCGAGGTCGCCATCACCTTCACGAGCCCCCGCTCGTCGATCAGCTGGAACACATCGCGGTCACCGGTCACGATCATCACCGGCACCGGCGGGTCGGCCTGCAGCGCGCGCTCGGCGAGCGACGCGATCACGTCGTCGGCCTCATAGCCCTCCACCTTCACGTTTCGATAGCCGAAGGCCTCCACGAGCGGTTCCATCGCGGGCCACTGCTGCTTGAGCAGATCGGGCCGCGAACGGCGCGCGGCCTTGTAGTCGGCGAACATCTCGGTGCGTCCAGAGGTGCCGGCGTCCCAGACGACGACCGTCGGACAGACGCCGTACTCGGTGACGATCTTCACGAGCATCGACGCGAAGCCGAAGATTGCGTTCGTCGGTACGCCGGTCGAGGTGGCGATCGACTCGGGCAGCGCGAAGAAAGCGCGATACACGAGGCTGGGGCCATCGATCAGGAACAGCCGCCGGTCCGCTCGGGCCGGGTCCTTGCTGACCGCGCTGGCGACGGTGGTGGTCTTCGATGCCATCGACCGATCACTCTACGAGGACCTCGCGAGCATCGGCTCCGCGACACCCCGCGACAGGATCGGGCGGCCCGGACCGGAATAGGTCCTAACATCCCCTGCCGCCAACCACGGAGGAGCCCAACCAGTGAGCGCGACACCCAGCGCCCAGTACCGTCTGACGATCCGCGTCAAGCTCGATGGCTCGCACGGCATCCTCGGTCTTGTGACGACCGCGATCGGCGAGGCGGGCGGGATAGTCGCCGCCGTGGACCTGGTCGAGTCCGACGGCGGTCACAGCCTACGCGACATCGTCCTCGACGCCTCCGGCAGGGAGCATTGGGAGCGCATCATCCGCGCGATCGACGAGCTCGGCGGCGCGGAGGTGATCGACACGACCGACCGCACGTTCCTGCTCCACGTCGGCGGCAAGATCGAACAGCACAACAGGCACCCGCTGAAGACGCGCGATGACCTCTCGATGGTCTACACGCCGGGTGTCGCTCGTGTCTCCCTCGCGATCGCCGACGACGCGGACAAGGCGTTCCAATACACGATCAAGCGCAACACGGTCGCCGTCGTCTCGGACGGTACGGCCGTGCTCGGCCTCGGCGACATCGGCCCGCTCGCCGCGATGCCCGTGATGGAGGGCAAGTGCTGCCTGTTCAAGGAGTTCGCGGGCGTCGACGCCTTCCCGATCTGCCTCGACACGAGAGACCCGGAGGAGATCGTGCGCGCGGTCAAGCTGATCGCGCCCGCGTTCGGTGGGATCAACCTCGAGGACATCTCCGCCCCGCGCTGCTTCGAGATCGAGGAGGAGCTCAAGGAGCAGCTGGAGATCCCGGTGTTCCATGACGACCAGCACGGAACGGCCGTGGTGGTGATGGCGGCGCTGCTGAACGCCGTGAAGCTGACGGGTCGTAAGCTGGAGCACCTGAACGTGCTCGTGATCGGCCTCGGGGCGGCCGGCATCGCGGTGACGAAGATCCTGCTGGCGGCGGGCGTCGTTCAGATCATCGGCGCCGACTCGCGGGGGGCCCTGCACGTCAAGCGCGAGGACTACCTCGACGGGTCGATGAACCCCCTCAAGCGCTGGTTCGCCGAGGTCACCAACCCCGACTGCCGGGCCGGCGGGCCTGCGGACGTGATCGACGGCGCCGATCTGCTGATCGGAGTCTCCGGCGCCCGCGCCCTGCCGGCAAACGCGCTTGCGCGGATGAACGACGACGCGATGGTCTTCGCGATGGCGAACCCGATTCCGGAGGTAAACCCGGAGGAAGCCGCCCCATACGTGCGCATCATGGCCACTGGGCGCTCGGACTATCCCAACCAGATCAACAACGTTCTGTGCTTTCCGGGGATTTTCCGCGGAGCGCTCGACGTGCGCGCGCCACGGATCACCGAGGAGATGAAGATGGCCGCCGCGCGAGCGATCGCCGCGATCGTCGAGGAGAAGGAGCTGAGCGAGGACTACATCATCCCCTCCGTCTTCAACCGCGAAGTCGCTCCCGCCGTCGCCGCCGCAGTCGCCGAGCAGGCGCGGGCCGCCGGCACGGCGCTCGCCGGTCAGGAGATGGGCTTCGCGCAGGGAGACACGATGGCGGTCGGGTCCTCGGGTGGGATCGGCGAGGCGATCGTGTGAGCGCTGGCGGGGGCGCGCTTCGTGTGACCGTAACGGGCGCGAGCGGACTCGTTGGGCGCACGCTCGTACCCGCCCTCCAAGCTCGCGGCGCCGAGGTGACGGTCCTCAGCCGCGATCCCGACCGCGCGCGCTCGGCGCTTGACCCTGGGGCTGGCGGTGCGCCGCACGTGGTGGCTTGGGATCCGATGCGGGAGCCTGCCCCCGCCGAGGCCCTGGCCGGGCGTGACTCCGTGCTGCACCTTGCCGGCGAGCCGGTGGCACAGCGCTGGAGCGCGAAGGCGAAGCGGGCGATCCGAGACAGTCGCGTGATCGGCACGCGGAATCTCGTGGAGGGACTGCGGCGCGCGGATCGCTTGGGGATCGATCAGCGTCCACGTACGCTGATCAGCTCTTCGGCGATCGGCTACTACGGGGCCCACGGCGAGGAGCCGCTGGACGAGGAGACGCCGCCGGGCTCCGATTTCCTCGCGCAGGTGTGCGTCGCCTCCGAGCAGGAGGCGAGCCTGGCGTCCGAGGTGGGCATGCGCGTCGTGCACGTACGTACGGGCGTGGTCCTCGACGCACGTGGCGGCGCACTGGGAAAGATGCTGCCCCCGTTTCGGCTCGGCGTCGGAGGCCCTGTCGCGGGCGGCCGTCAATACATATCCTGGATACACGCCGACGATCTCGTCGAGATGATGCTCGCCGCTGGCGAGCGCGAGAGCTGGATCGGCCCGATCAACGCGACCGCGCCGGAGCCGATCACCAACCGCGACTTCACCAAGGTCCTCGGCCGGGTCCTGGGGCGACCCGCGTTCCTACCCGTGCCCGCCCTCGCCCTCGAGCTGCTCTACGGTCAAATGGCGGAGATCATCACGACGGGGGCCCGTGTCGTGCCGGCCAAGCCGCTCGTGCTCGGCTACGAGTTCCGCCATCCCGAGCTCGAGGCGGCGCTCCGCTCGGCGCTCGCGCGTGCAGAAGCTCCTCGGGGCGGCACGGCTTGAGGACCGGCAATTTCCTCGCAGTCCCGTGTCCGCGCCGGCCTCAAACGGGCACAGGGGCGCTCTCCGGCCGCTCTGCCCGGCGGCTCTCGGTCTCGATGATCACGCGGCACGGGCGCTTGCTCAACAGGTAGGTCGCAATCGGTCCGATCCCCTTCTCGCCGGCGGGTGCATGGATCGTCGACCAGTAGATGACGTCCGAGCCCACGTGTTCGGCTTCTTCGACGATCGCGGCACCGGGGTTGCGCGTGCGGATCAGCCCGGTGTGGATCTTGATGCCGAGACGCCTTGCCTGGATGCGGGCGCTCTCGAGCACCGAGCGGCCCTGGGCCTCCTCGTCCTCGAGACCCGCCTCGAGGGACAGCTGGGCCGGGACGGGGAGGACGAAGATGGCGTACAACACGCCTTCCGCTCCGATCAGCTTCGCCGCGCTCTTCAGCGCCGTCGCGCTGACGTCGTCCCCGAAGATCGGGACGAGCGCCGTGCGGTAGTCCAGGGCCTCGAAGTCAGCCGGGCGCTCCGGACGCGCGATGCGGTAGTGCTTGCGGGGATCAAGGTGCTGCCCGCGGCGGTAGATGAGGTAGCCCCCGATGCCCACGATCATCCACGGGATGCCCACCGTGCGGGCCTCGGCGTGCAGCGCGACGACGGCGACCCACGCGGCAGCCGTCCCGAGTCCGCCGATCACCGCGGTCAGCGGGATTTCAGCTCCGCGGATCGTCACGTTCCACGGCATCCGATAGGGCCGCTCCCGGTCGGGATCTTTGATGCGCAGCGCGATGACCGCCGCGTGGGCGGTCGTGAACGACAGCATCGCCCCGAACGAGTACAGGTTCCCGAGCACTTCGGTGTTGCCGTAGAGGATCAGCAGACTCGCGAGGCCCGAGAAGAAGATCAGCGTGAACCAGGGGGTGCGGAACGTCGGGTGCAGCTGGGAGAAGAGGCGCGGCAGCTGGCGATGCTCGGCGAGCGACCACGACAGCCGCGATATCCCGATCATGCCGGCGTTCGTCGCTATGAACAGGATCGTGGCCGCGAGGATGCCGACGTAGTACTGCGAGAGGTGCAGCACGGTGCCGTGGAGGCCGAGCCGCGAGATGATCCCCAGCACCGGATCGTTCTGGAACTGGCCCCCGAGTGCGGTCGCATAGCCGGGATGGCGGAAGGCTTCGTGCAACGCGGGGCTGTAGCCCACGCCGTGATGGACGACCGGGAGCGCCGAGAGCGCGATGAGCGAGATACCCGCGTAGACGCCGAGCACGGCGAGGACCACAAGGTTGACGGCCTTCGGGACCTGGCGCCCGGGGTCCTTGGCCTCCTCGGCCATGTTCGCGACGGTCTCGATCCCCGTGTAGGCGAGCATCGCCAGTGACAACGCGAATATGAGTTCTCTCCAGCTCGGCGCGACACCGAGGTGCACCTGGTGGATCAGCAGCGACGGGTTGAAGACGAGAACGAGCCCCACGATCACGAGCAGGATCTGCGTGCTGAGGTCGAGAATCGCGAGCAGGAAGTTCAGCTTCGCCGACTCCCCGAGGCCGCGGATGTTCAGCGCCGCGAGTAGCACGACGACAATCAGCCCGCCGACGATGTCGCCGGGGTTGTGGTTGAGGGCGTGAAGGCCGGGGAAGGCGCTCAGGTAGTGCGGCACGAAGAACGCGGAGATCGCGATCGTGAGGATGTAGTCGAGGCTGAGCGCCCAGCCGGCGAAGAACGAGACGAGGTCGTTGAAGGCGTGGCGGGCGAACGAGGAGGAGCCGCCCGCCTCCGGGAACATGGCGGCGCCCTCGGCGTAGGTTTTCGCAGTCAGCGCGAAGAGCCCACCGGCGAACAGGAACACGAGCGGCGTGAGTCCGAGCGCGTGCGCGGCGACGAGACCGAGCGCGTAGTAGATCGACGAGCCGACGTTTCCGTAGGCGGTCGCGAACAGACCGGACACGCCGACGGTTCGGCGCAGTCCGTGTTCCGTGAGCCGTGCCATGCGCCCGGAGCGTACCGGGGGAGCTGGGCGCACGGGGCGTGCAAAATCCCATGCACGGCAGCCGCGAAAGCAGGAGACGGACGTATGATCCCGACGAACCGGGTCCCAACGACTTCCGGCCTCGATATGGACATTACGCGCCGCGGAAACTACGACTCGGGAGAGGACTTCGTCCTCGAATACGGCGAACTGCGGTTCACGTTCAACGAGGAGGACTTCGCCGAACGCTGCGAGCAGGCAGCGATCAAGCTCGGCTTCGTCGGCGGGCGGCTGGGCGGGGAGGAGCTCGAAGACCTCGTCAACCTGGCGGTCAACGGGGAGATATGTGATCCCGCGTCGGGGCTCGGCGAACACGTCAACGACTGCTGGCCCGAGCTGATCGGGCCGGCGGAGCGCTCACTGGTCCACTGGCTCCGCCGCCTCGTCTTCCGCGGCGCGTGGCTCGATCAGCGCGTCAACGAGGGTGAGCTCGGCGTCGCCTTCGACGAAGAGACCGGCAGTTTCGCCTACGTGCAGCCCGACCGTAGCGATGAGCCGATCGAGCTGGCGCCCGAGCCCTCGTGGGGCCGCGTCGCCTATCGCCGCTGAACGCTAGACGGCCGCCTCGAGCGCCGCTGCGCGGGCTCTGGTGATCGCAGCTGCGCCGTCCTCGCCGACGAGCAGCTCCGGCTTCAGCGTCCCGCTCGCCAGCAGATCGAGGATCGGCTGGCGCCCGGTCGAGGTGAGCGCGACGTCGAGCGCGATGACCGCCGTCTCGCCTCCAAGCGGGCGAGCAGCCGTCGCGATCACCGTCAGCGAGCCTCCGTCGCGCAGCTTGCGAGCCGCGGCGAGGGCCTTGCGAGCCGCTTGCGGCGGCATTCCGTCGAGCGTGTCGATCAGCACCAGTGCGTCCCCCCCTCGCGCCGCAACGCGCTTTGCGCCGTCCAGGGCCCGCTCGACCGCCTGCGCCTGGGCGTCCGCGGAGGCCGCGAAGCTGAGCGCCGCCACGGGCGCGTGCGGGCCCTCATGCCACTGGGCGATCTCCTCCGGCCTCACCCCGGCGAGCACGACCGTCACGTCGAGCTCCTCGCGGCCCGAGAGTGCGCCCAGCAGCCCGCGAAGCGTCTCCGTCTTGCCCGCGCGCTGCGCGCCGACGATCACCGCGCGCGAGCCGCGCCCTAGCGGGGTGAGCCACTCGATCGCCTCGAGAGTCGGGTCTGCCGCACCGAGCGCGAGCCGCTCACGCGGGTACTCCACCGGCAGGTCCTCGTAGCGGGCGCCGTCCGAGACCTCGTCAGCGCTCGCGCCGTTGATGGTGTCGATGCGTATCAGCGACGGATAGCGCTCCGAGCGGCGCGGCAGGCGGACCGGTCCCGCGACCCGGTCGCCCGAGATCAGCTCGCAACGGCGGACCTGCGCCGCCGAGATGTATACGTCCTCGTCGGAGGGATCGGGCGGACTGACGCGCAGAAACGCCGAGCCGTTGCCGAGCAGCTCGACGATGCCCTCGGCGGTGCGGGCAGCGCCGCCGGCGTCCTCCTTCTCATCCTCCTGGCGCTCGGACCGGCGCGCGGGACGCCCGCTGGTCGACCCGGCGCGGGTGTTGCGGCCGCGACGCCTGCCCGACCCCTCGCTCACCGTGAGCGTGTCCTCGTCTGCCTCCTCGACCTCGAGCGGCTCGTCGAGATCATCCTTCGGGGTGGCCGACGCGCGACGCGCACGCAGCGGGCGCCGCCTGCGCGGGCGCTGGCCGGTCGGCGACTCATCGCGAGCCCCGCCGGCATCCGAGCCCGCCCCGGTCTCGCCGGCCGGCTCCTCGCCGGCGCGGTCGCCGTCTCGGGGCGTCCCGCCGGGCTCGCCGAGGATCGCATCGATCAGATCGGCCTTGCGAAGCCGGCGAAACCCGTCTAGTCCGAGCTGGTCCGCGATCGCGTGAAGGTCGGCAAGGGGACTCGCCTCGAGCTCGGAGCGGTCAAAAACAGCCATCTGATGTTCCTTCTCTCTGTCGGCTGGGTGGTTGGCGTCCCTGCGCGTTGGACAGCGCAGGGCACCCCTGATGACCGTCAGCCTAGCGACTCGTCCGGCCGACCTCCTCGCGGCGCTGAACGCGGTCCTGCTGTTGGGAGCAGTCGCCGAGCCGCTCGTGGCGCAGCTGCTCGGGCAGCGCCAGATCCCTGTCCGGCTGGAGTTCGCCGCTCAGCGCCCGCCGCACGATCAGGAAGTCGGCGACGGCCGCGACGTCGTGGACACGGAAGATGTGGGCGCCCGCCTGCACGCCATGGGCCACCGCGGCGAGCGTCCCGGGCAGCCGCTCGCCGGGTGGGCGGCCAGTGAGCGCACCGATGAAGTCCTTCCGGGAGATCGCCATCAGCAATGGCCTCCCCAGCTCGTGCAGGCGCGTCACTTCAGAGAGCAGGGTCACCGTCTGGGCGGGGGTCTTTGAGAAGTCCGGCCCGGGGTCGAGGATCAGCTGCTCGGGCGTCACCCCACGGTCAACTGCGAGCGCGACGCGATCGCGCAGGAAGGCGAGCACCTCCGCGGTGACGTCGTCATAGAGGTAGGGGTCCTGCATCCGCTGGCGAGGTGCGGCGCGGGTATGCATGACGATGAGCGCGGCGCCTGTCTGCGCGCAGACCTCGGCCAGCACCGGTTCACGCAGGCCGCTCACGTCGTTGACGATCGCCGCGCCGGCCGCGATCGCGGCGCGCGCGACCGCGGGCTTGTAGGTGTCGACGGAGACGATCGCGCCGAGCTCGCCGGCCGCGCGTTCCACGAGCGGTACGACCCGCTCGATCTCCTCGTCGGGATCGACCGGGGGCCGGCCGGTGCTGGCCGACTCCCCGCCGATATCCAGGATGTCGGCTCCCGCTGCGAGCAGTTCCTTCGCCAGCGCGAGCTGCGCCTCCCTGGTCGCGTGGCGACCACCGTCGCTGAAGGAGTCGGGCGAGGCGTTCACGATCCCCATCAGCCAAGGGCGCTCGCCAAGCTCGAGCACACGGTCGACGGCGCGAACGCGGAGCCGGGGGGCTTTCAAGGCGCCCGCTCGACAGATGCAGCGTGCACGGCCGCCCCCCCGGGCGGCCGCTCTGTGCTCGCTCCCCCGGCGCCGTCGTGGGGGCCGTCGAGAAGGCCCTCCAGGCGAGCCTCCTCGGTGTAGCGCTCGAGCTCGCGCGCAAGGCGCTCGGCGTCCCAGCCGAGCTCCCGCGCCATCGTCTCGCCGACGCGCCGCAGCGGAGCGGCGTCCGCCGCGCCCTGCTCGGGGGGCTCGGAGCCGATCTCACGCGCCGCGAGCAGCGCGAGGCGTGTGCGCCTGAAGAGCACGTCGCCGATGCTGCGGGCCTGCTCGCGGCGCGCCGCGAGTGCCACCTCGGCGAGCAGGTCGGGGCTGCCCGCGACAATCGGCTGCGCGAGCTCACCCCGCTCGGCCGCCAGCGCGAGGACATCGTGGGCGGCATGGCCGTAGCGCGAGGCGAGTGCGGGATAGGACGCCTCGGGCACCCCCTCGACGCGCGGGAGCTCCTCCACCGCGATTGCCTGGCCGAGGGGGATCTCGTGCGTGTGGCAGGGAGCGTCGCGCGCATCGCGCTCGACGAGCCGGTCGACGGTCATCTTCGCCATCCGTCGCCAGGTGGTCAGCTTCCCGCCCGTGATCGTGATCATGCCGGAGGAGGTCTCGTAGAGCTCGGCCTTGCGCGAGATATCGACCGACTTCTTCGAGTCGCCGGTCGAGATCAGTGGACGCACGCCTGCAAACGCGCCCGCCAGGTCATCCGGCCCCAGCGAGGTGCGGAAGAAGGCGTTGAGGGCCTCGAGCAGGTAGTCGATGTCCTCGCTCGAGGGCCGCACATGGTCGAGCGGTCCCTCGTAGTCGTTGTCTGTCGTGCCCACGAGCGTGTGCCCGAGCCACGGGAGCGCGAAGATCGAGCGCCCGGCGCCGGCGGGCACGATCGCGCCGCCGACGAGCGGCAGATCGTCGTGCCGCAGCGTGATGTGGGTGCCGCGGCTCGGCCGGATCGTCGGCAGCTCCGCCTCGCCGTGGAGCTCCTCCGGGCGCAGCTCGTCCGCCCACACGCCCGTCGCGTTGATCACGTTCGCGGCCCTCACATCGAAGCGCTCGCCGCTCTCAACGTCGAGAACGCGCACTCCCTGCGCGCGCCCCTCGCTCTCGAGCAGCCCGGTGACGTCCACGCGATTGGCGCATACGGCGCCGAAGCGCTCGGCCTCGCCGAGCACCGTCAGCACGAGGCGAACATCGTCGGTCTGGCAGTCGTAGAAGACATATCCGCTGGTCGGTTCGCGCGCGGCGAGCGCTGGCAGCAGCTCGATGACCTCCTCGCCCGAGATGACACGGTGGCGCTCTGGGCTCCAGGACTCGCCCCCGTCGGGCGGTGGCGGGGCGGGACCGTTGGCGTGAGCCCGCTCGGCACGTCCCTTGCGGCTCCTGCGCGGACGGAGTTTGTCTCCCGCCGAGCGGCGATCGGTCACGGACATCACGTCATAGAGGTTCAACCCGACGCCCATCAGCCGGTCCGGGCGCGCACCCTCGAACGCGGCGACTACGAGCGGCAGCGGGCGCACGAGATGTGGCGCGAGCTCGACCATCAGCTGGCGCTCCAGAAGTGCCTCGCGCACGAGACCGAGGTCGAAGTTCTGCAGGTATCGCAGACCGCCGTGGACGAGCTTGCTCGAGCGGCTCGAGGTGCCGGAGGCGAAATCGGCCCGCTCCAGCAGCGCCACGCTGTAGCCGCGCGTGGCTGCGTCCAGCGCGACCCCCGCCCCGGTGATGCCACCACCCACGACGACAACGTCGAACTCCTCCTCCGAAAGCGCCGCTAACGCCTGCCCGCGGTCGATCACGGTCGCAGTCTCGCAGAGGTCAGCCTCAGATCTGGGCCAGCTCGGCGGTGATTTCGCTCACGGCCGACTTTGCGTCGCCGAACAGCATCTCCGTCTTCGGGTCGTAGTAGAGCTCGTTTTCGATCCCCGCGAAGCCTGGGTTCATCGAGCGCTTGATCACGATCACCGAGTGGCTGTCGGCGACTTCGAGGATCGGCATGCCGTAGATGGGCGACGACGGCGTGTTCTTCGCAGCCGGGTTCGTCACGTCATTCGCGCCGATCACCAAGGAGACGTCGGTGCGCTGGAACTCGGGGTTGGCCTCGTCCATCTCCTTGAGCTGGTCGTAGGGCACGTCGGCCTCGGCCAGCAGCACGTTCATGTGCCCCGGCATGCGCCCGGCGACCGGATGGATCGCGTAGCTGACTTCGACGCCGCGTTTTTCGAGCTCCTTGGTCAGCTCGCGCACGGCGTGCTGCGCCTGCGCAACGGCCATGCCATACCCCGGCACGATCACCACGCGGTTGGAGTATGCGAGCTGGATCGCGGCGTCGGCAGCGGTCGTCGAGCGCACGGTACCGGCATGCTCGCCCGCTCCACTGGCGCCCTCGATCGCTCCGCCGCCGCCGAACCCGCCGGCGATGATCGCGGGGATCGACCGGTTCATCGCGGTCGCCATGAGGTTCGTGAGGATCGAACCCGAAGCTCCGACGATCATGCCGGCGACGATCAGGGCCGGGTTATTGAGCGCGATACCCGTCGCAGCGGCCGACAGCCCGGTAAAGGCGTTGAGCATCGAGATCACCACGGGCATGTCGGCGCCGCCAATCGGGAGCACTACCGCGTTACCCAGCAGCGCGGCACACACGAGCATGCCGATGAAGATCGCTTCGGACTGATCGCCCGCTGCTATGTCGACAGCGGCCGCGACCGCGAGGATCACGAGGACGAGGTTGACGATCTGCTGCCCGGCGCCGAGCGTTATCGGGCGGCCAGGGATTATTTCCTGCAACTTGCCGAAGGCGATGTTCGAGCCCCAGAAGGACACCGAGCCGACGATCGCCGCGAACAACGAGAAGACCGTGATGTAGGTCGCGGTATGGGCGAATCCTCCCGTGAGCCGGAACTCGGCCCAGGAGATCAGGAAGACGGCGCCGCCCCCGACGCCGTTGAACAACGCGACCATCTGCGGCATCGCAGTCATCTTCACCTGCCGCGCAGCCGGCACGCCGACGGCTGTGCCCAGGGCGATGCCGAGCGCGATCAGCCCCCAGTTGCCCTCTTGGGGGTTCAGCAGCGTGGCGATGACGGCGATCGCCATGCCCACGGCGGCGATGCGGTTGCCACGGACGGCCGTCGTCGGACCGGCGAGCCCCCGCAGACCCTGGATGAACAGGGAGAAGGCGATGATGTAGAGGACGTCGCGAAAGCTCTGACTCTGCACCCATGAGGTGGCGAGGGGCGGGGCGATCACCGTGTCTTCTCCTCCTCGGCCTCCGTGGCGTCCGGCTCCTTCTTGGCGCGATCGGGCTTGGACTTGAACATCTCGAGCATGCGGTCCGTCACGAGGAAGCCGCCGACGATGTTGATCGTGCCGAACGTGATCGCGATCACGAGGATGACCTTGTTGAAGGTCCCGTTGCCGGCAAGTCCGATGATCAGCAGGCCACCCAGCAGGACGATTCCGTGTACCGCGTTGGTACCGGACATCAGTGGCGTGTGCAGCGTGTTCGGGACCTTCGAGATCACTACGAAGCCGATGAAGCCGGCGAGCACGAGGATCGACAGGTTCGTCGTAAGCGTGCTGGCGAGGATCATGCCGCCACCTCCAGCGCCGCCTTCGCCCCCGGATTCACGACCTCTCCGTCGCGGACTATGCACGCGCCGCTGACGATCTCGTCGTCGAAATCGATGTTCAGCGCGCCTCCCTCCCCGATGAAGAGCTCCAGCAGCGCCAGAACGTTGCGCGCGAACAGCTGCGAGGAGTGCTCGGCCATGCCCGCGGGAAGGTTCAGCGGCGAGACGATCTTCACGTCGTGGCGCACCACCGTCTCCCCGGGAACGGTCAGCTCGCAGTTGCCGCCAGACTCGCCGGCGAGATCGACGATCACCGAGCCGGGCTTCATCCCCGCGACGGCCTCGGCCGTTACGAGCTTCGGCGCCGGACGCCCGGGCACGAGCGCCGTCGTGATCACGACATCGAAGCCCTTGATCGCGTCTGTCAGCGCCTGCTGTTGACGAGCACGCTCCTCGTCGGTCAGCTCGCGGGCGTAGCCGCCCTCGCCGCTGGCCTCGAGGCCGAGATCCAGCCACTGGGCGCCGAGTGACTGAACCTGCTCAGCCACCTCGGGGCGAACGTCGTACCCGGTTGTCCGCGCGCCCAGGCGTTTGGCGGTGGCGATCGCCTGCAACCCGGCCACGCCCACGCCGAGGATGAGCACCTTCGCCGGCGGGATCGTGCCCGCGGCGGTCATCAGCATCGGATAGAAGCGGCCGAGCTCCTCGGCCCCAAGCAGGGCCGCCCGGTAGCCGGCGACGTTGCTCTGCGAGGAGAGCGCGTCCATCGCCTGGGCGCGAGAGATTCGCGGGATCACCTCCATCGCGAACGCGGTGGCGTGCTTGTCGGCCAGGGCGCGCGTGGTCACAGGGCTGGTGAGCGGCGCCAGGAATCCAATCAGGATCGAGCCGGAGCCGAGCGAGCGAATCTGCTCGGGGTCGGGAGGCGCGATCGTAACGACCACGTCCGAGCCCCAGATCTCGGCCGCGTCGCTTGAGATCTTCGCGCCGGCGTCGGCGAACGCGGCGTCGGTCAGCAGCGCATCGTCGCCGGCGCCGCTCTGCACCACGACGTCCACGCCTTTGGCCTTCAGCTTGCCCACGACCTCCGGTACGAGCGCCACCCGGTGCTCACCCGCCGCGGTCTCCTTCGGTACGCCTATCCGCATGAAGTGCGAGAACGTATCCCATCCCGGGCACGGGCGGCGGCCCGGTGTGCGAGACTCGAAATGCGATGACGGTGAACCTCACCCGCATCTATACGAAGCTCGGCGACGGTGGGGAGACACATCTCGGCGACATGAGCCGAGTGTCCAAGCTTCACCCGCGGGTGGAGGCCTACGGAACGGTCGACGAGCTGAACGCCACGATCGGGGTCGCCCTCCTGGAGCCGCTTCCCGAGCTCTTCGTGACGTGGCTGAGTCGCGTTCAGAACGACCTGCTCGACGTCGGCGCCGACCTGTCCGTGCCGGCGCCCGGCGACGGCTCACCGTCCTCGGGAGGCGGCGAGCGCGCGCGACTTCGCATCGAGCCGGGCTACACCGAGTGGCTCGAGCAAGCTTGCGACGAGGTCAACGCGAAGCTCCCGCCGCTGCGCTCATTCGTGATTCCCGGCGGCACGCCCGCGGGAGCCCACCTGCATGTCTGCCGCACGGTCTGCCGCCGTGCCGAGCGTCGGGCGCTCGCCGTCGGGGAGGACGTCAATCCAGAGGTGGTGCGCTACCTCAACCGCCTCTCCGACCTGCTGTTCATCCTCAGCCGCGCCGTGAACACGTTGGCTAGCACGCGTGAGGGCGAGGAGCCGCTCTGGGACCCAGGAGCGCACGGCTCTGGCTCGCCCGGCGCGTCCTGATCGCCGCTGTTCAGCCCTCGCGGGCGCGAGCCGAACGCGGGCCGGCCGAGGGCCATCGTCGATCCGCGAGCCGTAGGGCGGCCACGGCGATCGCCATCCACAGGGCCGCGACGAGGTAGCCGCCGAGCACGTCGCTGGGCATGTGCCAGGCGAGGATCAGCAGCGAGCAGCCGACCGCCAGCGCGTAGATGCCGCCGAGCGTCGCAACCAATGCTCGCAGCCGGGCCGGGGCTACCAGCGCGGCGCAGAGCACGACCGTCAGAGCTGCGGTCGAGTGGCCGCTGGGCCACGAGGCCGCGCCGATGTGGACGGTCCCGAAGCGGGGATGGGGATGGGCCAGCAGCGGCTTGAGGATCTCGGCCGTGAGCGGCGCCAGCGCCATCATGACGACGACAGCGAGGGCCACCCGCGGCCGCCCGCGTACGAGGGCCACGGCGACGAGCAACGCCCCCCAGATCACGAACAGCGGCGGTTCGAGCAGGTCGATCAGGAAGTTCGCAAGCAAGTCCACGTGGGGGCGGCTGAGCAGCGTGAAATCGTGCAGCGTCAACGCATCGCGCAACTGGGCGCCAGGAACGAGATCGGCGACCGCCCAGACGACCGCCAGCCCGATCAGGCAGAGCGCGGCGACGCCGAGCGCGCGCCCCGCACCCGGTCGCGATCTCCCGCCGACGAGCGGTCTCGGGGCAACGGCCCCGCCCGAGAATGCCTGTCCCGACATCCCCCAAGCGTACGACGGGCGCTAAAGCGCGGCTGAATTCACCGCTACCGGAGCACGGGGGCAAGGACGGTCCCCAACAGCGCGCCGACGGCATGTGCGAGGCGATTCAGGCGACGGCCGGCCCCGGGGGCGATGCCGAGCGCCGCCCGCGTGCGAGCGCGCGGCGAGCGGCCGCGGACAGCGGCACCGGCGGCGCCTCGCGCAGCCGGTCCTGGCTGCGGCGCGGCTGCCCTCGCGCCAGCCGCGTGCACCCTCACGGGCGCGATCGGCAGCGGCTTGCCGGCGAGCGCGGTCAAGGCCTGCGCGGTCACCCAGACTGGCGTCTGGGACCCCGTGCGGGAGTAGCGCACGGACCCGTCAGGAGCGAGCAAGCTCATCAGGTAGGCGAGGGGCGAGCGGCTGCCTTCGCGTCTGACCGTCCCCGGTTCGCGGCCCGAAGCGATCAGACCCTGGATCGCCCACGCCGTTGACTGGGCGTTTGACACGCCCCCCGTCTGCTGTGGGTAGCCTCCGTCGGGGTTCTGCGCCCTGACGAGGAACGCCGACGCTCGAGCGATCGCAGGTCCGCGGATGCCCGCGTCGATCAGCGCCTGCAGGACCGCAGCGGTGTCGTCGACGTCGCTTCCGCTCCCGCGCGTGCCGAAGCCGAAGCCGCCGTCCCCGTTCTGCTGGCGCCGAAGCCAGCCGCCGGCACCGCGCACGGCGGGATTGGCTGTCGAGTAGCCGGCGGCGCGCAGGGCGAAGATGGCGAAGGCCGTCAGGTTGCTGAGATGGCCGAAGCTGCCGTCGCTGCCGCGGAAGCGCATCAGCCTTAGGACGGGATCCCCACCCGGCCCGCCCGGGCCAGTTGGCAGGGCACGCACGGACACCCCGCAGGCGTGGAGCGCAAGGATCGTACGCTCGAGATCGCCGGCGCCCTGGAGACTCGAGGCTTCCCCGCGCAGCGCGTCGAGGACGCTGCGCCCGTCGCGACGGAGGCTGAGCGGATCCCGGCCGGCCGCCGCCAGGCCCATCGCGGCCCATCCGGAGTAGAGCTCGCTGCTCGACTGCCCTCGCGCGCCGCCGAACCCGCCGTCGGGATTCTGCGCGCTCGCCAGGAACGCGAGCTCACGTGACAGCGGCTGGCGGGCGCCCGACGCGCGCTGTCCGCCGAAGATCAGGGTGGCGGCGACGATCACGGCGAGCAGCGAGGAGGCGCTACCCAACGCGCGCCGCCCCCCTCCCCCATCCGGCTGCTCGCCCTGGGTCACGGCCGGCGCCTCGTGCCAGGTCACGTCCATGCGCACCCGCATTCTCGCGAGCACCCGCGCCAGCTCGGGCGCGAAGGCCAGAGCGAAGAGGAAGCTCGCAACCATGTCCGTCACGTCGTAGGAGACAGCCTGGCCTGCCACCGCCAGAAACGCGGCCGGTGTGTGGCTTGCTCCCAGCGTCCACGTGTATACGTTCATCACCTCCTTGGCGGCGAGCGCGGCGAGCCCACACGCGAGAGCCAGGGGCACGCGCCCGAGACCCCGGCCGCTCAGCCGCCCGAGCGCTGCACCGGCGAGGCCCACCATCCCCCAGGCCGCCATCTGCCAGGGGGTGTACGGGCCCTGTCCGAGCATGAAGTTCGAGACGAGCATCCCGAGCGCGCCGACCGTGAAGCCCGGGAGCGGCCCCAGCGCGTAGCCAACGACGAGCGTCATGGCCGTGATCGGCTTCACGTCGGGGAGCGCCGCGAAGGCATCGCGACCGAGCGCGGCGAGGGCCGCCATGACCGCAACGACGGCAGCCATTCGGGCCGAGGGGCGCCTGCGCTCGTATGCGAGCCAGCCGATCGCAAGCACGAGGCCGACGATCACGAACGACGCGAGCGGCCAGCTCATCTCGCCGCCCCCGGGGCGAGCGACGCGGCCGGCTGCGGCTCGGGGTCGCGCTCGCTTATCACAGCCGGCGCACCCGCCACACTGGGGCTGCTCGCTCCATCCGCAGGCGATGCGGCTCCGCGCGCGCGAGCTTGTAGGAGCTCGGCACCCTGCTCGGGCAGAAGCGCGCCGCCTGCACCTCCGAGTATGCGTGCAGTCTCGGTCGCGAAATACCAGCCGCCGGCGAGCAGTTCCGACGCGGTGCCGTCGGCGATCACCCGCCCGTCCGCCAGCAGGACGGCCCGGTCGGCGCAGGCGGCGGCGAACTCGGGGTCGTGCGTGGCGACGATCACCGCTTGCCCATCGCTCGAGCGCCGCCGCAGCTCCCGAGCGAGGATGGCCTTCGCGTCGCGATCCATCCCACGCGTGGGCTCGTCGAGCGCGAGCACGGCCGGGGGATCACCCTCGCCCGTGACGATCGCGAGCGCCAGGCGCTGTCGCTCGCCGCCGGACAGGTCGCGCGGGTTGCGCGCCGCCATTGCCAGGAGGCCGACGGGGACCAGGGCTTCTTCGGACACCTCCTCGCAGACTCGCTCGTGGATGAAGTAGTCGCCTGGATTCTGGAGCAGCAGCGCCACCCTGCCGGCTCGCTGCACGCGACCTCGCGTCGGCTCGAGCAGGCCGGCCGCGTGGCGCAGCAGGGTGGACTTGCCCGCGCCGTTGCGTCCCATCAGCGCGACGCTCTCGCCCACGTCCAGGCGCAGCGTCACGCCACGCAGGATCGCCGGCCCCGCGTGCAGCTCATGCCAGACCGAGCTCATCGCGAGCGCCGGCGCAGGCTTGGCTACTCGGCGGGCTTTCGCCTTCGACTTGGGTTCGGCGGGCTGCTCCCCGACGACGCCGTCGGGTCGCTCCTCATCGCTCAACAGGCCGTTCCTGCGCAGCGCTGCGCGAGCCTGCCTGACGCCGGTCGGGGGCGGCCGCAGTCCCATCAGCGCGAAAAGCTTCGCGGCCGGTGTCTGCAGCGCCGGGGCCTCGGTCAAAGCCCAGGCGAGGAACGTCTCGGGATCGCCATCGCAGCCGACGCGTCCGTGCTCGAGCGCGATCACGCGGTCGGCCGCTGCCAGGCAGCGCTCGAGGCGATGCTCGGCCAGCACGATCGTCGTCTCCCACTCCTGGTTGAGCCTGCGCAGCAGGCCGATAAGCTCGTCGCCGGCGACGGGGTCCAGCTGCGAAGTCGGCTCGTCGAGCAGCACCACACGAGGCCGGCCGGCGAGCGCGGCGCCGAGCGCGACACGCTGCTTCTCGCCGCCGGATAGATCGTGCGTCGAGCGATCGAGCAGCGAGTCGATGCCGAGCGCGAGCGCCACCTCCTCGACGCCGCGGGCGACCGCTGCGGCGCCGTGGCCGCGGCTCTCGAGGGCGAGCGCCAGCTCGGCGCGGACGGTGCTCATCACGAGCTGTGTCTCGGGATCCTGGAACAGGACCCCCGCGAAGCCGCCCAGATGTGCCGGGCCGTGCTCGCGTGTGTCGAGGCCGGCGAGCCTGACGTGACCGGCGAATTGGCCGCCGTGGAAATGGGGCACAAGACCGCAGGCAGCGCGCAGCAGCGTCGACTTGCCGTGGCCGGACATGCCTGCGAGCAGGCAGAACTCCCCCGGACCGATCTCCAGGCTGACGTCGCTGAGCGCGGGCTCATCCACGCCTGGGTAGCGATACGTGACGCCGTCGAACGCCAGTAGCGCGCCGCTCATCGCTCGATCCCCTTGCGATCCGCGAACGGCAGGAGCACTGCTGCAAGCAGGCCGGCAGCCAGCACAACGGTCGCCGCACCCGTGTGCGCGTGCACTTCCGGGTACGCGTCGAACCGCGCCACCGTGGTCAGCCTGCCGAGCAGCGCCAGCGCGAGAACGGCAACGGCGGATGCGAGAAAGGCCGCGTCGTGGCGCGACCAGGGACGCGGCATGCGCGGCGCGCGACGCGCGGTGGCGAAACCGCGGACCTCGAGCGTGGCGGCGACGTCCATGGCGCGATCGAGCGATCCGCCGATCACCGCGCGCAGCAGCGCGACCCGACCGCGGGCGCCGCGCGGGGGCCCGGCGGGCCGCGTCCTCTGAGCCTCGGCGAGGCGCTGGGCGTCGGCGGCGAGAACCGGGATCATGCGGGTCGCGAGCGAGGCGGTTAGCGCCGAGCGGAACGACAGCCGTCGCAGGATACGGAGCGTCTCGTCAGGGTCGACCGCCAGGCTCGCGAGCGTGGTCACGAGAATCAGGAGCATCACCTTGAGCGCGACGACGCCGCCGAACACGACGGCCTCGAGCGTGAGGTTGCCCTGGCCGAACGGTCCGAGGTCGCCGAGCCGCGCGAACACCGTGAGCCCGTCGCGCGAGACGAGCACGTTTACGAGCACGATCGGCAGCCAGACGATCGCGCCGGTTCGCATCGAGCGCAGGAGCCTGCGCCCGACGCCCGCCCCGCCACCGGCGGCAAGGACTGTGGCGAGTAGTGCAAGAAGCAACAGCGGGTGATAGAGCAGCAGTGTCGCGGCCGACAGCGACGCGACCCACAACGCCGCGACGCCCGCACGCGTCGCGTGCAGCGGGCTGGCCAGACGGCGGTAGTAGAGCTGGGTTGACCTCATCGGCGGCTCAGCTCCTCGTTTGGGACGGCAAACGATCCCGCCGACGAGTTCACGCCGACCGCGAATCGGAATACGAGCCCTTCGACATTGAAGGAGCGCGCGGCGAGATCGACTCCGGCCGCATCGGTCCCCGTCACAACCCAGACAGGCGCATCTTCTGCGCGACGCGTGGCGGCGATCAATCCGGACTGCGCGTGCAAGGTGCGGACCGGATTGCCGTAGCGTTCCAGGATCGTGAGTGTGCGGCCGTCCGTCGAGAAGCGCGCGTAGACGCCGCTCGCGCGCGGACCTTCGAGGACCAGGTGCGCGGCGGGGTCACCCGCGATGGCCGTCCACGGGCCGACCATGACACGCAGCGTTTCGGGCTCCCCACTGCTACCCAGCCCCGCCGCTGCGGCCGGCACCCCGGCAGCCCGCAGTTCCCGCCTTACAGTCGTGCAGGCGTATCCGGTCACGGTCGCGCATTCCACCCGCACGGGTAGGCGTTTGCCGCCGATGCCGTTGAGGAACGGCTCCGGGAACGACCCGACGATCGCGGGGATGTGCTCGGTCTGGCTCCAGTCATGGCGATCCCACCAGATGTGGTCTCCGGGATGGACGTTCGTCTCGGCCGCGCCCTTTCCGGCCTCTACCCCGTTGACGTAGTAGAACCAGTCGACCGGCTGTCCCGCCGCCTGCCCGCCCGAGAGCCCGTCGATGGTCTGTACGAACCCGCCGCCGAAGCGGGTGCTTACGCGATAGTTGCGCATCAGCACGCTCATGACGGTCTCCCCGCCGCGCACGGTGAGAGCGCCGTTACGGTGCAGGAGCTCCGAGCCGAAGTCCTGCGTGACGAGTAGCTGGAGGCCGCTGGGCGCCTTGCCGGCGCCGAGACCGCAGCCCGCGAGCGCCAGCGACGCGACGGCGAGCGTCGCCAACGCCCGTTTCGCTGCCACCAGGCGAGACACGTCATTCACCTCACCACGATCGTCTCCGGAAACGAGGTCACGAGTCCCGGGCGACTGGCGCTCAGCGAGTACCGGCCCGGTATGCCCGGGGCGATCAGCGCCGCGTTACCGCCGGTACCCGTGGACGCGAAATCCGAGCCGAGCGTGACGATCGCCCCGGCGATCGGGGATCCGCGGCCTTCGTTGTCATAGCCGTTCACGGTCACGTTGAGGAGCGCGCGGCGGGAGACCGTCGTCGCCGACGCGGCAATGTCCAGCGTCCGCTGGCAACCGCCCGCGAAGGCGTTGCACCAGAACCAGAGCACGTCCGCACCCTGGCGCAGCCGCCGGCCATCTCCCTTCGGCCCGGTCGGGTCACCGGCGCCCGTCGAGCCCGAGACATGGTCGACCTTGTACTCCCACCCGCTCTGCCCGCGGTTGCTCTCTCCCCCGAGCGAGTAGACGAACAGCTGACCCGAGTTCTGAGGCGATGAGCCACAGCGGCCGTAGTCGCGCAGCGCGAAGACCGGTCCGCCGCTGTGGCGCACCGCGGCGAGCACCGCCAGCGGCGTGCCGGCCGCCACGGCGCACGTCGCCCGGCCAGCCCGTACCGTCGTCGCCGAGGCCGTGACGTTTCGAGCGCGCGAGAGAATCGATCCGCCCCGGCCGACGATCATGCTCTGCACACTCGGCCCCCGCGCCGAGCTTCCGGCGGCGCTCAGCGGCGGTACCGACGCGGTCAGGATCGATCCCGCGATCGTCGCGACGAGGATCGATGGACACAGACGCCTAGCGGACATAGAACCGGATGCGCGAACTGCCGCGCGCGAGCGTGGTGTGGTTTCCAGCCGCGTCGGTCGCCTCGATGTCGAGCACGTATTCGCCGCGCCCCAGCGCGAACGGCATCAGGTAGGAGAAGCTGCTCTGGCCCGACACCTTGAAGAAGCTGCTCGCGCCGGGGATCTTGAAGAAGCTCGAGTGGGCGCAATGCGCGGACATAAAGCGCTCACGCATCCCGTCGTAGGCGTAGCAGCGTCCTTTGAACATTCGCCACAGCTCGATGCTCACCGAGCTGACTGTCGTGTGCGCGGTGACGACTCCAGCGAGCACTCTCGGTGCGCGCCGACGCGGATAGGAGTGACTATCGACGATGCCCCTCGCGCTCGCCACCACCGCGTATGGACCCCGGTAAGGAGCCGGCGGCACGTTCTGGCCGTTGCCCGCAGGGGTAGAGGTGGCCGTGCCGGAGGGCGGGTGGGTGCCGCAGTTCCCGTCGTTCCCGTTGTGAACGCAGACTTCAAACTGTGCCGACGGCGCGAGCCCGGGCCTCGTCGCCCGCAGCGTCACGCCGCCGACGCTCGCCAGCGTCAGCGTGGCGACCCCGCTCGCGTCCGTGACCGAGCTTGCTCCGCCGCCAGACACCGTCACCCCGGACGCGGGCTTGGGCGTGCCCTGGCCCTGTTCGGCGAACGCGCCTTCGGGCGTGTGGACGGCTTCCACCTTCACTGTGAAAGGCGCCCTCAGCTGTGCGCTCGCCGGCGCTTCACTTACGAGGAGGGGGAGGACTGTTGGTGCGAAGAAGGGTTCGGGCTCATGATCGGCCACCATGACAACTTCGCCGCCGTTGCTGAGCAGGTCGGCGCAAATTCCGCCACCCCACTTGTAGTTCACCCACTCGGCCCACGTATCGGCTTCGTGGGTGAAGGCGTGCGTCTCTCCAAGGATGGTCTGTGTGAAGTCTCCGCCACCTTTGTTGGCCTCGCCGTGATCCCAGTTTCCTGCGACCGCGAGGTTGATGGCGGCAGCGACGCTGTTGGCCGGGCAGCCGCTGACCGGCTCCGGCGCCGCGAGCGTGACGGTCGTGCGTGGCAGCAGCGTCGAGGATTCGCCCTCGACCCTGACGGTGACGGTAGCTGCCGCCAGAGCCGATGGAATGCATGCGAGAGCGAACGCGGCGACGCTGAAAGCCGACGCGACGACGCGTGCCCGAGAGAAATGACGAGATCCGACCATGAGCCAACCCCTTTCCACGAGGGCTTGTGGGCTTGGGTCGGAGGCAGGTCTCCTGGCTCCCGGGCCTACCCCTTCGCGCCTTCCCAGTCCGCCGCAGGCGGATCGGTGGCTTCGCGCCGAATGGCGCGCCGCGATGGGCATCCCCGGTCACAGTGGCGGGTCCGCGCCGGATTCGCACCGGCTTCCCTTGACCACCGACCTTGAACACGCGGATCCTACTTCACGCCGCGCCCGTCAGTCGGGCCGCTCGACAGCATCCTTGAGGCGGGCAAGCCGGCCGTCCCAGGCCGACTCGGCCTCGCGCATCCAGGCGGTCGCCTGGGCCAGCGCACCAGCGCGCAGGCGGTAGTGGACCTCCCGGCCGCCCACCGGGGCGCGCTCGACGAGGCCGGCGTCATCGAGCGCGGAGAGATGCTTGGCGACCGCCTGGCGGCTCATCGGCAACGACCCGGTCAACGCTGGCACGCTGGTGGTTCGCTCGCGCATCAGCGTCTCGAGCACCCGGCGGCGCGTGGGATCGGACAGAGCCGCGAACACACGTCCGACTTCGTCGCTCAAGCGGCCACCTTCGCAAAGCTCGCGGCCAGCGATGCGAGCGGGAACGACGGGATGCTCTCCGTCACGATCACGCGGCTGCCGGGCGGCACCGCGACGACGCGGAACTCGACCCGGGTGGGCGGCGCATCCGCGCCCTCCCACCACCAGACGAGCCGGTGGGGCGCATCGAGGACCTCGATGCGGATATCCCGCTCGGGCTCGGCCAGCCAGCGCTCCCGACCCTCGTCGCTCGCAAGCGCCTCCCAGACCTCCTCGGGGCTCGCGTCCACCTGAACTTCTCTGCGGAAGGGCATTGCTACCTCCTTGACAACCACTTGGTTGCTATTGTCGTGACAACCGTCCAGTTGTCGAAAGGATAGCTCCCGTGCAACTCATTCCCATGGTCATCGAGCAGAGCCCGCGGGGCGAGCGCTCGTTCGACATCTACTCACGCCTTTTGAACGAGCGCATCGTGTTCATCGGCACGCCGGTCGATGACCAGGTCGCGAACCTCGTCGTCGCCCAACTTCTGCACCTCGAGAGCGATGACGCCGACAAGGACATCTCGCTGTACGTCAACTCACCGGGCGGCAGCGTCTACGCGGGCCTGGCGATCTACGACACGATGCAGTTCATCAAGCCCGACGTGCAGACGATCTGCTTCGGCGTCGCGATGAGCATGGGCTCGCTGCTGCTCACTGGAGGCGCGCCCAGCAAGCGGATGGCGCTGCCCAACAGCCGCATTCTGATTCATCAGCCCTCCGGCGGCTTCGAGGGTCAGTCGACCGACGTCGAGATACACGCGCGGGAGATCCTCGAGCTGCGCGGTCATATCGATGCGATCTATGCGCGCCATACCGGCCAGCAGCTCGAGCGGGTGCACGACGACATGGATCGCGACCGTTACTTCACCGCCGAGCAGGCGCGTGAGTACGGCCTGATCGACCGCGTGATCAGCTCACACGAGCTGACGCGGGCGCCGACGGGCTTCGCCGCCCGGGCGGAGGAGGTCGCCGTGTGAGGACGGCGGGGGCGCGACCTCAGCGGATATCCGTCTCGAGGTTGCTGCCCGGATCCGCCAGCGCAGCCCGCTGGCGCTCGTCGAGTGGCATGCCGTCGACGATCAGCCGGCGCGCGGCCTCGAGATCGCCCGAGCGACCCCAGGTCAGGGCCGCCTTGACGATGTTGTCCTTCAGGTACCACTCGGTGAAGCTCGACTCCTCGAATGAGCCCCGCACGATCTCCTCGTCCCATTCGTAGGCAGGACCGACATACTCGAGTTCGCCGAGCCCCGCCAGGACCGAGTAGAAGTAGGGAACCTCTTCGTGGGCAACGTCGCGGCCGAGCATGTTCAACGCCGCGGTCTTCCCATGGTTGAAGGCGACGTCCCAATGCTCGACGCGCAGGTGGGCGCCGCCGTGGATGACCGACTCGTATTCGCAGATGTCGCCGGCGGCGAAGACGCCGGGGGCCGATGTCTCAAGGCGCGAGGAGCAGCGCACGCCGCCGCGCTCGCCGATCTCAAGCCCCGCCTTCTGGGCGAGGAGCACGTCGGGGATGACCCCCACACCGACGACTGCCATGTCGGCGGCGAGCTCCAGCCCGCTCTGCATGATCACCTTGCGCACGCTGGAGTCGCCCTCGAAGCGCTCGAGCGCCTCCCCCCCGTGGATCTTCACGCCGACGCTTTCCAGCTGTTCCCGGAAGAACTGCCCGGCGCGCGCCCCGAAGGTCATTTCGAGCGGCGCCTGCTCGACGGTGGCGATCGTGCATGACTTGCCCAGCGCCGTGAGCGACGCAGCGACCTCGCAGCCGATGAACGAGCCGCCGATCAGCACGATCTCCTCCGCATCCTCGGCGCCGGCACGGATCGCGTCGGAGTTGCCGAGTGTCCGCAGATAGTGGATCTGCTCAAGCTGGCATCCGTCGACGCTCAGCCGCCTGACGTTCGCACCGGTCGCGATCAGCGCCTTCTCGAAGGCGACCTCCTCTTTGTTCGAGAGGGTCGCGATGCGCGCCTGCGCGTCGAGCGCCGTCGCGCTCGTGCGTGTCAGCAGCTCGATCCTCTGTTCCTCCCAGAAGTCGTTGGGGCGAAAGTAGGTGTCCTCGCGCGACTCCTCGCCGCGCAGGTAGCCCTTGGAGCACTCGGGCCGGTTGTAGGGGGGATCGGGCTCGCGCCCGACGAGCAGGACCTCGCCGTCGGCGCCGTCCTCGCGCAGCCAGCGCGCGCAGTTCGCCGAGGCCAGACCGCCGCCGATGAGCAGGTACTCGACCTTGCGACTCGCCATCGATCTCCAGCCTACAGCCCCGGCGGATGGCGGAGCGACCAGTGCGCCCATGTCGGGATGTGGTCGAGGATTCGCCATCGCGGCCCGTCTTCGCCGCGGTTGGGGCCTACGTCGGTTCCGTTGTGGCTGGTATCGAGTCTTAGGCCGGCTATGACCGTCTGCAACGCGACCTGTGAGATTAGGACGAGGCGTTGATCGGGTGTCAGCTCCCTGATCAGGGCCTGCACCCGGCGCAGCTCCAGGCGCAGGATCACGAGCTTCTCGAGCTCGGCCCGCGCGTCGATGACGTCTATCTCCTCCTCGCCGGTCGCGTTGAGCGACAGCGAGCCCTCGAGCGCAGCCTGGATCGGGCTGCGGCCTGCGAGCGCGCGACGGCGATCGCGGATGCGGGAGACGAACCGGCGCTCGATCGCCGTCTCGAGCTCCCTGCGGCTCCCGTAGCTGGAGCCTCTGCGCGCGTCGGCCACGAGCTCGAGCGTGGCCTGGCTGTAGCAGTCCTCCAGGTCCTCGCGCCGCAGCCGATGACGGTGCACGCGCAGCAGCAGCTCGCGCCTGGCCCGGGCGACGAGCGCAACGTCCTCCGCCGGGTCTCGCCGCGACGCCGGCGTCCAGGGCCAGCGCCCGCGAGGAGCCGGGATTCGCCTTTCCTCCTCAGATCGGGTAGACACGTGTGAGTGTCGACCGCGACCGTCCTCAGGCCCCCCTCCCGATGAGCTTCTGGGACCGGCTGCACGCCTTTGACCACTTCCAGCAACGCCGCAGACGGCTCAGCTTCATCGTCGCCGTGATCAAGAAGTTCGGGGACGACCAGGGCGGCCAGCTCGCGGCACTGATCTCCTACTACGCCTTCGTGTCCCTCTTTCCGCTGCTGCTCGTGTTCGTCACCGTGCTCGGGTTCATCCTCCAGAACGACCCTGCCGAACGGGAACGGATACTCAACGGCGCGCTCGGCCAGATTCCGTTGATCCGAGACCAGATCAACCTCCACTCGCTGAAAGGCAGCCCAGCCGCTCTGGCGATCGGTATCGTCCTCTCGCTGCTCGCCGGCATGGGAATAACCAACGCCTCCCAGACCGCCTTCAACCGCATCTGGCACGTGCCGTTCAAGCACCGGCCCAACTTCCTCTTCGCGCGCCTGCGGGGACTCGGAATGCTCGCGATCCTCGGGACGATGGTCATCGTCTCCACGGTCGCCGCGGGCTTCGTGGGCGCCGCGAGCCACGGAGCGCCGGCCGTCGCCGCCGGGATCGTCGTCGCGCTCGCCTTCAACCTCGCGACGTTCCTGCTGGCCTTCAAGGTGCTGACGGCCGCCGATGTGAGCTGGCGGGAACTGCTGCCAGGCGCCATCACCGCCGCGGTCCTCTGGCAGCTGCTGCAGTTGCTCGGCGGCTACTACATCGAACACCTGCTGAAGCGCACGGGGCCGCTGTATGGGGTCTTCGCCCTGGTCCTGGGCCTGCTCGCGTGGTTGTACCTCGGCGGGCAGTTGACGATCTTTGCGGCCGAGGTCAACGTCGTGCGCGCGCGGCGGCTGTGGCCGAGGAGCCTCTTCGGCGAGCCGCTCCTGGACGCCGACAGGCGCGCGCTGACGTACTCGGCCGAGACGGAGGAGCGCGTGAAGGAGGAGAACGTTGAGGTGGACTTCGATGGTCCACCGCTCTCCTCGGCCTAAGTTTGGCTCTACAGCGCCGTTTGCGGGGTGAGGCAGAAGTACTTGCGCCAGCAACTACCTCGCGCTATACTACCTATACTTTCGTAACCTCATATGGAGCAGTTACCAATGTCATCACCACAAGATCAGCCCACAATCCAGCCGTCAGAGCCCAGAGAGCGCCTGCGGCTAATCCCGCTCGACGACACCGTCGTGTTCCCGAACATGGGCATCACGCTTACGGTCGACGTCGGCGAGGACAAGCGAGTCGTGCTCGTACCCCGGCACGATGGCGAGTTTCTCGAGGTGGGCACGATCGCGGAGGTCTCCGAGCAGATCCGTCTGCCCGGCGGCGGCCGCGCGGTTGCCATCTCGGGCGAGCACCGCGCACTGATCGGCGCGGCGCAGACAGGACCCGGCGGCGAGCTGCGCGTCGAGGTCGACGAGCGTCCCGATGACGTGCCCGTGGACAAGCGAACCCGTGAGCTCGAGCGCGAGTACCGCGCCACCGTCGAGGAGATTCTCGAGCTGCGCGGCGACGACGGCCGGATCTCGGCCTTCCTGCGCGCGATAGCCGAGCCGGGAGCCCTGGCGGACTCCGCCGGCTACTCCCCAACGATCACCTACGAGCAGAAGGTCGAACTGCTGCGCACACTCGACGTAACCGACCGCCTCGAGCTGGCCGTAGGGCTGCAGCGCGAGAGCCTGGCCGAGCTTCAGGTGCGCAGACGCATCCGCGACGACGTGCAGGAGGGCGCGGAGAAGCAGCAGCGCGAGTACTTCCTGCGCAAGCAGATGGAGTCCATCCGCAAGGAGCTGGACGAGGACGACGCCTCGGTCGTGGAGGAGTACCGCACCAAGATCGAGGAGGCGCAGATGCCCGAGGACGTAAACGAGCAGGCTTTGAAGGAGCTCGGACGGCTCGAGCGCATGGGCGAGCAGACCGGCGAGTCGAGCATGATTCGCACGTACCTGGACTGGCTGATCGCGGTGCCGTGGAGCAAGCGCTCCGACGAGCACCTCGACCCCGTCGGGGCCCGTGCTGTGCTGGACGCCGACCACGCGGGTCTTGAGGACGTCAAGGATCGGGTCACCGAGTACCTGGCGGTGCGCAAGCTGCGCCAGGACCGCGGCATCGAGGTCGACCCCAAGTCTGGGGCGATCCTGACGCTGATCGGGCCTCCGGGCACGGGCAAGACCTCGATCGGCGAGTCGATCGCGCGTGCCACCGGACGCGAGTTCGTGCGCATGTCGCTGGGCGGCGTGCGGGACGAGGCCGAGATCCGCGGGCACAGGCGCACCTACATAGGCGCCCTTCCGGGTCGCCTGGTCAGGGCGCTGCGTGACGCCGGGACGATGAACCCCGTGATCCTGCTCGACGAGGTCGACAAGGTCGGGGCGGACTGGCGCGGTGATCCTTCCGCGGCACTGCTCGAGGTCCTCGACCCGGCACAGAACCACTCGTTCCGCGACCACTACCTCGACGTCGAGCTCGACCTGAGTCAGGTGATGTTCCTGGCCACGGCGAACGTCGCCGACACGATCCCCGGGCCGCTGCTCGACCGCATGGAGGTGATCCGCTTCGACGGGTACACCTCCGAGGAGAAGCTGGCGATCGCGAAGGGCTACCTGTGGCCGCGCCAGCGCGACCGCAACGGGCTGCGCGAGGACGAGGTCGAGATATCCGACGAGATGCTGCGCACGATCATCGCGGAGTACACCCGCGAGGCGGGCGTCCGTAACCTCGAGCGGGAGCTGGGCACGGTGCTGCGCAAGACGGCGACGAGAATCGCCTCGAGCCAGCCGAGTGCCGAGTCGGCCCCTGCCGAGCCGGCCGCGATCCAGGAGGACGAGGCCAGGCCCGTCGAGGCTGACGCCAAGGTCTCCGAGGACGGCAAGCCGGCCGAGGACGCCGAGAAGCCCGCCAAGACGGCGAAGCGCTCAAAGGCCAAGTCCGCGACGGCGTTGAAGACACCCGTGCAGATCGACCTCGAGGTCGTGCGCGACGCGCTCGGCCGCCAGAGGTTCTTCCAGGAGTCGGCGGCCCGTACGGCCACGCCCGGTGTTGCGACCGGTCTGGCGGTCACGGGTGCAGGCGGCGACGTGCTGTTCGTCGAGGCGACGGCCATGAAGGGTGGCGGCTCCGGTGGAAACGGCCTGGTGCTGACCGGCCAGCTCGGCGACGTGATGAAGGAGTCGGCGAGGATCGCCCTCTCCTACGTTCGCGGACACGCCGAGGAGCTGGGCATCGACGAGCACGCGTTTGAGAACCGCGAGTTCCACGTGCACGTGCCAGCCGGGGCGATCCCGAAGGACGGGCCGAGCGCGGGCGTGACGATGGTCACGGCGCTTGCCTCGCTGCTGTCGGGACGTCCGGTGAAGCACACGGTCGGCATGACCGGCGAGGTCACGCTGCAGGGCCGGGTGCTGCCGATCGGCGGGTTCAAGCAGAAGGCGCTGGCCGCGAACGCAGCCGGACTGACCGATGTGATCCTGCCGGAGCGCAATCGTGGCGACCTGGACGAGATCCCGGAGGAGGTCCGCAGGCAGATGACCTTCCACCCGGTGATGACCGTCCAGGAGGTGCTGGACCGAGCACTGGAGCCGGCCAGAGATGTCTCGCGCCTCTCGTAGATGCGAGCCCGTTCCGATGGAGGTCCGCCAGATGGCGGACCTCCTGGAGCGGCGCTGGCAGCTTTCGATCATCTACGCGGCATTGAGCGGGGCGCTTCGCTTCAACGAGTTCGCCGACGCGGTCGCCGGCATCTCACCGAGGATGCTCGCCGAGCGTCTTCGAGACCTCGAGGCGGCGGGACTGGTCGAGCGGACCGTGATCCCCTCGAGCCCGCCAACGGTCGAGTACCGGCTGACCGAGCGGGGCCGGCGCCTCGGCCCGATCATCGAGGCGATGCGCGCGTACGCAAACGGCCCCGCCGGCTGAGCGTCTCGCTTCCCTTCACCTGAGGCGAGCTCAGGCGGTCGCGCCGATGCGGGCGCGCTCGGGGATCTCTCGGCCGACGCCGACGAGCTGGCCTTCGGGGCATTCCTTGGCCTGGACCAGTCCGCGCGGGTTACGGATCCCGATCGCGCCGATCGCGCCGCCCACCGCGAGCAGGACGGCGGCCACCGCAAGACCGAGGTGGAAGCTGTGCACCGAAGCCTGTTCGGCGGCCACCCTCAGTGCCCGTGCCTGGGCCGGGAGCAGGCCGTGCGCTTCGGGCAGCCCCAGGGGCAACCGCTTGGCCTGTTCGACGGCCGTCCTGCCGGCGGGCCCGAGGGGAGTGTGCGACAGGTGCTGGTTCAGGCTCGACGCGAACGATGCGGCCACGACGGCCCCGACGGCGGCGATGCCGATCAGCCCCGCCACCCGCGCAATCGCGTTGTTTACCCCGGAGGCGATGCCAGCCTGCGAGCCGTCGACCCCCGCGAGCACGGCCGCCGTCAGCGGCGCCACGGTCATCGACAGGCCGACCGAGAAGACGAGCAGAGCCGGCAGCACGTCGGTCACGAATTCCACGTGCGCACCGACGCGCTGGAACAGCAGCAGCCCGGCCGCCCCGACGAGCGGGCCGGCGCCCATGAAGAAGCGCGGCCCATAGCGGTCGGCGAGCGCCCCGAAGCGCTTGGACGTGAAGAACATCACGACCGTGATCGGCAGCAGCACGAGACCGCTTTCGAGAGGCGTGTAGCCGCCGACCTGCTGCAGGAACAGCACGAGGAAGAAGAACAGGATGGACAGGCCGGCGTACATCGAGAATGTCTCGATGTTCCCCGCCGCGAAGTTGCGGTGGCGGAACAGGCCGAGCGGAAGCATCGGATCGCGGGCGCGCGACTCGTAGGCGAGAAAGGCGCCCATCAGCACGATTCCGGCGATGAGCGGGACGATCACGCCGGACCAGCCGAGGCGGGGCTGCTCGATCAGCGCGAAGACAAAGGCGCCAAGGCCGCCCGCGCACAGCAGCGCGCCCGGCACGTCGATCCGCCGCCCGCCCGGCGTGCGGGGCTCGGCGCGCGGGATCACGACCATGATCAGCGTGGTGCACGCGATCACGAAGGGGATGTTGATCAGGAAGATCAGGCGCCACGAGCCGATCGCGAGCAGCTCCCCGCCGAGCAGCGGGCCGAGCACGCCGGCGATAGTTCCCCAGGCGGTCCAGCTGCCGATCGCCGCACCGCGCTCGGACTCGGGGAAGGTACGGACGATCACGGCAAGCGAGGCGGGCGTGAGCAGCGCGCTCGCGACGCCCTGCAGCGCGCGCGCGCCGATCAAGAAGCCGATCGATGGAGCGATCGCGCACAGCAGCGACGCGACGCCGAAGCCGGTCACGCCGAGGGCGAAGATGCGCCGCTCGCCAAACAGGTCCCCCAGCGAGCCGCCGATCAGGATCAGCGATCCCAGCGTGAGCAGATAGCTGTTGGACACCCACTGCTCGCCCGCGAGCCCACCGCCGAGCGAGCGCTGGATCGTGGGCAGCGCGACGTTCACGACAGTGCCGTCCAGCAGGGCGATCCCGGAGCCCATGATCGTCGCGATCAGCGTGAGGCGCTTGACCGATGCTTCACTGCGGGCTGGCATGGAGCAGCACGGTACTCCACGGCGCCGCGTCGCCCGGCACCGTTGCGGCACGCGAGACGGCGACCGTCGCGTCGGCGGACTGGTTCTCGACTCGCAGCAGCGCCGTTCCGTGGCGGCCGGCGATCGCACCCGCGCGGTCGAGCGCGCCGGCGAACGCCTGAGCCGGGACGATGCACTCCTCGAGAAAGCGCTCGACGCGGCCCGCCTCGAGCGCCTCCCGGTCAGCCTCGAATTCCTCGACGTGCAAGAACCTGTCCACGGAGGCCACCTGCGGGAGGACCATGCAAGCGGACATGTCGTCAGGGCATGACTCGGCGTCCGCGCGAATCGACTGCAGGAGGTCGTCGGCCAGCGCGCTGGGGCCGAGCTCCGTGAGGATCTCGCGCAGCCGGTCGCGCCCGAACAATCCCTGCTCGATGCGCGCCTCGGTTAACCCGTCGCTGAAGAAGCAGACCCTCGCGCCTGCCTGGAGCGAGATCTTGGTCTGCCGGTGCCCCGTCTTCAGGCTCGAGCTGATCGCGGGACAGGGGCAGATCGAAGGCGGTTCGTAGGAGCCGAGGATGACCGGCATCGGGTGGCCGGCCGTCGCGTAGGTGAGATCGCCGGAGCGCACATCGAAGACGCCGATCACCACGGTCACGTAGCGCTCGCTTCCCGGGTTGGTGAGCACCTGGCCCGCGAGCGCGAGCGTCGCGCGTGGCTCGAGCCCTGCCAGCAGGTACGCCCGCAGCGTGTATCGCATCAGCGCGGCGTCGGTCAGCGCCTCGTGCCCGTGCCCGACGACGTCGCCCAGGACGACCGCGACCTTTCCGGGCTCGGGGCTGAACACGTCGTAGAAGTCTCCGCCGCCGCCCGGCCCCTCTGCGGCGCTGTGGGCGACCGACACGCTCACCCCGTCGAGCTCGAGCGGAACCTGCGGCACAACGGCCGCCTGCATGACATCGAGATCGTGGACCAGGTTGGCGCGCTGGCGCTCGAGACCGCGCGCCCGACGCGCCGCGAGCCGAGAGCGAACCCCAAACCAGATCGCGATCAGAAGCAGCGCGAGGATGATCGGCTTGCTCCAGTCCGGAACGGGTAGGGGCAGCGGTATCTGCCCGCCGATCGCATCGAGCGGGTTGCCGGCGGCACCCCGTGCCTTCTTCGAGGAGCTGCGCACAACTCCGGTGCCGCTCCTCCTCGCGGCGCGTGAAGTCGTACTCGGCGATGGCACCGTGCTCGGCGCTGGGAGAGCCCGGTGACGCGCCGTCGGGGACGCGCGACCCGTCGCGACACCCCCTCTCGCGCTTCGAGTGGCCCGGCCCGGGGCGACTCGAGGGCCCGCAGCGCGCGAGCGGGCGGCCAGCGGTCCACCAGAGTTGATCGCGGCGCTGCCCGTCATGGGCCGAGAGCCCGACGGGGCGACGGGCACCGGCGACTTATGGATCGGGGGCTGGTCAACGACGACGGGAGCGCTCGCCGGTGCGATGGCCGGAATGCTCGTGGAAGGCACGCTCACGGCTGGGACGGTCGTAGAAGGCACGGTCAGGCCCGGCACGCTGACGCCCGCCACGCTCACGCCCGCGACGCTGACACCCGCGACGCTGACACCCGCGACGCCGACGCCGGGCGCCGTGACCGCGGGGACGGCGACCGCGGATGGTGCCCCGGGCACCGACACCGCTCCAGCGACGGTGCTCACCGAGGCCCCGAGAGCGGCGCCGCAAAGCCCCGCGGCGAGTGCCTTTACCGTGGTGTGCAGTCGTCTACGCCGGTGCGCCAGCATGTTCAGCCACCGCGCTCTCCCGTCGGACACTCGCCGCCTGCGAACGCCTAATGGTGTGAACCGTACAGCCTCGTTGGGGCCTCGCCGGTCGGGGTGAGGCTTTTGAAGAAGGACTCATTCGCTCTCCGAGTCGGCGTGGCCTCTTCCATGGCCGAGCGCGGAGGAGACGACTCGCCTTCGTGACTTTTCGGTGTGTTGGAAGGGCTTCCTACAGCCCGATCAGCCGAACTGGACGCAAGGGTGAGCTCAGGAGCGGATCAGTGCGCCGGCATCCACCTGCGCGAGGGACGTGTAGCCACTGAGCGCGAGCGTCAGGTCGAGGTCCGCCAGCAGGCAGCGGAGGACCTGTTCGACACCCTCCTGCCCGCCGAGGGCCAGGCCCCAGACGTAAGGACGGCCGAGGCAGACGGCGTCCGCTCCGAGAGCGAGGGCCTTGAAAATGTCCGAGCCGGTGCGGATGCCGCTGTCGAAGAGCACCGGCAGCTCGAGGCCGACCGCCTCGCGGACCGCCGGCAGCGCGTCGAGGGCTCCGACGGCGCCGTCGACCTGGCGCCCGCCGTGGTTGGAGACGATCAGCGCGTCCGCGCCGCACTCGACCGCGCGCCGGGCATCGGCGGGATGCAGGATGCCCTTGAGCACGATCGGAAGCTCGGTCTGCTCGCGCAGCCAGGCAAGGTCCTCCCAGGTCACGCTCGGATTGGAGAACTGATACGCCCAGTGCCCGATGGCCGAGCCGAGATCCTCCTCGGGTGCCTTCTCTAGACCCGCGCGGAACACTGGGTCGCTGAAGTAGTTGGCCACTCCCTCGCCCTTCAGGAACGGCAAGTATGCGTTCTGCAGGTCGCGAGGCCGCCAGCCCAGCATCCAGGTATCGAGCGTGACCACGATCGCCGAGTAGCCGGCCTGCGCGGCGCGCGAGACGAAGCTGCCGGCGAGCTCCCGGTCCCGGGGCCAGTAGAGCTGATACCAGCGGCTCGCGCCGCCCACCGCCGCGGCCACCTGCTCGATCGAGTGTGAAGCGGCCGTGCTGAGGATGAACGGCAGGCCCTGAGCTGCCGCAGCCCGCCCCGTGGCGATCTCGGCATCCTGGTGAACGATCGACTGGACGCCGATCGGGGCGAGCATCAACGGCGCGGGGAGCTCCGTGCCCAACACCGAGCTGCTGAGATCGCGGACCGAGACGTCGCGCAGCATCCGGGGGACGATCCGCCAGCGGTCGAAGGCCTGCTCGTTGGCGCGCATCGTGCGCTCGGCGCCCGCCCCTCCCGCCACGTAGCCGAACGGGCCGGAGCTCAGCTGCTCGCGGGCGCGCTCTTCGAGACCCGCGGCGGAGATCGGAAGCGCCGGCGTTTCGCCGGCGAGCCCGCGGGCGTAGATCTCGAACTGGAAGTTCCCGAATGGGCTCTCCTGAATCTGGGTGTCGGCGTCGCTCATTGCTAGACCCTAGCTCCGGCGCGGGTTCGATTAGCCGAGGACGAGCTCGGCCGCGCTCTGAAGCGTTGCGGCGTCGCCCGAGATCAGCAGCGTGGTCACGATCGACTCGCGCCACTTGTGCAGGTCGTCGCGGATCTTCTCGGAAGGGCCGATCAGCGACAACTGCTCGATCAGCGCCGTCGGGATCTTGGCGCCCGCCTCATCCTTCTTGCCGCTCAAGTAGAGATCCTGGATCTCCGCGACCTCCTGCTCGTAGCCCATGCGGATCGGGACGTTGGCGTGGAAGTTGGCGCCCTTCGCGCCCATGCCGCCGAAGTACAGCGCATAGAAGGGCCGCAGCGCGTCGGCCGCCGCCTCGACGTCGTCGGTGACGATCAGCGGCACGGTGGCGCAGACCTCGAAGTCCTCGGCGCTTCGCCGGGCGCCTCCTCGCGCGAAGCCCTCCTCGAGGGACGGGCGGTACAGCTCGTCATACACGGTTGGGGAGAACAGCATCGCCAGCCAGCCGTCGCAGAGCTCTGCACACAGGGCGATGTTCTTCGGGCCCTCCGCGCCGAGGTAGATCGGGATGTCCTCGCGCAGAGGGTGGATCGAGGACTTCAGCGGCTTGCCGAGTCCCGTCCCGTCGGGGAGCGGCAGCGTGTAGTGAGGACCGGGAGCGTGCAGCGGTCCGTTGCGCGCCCAGATGTCGCGCAGGATCGCGATGTACTCGCGCGTGCGCGCGAGTGGCTTGGCGAACGGCATCCCATACCACCCCTCGACGACCTGCGGTCCGGAGACGCCGAGGCCGAGGATGAAGCGGCCACCCGAGAGGTGGTCCATGGTCATCGCCGCCATCGCCGTGGCGGCGGGCTGGCGCGCGGACATCTGAACGATCGCGGTGCCCAGCTTCAGGCGCTCGGTCGACGCGCCCCACCAGGCCAGGGGCGTCAGGCAGTCCGAGCCGTAGGCCTCGGCGGTCCAGATCGAGTCGAAGCCGAGCCGCTCGGCCTCCGAGATCGCCTCGAGCGCACCCCGGGGCGGGCCGCCCGCCCAATACCCCGTGTTCAGTCCAAGCTTCAGCTCCCCCGCCATGTCAGGCGAGCGTACAGCGACGCGGGTCGCGGCGCATACCCGGTGGCGCGGCTCGCCGTCGACCTACTTGAGCCAGCCGGCGAACGCCGTGCTCGTCCAGCCTTCGCCCGAGTGGGCGGGGGCGCGTGCGAGTGGCCGGCCGCCGTAGATCACGGAGCCACCGCTCGGGTTGGCCTGGTAGGTCTGCCAAGGGACGGTGCCCTGCTGGCTCACGCCGGGTTTTGAGAAGTCGCAGACGCCATTCGGGAAAGCCTGCTGCAGCTGCGTCCACTCTTCGCCCGTGAAAACGGTCGGATAATAGGCGGACTGCGCAAGCGGCTTGAGCTGGCATTCCTGAACGTCGGTCGTGATCGCCTCGCCGGCCACTACTCGCGGGGTGGCGAACCTGGTCTGCGCCAGCGGGAGCTGGCACACCGGTCCGACGCCGGGAACATAGGCTTCTTCGATCACTCCGACGTTTGAGCATTTGTCGTGGACGTCTTGTGGCCGGTCAGCCGCCACCTTTTCCGCCAGCGTCAGCGCACGTGGGTCAGCTTCCACGGCCGACAGCCAGCGGTCCATCGCGAGCAGCGCTTCGGTCGTGTAGGTCGGCGAGCCGATCAACGGCGTCTCGCCGAACCAGATCACGTCGTTCTTCGGGAAGTGGCCCTCGTCGCGTTCGAGCCGCGCGCGCATCGACCACGTCCGGTAGGCGTCGTGGAAGGCGCCCGGGTCGGGGCCGCGCAGGTCGATGATCGGAACGCCCGTGAGGTTGTTCGCCTCGTTGACGGCTCCGGAGAGGTAGGCGTATTTCAGCGCGGGTTCGCCCGCGGTGAAGCGTTCCTTCGTCGGCTTCAGGTCGACGTCTGCGCCGCCGATCTTCGCGTTCAGGTCCGCGAACTGAGCAGGCGTGATGATCCCTTCTTCAAGCGCCCGCAGCCCGTACTGCACGCCGACGTTGCCGACCGGCCTTCCGGCAAAGCCGTGGCCTAGCTGCTTCTCGACCGGGCCCCACAGCTGTTCCGGACGCGGCCCGAACACATTGATCATGTAGTCGGCGAGCGTGCAGCGGACCCCTCCCGGGTTGCTTTCGGGGTTGTACCCTTCCCCGCTCGCAACGCCGGGGCAGCTTTTCGTCGGGTTCGCGAGTTCTTCCCAGTAGACCGTGTCGAAGATGATCGGGTTGCCGTAGTTGGGATGGCCCTCGACCGCGGCGATCTGGTTGTAGGTCCAGAGGATGCCCGAGCCCCACTGCGACGGGTTCTCGAAGTATTTGCGCGTCTGGTGGTAGTCGGCGATCTCCTCGGCGTTGGACCAGGAGTCCTGGAAGCTGCACTGCGGGAGGATGCCCTGGTAGACGCCCGGGTAGGCGTTGGCGACCTGCTGCTGCACGAGGGAGCCGCCCGAGCAGCCGGTTCCGATCGTGTAGCGCAGCGTGCCGTAGTGGTCGACGAGGTGCTCCTTGGCCATGATCAGCGACTCGGCCTCGGTGGCGATGTTGCAGTTGTGGCCAGCGTTGTCGAGAGCGGTGGACATGACCGCGAACCCGCGGCTAAGAGCGGTCGTCGGGCTGGCGGTCGACACACTGACGCCAGGCACGCCGACGGTGTCGCTGGTCACGCTCGGAGCGGTACCCGACTGGTGTTCGATGCCGCAGCTCGCGCCATGGGTGACGAGCAGCTTGTGGTCGAACTGCGGTTGCGGAGCCCACGGTTCCCAGGGCTTGCCCGGCTGGAAGAGGACGGCGATCTGGTACTGGTCGCGATCCTCGTAACCGGTCTCGATGCGGATGATGAACGGCACCGTCTGGCCGTTGTCGGTCGTCGTCGTTGCGAGGTCCGGCGGCGGTTTGCCTGTTTCGTACGGCGCAAGCGCACCGGTCACCGACGATTTGTACTCGTAGGTGTACGTCGTCGGAGCATCGCATTGCGAGTCGGTCGCACCCGCGTTCTTGCACACCCACGGCTCGACCTGCGGCCCGGCAAGCACGGGTCCGCCGATGACATGGTCGACGATCGTCGCCTGGCCGCTCAGGCCGCCCCCTTGCGCCACGAGCTGGTTGCTTCCGGGATGGAGGCCCGTGACGAGCCCCTCGTAGCTTCCGTTCGGCCGCATCGCGAACTCGCTCGTCACGTCGCTGCCGTTGAGCGAGACCTTCACCGAGGTGGAGCTGACGCTGCGGGGAAGGCCCACGGTCACGAGGGCTTCGCCACCGGAGATCAGATCGGCCCGATTGGACAGCACCTGCAACGACAACGTCGCGCCGGCAGCGCCGCCGGCCCCGAAGGCCGCGAACGCCGCCACGGTGGCCACCCCGACCAATACCTTCTCCCGCATAAGAGCTCCCGTTCTCTGAAAGGACGCTCGCGGCGCCCGCTTCAGGCGGGACCAGCTCGACCCCGCCCTCAGTGAAGAGTGAAACTACGCGCGCGCTGATACCCAGAAACGAGGGGCCGCAAACGTCGACCGTCAGCTCATCAGCGCAACGGGGACCGCCAGTCCCGCCGAGCGGCGCAGCGTCGCGATGCGGCGCCCGGGCTGCACGGCAGGCCGGATCGAGCCGACGCTCGCGCCCAGGCACTCGACCGTCCGCTCGAGCTCCTGCGTTCGCAGGGCCAGGCCCCAGAAGAAGGCCGGGCGATCGGTGCCCCCCGCCCGCCCGGCCACGTCCTCGGGCTCCTGGACAAGCTCTAGGATCTCCGCGCCGAGGCGGAAGAACGCCTGGCGCGGAGCTCCCGCGGGGGTCGGCTGCTCACGCACCCGGCGCAGATCGAGGCCCGCGGCCTGCAGAGCAGCAACGCTGCGATCGAGCGAGGGCGAGACGGCGACGATGTGATCGATCGCGAGCACCCCGTTGGCGTGCGTGGCCAAGCGCGTGGCGGGCTCGCGCGGCCGCTCCGAGCGGCTCGTCGGCAGCCCATCGAGCTCGGTGCTCGCGAGGTCGCGCAACGACCAGCCGACGATCCCCGGCCCGGCGTGGGATCCCACGAGCCGCAGGCGCACGCCCGCGAGGCGGCAAAGCCCGTGCGCAACTGTGAAGCCCAGCTCCTGCCAGCGCTGCGGCTGATCCGCGATCGTGAGCTCGTCGATCGTTGGCGAGGGCATCATCGCCTGCCTCCGCCCTACGCGTGCCCGAGCACCGGGTGTGGGACATAGGGCTCCTCGAGCCTCGCGAGCTCCTCATCCGTGAGCTCGAGCTGCTCGGCCGCGAGCGCGTCAACCAGGTGCTCGGGCTTACTCGCGCCGACGATCGGCGCCGTGACGCCCGGCTTGTGGAGCAGCCATGCGAGCGCAACCTGGGCAGGCGACACGCTACGCTCGGAGGCGACATCGGCCACTCGGTCGACGACGTCGAAGTCCGTCGGCTGGTTGTAGAGGTAGTCGGTGAACGGGTCCCCGCCGGCGCGCGTTGTCAGCCGGGTCCCCTCGCGAGTGCGGGTGCCCGCCAGCACGCCGCGCGCGAGCGGGCTCCAAGGAATCACGCCGACACCCTCCTCGATGCAGAACGGGATCATCTCCCGCTCCTCCTCGCGGTAGATCAAGTTGTAGTGGTTCTGCATGGACACGAACCGCGTCCAGCCGCGGCGCTCGGCGATGTGCTGGGCCTTGGAGAGCTGCCACGCGAACATGCTGCTGGCGCCGATGTACCGGGCCTTCCCGGCGCGCACGATCTCGTGCAGCGCCTCCATCGTCTCCTCAATCGGCGTGCGGTTGTCCCAGCGATGGATCTGGTAGAGGTCGACGTAGTCCATCTGCAGCCGCTTCAAGGAGGCGTCGATCGCGCTGAGCACGTGCTTGCGCGAGAGGCCTCCCCCGTTCTCACCGGGCGTCATCGGCATGAAGGCCTTCGTCGCGACGACGAGCTCGTCGCGCGTCAGGAGCTTGCCGAGTAGACGACCGGTCGCCACCTCGCTCGCCCCCTGAGAGTACGTGTCGGCCGTGTCGAAGAAGGTGATGCCGCCGTCGACGGCCGCCCGCACGATCGGCGCCGCCGCCTCCTCGTCGATCACCCACGGTTTGTCGCTGTCGTTGCCGAAGCCCATCATCCCGAGGCAGACGCGAGAGACTCGCAGGCCGCTCCCGCCGAGGTTCACGTAACGCATGTGTCGCCTTTCGGTTCGGATCGGCGGGCGGCTGCGCCGCCGGATAGCGAGGGGCGCCGATCATACGACGCCCGAGGGGTACGATCCTCTGACCTGACGAGGACCGGCAAAGGGAGATCGCCATGCAGACCATTGCCTTCGCGGCGCCATTCCGGGAAAAGGTCAAGGACGTTGACGGGATGGACCTTGCGGCGGGGTTTCCGCTCCACGAGCAGATGATCGACTTCCGCGGCTAGCACGGGATGCCCGATCGCCTCCACTTCACCGAGTCTGACGAGGCAAACGAGCTGATCGCCTCGGATCCCATGGCGCTGCTGATCGGCTTCGCCTTGGACCAACAGATCACCGTGCAGATGGCGTTCACGGGCCCGCTCGTGATCCGCGAGCGCGTAGGAACACTCGACGCCGGCAAGCTCGCCGCGACCGACCTCGAGCCGGTCTTCCGCGAGAAACCGGCGATTCATCGCTACCCCGGGTCGATGGCCAGGCGCGTGCGCGACCTCGCGGCGTACGTGCGCGATCATTACGACGGGCACGCCGAGCGCGTCTGGACGGATGCGACGGACGCCGGTGCGTTGCGAGCCAACTTGGCCGACCTGCCCGGCTTCGGCGAGATGAAGATCAAGTCGCTCGGCGCGGTGCTCGCCAAGCGCTTCGGCGTGAAGGCAGCTGCCGACTTGGTGCCGTCGCATCCGACGCTCGGGGACGTGGACTCGGCACAGGCGCTGGCGGACTATCAGGCGGCCAAGAGAGAGCACAAGTTGTCGCTGAGGGCGAAAGGCGCCCGCTGAACGGCCAAGGCGCGAACTCCGGCCTCTTCGATGGTGGGTAGGCGTATGATCTCCACGGAGGTAGAGAGTTACTCGGCGCGAGGGTCCGGCGTCGGCATTGGGTCGTTGCCCGGTACGCGCCCAGAGGGGGAGGTCACAATGCTTCAGCAGCACTTTGCCGACGTGCGGCGAGCGAGGCGTACGTCCGGACGGCGACGCCTTTTCGTCTTGTTGTCCGCCACGCTGATGGCGACATTCGCGATTGGGGCGTCCGGCACCGCCCGCGCCGAAAACGGTCAGGGAGGCGTGACGGCGATGAGCTACAACCTCTTCCAGGGCTCGGAGCTGACCGAGTCGATCACCGCACGATCACCGGCAGAACTGCTCGCGGGGGTCGCGACCGACTTCGGTCAGGTGCAAGCGTCGAAATTCCCCGAACGAGCCCAGGCGATCGCCAAGGAAGTCGAATCGACGGAACCCGACCTGATCGGCGTCCAGGAGGCCGCCCTGTGGCGGACAGGGGCGCCGTCCTCCTCGTTCCCGCCGCCGCCGGCGACGAGCACCGCGTATGACTTCGTGCAGATACTCGCGGATGCGCTCAACGCACACGGGCTTCACTACGCCCCCGTGGCGGTCACGACCAACTTCGACATCCAGGCCCCTGGCCTGTTCCCGTTCGGGTTCATGAACGTTCGCCTCACCGACAGGGTCGCGATTCTTGCGAGGACCGATGTTGGGCTGACGATCTCGAACGTCAAAAGCGCCAACTTCACCCATAACACGGTGATCCCGCTGTTGACGGGTCCGTTCACGGTGCTGGGGGGATGGGCGTCGGTTGACGCGAAGCTCGGCGGCAAGACGACACGTTTCATAACGACCCATCTCGACCCGATCACCGCGGCCGCTCGCTCTGCCCAGGCGAGCGAGCTCGTGGCGGGGCCGCTCAACACGACCGTGCCCGTGGTGCTCACCTGCGACTGCAATTCAGAACCATCGACGACGGCGTACGCGACGCTGCGGGGCGCCGGTTTGAAGGACGCGTGGGTTCAGGCCCAGACCGGCGAACCGGGGTTCACGTGCTGTCAGAGCACCCCGACCCTGCTGAACCCGACCTCGACCTTGACGTCGAGGATCGATTACGTCTTCAGCCGCGGCGGGTTGAAGGCCGGCGACGCGGCGCTGGTGGGCGCTGAACAAAGCAGCCGAACGCCCGCTGGACTGTGGCCGTCCGACCACGCCGGGGTGTTCGCCGAACTCGACTCCCAGAACTGATCCGCGCAACGTCAACCAAAACTCAGGCGGCGGGGCTCCGGCCCCGCCTGCCTCGCTGCCGAAGACCCGTCGAAGGGCGGCCGAGCGGATACCGAATGCTGCCCAATGCCGTGCGGCGAGCGCGCCAACCCGCCGCGCCGGCCGCAGGCGCGGGCGCGCTGGGCGCGCTTGCCGTCGGGGCCCTCGCGGTCGGCGCCGGTGCGATCGGCGCGCTTGCGATCGGCCGTCTCGTGATCCGCCGGGGACATATCGGCAAGCTCGACATTCGCGAGCTGAACGTCGGCCGGTTGACAGTCGACGAGCTCACGGTGCATAACGAGCACCGGCCGCCGGGCGCTGGCGCTACACCGCCATCGCCCGGCTCGGCGATGGCTTCCAGGGAGCCGCCGCCAGCGCCCTGAACCTTGCGCGCCCGGCCGTCAACACCTCACCGGCGTCGCATCGGGCGGCGAGCCGACCGCGACCCCTACGCCGAACGGGTGTTCTTCACATCGATGAGCACAGGTCCAATACATCGGGTGTCGCAGGCGCAGGCTGCGAGAACGTGGGGCAGCTGGCGGTCGAGCGGCCGCTGGGCAATCCTGCGGCGCCGGCGGCTGGGCAGCTGCCCCGTCTGCCATGGCCGAGTGCTGCGCGACGACGCCATCGGCATCGTCGGCCGCAGCGTGGCGCACGCCGAGTGCGCGCTCGTTAGCTGGCTTGGGGCGGGACGTCTCTCGCGCGAGCTGCTCTAGCTCGCCGGCCTGAGGAGCAGCTCAGAGCAAGCGAACGCCCCAGCGACTGGTCAGCGACTGCGCGGGCTGCAGGCGCACCAGCCCCTCGCCGCTCTGAAAGGCGTTGGGGGCGCAGGTCATCGGCTCGACGGCGATCCCGTGGCGCCGGCGTGCCGGAGCCAGCGTGTCGCCGGTGTAGAGCTCCACGAACGGGTATCGCTCGTCCATCCACAGCTCGACGCGCGCGCCATCCGGTGTCGTCAGCGCGACGATGGCGTTGCCGAGATCGTCGCGAGCCAGATCGGTGAACGGATCGTCGAGGCGCTGATCTGCCAGCAGCCGCGGCGTGCCGAAGTCGTAGGGGGTCCCCCGCACATCCTCGCGGCCGATGGGCAGCCCGCGCTCCGGGTCGGTGAGGATGCGGGTCGCGCCCGGAGCCTCGAGCAGGCACTCGTCGATCCGTCCCTCGCCCGGCGACAGGTAGGGGTGCTGCCCGCAGCCGTATGGACATGCGCGCTCGCCGACGTTCGTCGCGGTGCTCGCCACCGTGAGACCGGCATCGCTCAGCTCGTAGGAGACCCGCAGATCGAGCGCGAACGGGTAGCCCTCGAGCGGAAACAGCCGCGCGCCCATCACGACGTGGCTCGCGGACCGCTCACTGGCGGCCCACGCTCGCCAGCGCATGAGGCCGTGGATCGCGTTGTGCTTCGTGGGCTCGGTGAGGGCAACCTGATAGTCGGTCTCATCGAAGCCGTAGCGCCCATCGGCGAGCCGGTTGGGCCAGGGAATGAGCGGAGCGCCGTGCGCGCCGTCCGCCATCGCGTGCAGCGGATACGGATCGAGCACCTGCCTGCCTGCGACCGCGTACTCGCGCACGCCGGCGCCGACCTCGACGATCGTCGCTCGCTGCTCTCCGTGTGTGATGGCGAACTGCTCGCCCGAGGGCGCGACCCGCGGCACGACCACACCTCCTGCTCGACGTATTGCGATCTCTCGGCCGCATGATGACGAGCTGCTCACCGCTCGCCTCGCGAGACCGGCGGCGCGTCGAGCATCAGGCTCGCCGCCCGGTTCCATCGTGGCCATTCCTGCGCTTCGCGCGCCGATTGCTCACCTGCCCCCACAGGCCTGAGCAGCACCTCGGCTGCGGCCCGCGGCGCGCCGGAGCTTCCGTAGAGCTCGCTATCTTCACCGCCACTGGCCCGGCACGGTGCGCTTGCGCGGTCACCGAAGAGGAAGCCGTAGTAGAAGACGTGGGTCGGCGCGAGCGCCGGATCGCGCAGAAGGGTGTTGACGAGATAGGACGCGTCGCTCGCCTGGCGCGCTTCGCCTCGCACCCGGCCGCGGGCGCAGTAGAGAGCGCCGATCTCGGTGAACCAGATCTGCCGGTCTGCGCCGCCCGCGCGGAGGGCCGAGATCAGGCGCAGGAGATTCTTGTTGCTGTGCGACTGCACCGAGACGTAGGGATGAACGCCCCAGATGCCCGGCGAAAAGCTCAACGCCTGCTCGTACTCCTGCGCGTAGGCGAGCGCGCTCGAGCGGTCTTCGAAGTCGCCGGCGACCACGGTGCAGCTCGCGAACCGCCCACAGACGTCATTCGCGTTGTTCGCAAAAGCTGCGGCGCTGACGGAATCCTCGCTCCCTTGCCCGTTCGGCTCATTCCACGGCTCGACGTAGTTGATTGGGTAGCCGATCGCGGAGGCCCTGTTGAGGATCGCTTCGAGCCCGGCTCGGTACTCAACGGGCGAGCGGGGATAGACGTGGTCGTAGCTCGTGAGCGCCACGACGGGCGTCAGCCCGAGGCTGCGAACATCCACGAGCCATGCTTCGAACCGTTCGCGATAGTCGCCGCCGGCATGGGCCCCCGTGCTGCCCTCGGCGATTGCGTCCCACTGGAGGACATAGCGGGCGAGGCTGATCTGCCCGGCCGCCTCCCGCGCCCAGCGACTCCGAAAGAAGTTCGCGAAAGGACTGCCGGCGAACGACCCGTCCCATTCCGGCAGGCTCTGGTCGGAGATCCCGTCGATGTAGCGGGTGCCCGCCCAGGCGCCCGTGCACGTCAGGGCGAGCACGGCGAGCGCTCCCAGGCATGCACCGATGACGGGACCGGGCAAACGCTTCGTGGCAGCAGCGAGTCGCGGTCTGCACCACCACATGTCGCATCTACCCGCGCCAGCGCCCGAAGTTGCTGCGGCGTCGCCATCCTGCCTGCACCTCGCCGAGCTGAGGTCGGTTAGCCGTACGATGAAGCCAGGGAGAACTGGCGGGGGAGGAGAATGACCGAGCTTCAGACGAGTTTCACCGGTGAGCCGGCGAGGCGCTATGCGCGGCAGCCCCATGCGGTGACGAGCCGCGGCGAAGCGTATGTGGCGGTGGCCAGCGCGGCGGTGCTCTACGTGATCGGTGCAACCCTGATCGCGACTGCGTTCCTGCTCCCGCACGTGTCCTCGCCCGCCGGCTGTGTCGCGGTTGCGGTGACGGCCTACCTGACCGCAGCGGCACTGATGCTCGCGTTCGCCCGGCGCCGGGTCAGCCTCTTGCTCGCCTGGGTTGCAGACATGTGGGGAATCGTCGTGATCAGCTTCCTTTGCGCCGCCTCGGGCGGAGCCAGCAGCCCGTTCGCACTGCTCTACTTCTTCGCGCTGGGCCATGCCGCGGCCTTCCAACCCCGCGGTCGCTTTCTGATCGTCTCGCTCGCCGCCCTGCTCGCGTTCCTCGCGCCGCTGGCCTACTCGCACGTCTCCACGAGCTTCGGGGCGTTCGTGTTCGTGGGTGCCGTGCTGGCGTTGCTCACAACGACCGTCGTGCACTACGCGCTCGGGCGCATGCGCGAACAGCGCTGGCGACTCGAGTTCCTGATCGCCGCCACGGCGAACCTGGACAGCTCGCTGGATCCGCAGCAGACGCTGCGGAAGATCGCGCGCACGGCGGTTCCGGACCTGGCCGAGCTGTGTGTGATCGACCTGATCGACACCGACGGATCGATAACCGACACGGTGGCGGCAGCGGTGGATCCTGCGGTGGCGGCAGAGGTCGAACGGACGCGCAAAGTCGGCCCGACTGAGATCGGCACGGCCGGTTCCCGTGCGGGCGCGACGGCGATCAGCACGACGACGCATCACGTCGCCGATGCCCTGGGCAAATCGCCGCCGGCCCATGCCGACGAGCGCGATCAAACCAACGTCGACGGAGGCTACGGGTCGGCCGCGGCATTCCCGATGATCGCGCGCGGGCGCATGCTCGGCACGATCTCGTTCTTTCATCCGGGCAGCTACGAACGAAACCAGCTCGCGATCCTCGAAGACCTGACTGGGCGGGCCGCGCTGGCGTTCGACAACGCGCGTCTGTACGCGGAACGGGACCACGTCGCACATACCCTGCGCCGCAGCCTGATGCCGGCAGCGCTGCCGGTGATCCCCGGTCTCGAGCTGGCGAGCTACTTCCGGCCCATGGGCGCCGGCAGCGATGTGGGCGGAGATTTCTACGACGTCTTCGGGAGCGGCGCGAGCTGCTGGCTGGTCGTTGGCGACGTTTGCGGCAAGGGCGCTGAGGCGGCTGCGCTCACGGGATTCCTGCGCCACACGTCCGTGGCATACGCGCGAGATGGGGTGAGCCCGGCGCGCGTGCTCTCGCGCGTGAACCAGGCGATGCTCGAACAGAACTTCGATGGCCGGTTCGCGACCGCGATCCTCGCCCACCTCGGCTTCCAGAACGACGAGGCGAAGGTGACGATCGCCGCGGCCGGGCATCCGCCGGCCCTCATCGCCCGTGCGAGCGGACGGGCCGAGGTGTTCGGCGAGTCGGGGACGCTGCTCGGCATCTTCTCGGACCCCGTGATCAGAGATGTCTCGACGATCTTGCGTCCGGGTGACGCCCTGACGCTCTATACAGACGGGCTGACCGAGGCGCACGCGCCCGATCGCATGATCACCGTCCCGGCGATGATCGAGCAGCTCGCGCAGATCTCGCCCAAGTTCGCCCGCGACGCGATCGACGCCCTGCTGGAGCTGATCAATCTCGACGTCGGGGCGCGCGACGACATCGCGATACTCACCGCTCGGGTGACGGCCGCGCCGGGTCACTAAGGCTCCCGCGGCGGGATCGCGGCCGCCTGCGACGCCCGCGCTCTGGGCTCGAGGTCCGCTAGCTTCAGCGGGCGAGCGGGCGGACCCTCGAGGATGCGGCGAGAGCTCACCTCGAGCGTCGGCGTGACCTGCAGCAGCTCGCCGGAGGCGAGCGGGCGCCAGCCTGCGTCTTCGTCCATGCGCTCGCTCGCGATCACGACGAGCGGCTTGCCGGCGCCGTGCTCTGAGCTGATTCGGGTCCCCAGGTTGCTTCTCTGCTCAAGCCGGGAACCGGGCTCGCGCTCGAGAACGTACAGCTCGTGCGTGTCGGGATACCGAAGCGCGAATACCCGCTCTGCCGTGCTCAGCACGAAGTTGATCGCCAGCAGCGGAAGGTTGAGCGCTACCCAGCTACAGGCGGAGACGATTCCGGCTTCAACGTCTCCCCCCGCCGCGGCGGTCTCGCGCGTGATCAACGCGAACAGACGCTCGGAGTCGGTGTCGCCGTGGACAAGCCGCCGGGCGCCCTCCAGGTGGGCATCGAGCGCGTCGAGGTCCTCTATCACCCCGTTGTGGGCGAACAGCCGGCCTTCCTGCTCGAAGGGATGTGTGTTGCGGAGCTCGAGCGCGCCCGTGGACGCGAAGCGGACGTGGGCGACGAACGTCCTTGACATCAGCTCGTGCGCCTGCGCTGCGAACCGTGCGTCCTCGTACGCGGCGATCGCCTGCTTGCTCAAGTGCGGCTCGTCGTGCCCATCGAACCAGCCGATTCCCGTGCCGTCGGGCTCGCGGTGGCTCTGCGCCGAGAGGCTGTCGGGGGCCTCGAGCAGCCAAAAGGTCGCGCGCGCGCGCTCCTCACCCGCGCTCATCCCGAACAGGCGGCACATGGACGGTCCGCGCGCCGGCGCTAGCCTGGCTTCGTGGAGGGGCGAGCCTCTCTAGCGCCGTCGATCACGAGGTCGACCTTCTCGTTGTAGAAGGCGATCATCCCGGCGATCTTCTGGCTCTCGAGCAGGGGCGTCGGATATGACCAGGCGAGGTCCTCGTACAGGTGGCCGCCGATCCGCACCGACCACGACTCGGCCTGCCCCTTGTACGGGCAGTGGGTCACGGTCTCGCTCGGTTCCAGCAGGTCCAGGCGCACGTGCGGCTTGGGCAGGTAGTAGCGAACGGGCAGGCCCGTCTCGAACAACAGGCGCGGGCTCGCCGACTGCGCGACCGTGACGCCGTCGACCTCCACCCTGACCTCGCGCGAGCTGGCGAGGATCTCGACGCGGGTATGGGGATCGCGCGCGTGGGTGAAGACCTCCTCGTCCTCCTCGAACCATGAATCCATGGCGCGCCATTCGAAGCGGATCATCTCGCGCAGCTTCTCGACCGGAGAGTGTTCGTAGCGCAGGGCCGCTCCCGGAGCCTTCTTTGAGCCCACGCCGACGGTGAAGGTCGTGCCCTCCCCGAGGCTCTCGGACCGCGCCGCGCGCCCGTCCGCTTCGAGGAGCTCGGTGCGCACATCGACGGCCGGGAAGTAATACGTGGGGTAGTTCGGAACCTCCCACACGAGCAGCGGCCGGATCGTGTCGGCCACGGGCTCACCGCCGAGATACGTCCGCACACGCTTCGCCGACGGCTCGATCCGAATGCTGCTGGGTGCCAAGCGCTCTTGCGTCTGCGTGGCCACCTCAACTACCCTAGCGCCCGCGCGCTCGCCCCTGAACCACCGCCTGCGAGCCGCGGCTTGGGTGCTCGGTCGGGCGGACGTCGCGGCGGGGAGCTGGACCCCGCCGCGACGTCGGCACCAGACGCCAACTACCCGCCGGCTACCGGGAGCACAGGCGTGCAGGCGGGCGCGACCTGGTGCGCCGGATCGAGCGCGTTCATGACATCGCCGTCGGCGATGTGGTCGTAGGGCATCGACAGGTGCTCGCCCTGATCGAGAAAGCACTGGCTCTGGAGGAGGATGTTCGTCACGTTGGTACCCGAAAGGAACGCCGAGGTGTAGGGCGTGACGACCTCGTCGTTGGCCGACTGGATCACCGTGTAGTGCACGCCCGGCACCGTGTCTGCGCCTGAGTTCAGCTTCGTCAGGAAGGCCGATCCCAGGTCCTGCTGTTCGCAGGCCGGGCAGAGCACGCCGAGGAAGGAGCTCGCGCCAAGGAAGTTCGCGAGCGTGAACAGCCCGTCGACGCTCGTGCCGTGGTTGGAGGGCGACAGTCCGACCAGCGTGCGCACCTTCGCTGCGCCGCCGAGGAACCTCAGGTAATAGCGCGGCATCATGCCCCCCTGCGAGTGGCCGACGAGGTCGACCTTATTGGCGCCCGTCGCGCGCAGTACCCGTGTGACGAAGCTCGCGAGCTGCTGTGCCGACTGCTCGATGTCGCCGGTGCCGTAGATCCCCAGCTGGCCACTCCCGCCGTAGGAGCCGTAGTTCAGCGCGAACACGCAGTAGCCGTTGTCGTACAGCAGCGGCGAGAGAGCCTGCCAGCTGTCGGACATGTCCGCGAAGGTGCCGTGTACGAGAATCACCGGGCGCGGGTGTGCGGCCGATGGCTTGCACGACCAGTCGTTGGCGCCCGGGGGGCTTGCCGTCGGGCTGGCATGGGCGTATCCGAGGACGCCGTCGTAGATCACCGGCAGCTGAGCCGCCGCTGAGGAGGAGGCGGCGATCGCGACGCCGACCAAAGCCGCGGTGCCCACGGCGAGAAAACGATGGCGCATCTGACTCTCCTGATCTCGTTGGGTTGACAGCGCCCCCGGCTGCCTCGCCGCTCCAGCGCGGCGAGTCTTCTCACATGCCTGGGCAGCCTTTGCCTGCTGTATACCCGCACGAGGCGCTTCGCACTCGCGAGCGCCGGGAGCGCTACGGCGCCGTGGCCTCGCCGAGCCCTGCGGGTGACGTCGGGCAGGCGTCCTCCCCCGCCACGGCTGGCTGGCCCGACCGCAGGAGCAGGGCTGTCGCGAGCGCACCCGCAAGGCAGATCAGCGCTCCGACCCCGAGCGCCAGCTGGTAGCCGCTCGTCAGCGCGCCGAGCTGCGAGGCGCCGCCCAGGATCTGCGCCCGGCTGTGCGAGGCGGCGATCGTGCTGAGCGCGGCGAGCCCGAGGGCCCCTCCGGCGAGACGCGACGTGTTGAGCAGGCCCGAGGCGAGACCGCTCTGCGCCGCTGAGACGCCCTGCACGGCGGCGATCGTGGCGGGCACGAGCGAGAACCCCAGGCCCGCGGCGCCGAGGACGCCGCCAGGAAGCACGCCCGTCAGATAGCCGCTCCCGGGACCGACTCCCGTCAGCAGCGCAAGACCGGCTGCGGCGCTGAGCATTCCGCCGGTGAGTACTGGCCGGACACCGAAGCGCGCGACCAGACGCGGCGCGAACGAGGATGCGAGCGCGACGCTGAGCGTCATCGGAAGGAAGGAGAGGCCGGCGCGCACCGCGCTGTAGTGGAGCACCTGCTGCATGTAGAGCGTGAGGAAGAACCACATCGAGAAGACGGCTGAGTAGAGCAGCGCGATCACGAGGTTGGCCGCCCGCAGGCGTGGCAGGCGTAGGATCGAGAGCGGCATCAACGGCGCCTTGGCGACGCGGGCCTCCACGAGAGCGAACAGCGCGAGCAACACGGCGGCCAGCGCGAGTGGCGCGAGGACGCCGCTAGAGGACCAGCCCAGGGTCTCGGTACGCACGATGCCGTAGACGGCGACGACCAGTCCGGCGGTCACGAGGACCGCGCCGAGGACGTCGAAGTGCCGGTGCTCCTGCGACCCACGGCTCTCCGGGATGACCCTGCGGCTTGCCAAGATCACGGCGATGCCGACCGGTACGTTGATCAGAAAGATTGCGGGCCAGCCGAGGCCCTGGGTAAGAAGCCCTCCGAACAGGACGCCGGAGGCGCCACCGAGTCCGGCCATTGCGCCCCACAAGCCGAGCGCACGGTTGCGCTGGGCGCCCTCGGCGAACGTCGTCGCGATGATCGAGAGGCTCGCGGGCGAGATCACCGCTCCTCCGAAGCCCTGCAGCGCGCGGGCGCCCAGGAGCAGGCCGCGCGAGCTCGCGAGGGCGCACAGGAGCGAGGCGATGCTGAAGAGGGCGGTTCCGGCGAGAAACACCCGCCGCCGGCCGAGCAGGTCCGCGGCGCGGCCGCCGAGCATCAGAAAGCCGCCGAACGTGATCGTGTATGCGTTGACGACCCACTGCAGGCCGGTTGTATTGAAGCCCAGCCCCGAGCGGATCGAAGGCAGGGCCACGTTGACGATCGAGACATCGAGGATGACCATGAACTGGGCCAGACAGACGACCACGAGCGCCGCGTTGCGACCCCGCGGCAGGCCCACCGGAAGACGCCCGATGCGCAGGCGATCGAGCGGGACTCTAATTGCTGTCTCGATGCGCTCGGCCACTGCGAGTCCTCTCGTCGCTGGTACGATGAGCATCGTAACATATTGTTCGACTGTCGTCGTACTAATGTCGCTGACCCTACACCATCCCGCCGCCGAGGAAATCGAGCTGGCTGCTGTGCTCCATGCGCTCAGCGACCCGCAGCGGCTGCGCATCGTTCGCCTGCTCGCGAGGAAGGACGACCCGGTTCCCTGCGGCAGCCTGGAGCTCGGCATCACGAAGTCGACCGCCACGCATCACTTCCGCGTGCTGCGGGAAGCCGGCGTCATCCGGCAGTTCCCGAGTGGCACGACGAAGCTGACGACGCTGCGCCGCGCCGATCTCGACGCGCGGTTCCCCGGCCTGCTCGAGGTCGTGCTTGCAGGCTCGCCTGCGCTCGCGGCAAGCGGGCACCGCGATTGAGCTGACCACGAGCAAACCGGAGCCGCGGGCTTCAACGCCCGATGCATCTCTCCGGATGAGCGCGCACCAAAAGAGGCACGTGGTCTGAGAGCTCCACGCGCTTCCCGCCGACGGTGATATGCCGGTCGAGCAGCTCCGCACCGGAACACGGCTTCACATCACGGGCGAAGATGTGGTCGACGTCGCGGCGGGCGAGATGAGCGACGTGTGGCGGGGCGGCGGGGCTGCGCAGGTTCAAATCGCCGCCGAGGATCAACGTCGAGTCAGGCGCGAACGCCAGTGCACGGTCCCACAGGCGCTTGAGCTCGGCTTCGGCGAGCTCCACGCGGGCGCTGGCGTGAAAGTTGACGACGCAGGTTCCGTCGCCGAGCCTCGCCAGCTGCGCCACGCGTCGCTCCGGCCGGGAGCGCAGCCGCAGCGCGTGGTGCTCGACGATCGCCTGCCGCGCAAGAATCGCGTTGCTGCCGCCGCCGTTGGACTTCATCACGTCGGGCCATCGTTCGGCGAGCACACGCCGAAGCGCGAGGCCCTCGGCGCGCGAGGTGAGGGCCGTGCGCTGATTGGCCCCAGCGGCGCGTGCAAGACGTGGCGGCCACCATGGCGGCACCTCCTGCAGCAGCGCCACCTCCCACTCCCATGCGGCGATCATCGCGGCATACTCCTCCGCGAGGTCGCAGCCGGCCGCCGGCACGGCGCGGCCGTGAAACAGGTTCCAGGTCAGGATCCGCAATCAGCTGTGCTTGTAACCGAGAAGTGCGAACGTCGCGAGCGCGCCGTCCACGCCGCCCTCGGCGCTCCCGACCTGAGCTTGCGCCGCGGCGACGCCGGCAGCCGGGCCGGATGCCGCCCCGGCGAGCGCCCGGTAGCTTTCGTCGGCTCGCTCAAGCGACGCGACGAGCGCGGCTTGAGCGGCGGCCGCCGCGGCTGGCGGGCGAAACGCCCGTATCGCGGCCGCCGTTGTGGCGAATCGGTCGGCGAGGGTCCTGGCCAGCCCGGCGACCGCGCGCGGTGCCCTGACGGCGCCCATCTGACGCCTGATGATCAGCCGCTCGCGGTCAAGTTCGTCGATCACCGGGCCGAGCCGGCTCGAGTAGCCGGCCCTTGGCTTCACGTCATATTCGAGATGGCCGACCGGAGTTAGCGTGGCGACGATCTGTTCACACTGGCGAAGGTAGGACGAAGCTCCCTGTGACGCGTAGCAGGCGATTGCCGTGGGCCGGCCCGCGGTCGGTATCACGTAGAGCTCGAGGCTAGGCGCGTACGCCGGCACATGAACGCGGGGGTACCTGTATGCCCTCACGTCCAGGATGCTCACGACTTCCGTACGTGGCAGTTCGGGCATGAGCGCCACGAATGTCTGGGGAAGCGGGCCGGGTTCGCCCGCCGGGAGCTGTCCGCTGATCAGTCCAGCCCGGGCGGCGTCACCCCCAGGCGCCAGCACCAGAGGATGCGCGATCGATAGACCAGGGATCACAGGTGCGCTGACGGCAGGCCGCCAAGACGAAGGGTATTCGAGCGCGACGCTCGCCTCGCGTGCGAGGAGCACCTGTTCCTTGGCCGCCGGCTGCGCGCGATGATGGCCGGCGAGGTAGCCCGCGATCACGGCCAGCGCCAGAAGGGCCGCCACCAATACCGGTAACCGGCGGGCCGTCAGGTACACGAGCTCAGCCCGACGTGTCGAACGATTTGCCGGGTTCCGGAGAGGGCGTCGCGGGGGTGGGAGAAGCGCCCGAGGATTCGTGGCTGGGCGCCGGCGGCGCTGCGCTCGGCGGAGCCTGTGCCGGAGGGCTCGACGCCGGCGCTGGTTGCGAGACGGGCGGCGCCGGCGGCGGTGATGTCGGCTGCGCCGGGGTCACTGCCGGGCCACCTTCGGCGAGGGGCGCGCGAGCCACTGCCTGGCCCGTCGCAGCATGGACCGGTTGCGCCCTGGGGCGAGCGACGACCGGAGGTTCGATCTCGATCGTCGGGGCACTGCTCAGATGCCCCGGAATCGGGCTGCCGGCAGATACGACGGGAACGGCCCACGGACCTGCTTCGCGAGGTGAGCTTGCGGTGGCCCCCCCCTTGTGTGCAACCGCGAACGAGCCGGCGAAGACCGCTGCGCACGCTGCCGCGACGGCGAGGAGCCGCCGTGCCTCCAGGCCGGCGCGGTAGTTCCCCACCGGGGGGATCGGCGCAGGACGCTCGAGCCCGGGCTCATAGCCCCTATGGATCCTGCGCGTGGGAAGGCGGAAGGTGTTCATGAGGTCGGGCAACCGATCCGTTTGAGGCCCGCTCCGTCGATGCACCCGTCGACGCGAGTTGGCAGCTTGCCACGACGAATCATAAAGCGGGTGTACTTGCCGATCCGTCCTGGCTTGGAGATCTTGATTTCGAGGATCACGCCGGCGGCCAGCGACCGCTCGAAGCGTCTAAACGCGACCACGACCATCCCTGCCTTGCGCTTCCCGTTGCTCGAAACGACCAGGCGGCTTTCGGACGCGGTCGGGCAGCCGCGCCCCCGACACGTGACCCTGACGCGAGCACCTGGAGGCACCTGGGCCGTGATCAGACTGAGGTTGACGCCCGAGGACGTGAGGACGCCCGCTATGCGGATGACCGGGAAGGGAGCCATCAGAGCAAGCGGAGGGCGGGTGACGTGGACCGTCGCGGTAGCGACGCTCGAAAGGCCGTCGACGGCGGTCACGCGCAGCCGCACCACGTGGTCGCCAGGCGTCGTGAAGGTGGTGGTGAGAACCGGTTTACCAACCTTGAACGCCGCGTTGCTCGCGAGCGCCCAGGCGAAGGTCGCGAGCGGGCTCGTTTCATCGGTAGAGCTCGACGCCAGCGAGACGGGTTCGCCGACAACCGGCGTCGAGGGGAACCATTTGAACGACGCCAGCGGGGGAGCGGACGGAGGCGGCGGTGGAGTTGGGGCAAGCGTGAAGGTCGCGGGCGCAGACAGGCCGGTATTGCCCAATTCGTCACGTTGTTCGGCACGAGCGGTGTACGTGCCAGGATTCAAGCCGCCGAGCGTCGCTGACCAGACTCCTGCCGATGCCACGACCGTGACGACCTCGAGAGGGGGCTGAGACCCGATCGACGAGCCGGCGAAGAGTTGCACCATTATCGTGGGCAGGTCACGCGGCGCGGTTCCGGCAGCTCCCCCGATCACCTCGGAGCCACCGATTTTCGAGCTTCCGCTCGGCGGGGAGGTCAAGGTGACCAGTGGCGGCGTCGTATCGATCGTGAACGTGACCGGTTCGCTATAGCCGGTTTCAAGTAGTAGGTGTGTTTGTTCCGCCTGAGCAGTATATGTGCCGGAGGCAAGCGCCTGCACCGGGCCGATGCTCCATGTGGACCCTGGCGGTGATCTCAATTCCGCTGCTGGCGCTACTTCTGTGCCAGGGGCTTTCGCTATAGGCCCACGATAGATTCTGACCGTGACGGGATCGAAAAGTACTTCTTCTTCGCTGAAGTCATCGGTCGTCCCGGTGAACGTGGGTGTCTGATTGTTGCTGACGCTCCCTTCCCCGGGACTTGTGATGGTCAAATGAGGAGCCGCTGCTGTTGCGCCGCTGACAGGGCCGAGGGCAAAGGTCACGATCGCCAAGAGGCCGGTACAAAGGACTCGCCGTAGGGCCCGGCCGGACTGGCCGGCCGTCCTTCTTGATCGCCACGGCGTCGCGCTCATCCAAGGTCGCATCATGATGACGGACACCCCACCGGCCTGACGCCGACGCCGGCAAGACATGCATCGAACCGCAAGGGCAACTTCCCGCGACGAACTGCGAAGCGCGTGTACTTGCCCATCACGCCCGCCTTGCTGACCCTTATTTCGAGGTTCACTCCAGCGGCAAGGGAGCGCTCGAATCGGCGGAATTCGATAAAGGCGGGCAGCCGCTTGTTCGCCTTGGCGACGTGACTGAGGACTTTCACCGCCTGGGCCTTCACGGGACAGCTGCGACCTTTGCACTGCACCGTGATCAGCGCCCCTGGCGACGCCAGCACGCTGAGCAGCGTGAGCTTGACCCCCGAACGAGTGCCCGTGCTCGTTATTCGCACGATCGGGAACGGCTGCATCAGCGGGAGAGAGAAGCTCACCGGGATCATTTGCGAGGCCACGCCCGAAAGCCCGTTGGCGTCCGTGACGCGCAGTTGCACCCTGTGGCTACCGGGAGAGGAGAAGGTCGTGCTGATCGCGGGACCACCTGTTGCGAACGCACCCGTGCCAGCCGGGTCCCAGGCGAAGGCTGTGATGGGACTCGCGCTGTCGGTGGAGCTGGAGACGAACGAGACTGCCTGGCCCACGCGCGGACTGGACGGGAACCAGGTGAACGACGCCGCTGGCGGCGCCGAAGGCCGTGCGGCCGACGAGGACCCGGCTGTCACGACGAACGTGCTCGCGGCGCTGACCCCCACGTTGCCCCCGGCGTCCTGCTGTACGGCGCGAACCGTGTAAGTACCGGGGAGGAGCCCGCCGAACGTGGCCGACCACGCTTTTCCGACCGTGTTGACGGCGAGGGTCTGTACGGGCGCCTGTCCTGCAGCGATCGAGGAGCCCGAGAACAGCTGAGCCGTGACGTGTGGGAGGTCGTCTTCCTGGGTGCCCGCCGCTCCGCTCGCGGTCTCCGTCGTGCTGGCGCTCGAGCTTCCGTTCACCGGGGAGGTCAGGGTGACCTGCGGCGGGAGGGTGTCGATGTTGAAGGTGGCGGCTTTCGAGGTACCGACGTCTGCATGGGTCACAGAGTTTTCCTGGCTCGCCACCGCTGTGTACTGGCCGTCCGGCAGGGCAGGGCTCGCCGGTCCCGAGGCCCAGGCTCCGTTGGTGCCCGTAGCGGTGGCTTCGGAGGCGATGACGGGGCCTTCGGGTCTGGTCCCGGGGTAGACCTTGATCGTGACCGGCGAGTTGTCGCTGGCGCTGCCGCTGAAGGTAGGCGCCGCGGTGTTGGACCACGTCGGCGGCGAGTTCAAGATCACCGTGGGAGCCGTCGGGTCGACGATGAAGGTCACGGGGCTGCTCTTTCCTTCGGGATCGCCGACGATCGAGCTCTTCTCGAGGGCGACGGCCGTGTAGGTCCGCTTTACGTTGGCCAGCGTCGTTTCGGTCTTCCACGCGCCGCCGGCACCCGGAACCGCCACGGCGCTCGCGACTTCTTTTCCTGCGGCCGTCTTGCCTTCGTAGACCTTCAGCGTGACGGGGGTGGTATCGCTAGCCGTGCCTTCGAACACGGGCGTCCTGTTGTTGGACGATGCCGGAGGCCCTGTGAGCGTCACAGTGGGCGGTTCGGTGTTGACGGTGAACGTCACTTCCGCGATCCCGGGAGCGTTCCCAAGAAGGCTTTCCTCCGTGGCCACGGCAGTGTAGGTGTTGGTTCCTTTGGCGAGCGCCGGGCTGACTGGGACGGTCGTCCATTTGCCAGCGGACACGGTGGCCTTCGTGCTGGATACTTCCCCGCCGCGCACCACGCCAATGTCGAGGTAGATCTTGACGCTGATTTCGGGGGAGGCATTGGTAGCCGTCGAGGTTCCAGTGAAGGTAGGCGTGAGGTTGTTGCCCGGGCTGGGCGGACCGGCGATTGTCAAGACCGGGGACGTGGTGTCTACGATGAACTTGACTTCATTGCTCGTGCCCGCCGGGTTGCCTATCGAGCTTTTCTGTGTCGCGACGGCGGCGTATTCGTGATTGCCGGCGGGTAGGGCCGTCGTGGGTGCCAGAGAGGTCCACGACGTTTTCGGTTCTTTCGCTTCGGCCGTTGCTACGAGGTTACGTTCGGTTTTATTGATTTCATAGACGGTGACCGTCACCGGTTCCGTGTCGCTGGCCGTTCCGCTGAACGTCGGCAGTGGGTTGTTCGACGGCGACTTTGCCACCGGGTTCAGGGTCACCTTGGGCGCCGTGGTGTCGACCGTGAATTTGACGGGAGCGCTTTCGCCGGGGGGGTTGCCGATCGTGCTTGGCTCAACGGCCACCGCGGAGTATTTGTGCGTACCGGCGGACAGGGCGGGGCTGATGGAGGCGGTGCTCCAGATGCCGCCCGAGACCGTTGCCGGCGGCAGTTCCGCGATTTTCTTCTTTTCGTTTTCTTTCGCTTCTTCGTAGACCCGGACGGTCACGGAGGTCGTTTCGGTGGCGGTTCCCGCGAACGAGGGAGCCGTGTTGTTCGACGGCGTGATGGGCTGCGCAAGAGTCACTGTGGGGGCAGACGTGTCGACGGTGAAGGTCACCGCGTTGCTTTTGCCCGTCGGGTTTTTGAGCGAGCTCGGCTGTTCCGCGATCGCGGTGTAGGTGTGGCCGGGTGCTCCGGCGAGGGCGGGGCTCACCGACGGCGTGCTCCATGCTCCGCCGGTTCCGGTAGCGGTAGCGCTCGCGACTTCCGTGCCTTCGGCTTTGCTGCCTAGGAAGACACGGACGGTCACGGTTGTCGTATCCGTCGCGGTGCCGTTGAACGACGGAGCCGTGTTGTTCGATCGCAGCGCCACCGACGACGGGTTCAGCGCGACCGTCGGCGCCCTGGTTTCGACGGCGAACGCCACGTGCGTGCTTTCGCCCGGTGGGTTGCCGAGCGAGCTTTCCTGGGTCGCGTATGCGCTGTAGCTTTCGCTGCTCAGCGTTCCCTCGCCATTTGTGCTCCAGTGGCCGCCGGCCGGCGTCGTGCTGAACTTCGCCACTTCCGCGTTGGCTTTGTTGACGATATGGACGACGACGGGAGTCGAGTCGCTGGCTTCGCCTTTAAACGTCGGATTCGTGTTGTTCGACAACGCTTCCGGCTGTTCGATGGTCACGCTTGGCGAGCGGGTGTCGACGAAGAAGGAGACCGGCGAGCTTGAGCCCGGGGGATTGCCCAGCGAGCTTTCCTGTGTGGCGACGGCCGTGTACTCGCCGGTCGTGAGTGCGTTGCTCGCCGCGCCCGAGGTCCACGTGCCACCATTGCCTGTCGCGGTCGCTTGCGAGACGGGGGGCCCTACCGCGCTAGTGCCGGAGTAGATCTCGACGATCACGGGCGTATGGTCGCTCGCTTCGCCCGTGAACGACGGCGTCGTGTCCTTCGAAGGCGTTTTGGGCTGATTCAGCGTCACGTGCGGCGGGCCCGTTTCAACCGTGAAGCTCACCGTTTCGCTCGTCCCGGGAGAGTTGCCGAGCGAGCTTGGCTGCGTCGCGATCGCCGTGTATTTACCGCTCGCGAGCGCCGGGTGCGCGTTTTCGGAGGTCCATTCGCCCCCGTTCCCGTTTGCCGTTGCTTCCGCGACGACGTTGAATCCGGAGTAGATCTTGACCGTCACGGGCGTCGTGTCACTGGCAAAGCCGGTGAAGGACGGCGTCGTGTTGTTGCTCAGCTGGGCCGGCTGGTGGAGGCTCACGGTTGGGGGTTTCGTGTTCACGGTGAACGACACTTTGTTGCTGCTCCCCGTGCCATTGCCCAGTGAGCTTTCCTGCGTAGCCACCGCCGTGTATTCGCCGCTTTCGAGAGACTGGCTTGTCTGTCCCGAGGTCCACGCCCCCCCGGTGCCGCTTGCCGTCGCGGTGGCGACTGGGGTGCCGTGAGAGTCGCTGATGTGGACGGTGACCTGTGTATGTTCGCTCGCGGTCCCGCTGAACGAGGGCCTCTGATTCTTGGAGGGCGTCGTCGGCTGTTCAAGGGTCACGGCCGGCGCAGAGGTGTTGATCGTGAATGCGACGGTCGAGCTCCTGCCCTGTTCGTTGCCGAGGGAGCTGGACTGCGTCGCGAATGCGGTGTAGGTCCCGCTGGCGAGTACGTTCTCATTGCTCGTGCTCCAGCCCCCGCCCCCGGGTGTCGCGGTGGCAGCGGTGACTTCTTCGCTCGCCGCGTTGCGGATGTGGACCACCACCTGGGTGTGGTCGCTGGCTTCCCCGCTGAAGGACGGTTTCGTGTTGTTCGAAGGCGACGGCGGCCCCGTCAGCGTGACAGTCGGCGAGGCGGTGTCGATCGTGAACGTCACGCTGTTGCTCTTGCCAGCCGGGTTCCCGAGCGAGCTCGGCTGCGTCGCGATCGCCGTGTAGGTCCCACTCGACAAGGCCGGGTTCGCTTCGCCCGAGCTCCAGCCGCCGCCCGTACCCGACGCCGTCGCAGTCGACACGACGGTCCCTTCGACTTTGCTGCCTTCGTAGATTTTGACCGTGACGGTAGTGCTGTCGCTCGCTTCCCCGCTGAAGGACGGTTTCGTGTTGTTCGACGGCGACGGCGGCCCCGTCAGCGTGACAGTGGGCGAGGCGGTGTTGATCGTGAACGTCACGCTGTTGCTCTTGCCAGCGGGGTTCCCGAGCGAGCTCGGCTGGGTCGCGATCGCCGTGTAGGTCCCACTCGACAAGGCCGGGCTCGCTTCGCCCGAGCTCCAGCCGCCGCCAGTACCAGACGCCGTGGCGCTCGACACGACGGTGCCTTCCGCCGCGAAGCCTTCGTAGATCTTGACCGTGACGGTAGTGCTTTCGCTGGCTGTCCCGCTGAACGACGGTTTCGTGTTGTTCGACGGCGACGGTGGCCCCGTCAGCGTGACGGTGGGCGAGGCGGTGTTGATCGTGAACGTCACGCTGTTGCTCTTACCGGCCGGGTTCCCGAACGAGCTCGGCTGGGTCGCGATCGCCGTGTAGGTCCCGCTCGACAGCGCCGGGCTCGCTTCGCCGGAGCTCCAGGCGCCGCCCGTACCCGACGCTGTCGCCGTTGACACGACAGTGCCTTCGGCTTTGCCGCCTTCATAGATTTTTACGGTGACCGTGGTCGTTTCGCTTGCTTCCCCGCCGAACGACGGCGTCGTGTCCTTCGACGGCGACGGCGGCTGACTCAAGGTCACAGTCGGTGAAGCCGTATTGATGATGAACGTGACGCTGTTGCTCTTACCGGCCGGATTCCCGAACGTGCTCGGCTGGGTCGCGACCGCTGTGTAGGTCCCACTCGAGAGCGCCGGGCTCGCTTCGCCGGAGCTCCAGCCACCACCCGTACCCGACGCCGTCGCACTCGACACCACGGTCCCTTCGGCTTTGCCACCTTTATAGATTTTGACCGTGACCGTCGTCGTTTCACTTGCTTCCCCGGTGAACGACGGTTTCGTGTTGTTCGACGGCGAGGTCGGCTGAGTCAGGCTCACCGTCGGCGAAGCCGTATTGATCGTGAAGGCGACGGTGGCGCTCTGACCCGGTTCGTTGCCGAGGGAGCTAGCCTGCGTGGCGTAGGCGGTGTAGGTCCCGCTCACGAGTTCGGGCTCGGCGCTCGTGCTCCAGGTGCCGCTGCTGGGCGTCGCGGTGGCGGTGACTTCTTCGCTCGCCGCGTTGCGGATGTGGACCACCACCTGGGTCGCGTCGCTCGCTTTCCCGCTGAAGGACGGTTTCGTGTTGTTCGACGGCGAGCTCGGCTGATTCAACGTGACCGACGGCGAGGCGGTGTCGATCGTGAACGTCACGCTGTTGCTCTTGCCAGCGGGGTTCCCGAGCGTGCTCTGCTGCGTCGCGATCGCCGTGTAGGTCCCACTCGACAAGGCCGGGCTCGCTTCGCCCGAGCTCCAGCCCCCGCCCGTACCGGACGCCGTGGCACTCGCGACGACGGTCCCTTCGGCCGCGTTGCCTTCATAGATTTTGACGGTGACCGCAGTTGTGTCGCTCGCGCTGCCCGTGAACGACGGCGTCGTGTTCTTCGACGGCGAGGGCGGCTTATTCAACGTCACCGTCGGCGACGCCGTGCTGACGACGAACGTCACGCTGTTGCTCTTACCAGCCGGGTTCCCGAACGAGCTCGGCTGAGTCGCAATCGCCGTGTAGGTCCCGCTCGAGAGCGCCGGGCTCGCTTCGCCCGAGCTCCAGGCGCCCCCCGTACCAGACGCCGTCGCACTCGACACGACGGTCCCTTCAGCTTTGCCACCTCCATAGATTTTGACCGTGACCGTTGTCGTTTCGCTCGCTTCCCCGCTGAACGACGGGCTCGTGTTGTTCGACGGCGACGGCGGCTGGTTCAGCGACACCGTCGGCGAAGACGTGTTGACGACGAACGTCACGCTGTTGCTCCGACCGTCGGGGTTCCCGAACGAGCTCGGCTGAGTCGCTACCGCCGTGTAAGTCCCGCTCGAGAGCGCCGGGCTCGCTTCGCCAGAGCTCCAGGCGCCCCCCGTACCCGAGGCCGTCGCAGTCGACACGACGGTCCCTTCCGCTTTGCCGCCTCCATAGATTTTCACGGTGACCGTAGTCGCTTCGCTCGCTTCCCCGCTGAACGACGGTTTCGTGTTGTTCGACGGCGAGCCCGGCTGGGTCAGGGTCACCGTCGGCGAAGCCGTTTTGATCGTGAAGGTCGTCGTTTCGCTCGCGCCCGTGTTGCCCGCCCTGTCGGACTGTTCGGCGATCGCGGTATACGTGCCTTCGGCCAGCGCCGCTTCCGTTGTCCAGGTGCCGCTCGTCGGCGCGACCGCGATCGTTCTTGCGGGGCTGCCGGTGGCGGTTGTGCCCGCGTAGATCTTGAGCGTGACCGATTCGAGATCCCCGGTTTCGGTACCCGCTTTGCCGCCGAACGTCGGGGTGGTGGAGTTGATGAGCGGACCAATGGGATTCAGCGTGACCTTCGGAGCGGTGATGTCGACCGTGAACGCGACTTCGGCGCTGCCGGTTTCCGCGAGGAGGTTCGTCTGTTCGGCGACCGCTGTGTATTCCCCCGCTGCGAGTGGCGCTTCCGGGGCTGTTTCCCAGGTGCCCACGAGCGGAGACGGGTGCAATGTCTGGACCACCCCACCTGTGCTTCCCCCTTCGTGGATCTTCAGCACGAGCGCGTCGAGCATGTCGGTGGTCGTGCCGCTGAACGGCAGCGACTGATTGTTGGTCGAGCTGCCCGTGCCCGGGTGTTCGATGACGATTACAGGTGGTGCCGCGGCGGCCACCGCATCGAGTGCGGCGAGCAGCATCGCGAGCGCAACCAGTGCGACCGCAACTGCGCGACCAACATGCCTCCGACCCATCAATTGAGGACCCCTCCCCAAATATTGTCGCCATCCATCCCGCCCCTCTCACGAGGGGAGAACGACGTAGGTTACGCCGTTTCCGCGTCCCTGCAGCCGATTTTGACGATATTCGCAATTTGCGGCGAAATTAGTAGGGTTGGGACGATCTGCCCACGGTTGGCTAAACAGTGCGCCTGATCAGCGAGAGCGTCGTGCTTCCGGCGGCGCACCCCGACCACGTCGATTACGAGGCTGAGGTTGCCGTCGTGATCGGGCGCCGCGCCCGCAGCGTCGACGCCGCCACGGCCCTGCGCCACGTCGCCGGAGCGATGCCCTTCAACGATGTCAGCGCCCGCGACCTGCAGTTCCAGAACCAACTCTGGACGAGCGGCAAGGCGATCGACACGTTCGCGCCATGCGGTCCGGCGCTCGTCACCCTCGACGAGATCGATGACCTCCAGACACTCGGACTGCGCACCAGGATCAACGGCGAGCTCGTCCAGGAGGGGACGACGTCCGATCAGATCTTCGGCGTCGCCGAGCTCGTCGCATGGCTGTCGCGCACGATGACACTCGTCCCCGGCGACATCATCGCCACGGGCACGCCCGCGGGCGTCGGGGCTAGCAAGGGACGATTCCTGCGCAGCGGAGACGTCGTCGAAGTCGAGGTCGACGGTCTCGGCGGGCTGTCAAGCCCCGTCCGGGCGGGGTGAGCGCCGCCCTGCTCGCCTAGCGGCGAGTGAAGACGACGACGGGTATCTCGCGCTCGGTCCTCGTCTGGTATTCGTCATACGGCGGCCAGACCTCGCTCATCAGCGACCACAGGCGGGAGCGCTCCTCGCCGTCGGCAGTTGAGGCGCGCACCGGTATCTCATCCCCCCGTACCTGGATCGTCGCGTCGGGATTGGCGCGCAGGTTCTCGTACCAGGCGGGATTCGCCGGCGCCCCGCCCTTCGATGCCACGACCACCCAGCGATCGCCGTCGGTGCGCTCGATCAGCGGCGTGGTCCGCTTCTCGCCCGACGATCGCCCGTCGGTGGTCAGCAGGAGGATCGTCGCCCCACGCCAGTGATAGCCGCGCTCGCCGTCGGTCTCGCGGTAGACCCGAACGTGCTCCTGCCCGAAGAGATCGTCGTCTGAGTCAGCCATCGTTGGCGAGTGTAGCCGCTTCTTCAGTTCCCACGCCAACGAGCGCGGCGCCCGTCACCCACTCGCTGCGCGCCGATAGCGCGCCACCGCCAGCGGAGCGAAGACGAGGATGATCACCACAGCCCACACGACCGCCCCCCAGACGTTGTTGTGAGCCGGAGCTCCGAGCCAAAGCGAACGTATCGCGTCCACGGTGATCGTGAAGGGATTGACTTCGGCGAACGCGCGGAGCGGTTCCGGCATCGATTGCACCGGCACGAACGCCGAGGAGATGAACGTCAGCGGGAACACGGCGATGAAACCGACCGAATTGGCGGCCTCGGGCGTTGAGACGAGCATGCCGAGGAAGGCGAAGACCCAGGAGAACGCGTAACCGAACAGGAGCAGAAGGCCGAAGCCGCCGATCGCTTCCCACACGCTGGTGTGAAAAGAGAAGCCGATCAGCAGCCCGGTGATTATGAGGATCGTGGCCGACAGCGCGTTTGTAACAACATCCGCCGAGGTGCGGCCCGCGAGCACGGCCGGGCGCGCCATCGGCAGCGAGCGGAAGCGGTCGATCAGCCCCTTGTGGAGATCCTCGTTGAGCCCGAGGGCGGTGACGAACCCGCCGAAGGCGATGTTCTGAACGATGATGCCCGGGATCAGGAAGTCCGCGTAGCTGTAGCCGGGTGTCTTGATCGCGCCGCCGAAGACGTAGCGGAACAGCAGCACGAACATGATTGGCTGGACCGTGAACGCGAGCAGCAGCTCGGGAGCACGAGGGAGGCGCACCAGATTGCGCTCGGCGATCACGAGCGTGTCGGTGACGAGCCGTCTCACGCGGCATCCTCCAAGTCGGCCTCGCCGGATTCAGCGGCGTGTCCCGTGAGCGACAGGAAGACGTCGTCGAGCGTCGGACGGCGAAGTGTTATGTCCTGCACGCCGACACCGGCCCGGTCCAAGCGGCGCACCGCCTCGACGATCGCGCCGCCTCGGCCACGGACGCCGACCCTCACGAGATCACCCTCGACGCCCGGAGGATCGTCGCTCATCGACGCGAGTGCCCGGACCGCCACCTCCCCCTGGGCGCCATCCTCAAGACGGATCTCGAGCCGCTCACCGCCGACGCGGTCCTTGAGCTCATCGGGGCTCCCTCCCGCGATCACGCGACCCTGATCGATCACCGCGATCTCGGTGGCCAGCCGATCGGCCTCGTCGAGGTACTGGGTGGTCAGCAGCACCGTCGTGCCCTCGGCGACGAGCCCCTCGATCGTCTCCCACAGCTGCAGCCTGCTGCGTGGATCGAGGCCGGTCGTCGGCTCGTCGAGAAACAGTACGGGCGGCCTCGCCACGAGCGCGGCCGCGAGATCAAGCCGTCGCCGCATGCCTCCGGAATAGGTCTTCGTGGGCCGGTTCGCCGCCTCGAGCAGTTCGAAGCGCTCGAGCAGTTCCTCACCTCGCCGCTTCGCCGCGGCGCGCTTCTCGCCGTAGAGACGCCCCACCATCGTGAGGTTCTCGAGCCCCGTGAGGTTCTCGTCGACGGCGGCGTACTGCCCTGCGAGACCGATCCGCTCGCGCAGCTTCGCCGCATCGCGGACGACGTCCAGTCCGTCCACCTGCGCGCTTCCGGCGTCCGGCTTCAGCAGCGTCGTAAGTATGCGGATGATCGTCGTCTTGCCCGCGCCATTTGGCCCGAGCAGCCCGAGGACGGTCCCCGTTGGCACCTCGAGGTCGACGCCCGCGAGCGCTCGCACCGAACCGTAGGACTTCACGAGCCCATGCACGCTCACGGCCGCCGCGCCGCCTATGCGAGGGCCGGGCGCGTGCAGCGTGTCCTTGCTGGATCGATCGGAGCCGGCCGCCATCTGAGCCTCAATCTAGTGACACACCGGCGCGGGAGCTCAGCAGAGCTCCGTCAAGGCGATCACGACGTGGACACCCAGCTCCGCGGGCGTCTCGCCATCCGCGATCAGCGCAGCGAGTTGCGCGAGCGTCTCGGCGCGCTGCTCGTCGGGCATCGCGGCGATCCAGCTGACCGAGGCCAGGTAATCGACTGTCGCCTCGGCGTCTGCCGCGCGCGAGCTCGTGACGCGGATCTCGCGCAGTGGGCTCCAGCCGCCGACGGCGCGAACGACATCCCGCCACGGCGGCGCGTCGAATCCCGGGTGCTCAGGGCGGACCCGCTCCATCACCTTTCCAATCTCATCCGCCCAAGAAGCGCCTCTCCAGTCTGGAATCGTCGACAACACGGCCAGGCCGCCCCGCGGGCGCAGCACGCGGGCTATCTCCGCGAGGGCGGCTGCCTGGTCGAACCAGTGGATTGCGTCGGCGACCGTCACGGCGTCCACCGACGCGTCGGGAAGTGGGATCGCCTCGGCGAAACCGTCACGCACGCGCTCGGCGCCGACGCGGGCGGCCAGCTTCTCCCGCAGCGGCGCCTGCGGCTCGACGGCGACGACATCGACGCCCGCAGCGAGCAGCGCACGCGTGAGCTTCCCCGTGCCCGCCGCCAGGTCGAGAACCGTGGCATGCGGGGGCAGTCCCAGCTCGGCCGCAATCGCGCCGACGACCGCCGGCGGATACTCGGGCCGGCCCCGCTCATAGGCATCGGCAACCGACGCGAACTGCTCTGCGAGCGGGTGGAGCGTCACAGGCCCAGCGTACTGGGCGCCCGGGTCACTCGGTTGCGGTCGCCTTCGCCCGCTCGCGCAGCTCTATGCGGCGGATCTTGCCCGTCAGCGTCTTGGGGAGCTCGGCGACGAACTCCACGAGGCGCGGATACGCATAGGCGGACAGCCGCTCCCGCACGAAGGCCTTGATCTCCAGGGCGAGCTCGTCGGAGGGGTCGTGGTCGTGGGCGAGCACGATGAACGCCTTGACGACCGCGCCGCGCCGCTCGTCCGGCGCCGCGACCGCTGCGGCCTCGGCGACGGCCGGGTGCTCGAGGCATACGGACTCGACCTCGAACGGCCCGATCCGGTAGCCGGCGGCGATAATCACGTCGTCGGCGCGGCCCTCGTACCAGACATATCCGTCCTCGTCCATCCGCGCCGCGTCCTTGCTGTGAAACCACTCGCCGCCGAACGTCTCCGCCGTGGCGTCGGGCAGCCGCCAGTAGCCGAGTGGATAGTGGGGGTTCGATCTGGCGCGCAGGCAGATCTCCCCACGCTCGCCGCTCCGTACCGGCCGCTCGTCCTCGTCGAGGATCGCGACGTCCCAGCCCGGCATCGGGCGTCCCATCGACCCCTCGCGGACCTCCATCCAGGAAAAGTTGCCGCACAGCGGGTAGGACTCGGTCAGGCCGTAGAAGTCGAGCACGGTGACCCCGTACTGAGCGCGAAACCAGCGGATCGCCTCCGGGTTCAGGGGCTCGCCCGCCGAGCAGACGATCCGAAAGCGCTGCGGATAGCGCTCCCGCGCGTCGCCGATCGTCATCATCGAGCGGATCGCCGTCGGCGTGGCGAAGACGTTCGTGACCTCGTGGCGGGAGAGGAAGTCGAGCTGCTTGTGCGGGTCGAACCCGCCCTGGCGCTGGTATACGAGCTGCACCGCGCCCAGCCGCCACGGACCGAGAAGCGGGCAGATTCCGGCGGCCCAGGCCCACTCGCCCATGCCGTGGAACCGCTCGCCGGCCTGAACGTCGTGGCAGTGGACGAACTCGTTGTGGGCCAACAGGTAGCGATGCGCGTGGACGATGCCCTTCGCCAGCCCTGTCGTACCGGAGGTGTAGTAGAGCTGGGCGGGATCATCCGCCGCCGTGTCTACGGCCTGGAAGCGGTCGCTCTCGGAGCTCAGCGTCCGCGGGTCGAGGATCACCACGCGCGCAGTGTCGTCGCCGCTGAAACGCGACGCGTTCTCCGCATCGGTGACGAGCACCTTCGGCTGCGAGTCGCGGAGCCTGTGGGCGATGCCCTCATCGCCGTAGAGCACCGACATCGACAGTAGGATCGCGCCCAGCTTCCAGGTCGCGAAGAAGACCGCCGCGGCCTCCGGCGTCGGCGGCAGCACGACGGCGACGCGGTCGCCGCGCTCCACGCCGAGCCCCGCCAGCATGTTGGCGGCCTGGCTGGAGAGCGCCTGCAGCTCACCCCAGCGGCACTCCCGTACCAAGCCGTCGTGGCGCTCGTGGACCATCGCGAGCGCATCGGCCGGATGCCGGTCGCAGACGTCGGCCGCGATGTTGTAGCGCTCCGGAACCTCCCAACGGTGCTCGCGCCTCAGCTGCTCGTAGCGTTCCTGCCCACTGGCGGTCATCGAGCACGGACCTTACGCGCTCCGGCGCGGAGCCGCCAGGTTACTGCGAGCGGAACGTCGGCCTCACGCGCTCCCCGCTCGGCGGCGCAGATACCGTGACAGGCCCTGAAAGCTCTGCTCGGGCGGCATCGCCTGCTCATACGCGTCGCGCACAGACGCCTCGCTGTCGGCCACCCGCGCGCGAACCAGCGACGCGAAGGCGGTCTCGTCGAGGTCGAGCGCCATCGCTTCCGCCATCTCGAGCTGTTTCCGCAGGTCGGCCAGATGCTCGGCGACGTCGTCGTAGGCCCCGAAATGGGTCATTGCCAGACTGCGCGGCCTCCAGCCCTCGATCGCATCGAGCGAGGCGCGCCAAGCCTCCAGGTCGATGTCGGGCGGCGGCGTGGGCGCCAGCACATGCCCTTCCCCGATGCGGACACCGGTGACGTCGCCCGTGAACGCGCGACGCGACGGCTCGTGCAGATAGGAGACGTGGTGAGAGGCGTGCCCAGGCGTGTAGGCGACGCGAAAGGACCTCAGCGACTCGCCGCCCACAAGCACCCTGATCCGCTCCCGGGGAACCGGCAGCACCTCGCCCCACAGTTCCCCCATCCGCTCGCCGTAGAGCCGGCTGGCGCTCTCGAGCAGCTTCGCCGGGTCTATCAGGTGCGGAGCCCCGCGCTCGTGGACCCATACCTCGGTGTCCGGGAAGCGGCGCAGCAGCGATCCGCTTGCGCCGGCGTGGTCGAGATGGACGTGGGTCAGCGCCAGCACCCGTGGCGGACGGCGCTCGAGCGCCGGGAGAAGCGTGTCCAGGCAGCTGCTTGGTCCGGGATCGACGATCACCTCGCCGACCCGCCAGGCGCCGATGACCTTGGGGCGTCCCAGGTGAAGCAGGTCGATTAGCTCGGGCTCGGCGATGGTCGGCTGGGGCATGGACGACGGACGCTGCCGTCGATCAATCCTACAAACGGCCCGTATCAGACTCCGACGCGCGTGAGCTGGCCTCCGTCGACCGGCAGGGCGACACCGGTGATGAATGCCGCCTCGTCGGAGTGAAGGAAGAGGCTGGCGTACGCGACGTCCCAACCCGTTCCCATCTTCGCGCGCAGCGGCACCTGCGCGTCGCGCTGCGCGCGAATCTGCTCGCGCGGGACGTCAAGTTTGGCCGCCCAGGCGTCGATCGCCATGGGCGTGTCAAGCAGCCCGGGCATGATCGTGTTGACGCGCACGCCATCGGCGGCGCTCTGCACCGCCAACGAGTGACTGAGGGCGTTTATGCCGATCTTCGAGATCCGGTAGGCCGTCAGCGGAACCGCCGCCGCGAGCGCCGCGATCGAGGAGATGTTCACGACCGACCCGGCACGCTGCTCGCGCATCACGGGCAGCACCGCCTGGCAGGACAGCAGGCAGCCCTTCAGGTTGACGGCGATGATCCGATCGAACGCGTCCTCGGTGAGATGCAGCGGGTCCGCGTCGCCGCTTCCGACCCCGACGTTGTTCTGCAGGAAGTCGATCCGCCCCCATCGCCCAACGCAGACTGCGGCGAACGCCTCGCAGTCGGTCGCGCTCGTCCAGTCCGCCGATACGCACCGCGCCTCCCCGCCCTCCCCGGCGATGATCTCCTCCGTCCGGCGCGCCGACTCGAGGTCTCGATCGACGAGCAGCACCTTGGCCCCCTCGCGTGCGAACACGATTGCCGCCGCTCTGCCGGTGCCGACCGTCTCGCCGGGCGACTGACCGGCGCCCACCACGATTCCAACCTTCCCCGCCAGCCTCATGGGGCTCGTTCGAGCGGCCCTACGACGCCGCTCGCCGCTCTGCCGCCGCGCCCAGGTCGAGGTGATGCATGTGGAAGACCGCCTCGTCCAGGAGCGAAGCGACGTGATCGTCGTGCAGGCGGTAGAGCACCTGGCGTCCCTGACGCTCGCCGACGACGAAGCGCATGTCGCGCAGGACACGCAGCTGGTGGGAGACGGCGGACTGGGCCATCGCGACGAACTCGACGATCTCCCCGACGGTCCTCGGCCCGTCGCGCAGGCAGCCGAGGATGTGCACCCGACTGGGCGTGGCAAGCGCGTACATCATCTGCGCCACCCTCTCGGCCACCGGACCGCTGACGGCTGCCCTGCCGGGTTTACCCGCTACGCCGTGGCTCACGGCTACGAGCTTACCGGTGTGCGATGCTCGGGCTCACGCACGCGTGAGATGCCACGAACCGCCTCCGTGTGGGCGCCACGACATATGCGCGACCGTTCATGCCATGATTCCGGCGTGAGCTCCACGACACCCGCCCTCCTGGCCGCCGCCGCCGGTGTCGGAGTCGGTCACGCGATCCTGCCCGACCACTGGGTGCCGCTTGCCGTCGTGGGCCGCACTCAGAGGTACCCGCTCGCTCGCGTCGCCCGGCTCTCGCTGCTGGCCGGCATCGCCCACGTGCTGGTGTCGCTGCTGCTGGGCGCGATCATCGTCGTGATCGGCCTGCAGCTTCGTTCGACCGTCGAGAGCGCGCAGAACACGATCATCGGGGTGGTTCTGGTGCTCACGGGCGTCGCCTTCGCGGCGCTCGAGCTGACCGGCCGGGGACACGTACACAGCCACGATGAGGGGCCCTCGCATGCGGATCGGCCTGGGCAGGCTCACCGCGATCATCGCCCACCGCTTCACACCCCGCAGGAGAGCGACGCGATCGTCGTGGCCGAGGCCAGCCGCGTTCGTGGCCTCGCATCGATCATGGTGCCGTTCGGGGCGGCGGCGTCCCCCGATCTGACGATTCTCCCGGTCTTCCTGGCTGCGACGGCCGCCGGCGCGTTCACGGCCGCCGGCGCACTGATCGTCTTCTCCGCGGTCACGATCGGCACGATCGTGGGGCTGACGCTGCTCGCCTGCTTCGGCGGCTATCAGGTGCGGGGGCAATGGCTCGAGCGCTGGGGCAACGTGTTCACCGCCGTGGTTCTCGTGGTCATCGGAGCGCTCGTGCTCAGCGGCACCATCTGATCCGCCGGGACCGTCGGTCGAGCCGAACAGTCGTCGGGCGCTCCCGAGGAGGACCGCGATTGGACCGGCTGTCGAGGCGCACAGAGACGATTTGGGACCTGAGTCCAATGCGAGCCGCGCCCCCGCGCGCGAGGATGCCCACTACATGCCCCGCATTCTTGTGACAACCGAACCAGCGGACACCCCGGACGCCGTCGTCATGCTCAGCGAGCGGATCGCCACCAGCGACATCGCCAGCGAGCACTTCGCCGCGCACCTGGTCCAGCGCATCGCCTGGGCGTTGGCCGATGCTGAGAGCGACGAGCACCGGCCGATCGAGCTTGCCCAGATGCGCTGGTCCTCAAGTCACGCTCATCCGTGACGTCCGTTTGAACGAGCGATAGAAGTCGATCGCGCTGCTCGCCCCGTGCCTACCGCGCCGCGACGGCCGGAACCTGCTGCGTGATGCAGTGGATGTTGCCGCCGCCGAGCAGGATCTCACGCGCCGGCACGCCCACCACCTGACGATCGGGGAAGCACTCGCGCAGCACCTCAGCGGCCTCGTCGTCGTAACGGCTGTCCAGCACCGGGAACACGATCCGCGTGCTCCCTAGATGGAAGTTCACGTATGAGGCCGCCAGGCGGTCGCCCGCACGCCGCGGCTTGGTGCCGGGGACCGCGTCGACCCCCCCGGCCTCCTCCTGGGTGATCGCGAGAGGGCTCGGCGCCGGCATCCGCACAACCTCCAGCGAGCGGCCGCGCGCGTCGGTGGCAGATTCGAGGCGCCGTAGGGCGTCGTGCGAGACCTCATGCCGCGGGTCGGACTCGTCAGCCGCGTATGCGAGCAGGACGACGCCAGGGCGCACGAAGCATGCGAGGTTGTCTATATGCCCGTCCGTCTCGTCGTCGAGGACCCCACGGCCCAGCCAGAGCACCTTCTCGGCCCCGAGGTACGCACATAGCGCCTGCCCGATCTGCTCGCGCGAGAGCCCCGGGTTGCGGTTGGGGTTCAGCAGGCACTCTTCCGTCGTCAGCACCGTCCCCTCCCCGTCCACGTGGATCGAGCCGCCCTCGAGCACGATCGGCGCGCGGTAGCGCCCGGCCCGCTCGATCTCGAGCACCTTGCGCGCGACGCGTTCGTCGCGGTCCCACGGGAAGTACAGGCCGCCGTCAAGGCCGCCCCATGCATTGAAGCGCCAGTCGACTCCCCGCCTGCCGCCGGCGTCGTTGACCACGAACGAGGGGCCGATGTCGCGCATCCAAGCGTCATCGGTCGAGATCTCGACGACACGAACCGCCGCGGACAGCACGGAGCGGCAGTGCTCGAATTGGGCATCCGAGACGGCCATCGTCACCGGCTCGGAGACGGCGATCGCCTCGGCGACCTCGGCGAAGCAGGCCTGCGCCGGCTTGGCGCCGAGGCGCCAGGTGTCGGGCCGCTCAGGCCAGGCCATCCACGAGCCCGCGTGCAGCTCGAACTCGCCCGGCATTCGATAGCCGTCCGCCGCCGGCGTCGAGCTCAGTGCCGCGCTCACGCCCGCCCACACAGATCTGCTCCGATCACCAGAGAGATGATCACACGCAGCCGGCGTTTCGCCGCGTGCAGCGCCTACAGTGCCCGAAGTGGCTGAGAGCATTCGCGTGATCGCGGCGCCTGCGCCGCTCCCCTCACCCGCGCGCAAGCGACCGCGGCGGCAGCCGTTGTTCCGGATCGCCGCGGTCCAGGAGCGCTGGCATCCCGATCCCGAGGAGCATGCCGGCGCGCTCGCCGCCGCCATCAGGCGCGCGGCTTCCGAGGGCGCAGAGCTCGTGTGCCTGCAGGAGCTGACCCTCACTCGCTACTTCGCGGTCGATCCTGGCGGCCCGCTCGCGGCGGGCGCCGAGCCCGAGGAGCTGCCCGGTGGGCCCACCTATCGGTTTGCGGCGGAGCTCGCGAAAGAGACCAGCGTCCATGTGCATGCGTCCCTCTATGAGCGCGCCGAGGGCGATGACGGGCTCGGCTACAACACGGCGATCATCGTCGCACCCGACGGGAAGCTCGTCGCTGCCACGCGGAAGCTGCACATCCCTGTGTCGGCGGGCTATCACGAGGACCGCTACTTCCGGCCGGGCCCCGGGGACGGCGACCCCTTCGCGGTCGTGCCGCTGGGGTCTGCGCACCTCGGCCTACCGACATGCTGGGACCAATGGTTTCCCGAGGTCGCGCGCGCCTACAGCCTCGAGGGCGCCGACGTCCTCGTCTATCCGACGGCGATCGGCTCGGAGCCGGAGCACCCCGACTTCGACACGCAGCCACTGTGGGAGCAGGTGATCGTCGGCAACGCGATCGCGAACGGCGTCTTCATGGTCGCCGTCAACCGCATCGGCGAGGAGCCCCCGCTGAGCTTCTACGGCTCCTCGTTCATCTGCGACCCCTACGGACGCAAGCTCCTCCAGGCGCCGCGGGATGAGCCGGCGGTGCTCATCGCCGACCTCGACCTCGACCAGCGGCGTGACTGGCTCGAGCTGTTCCCGTTCCTCACCACTCGCCGTCCCGACGCCTATGCGCGACTCGCCGAGGCGTCCGCGCAGCTGATGAACGACGGCTGAGAGGAGCCATTCTCAGGCGGCGGCGAGGCGGTCGATCGCGACCTCGAGCTGCGAGAGCGAGTCGAGCACGACGTCGACCCGGCGCAGGATCTCCGGATCCGGCGGATAGGCGCGGTTCGGTATCGCGACGACGGTCAGCCCCGCGGCCAGCGCCGAGAGGATCCCGGCGCCGGAGTCCTCGATCGCGGCACACGTCCCGGCCGTCTCCCCGAGACGGTGCACCGTCTCCAGATAGACGTCGGGCGCGGGCTTGCCGTGCGCGACTTCCTCCGAGGAGAGCGTCACCGAGAAGAGCTCGGCCCATCCGGTCAGCTCGAGCACGAGGTCGATGGTCTGGCGGTTCGAGGAAGAGGCGAGCCCAAGCGGGAAGCGTGTCGCGAGCGCCCGCGCGGCTGCATCCGCTCCGTCGATCAGCGGCAACTCCTCGCGATAGCGCCTTGCCACGAGCCCGACCACCGCCGCTGAGATCTCGGTCGGTTCCATCGGCACGCGCAGCCGATCGCGCATGTAGCGGCTCCACTCGGTGGAGCTCATACCGAGCATCTCGCGTTCGGCCGCCTCGCTCCACACCCCCCCGCGCGCAAGCGCGAGCTCCCGCTTCGCGGCCGACCAGACCTGCTCGGATTCCAGCAGCACGCCGTCGAGGTCGAAGATGACGGCACTCAGCCTCTCCACGATCTACAGAATGGCATTGCCTGCTCCGCGCGGGCGCTCGGGAGGCTGACAGCAGCGCGGCGCGGCAGCCGGGCACCGCCGCGGCCAAGTAACGTGAGGGCATGGCGTCGCCCGTCGCGTTGATCGAGTTCCCGGCGGACGATCTCGAGCGGGCCCGCAGCTTCTGGAGCGGCCTGCTCGGCCTGGTGCTCGAGCCGCGCAACGAGGGAGAGGGTGCTCAGACCCGCACGGCCGCGCCGGCGGTCGGCGTCCACGCTCGCGGGCGGGGCCCGGGAGACTCCTTCTCGCTGCCCTACTTCGAGGTGAGCGACATGGCCGCCACCTTGGCGCAGGTGCCGGCGCTCGGCGGCAGCGTGGTCCATGCGGGTGAGGTCTGGGCGGTCTGCAAGGACAGCGAGGGCAGCCCGTTCGGGTTGGCCCTGCGCGGCCGCACGAACCAACCCTGATCGCGAGTCGCCGCGGCGCAGCTCGCGCCGCGACCTGCGAGACCATCGCGTCACGGCACGCTCGGCTAGCCTAATGACCATGGACGACCAGTCAATCCTCACCCGCATCGAGGCCCTCGTCCGCGAGGAGCATGCGCTGCAGGGACGCGAGGAGGGCGACGCGGTGCGCGACGAGGCGCTCGACGAGGACAAGCGCCGGCTCGAGGACGTGTCAGTGGAGCTCGATCGCTGCTGGGACCTGCTTCGCCAGCGCAGGGCACTCCGCGATGCGGGAGCCGACCCGGACGAGGCCCACGTGCGCGACCGCGACACCGTCGAGAAATACTGGCAGTAGGCGAGCGCGTGATCATCGCGCTGGGAGACATCTACGCGCAGGCTCCCCGGCGCGATGAGGTCAGGGAGCTTATGCGCTCCACCCAGGCACGTGTCAGGGAGCAGCCGGGATGCATCTCCTACGAGTTCGCGGAGACGCTCGATGAGCCCGGGCATTTTCTGGTCGTGCAGCAGTGGCGCAACCTGCCGGCGCTCGAGGAGCACTTTCGCTCACAGGCTTTCTCCACCTATCAGGAGGAGATCACCGGGCAGCTCCTTCGAACGTCGGAGCTGCGCCTCCACGTCGTGAGCGAAAGCTTTCAGCCGGTCGGCTCCTCCCCGACCGATCCGCGCGACGACGACTGACGGCCGGCGAGATGCCTGCCGCTGCTCGGCTGGCGGCGCGCCGCGGGCACGCCGCTCTCGCGAGGCCGCTCGATTTACGCCGACTCGGCTCCGCAGGAGAGGGGATCGCCGTCGCCGTCGGGTGCTTCACGCAGCAGCCGGCTCCACAGCTCGGGCGTGAGGTTTGACGGCTCCGTTTCGTCGACGAACTCGAGCAGCGTCGCGGCGAAGCGATGCGGATCATCGATCTGCGGGAAGTGGCCGACGTCGGCGAACGTGACGAGTTGGCTTCCGGGCATCTGCTGCTCGGCGCGCCGGCCGTGCCCCACCGGGATGATCGGGTCCCGCTCGCCCCAAACAAGCAGGGTCGGCATTCCGACGGCCAGATACAGGCGATCGCTCGCGTCGACGCGCTGACCTTTGAAGTTGACGACCGACCGCAGCGTGTCGAGGAACGCCGCTCGCCCCTGTCTGTCGGCGAGCGTCGCGAAACCGCGGCCCACCTCGCCGAGGTCGGGGTTGACGCGCAGGCCGAGCTGCCGCAGCGTCGCAACCGTCGCGCGCCCCACAGCGGTGATCGGCGCGATCGTCGCGGCGATCGCGAGCTCGGAGCCGGGCAGCGTCGCCGCCCGCAGCAGCAGGTTGACGTTTTGTCCAAGGCCCCCGCTCGAGACGAGCACGAGCCGCTCGGTGCGCTCGGGATACATGTAGCCGAACTGCATCGCGACGCCACCCCCGAGCGAATGGCCGACGAGCGTCGCCCGCTCGTGGCCGAGCTTGACCAGCAGGTCGCGCAGCGTGCTTGCGAGCGAGCCAAGCGAGTAGTCGCCGGGCGCCTTGCCGGACGCTCCATGACCCGGCAGGTCGGGGGCGATCACCGTCGCCCGGCGGGCAAGCAGCGGCAGGGCGGTGCGCCATACCTCGCTGTCGGAGGCGATCCCGTGGACCAGCAGCAGGACCGGCCCTTCGCCGGCGGTCAGGTAGGAGATTCGACGCCCGTGAAGCCACGTCTCCTCGCGACGTGCCTCGAGGTTGCGTAGTGGTGTCGCCTCTGTCATCCAATTGCCTCCTGCCGTGCTCGGGGACGGACTATGAAGCGTTACCAGGCGGATTTCCCTCTCGCAAAAGGCCACTCCCCTATTTGCGGGCATCCGTTATTGAGCTGGACGGAGGTACACCGCCGCCGCGGCCGGGTTTCGCGCGCGCGGCGGAAGGGTAAGAGCACCGTCCATCAGGGGGAGCAGGGTGTGAAACGCGCTGGGAGACGGGAACGATGGGCCGCAACGGCTGCGGCCGTGGTGCTGGCCGCGGGCGGCGCCACACTGGCCGCGGTAGACGCCGGCGCCGCGAGCTGCGGCGGCTTTGAGGACCCGTGCTCTCAGGAAACCTCCCAGCAGTTCGGGTACGGCAGCGTCCAGCGACAGGACACGCCGAACGACCCTAGCTACGACCAGTCCGAGCCCGACACCCAGCAGCCGCCGGGAAATCGCTCGTCCAACTTCTACGACGAGCGCTTCGACCTGTTTGGGTTCCCTTCCGAGCTGACGCCGGGGGCGGTCTACTCCGTCGGCCCGAACGCCGGGAAGCCGATGGTCGCCGGCTTCAACGCGGCCGGCGCCTGGAAGGCAGAGCGCGGGCGCCCCGACTCCGTGGTCGCGATCCTCGACACGGGCATCGACTGGAGCGCGGGTGGGCTCCGCGACCAGATCCACCTGAACACCGGCGAGCTGCCGTATCCGGAGCGCTCCGACGGCTCCTCCTGTGGAACCTACGATTGCAACGGCGACGGCGTCGTCAACGTCGAGGACTACGCCCGCGACCCGCGCGTGAGCCTCTCCTACACGGGCCGCACCGGGCCGCCGGGGCTGATCACCGCTCAAGATCTCATCCACGCGTTCGGCGACTGCCAGATCGACCCCTCCACCCACCTGACTCTGCAGTGCGTGCCCGGCCAGCATTTCGACAACGACGGCAACGGCTATGCCAACGACATCGCCGGGTGGAACTTCTTCGACAACAACAACGACCCCACCGACCTGTCGAGCTACTTCGCCGCGCACCACCACGGCACGGGCCGCGCCCTCGACGCGGCGGAGCGGGGCAACGACGGCCAGGGTTCGATCGGCGTCTGCCCCCATTGCCAGATCGTTCCCGTGCGGATCTGGGACACGTTCGTGTCCGACGCGAACACGTTCGCACTCGGGATCGTGTACGCGACCGACAACGGCGCCAAGGTGATCGAGGGGGCGAACGGCAGCCTCTACCACTCGGCCTTCGCCGAAGCGGCCTCGCAGTACGCCTACGACCATGGGATCGTGCAGACCTTCTCCGGGAACGATCTGAATACCGCCAACCACAACTACCCAGCCAACTACGGGCACGCGATGCTGATCCAGGGAACCGTTCCCGACACGGTCGGCCTGGGAACGAGCTCGAGCCAATGGCTTGAAGGCGAGAAGCTCTGCGGTGCAACGGGACAGCCCGCCTGCCTCGGCTCAAACGCCCCTGTCGGCACGTTCTTCCGGGGAGCCAACACGACCCAGTACGGCGGCAAGAGCTCGATCGCGATGGAGGGGCCGACAGGCTCGGTCAACACCAGCAAGGCGGCCGGCGCGGCGGCCTTGGTCGTGAGCGCCGGCCTCGATCACGGCATCTCGTTGCGCCCCGACGAGGTTCGCGGTCTGCTTGAGCAGACCGCCGAGCGGGTGCTCGCTGGCAACACCGAAGGCGCCGGCGTGGCCGACCCGGGCGCAAACCCCGCGCTGCCGGGGGACGAGCAATGGACGCCGCATTTCGGCTGGGGGCGGGCCAACGTCGGCGCCGCCGTCGGAGCGGCGCTCAGTGGCAACATCCCGCCCGAGGCCGCGATCGACTCGCCGGACTGGTACGCCCCGCTGACCGGCGCCAGCACGGAGATCACGGGCCTGGCACGGGCGCGCTTCGCCAGCGGCGGCCAGTTCCGCTGGAAGCTGATGTGGGGAGCCGGGCAAGCGCCACTGTCGTGGACGACCGTGCGCGAAGGTGAAGCGAGCGGCACGGTTACGGACTTCGGCTCGATCAACCTGGAAGCGGTCCGACAAGCCCTCGCCACCTACGTCGTGCCGCCGGACGCGGGCGGACCGACGTTCTCGCCGACCGAGCCCAACCCCTTCCAGCACGAATTCACGGTCCAACTCGAGGTCAACGGAAAAGGGATCCCGCTCACGGGCATCGACCGTCGCGTATTCAACACGTTCACAGATCCGACCCTGCGCCCGGGCTATCCAAAGCGGATGGGCACGGGCGGTGAATCGCCGACCCGCTACGCGGATCTCAACGGCGACAACGTCCAGGAGTTGATCGTCCCCAGCGAGGACGGCCTGGTGCACGCATACGAGCCCAATGGCTCGGAGCTGCGCGGCTGGCCGGCGCACACCGAAACAGAGCAGGCGGCGCTGGGACACTCGGGCTCGCCCGGGCTCGCCGCGCTCGGGCTGCCGCGCGAGCCTCCGCGCGGGCCGCTGATCGCCGATCTCGCAGGCAACGGGGGCAGCGACGTGGTCGTCGCAGCAGGGACCCATGTGTACGCGTGGCAGGGCAACGGCAAACCCGTGAGCGGATTCCCGGTGTCGTCGAATCCCGCGTTCTGCGGTCCGGCACTCGAGACCGGCAGCAGCCACCCCAAGTGTGGCTTTCTGGCGGCGCCGGCGATCGCGCACCTCGAAGGCTTCGCCAAGAAGCCCGACATCGTGGAGCCGAGCCTCGACGGACACCTCTACGCCTGGCGGGCGGACGGAACCCCCGTGCCGGGCTATCCGGTCGCGCTCGTCGACCCGGCCGAAGTCGCGGCCGGCCGGCAGATGATCGCCGAGTCGATCAACAACCCCGCGATCGGCGATCTCACCAAGTCCGGGCACGACGACGTGGTGATCGCGAGCAACGAGGTCTACGGTGCGCCGGCGCTCGGCAGCGACGTCAGCTTCGCCGGCGTCACCGGCTCCGCGGCCGGCAGCAGCGGCCGCCTGTACGCGATCGACGGGGCGACCGGCAGGATCCTGCCCGGCTGGCCGGTAGCGATGCCCGGGATCATCCAGAACGTGCTCCCGCTCGTCGGCCCCGGCCAGGACGCCGCGATCGCCAACATGGGCGCTGAAACCATGATCGTCGCATCGGTCACAGGTGGCGCGCTCGAGGAGCTCAACTCCAGCGGCCAGACCGTGCGCACGATGCAGCAGACCGGTCCCCAGGCATTCGGGGCGGCCGCCGACGCGACCGACCGGAGCGGCGCTCTGAACCTGTTCGAGTCCGCCTCGATCGGCGACCTGCTCGGGACAGGCACGCCCGACGTCGTGAAGTACGAGCTGTCGCTCGGCCAGGCCGCGAACCTGTTGCTCGTCGGCCAGAATTTCCCCTACAACCACCTGATCGGAGCGTTCGACGGCTCAACCGGCGCGACGCTGCCAGCCTTTCCCACGATCACCGACGACTACCAGTTCCTGTCCGCGAACAACGTCGCCAAGATCGATCCGTCGCTGCCGAGCAACCAGATCGTCGCCGGCACGGGGCTCGGGCTGCTCCACGCCTACGACGGCGCAAGCGGCCTGGACGTGCCCGGCTTCCCCAAGCAGACCGGCGGCTGGCTCGCCGCGCCCGCCTCGCTCTCCTTTGACGGTCGCATGGCCGACATGACTCGGGAGGGCTACCTCTTCGAGTGGCAGACGCAGGCGCCCGCGTGCCAGACGCAGTGGCCCGCCTTCCGCCACGATCAGCAGGGCAGCGGCAACTACAACCACGACGGGACGCCGCCAGACGCCCCCGCCAACGTGACCCTCCTACCGCTTGGCGGAGGTCGGTACCGCCTTGCCTTCACGGCGCCCGGAGACGACGGGCCCTGCGGAACGCCGAGCGCCTACCTGGCGCGGGTCAACGGCAACCTCACGGACCTCGCCCTCGGATCACCCGTCGCCGGCGGCAGCGCCTTCAGCGCCAACATCACCCTTGCGCCGGGCGCCCGCCGGGTGACGATCCAGGCGCGTGACAAGGGCGCCAACCTCGGGCCGCCCGCCGGCGTGGCGGTTCCGTAGGCAGCATCGCCGCGCTTGCGGCGCGCTCGCGAGCACCCAGCCGGATAGTTCGCGAGCGCGCTCGCCGCCCCTAAACGTGTTGCGTGCAGCCGTGCTTTTTCAGCACCTTGTTGCCTTCTGCGCGCCGCGCTTTGCTCGGGTGCGGGTTTCTGCTCTTGAATCCCGTCGCGTAGGACTTGCACTGGCTTTTCGACCAGTGTGACGACGCTCCCAGCGCCGGTGCGCCCATGCTGCCGACGGTAATTGCCGCCGCGACCGCTGCGGTCGCGATTCGTCTCGTCTTGATCATCTGACCTCCTTCGAGTTGGGACTGCCCTAGGGGGCTAGCGATGGCCGGAGCCGCGACACGGACGGTGGCACAGGGTGCCTGAACGTCTCCTGAACACGAGTCCGGCACACACGAACGGGTCCCCAAACGCCCCCCAGCGCCCCGAAACGCCGGGGACGCAGCCAGCGCGGCCTCAGCCGCCGATATAGGACATCTCGATCTTCGCCGTCCTCGGCGCCCCTGCGGCGGGCCGCAGGTGATCGTCCGAGCGTTCCGCCGAGTAGCGATCCGCGCGAGTTCTCCAGAGCTCTCGCAGACGCCGATCGAGCTCGGCCTCTCCGGCAACCCCCCGCACGAGCGCACGAACGTCGTGACCCTCGGTCGCGAATAGGCACGTGTAGAGCTTGCCGTCGGCCGACAACCGCAGCCGCGTGCAGCCGCCGCAGAAGGGCTTGCTGATCGAGTGGATGAGGCCGATCTCGCCGGCCCCGTCGCGGTAGCGATAGCGGGAGGCGACCTCCCCCTCGCCCGTCGGGGGCAGCTCCTGCAACGGCCAAAGCTCGTCGATCGCGGCGAGGATCTCGCCCGCGGGAACGACATCCTGCGCCCGCCAGCCGTTGGTCGAGCCGACGTCCATGTACTCGATGAAGCGCAGCACGTGGCCGCTGTGCCGGAAGCGCTCGGCCATGGGCGCGACGCAGTGATCGTTGAGGCCGCGCCGAACGACCATGTTCACCTTCACCGGACGCATGCCTGCGTCGGCAGCCGCGTCGACGCCTGCGAGGATCCGCTCGGGCGAAACCGGGGCGTCGCTCAGCTTCGAGAGCGTCTGGGGGTCGAGCGAATCGAGGCTCACCGTCACGCGGCCCATCCCGGCATCGCTGAGCGCGCTGGCCTTGGCGGCCAACAAGAGGCCGTTCGTCGTCAGCGCGATGTCGGAAATGCCCTCGATCCCAGCCAGCATCTCCACGAGTCGCTCGAGGTCTCTGCGCAGAAGCGGCTCGCCGCCCGTCAGGCGGATCTTCGCCACGCCCATGGCGGCGAGCGGCCGGGTGAGGCGCGTGATCTCCTCGAAGCTCAACAGCTCGCTGCGCTCGAGGAAAGTGAACCCGGGGCCGAAGACCTCGCGCGGCATGCAGTAGGTGCAGCGCAGGTTGCAGCGGTCGGTCACCGAGATCCGCAGGTCGCGCAGCGGTCTGCCGAGCTGGTCGAGCATCCCGTCCCAGGCTACAGTGACCGGCGATGGCCGCTAGGGAGCTGGTTGAGCTCGATCAGGCTCGACGGATGGTTCTGGATGTCGTCGGTGCGCTGCCCCCCACCCCCGTCGTCCTGGACGCGGCGCTGGGGCGAGTGCTGCGCGAGGACGTCTCGGCCGAGACCCCCGTGCCGGCGTTCGACAGCTCGGCGATGGATGGCTTCGCCGTTCGTGCCTCGGATCTGACGGCCGCCAGCCAAGCCTCTCCGGTCACCCTGACGGTCGTTGGCGAGTCGCGCTCGGGTGCTCCGAGCGAGCTCGCCCTGCAACGCCGCGAGACGATCTCGATCTCGACCGGCGCGATGCTGCCGGCGGGCGCCGACGCGGTCGTGAAGATCGAGGACACCGACACGCGCGACGGCGTCGTCGAGTTCGCTGTGGCGGCCGTAGCGGGCCAGGACGTGCGCCGCGCCGGCGAGGACATCGCGCCCGGGCAGCGCGTTCTGGAGCGTGGAATCGTGCTGGGCCCGGCGGAGCTTGGCGTACTTGCATCGCTGGGGCACGCGGAGGCGCTCTGCTCCCCCTACCCGAGAGTCTCCGTGGTCGTCACCGGAGACGAGCTACTCGCGGCCGGCGAGCCGCCACGCGAGGGAGGCGTCCGCGACACGAGCACGCACACGATCCGCGCGCTCACCCACTGTGCGGGTGCGGAAGTGGTTCACGCCGCGCGCGTGGGCGACGACCTGACAGCCACGACGGCAGCCCTCGCCGCCGCACGCGAGAGCGCTGACGTCGTGCTGATGTGCGGCGGCGTGTCCGTTGGGCGCCACGACCACGTGAGGCCCGCGCTGAGGGCGCTCGGGGCACGCGAGTCCTTCTGGGGAGTGGCCCTGAAGCCGGGCCGCCCCACTTGGTTCGGCACGCTGGACGGGACACCCGTATTCGGGCTCCCGGGTAATCCAGTCTCGACGATGGTGACCTTCGCCCTGCTCGTACGCCCGGCGCTGCGCGCGCTCCAGGGCGCCACGATCGACGGGCGACGCTGGAGCGCGGTGCTCGATCGCGACTACCAGAAGCCGGCGGGACGCGCGCACGCCGTCCGCTGCCGGGTGCGCGCGCAAGACGACGGATGGCACGCGGAGCCGACCGGCGCGCAGGGGTCGCACATTCTCACCTCGATGCTGGGCGCCGACGCGCTCGCGATCGTGCCGAGCGACGTGACGGCGGTGAGGGCGGGTGAGCGCGTTGCGCTCGAGCCGCTGCACGGGAACGTTGGAGTGACGTCGTGAGCGATGGCCAGGGCGCGAGAGCACACGCCGCCGGTGGCGCGGGCGATCGCGAGCCAACTGGCCGGCAGGCGGCGCCGATGGTGGTGCACGTGCGCCTTTTTGCGATGCTGCGCGAGAGCGCCGGCAGCGGATCGGTGGAGCTCGAGCTGCGCGGCGGGGCGACGGTCGCGGACGCTCTGCTCGCGCTTTCCGCGCACGAGCCGCTGCGCGAGCTGCTCGCCTGTATGCCGGTGCGGATGGCCGTCAACCGCGACTATGCGGATGCCGAGACACGGCTCTGCGCCGGAGATGAGCTCGCCCTGATCCCGCCGCTGAGCGGGGGATGCGCCGACACGGTGGCGCACGTGCGCATCGGCGCGGAGCCCCTGTCCGTGGAGGAGCTCGCCGCCGTGGTCCGGGACCCCTTCGCCGGAGCGGTGGTCCTCTTCCAGGGCATCACGCGCGAGGTACAGCGTCTCGACTATGAGGCATACACGGCCATGGCCGAGGAGCGCATCGAGCTGATCATGCACGAGTGCATCGTCGCCCACGGGCTCAAGGCGGCGGCCGCCGAGCACCGTATCGGCAGCGTGCCGCTCGGTGAGCCGAGCGTGATCGTGGCCGTGTCGGCGGCGCATCGCGAGCAGGCGTTCGCCGCCGCGCGGGAAGCGATCGATCGCATCAAGGCCGAGGCGCCGATCTGGAAGCGCGAAGTCGGCGCAGACGGCTCGGGGGGCTGGGTCGCCGGCGCCGAGCCGCCGTCGGCGAGCAGCCACGGCCTCAGCCATGTCGACGCCAGCGGCAGGGCCCGCATGGTGGACGTCGGTGACAAGCAGCTCACCGAACGGATCGCGCGGGCGCGGGCACGTGTGAGGATGTCCCCACGCAGCGCGCGAGCCGTCCAGGAGGGGTCGGGCCCGAAGGGCGAGGTCGTAAGCGTGGCAAGGCTCGCCGGTATTCAGGCGGCCAAGCAGACCGGCTTGCTCATCCCCCTGGCGCATCCGCTTGCGCTGACGTTCGCCGACGTGGCGGCGAGCGTCAGCGCTGAGGAGGGGCTCGTGGAGCTGACGAGCGACGTGCGCACGATCGCGCGCACGGGCGTCGAGATGGAGGCGATGACAGCCTGCGCGATGGCCGCCCTCACCGTCTATGACATGGTCAAGGGACTCGAGCGGGGCATCGTGCTCGAGCAGGTTGCGCTGCTCGAGAAGCGAGGCGGACGCAACGACTACCGGCGCTCGGAGGAGTGAGCCGCGGTGCGTGCGGCGATCGTCACGGTCAGCAGCTCAAGGGCGTCCGGCGCGGGCGAGGACGAAAGCGGCTCGCGGCTGCGGGCGTTCGCCGAGCGCCTTGGGGCGCAGGTCGTCGGCCGGGAGGTGATCGCCGACGAGCGTTCCGTGATCGAAGGAAGCCTCCGCCATTGGGCCGACGTCGAGCGCTGCGCGCTCGTGATGACGACTGGCGGGACCGGCCTCTCGCGGAGCGATCTCACGCCTGAGGCGACACGCGCGGTGATCGACAGGGAGGCTCCGGGGATCGCGGAGGCCATGCGCGCCGCCTCGAGGCCGCACACTCCCTACTGGATGCTTTCGCGGGCGATCGCCGGGACGCGTGGGTCGACGCTGATCATCAACTTTCCCGGCAGCCCGGCCAGCATCGAGCAGGTCGGCGAGGCGCTGCGGGATGCGTTGCCCCACGCTCTGGCGCTGCTCGCCGGCGGGACTCCTCCCCACGTTCCCGCGGGCGGCGCCGGCTGAGGCTGCAGCAGCGACTCGTGATGCGCTAGCGCCGACGGCGATCGCCGGGAGAGTGGTGGCTGCCGCCGAGGTCGTGCCAGAGGTACTCTGCTAGCGCGAGCAGATCAACCACGCGCCGGCGCCGACGCGCTGCGAGGGAAGGAGCGCAGATGGGCAACCGTACGTTCGTGATCGGGGTCGGGATGTCGAAGTTCGACAAGCCCGGCACGAAGGATGGCGATTACCCGGAGTGGGTGCTGGAGGCCGGATCAAGGGCACTCGCCGACGCGGGCATCGCTTACGACGCCGTTCAGCAGGCCTTCGCCGGCTACTGCTACGGCGACTCGACCTATGGTCAGCGCGCGATCTACGGCCTCGGCCTGACGGGAATCCCGGTCGTCAACGTCAACAACAACTGCTCGACCGGCTCGAGCGCGCTGTTCCTGGCGCGCCAGGCGGTCAAGGGCGGGCTCGTCGACTGCGCGCTCGCCGTGGGCTTCGAGAAGATGGAGCGCGGCTCGCTGGGCATGAAGTACACCGACCGAACGCCGGCGATGGACAAGCACATGGCGCGCATGTTCGAGATTCGCTCACCCGAGGAGTCGCCGTTCGCACCGCAGATGTTCGGGAACGCAGGACGCGATCACATGGAGAGGTACGGCTCGACGCCCGACCATTACGCCTGGATCGGCTGGAAGAACCACAAGCACTCGGTCAACAACCCGTACGCGCAGTTCCAGGACGAGTATTCGATCGAGGACATCAAGGCCGCGAAGATGATCCACGAGCCGCTCACGAAGCTGCAGTGCTCGCCCACCTCGGATGGCGCCGCGGCGGCGGTCGTCGCGAGCGAGAGCTTCGTCGAGGACCACGATCTCTGGGCGCAGGCGATCGAGATCGCCGGCCAGGCGATGGTGACCGACCTCTCCTCGACGTTCGACGAGAGCGCCGACTGCATCAAGATCGTCGGCTACGACATGAGCCGGGAGGCGGCGCGCCAGGCCTACGAGGAGGCGCAGATCGGGCCCGACGACGTCCAGGTGATCGAGCTGCACGACTGCTTCAGCGCGAACGAGCTGATCACCTACGAGGCGCTCGGCCTCGCCGCGGAGGGTCACGGCCATGAGCTCGTCGACGCGCAGGACACCACCTACGGCGGGCGCTGGGTGGTGAATCCCTCGGGCGGACTGATCTCCAAGGGCCATCCTCTCGGAGCGACGGGCCTGGCTCAATGCAGCGAGCTCTGCTGGCAGCTGCGAGGCGCGGCCGAGGGCCGTCAGGTAGAGGGCGCGAAGGTCGCCCTCCAGCACAACATCGGGCTCGGTGGCGCGGCCGTCGTGACGGTCTACGAGCCGGCGGCCGGCTAGGCGCGCCCGAGCGCAGCGGCGATGCGCGCTCGCACCTCGCGAGCCGCGCCGGTCGTGACGGGTCCGCCGGCGGCAAGGCCGCGCTCCTCGATGCGGCTCACCGCCAGCACCTCGAAGACGCTCGATGCGGCGAAGGCCTCGTCCGCGCGCTCGAGGTCGGCGGGGGCGGTTGCAGCCTCGCTCGCTCCGGCGACCTCGATCACGATGCGCCGCGTGATCGAGTCAAGGATGTGATCGGAGAGCGGCGGGGTGCGTACCACGCCATCGACGACGTAGAACAGGGAGGCCGTGGGCAGCTCCAACACGCGACCGTGGGGAGTCATCAGGAGCGCCTCGTCGAAGCCGCGCTCCCGCGCGAGCCTCGTGGCGAGCATGTTGGCGGCATATGACAGCGACTTGACGCCGTCAAGCACGCGGACCGGCGCATAGGTCACGTAGCCGAGCGCCAGCGCCTCGGGAAGCTCCGGCAGGGGCTCGACCAAGACGATCCGATGGCCGCCGCGCGTCGCGAGCGCCCGCAACAGCCCGTCGCCTGGCGCTGTCGCACCCAGCAACGCCTCGATGTCGCGCCCGAGCGCGCCGACGTCGAGCTCGAGCCGAAGGTTGCGCGCCGAGTGCGCCATCCGCTCGAGATGACACTCGCGCGCGAAGGGGACGCCGCCGTAGAGCCTCATGACCTCGAAGACGCCGTCGCCGCGCAGCAGTCCGTCGTCGGTCACCGGGATACGAGCCTCTGCGAGGGGCACCAGAACGCCGTCGAGGCACGCGCTGTCCACCAGCGCAAGCTACCGATGCACGGCTCCTCGCCACGGACCCGATGGCGCAGAGCATGATGTGCCTGATGGCCGACCTCCCGGAAAGCGCCCTGATCGTCCTCTACGACAGAGACTGCGGATTCTGCAAGGTGATCCTGGCGGCGCTCCTGAGCTGGGATCGAGCGCGACGCCTGACGCCGTCGCCTATCCAGAGCCCCGACGGCGAAGAGCTGCTCTTCGACATGACTCCTTCCGATCGCCTCGCGTCATGGCATTTGATCGACGGCGCCGGCGTGGTTCACTCCGCCGGTGACGGGATTCCCCTCGTCTTCGCGGCGCTCCCCGGGGGCTCAGCGATCGCGCGGCTCGCGTCGCAGTTTCCGAAGCCCACCTCGCTCCTCTACGAGTGGGTAGCGGCGCATCGCGCAATGCTCGGGCGTCCGCTGAGCGCACGAGTCCGAGCTTGGGCGAGCCGAGTCATCGCCGAGCGGACCAGCGTCGTCATACGTGATCGTGTTGGCGATCAGGACGCTTGCTGATGGGTGGAGCAAGCATGTCAACGGCCTACCTTGCTCGGAGAGTGCCTGACAAGGCGTCGTGTGCGCTCGCACCGGTTCATCCCCTCGCTACCCAGGAGGCTCCCATGTCAAAGGTCGTCGTCGGTCAGGAGAACAACGCCGATATCGAGATCTATTACGAGGATCACGGCACCGGCCAGCCTGTCGTGCTGATCCACGGCTATCCGCTCAACGGACACTCCTGGGAGAAGCAGGAACGCGTCCTCTTGCAAGCAGGCCATCGTGTAATCACTTACGACCGGCGCGGCTTCGGAGCGTCCAGCCAACCCGCCGTCGGGTACGACTACGACACCTTCACCGCCGACCTGAACACGCTGCTGGAGCACCTCGATCTCAGAGACATCGTGCTCGTCGGCTTCTCGATGGGTACCGGCGAGGTCACGCGCTATCTCGGCAAATACGGGTCCGCGCGCGTCGACAAGGCCGCGCTGTTTGGCGCGATCCCGCCGTTCCTGCTGAAGACCCCCGACAACCCCGAGGGCGTGGACCAGTCGGTGTTCGACGGCATCAAGGCCGCCGTGATCGCCGATCGTCCCGCCTACTTCAAGGACTTCCTAGACAACTTCTACAACGTCGACGAAAACGCCGGCGCTCGCATCAGCGACCAGGCATGGCAGAACAGCTTCATCGTCGCGGTCGGCGCGTCGGCCTACGCGGCGCACGCCTGCGTCGACACTTGGTTGACCGACTTCCGTGGCGACCTGCCGAAGATCGACGTCCCGATGCTGCTCGTCCATGGCACGGCGGACCGGATCCTGCCCTACGAGGCGACCGCGAAGCGGCTGCCTGGCCTGATCGAGAACCTGCAGTTCGTGACGGTTGAGGGCGGTCCGCACAACATCGCCTGGACCCATTCGGAGGAGGTCAACAAGGCGCTGCTCGACTTCGTCGGCAATTGAGACTCGCGGGGCCGCCTCGTGAGGCGGGCTGCCCGTCTCACGCCCGGGCTAGCTGGCGTCCTCGGGCGGAGCTCGCTCGCCCCGGACCTCGCTCGCGGGGTGCTCGACGAGTGCGAGGACGCGGGTGGCCATGAACCTGGCTTTTCGAACCGGCTCGCCATTGCGGGTCACCTCGGCGACCTCGACAACGCCCCGCCCGGTCGTGATCTCCACCCGGCGACCCGCTCGCGTGGCGACGATCTCATACGTCCGCGAGCCGTCATCTGCGGCGACGACGATCTCCACCCGATCGCCCTTCATCGTCCGAGGGTATCGCGTGCTGGAGGTGAGCCTCGGGCGCTGGGGGAGCAAGATGGATCCGCACCATGCTGGCGACTTCGACACGCGAGCCTGACCCGCCACTGCCCATGCGCCGATGAGTCCCTCGATCTCCCTGACCGGTTCGAATCGGCGCTCGCCGGCGTACGTCAAGCGGGTGACGCTGATCGCCGCGATCCTCGGATCGAGCATCGCTCTGCTCGACGGCAGTGTGGTGAACGTCGCCCTGCCGTCGATTCAGCGCAGCCTCGGAGGCGGGCTCGCAGGGCAGCAGTGGGTCGGCAACGCCTACCTGCTGACGCTCGGCTCGTTCATTCTTCTTGGCGGCTCGCTCGGCGACATCTTCGGCGAGCGGCGCGTCTTCACGCTCGGGGTGGCCGGCTTCGGGGTGGCGTCGGTGCTGTGCGCGATCGCGCCGTCGATCCAGCTGTTGGTCGCTTTTCGAGCGCTGCAGGGAATCGCCGGCGCGATGCTGACGCCGGGCTCGCTGGCGTTGATCGTGGCCGCATTCCCGGAGAGGGAGCGTGGGCCGGCGATCGGCACATGGACGGCGTGGGGAACGATCGCCGGTGCCCTTGGTCCGCTCGTCGGAGGCGAGCTTCTGAGCGTGGGCTCATGGCGGTGGATCTTCGTCATCAACGTGCCGCTCGTCCTCGCCTGCCTCCTGTTGGTCGCGTCGGGCGTGGCGCCGGGGAATCCGAAGGCAGCGCGGCAGAAGGTCGATGTTTTCGGCGCAGTGCTCTGTGTCCTCGGCCTCGGTGGTCCTGTCTTCGCCCTGATCGAGCAGCCTCGCCTCGGCTGGTCGAGTGTGGCGGTCAGCGGCTCTCTGATCGGCGGGATGCTCGTGTTCGCAGCCTTCCTTTACTACGAGTCGCGCGCGAAGCATCCGATGCTGAACTTGGGTCTGTTCAAACGCCGGAACTTCGCCGTGGGCAACATCGAGACGCTGGTTCTCTACGGTGGGCTGTCCGTTCTCTTCTTCTTCCTGGTTCTCTACCTGCAGCAGGTTGGCGGCTACTCGCCACTGCAGAGCGGCCTGGCGCTGCTGCCGGAGAGCCTCGCGATGTTTGCCCTGTCGTCCCGCTTCGGCGCCTTGGCAGATCGATTCGGCCCACGTTTCTTCATGGGTGCTGGGCCCTTGGTCGCGGGCACCGGGCTGCTGCTGCTGCTGACCGTTGGTGTCCGTGTCAACTACGTAACCGAGGTCCTGCCGGGGATCCTGCTCTTCTCGCTCGGGCTCTCGATGACGGTCGCGCCGCTGACCGCCGCTGTCCTCGCCGGCGTGGACGAGAGCGATGCGGGAATCGCCTCGGGCGTGAACAACGCGGTCGCGCGGGTCGCCGGCCTGATCGGGACGGTCGCGGTCGGCGCGCTGGTGGCCGCGCAGTTCAGCTCGTCGATCGATCACCAGCTCGCCGGCAGGCCGTTGACGCCCGCAGGACAGGCTGCCGTCGCGCAGGCCAAGCGCTTGACGCTCGGCCGACCCTCGGTCACCGGGGTCCCGCCGCGCGAAGCATCGGCGATCATCCTCGCGTCCGATGAGTCCTCGCTCGAAGCCTTCCGCGTTGGCATCGGGGTGGCCGGCGCGCTCGTCATCGTCGGCGGCATGATCGGCGCTGCTGGCATTCGCAATCCGCGCCGCGCGGTCCGCGCCGAGCAGTGCGCGGGCGGTCAGCTCGCGGGCGCGCCGCTCGACGCGGCAGGTCTCCACGCGACGGGAGCCGCGTGAGCGGCCGCCGCCCTGGCAACGACCCTACGAAGGTTCGCGCGCCTGAGCTTCGCCGGACGCTTTCCGCACGGCCCGGCGCAGTGAAGCCGCGAGCAGGGCGATGACCGCGAGCGGCATCGCCCACCACGCATTGATGCCCTGGTCCGCTATCACGGCGGTGACTGCGATCGAGGCCACGATACCCGCCGCGATCAGCCAGTCGTCGCCGACGATGAAGTCGTACCAGAAGCGCAGGAAGGCGATGACCCATCTCATGCCTCTGCGCCCCTCTGGGCCGCTGACAGGCGTGCGAGATCCCGTTCGTGGCGCAGCAGTCTCACCGCGACGAGCGAAACGATGATGAGCAGTGCCAGGATCCCGAGCAGAGCCGCGTCAGATCCCGGCCAGGAAACTCCGGCTCCCTCCCCGCTCCAGAAGGTCCCGAAGCTCGTGAGCAGCAGGCCGACGACGAACTTCAACGTGTTCTCTGGGACGCGGCTGAGCGGCGCGCGGACCGTGGCGCCGACGGCGAGCACGATCACGAAGGCAGCGCCGGCAGCAGCGGCCGCGATCGTGACGCCGTGGCTCTTGGCGGCTCCAAATGTGATGACGATGAAGGCGACCTCCAGCCCCTCGAGGAAGACGCCTTTGAATGCGACCGTGAACGAATACCAATCCACCGGGTCAGATCCATGGGTAGCTGCGCGCCCGGCCTCGACCCGCTCCTTTTCAAACGCCGCCGCCTCGTCGTGCAGGGGCTTATAGCCGGAGGCGCGCAGGATCGCCTTGCGCAGCCACTGCAAGCCGAACACCAGCAGCAGACCTCCGACTGCGATACGCAAAGCGCCGATCGGGACCTGGGAGATCACCGGACCCAGAGCCGCGATCAGCCCGGCGAGCAGGAGAGCGGCAGCGCCGGCGCCGAGAAGCGTGGAGCGCCAGCCCCGCGTCACTCCCACCGCGAGCACGATCGTCAGAGCCTCGACCATCTCGACGCCGCTGGCCAGGAATGCGGTCAAAAAGAGAAACACGCTTCGGGTCATTTCGTCCCACATCATCGTGCAGCGGCCGACGGACCGCAGCCCCCGCTGCTCGCGTAGGTGGCGGGAAGACGTGACTGCCAACGCTGAGGCCTTTCTGAGCCCTGAAGCGGAGCGGGGCGGCCATCCGAGGCGATCTGAACGAGGGGATCCTTGGCAGATCCAAGTCGCCCTGGTTCCTGCCACACGGCGCAACCTGCGAAAATGGCCTTCGATGGGTTGCTTGGAGAAGCCTGGCGCGTTCAGATCTCGGGATCGCCAGCCATCTACGCGCAGCCTCGGCCAGGGGCGCACAGCATCGAGGAACCAATGAACGAAGCGGCCGGGGAATCGCCAAGCGAGCCGGATCCCCCCGGCGTCGACCGGCGCGATGCCCATCCGCCGATGCCTCGCGACAAGCGGGGCTGGCAGGTCGCGCCCGCCCCGGATGGGCGGGGCATGCCCGAGCAGACTCCAAGCGGACCCCCGATGCACCGCCGGCAGGGCTTCCTTTGGTTCGTGCTCGCGCTGATAGCCCTCAACTGGCTCTCGCTGCTGTTCTTCCAGCCCTCCTCGGCCCAGCCGCGCGTGACGATCCCTTTCAACCCGGTCTTCCTTCAGGACGTGCAGGGCGGTCAGGTCAAGTCGATCTCAACCAAGGGCGACACGGTCGAAGGCACGTTCACGACCAAGCTGCGCTACCCGCCGACCAACACGAAGGCGACCCCGACCACCCAGTTCAAGACCGAGATCCCATCGTTCTGGAACGGCGGCGAACTGTCGGCGCTTCTGAGGTCGAAGGGGGTGCAGATCAACGCGAAACCCACGACGAGCAGCCCGTCACTGCTCGCCGAGCTGCTGCTCGGCTTCGGACCCACGCTCCTGATCGTCGGGCTGTTCGTACTGGTCGCCCGGCGCGCCGCCAAAGGCGGTGGCGCGATGGGCGCACTGGGCAACTTCGGACGCTCGCAGGCCCGGCGTGTTGACCCGGACAAGATCCGTGTCACGTTCGACGACGTCGCGGGCATCGACGAGGCCAAGAGCGAGCTTTCCGAGATCGTCGACTTCCTTCGCAGTCCGGATCGCTACGGGCGACTTGGCGGGCGCATGCCCCACGGGGTGCTGCTCTCGGGCGCGCCCGGCACCGGTAAGACGCTGCTCGCGCGGGCCGTCGCCGGCGAGGCGCACGCGGCGTTCTTCGCGATCTCAGCCTCGGAGTTCATAGAGGCGATCGTCGGCGTCGGCGCCTCGCGCGTGCGGGACCTCTTCACCAAGGCCAAGGAGGCCGCCCCAGCGATCGTCTTCATCGACGAGATCGACGCGATCGGTCGATCACGCGCGGGATCGGTATCGGTGACAGGCGCCAACGACGAGCGCGAGCAGACGCTCGATCAGATCCTGACCGAGCTCGACGGCTTCGAGCCAGCCGAGGCCGTGATCGTGCTCGCGGCCACCAACCGGCCCGAGATACTCGATCCCGCGCTGCTGAGGCCGGGCCGCTTCGATCGGCGCGTCACCGTCCAGGCTCCCGACCGTGTCGGGCGGCGTCAGATACTGGAAGTTCACACGCGCACGATCCCGTTGGCGCCCGACGTCGATCTGGATGCCCTCGCCTCGAGCACGCCAGGAATGGTGGGCGCGGATCTGGCGAACCTCGCGAACGAGGCAGCTCTGCAAGCCGCCCGGCGCAACCACGAGAAGGTCGAGATGGCCGACTTCACCGACTCCCTTGAGAAGATCTTGCTCGGCTCGCCACGCGGCATCGTCCTATCCCCAGCCGACCGCGAGCGAACGGCCTATCACGAGTCGGGGCACGCGCTCGTCGGCATGCTCACCCCCGGGGCCGACCCGGTGCGCAAGGTGTCCATCATTCCCCGCGGGATGGCGCTCGGCGTCACCCTCTCCACTCCCGACTCGGACCGTGTGTCCTACTCGCGTGAAGAGCTCGAGGCGAAGATCCGCGTCTCGCTCGGTGGTCGCGCGGCCGAGGAGGTCGTCTACGCCAGCATCACCTCCGGCGCTGAGTCCGACATCCAGCAGCTCACACAGATCGCCCGCCAGATGGTTGGACGCTGGGGCATGAGCGACGCGATCGGCCCTGTCGCGGTCCTGCCCGCGGACGGGCAGGGTCCTCTGCTTCCCGGGGTCAGCGAGAGCGCCGAGTCGACTCAGCACCTCGTCGACGAGGAGGTGCGCAGGCTCGTAGACGACGCACACGAGCAGGTGACGCGCCTGCTGGCCGAGCACCGCGACCAGCTCGAGAGTCTCGCGCAGGCGCTGCTCAAGTCCGAGACCCTCGATGCGAAGGACGCCTACGCCGCTGCGGGCGTGCCCGCGCACCAGGAAGAGCCGGCCGCCGTCTCTCCAAGCGTCGTCTCCTGACCGCCGCCGGCGCTAGGCGTACAGCGACCCTTCGACCTCATCGCCCTGCAGCTGAGCCATGCTGCGACGCAGCAGCACGTAGGCGATACCGCCGCCGACGAGCGGCACGAGCAGGCCGACGGCCTGATAGATGACGACGGCTGCGAACGCCGCGTTGTGTCCAACGCCATACAGGATCAGCATGCCGACGATGCCGCCCACGGCGCCAAGCCCCGCCGGAAGTGGAATTGAGCCCCCGAGCGCTCCGATGATGTAAGCCATCACCACCACGGCAAATCCTGGCACGGGGTCGGCGTGAACCGCGAAGAAGGCGGTCCACAGCACGAGCACGTCGAACCAGAGGTAGACCAGAGCCCCGAGCACGCTCTTGAGACCGGCGCGATGAAACAGCAACCGGCCGGTGTCGTTGACGGCGTCGATCACCGTGGTCAGTGCCGCGGCGAGCTTCGGGTGCTTGGCCTCGGCCATCCGGGGGCGGGCGCTCGAGCGGAGCGCGAGCAGCCGCACCACAACGATGCCGAGGAGTGCGAGGATCGCGGGCACCAGCGTCAGCGTGAGCTCGCGCTTGCCCGAGAACAGACCGGTCGCTAGCGCGAGTCCGAAGCCGACGAGCGCGAGGGCATCGATGGCCGTGTTCAGAAAGCTGAGGTTGAACTCGCGCTCCGCGATGCGCTTCGTGGGCATTCCGAGGCGGTGCAATATCCAACCGCCCACGCCCATGCTCGCGAGCGAGCCTCCGGGCATCAGCGTGCTCCCTCCGAGCTGCGTCCACGCGACACGCGCACTCATGCGAGGGCCACGATCATCACGGCCCAGCAGGTTCTCCGGATCGAGAATCGTGCGCCACGACGTGACGAAGCCCAACTCAGAGATGGTCTCGAGCAGGATTGCGCCGAGCACCCATGCCCAGCTGACGTGCTGCAGGCTGGCGAGCGCCTGCTTCAAACCGGGGATCAGCTTGAGCAGCAGGAACGCCAACACCGCGTAGCCGAGCAGCTTGACGGCCGACTTCGCGAGCCGACCTCGGGTAGCGCTGAGCGCCGTCCGCATGCGGTGAAGCGCCCGGGCCCGGTGCCCAGGGACGGCGAGAAGCTGCTCGGCGCCGTCCTGAATCACCGGCTCGTTGGCTCCGGCTGCGCTCACGCTAGGAGCATGGCATCTCGCCGAGGCCGGAGCGGCAGCGGCCTGGGCGGCCCGGCCTGTGCCTCCCGCGTGGCCGATGTTTGGGTATCCGGGCGGCGCGCCTAATGGCATACGCTGGTGGCCTTCGATATGCCTCGCTCGGAGACGGGATGGGAAGGGCCCTTCTGGCTCATCTTTGAGCGATCCTCAAATGCGATCGTGCTCCTCGATGACGAGCGTCGCTACGTCGACGTCAACCCCTCTGCGGTCGCGCTGCTGGGGCGTACGCGCGACGAGCTGCTCGGAAGATCGAGTTTTGAGAGCATCGCGCCGGCCGAACGGAGCACCGCGGCGAGGGAGTGGCAGGCGTTCCTGAAGTCAGGAGATGATTCGGGGACCCGCGCGCTGGTCAGGCCGGATGGATCCGAGGTCAAGATCGACTATGCCGCGAGGCTCGCGATGATCGGCGAGCGGCGCCTTGCGATCTTCGTCAGCTTGGCCGACACGGAGCGGGTGGCCGATGCCCCGGGCGGTCGGGGCGCGGGTTCGCTGACGACCCGGGAGCGGGAAGTGATCACCCTGATCGCAATGGGGCGCGAGACGAACGAGATCGCCGAGCAGCTGCACATCTCGTCCGAGACCGTACGAACCCATGTTCGCAACGCGATGTCGAAGCTGGGCGCGCGTACCCGCGCTCAGCTCGTAGCGATCGCGCTTTCGACCGACGACACGATGCACCTAGGGCATCTGCGCGAGTGAAGGCGCGAGGAGCCGCCGGAAACCGCGATCAAATGAGTCTGGCGGCCAACCTCTAGTCTGGGTGACGCCCGAGGGACCGCGTTCGCGCGAGCTCCTGATCAGAAACCGGACCTTCAACGCGCCCAGCAGAGCAAAGGAGACCGTATGTCGGCGTACACGATCACGAACCTGATGGAGATCGAGGACTCAGCTTCAGGCCGCGCCGCCGGCATGCAGGCGCGCTTCGCGCGTAGCCACATCGACTCCGAGCAGATCGGCGTCACCCTCATCAGCTACGAGCCCGGCGCCCGATCGCCGATGGGCCACAGCCATCGCGAGCAGGAGGAGGCCTACGTGATCGTCTCCGGCTCCGGCCGGATCAAGCTCGACGACGAGATCCTCGAGCTGCGGCCCTGGGACGTCGTGCGCGTCGCGCCGTCCACCGTGCGCGCCCTCGAGGCTGGTGCCAATGGCCTCGAGGTGATCGCGATCGGCGCCGCGCGGCCCGAGGGCGGGGACGGCGTTCCGGCTCCCGAGGACTGGTGGTCCGACTGATGCTCCACCACCCGCAGATGGGCTGAAGTAGGCGGTGCTCGGGTGGCTCGGGCGGCCGGCTTTCTCCAGCTGCTCGATCGGTATGACCGATCTCACACCCGTCGTGGCGGTGGACGCGTAGAACTGGGCCCAGCCACGAGGCGCCAGCCATGCTCGCATCTGACCACACCATTTCGGAGTTCGCCCTGGCGGCGCCGGACGTTCGCGCAATCGTTCGGCGGGCGGCGCCTGCGGCGCTGCTCGCGGCCGCTGCGGCGGCCGCCGTGCTCGTCGCGGGCGGTCGGGTCCACGCGCTTGGCGAGGCTATGCGCAGGGGTCTCGGCGTCAGCCCGGCTTGGGCGGCGGTCGGCGCCGTCTTCGAGTGCCTCTCGCTCGCCGGCTACGTCGGTCTGCTTTCGCTCGTCGCAGGGCGCGTCACATCGCGGGTGGGGGCACGAGAGAGCGCTCAGATCGCGCTCGCGGGGGCTGCCGCGACGCGTCTGTTGCCCACGGCCGGCGCGGGAGGTCTGACGCTGACGCTGTGGGCCCTGCGCCGGGCGGGTCTTCAGGCGCGCACCGCGGCGCGGACCGTGCTTCTCTTCCTGGTGCTGCTCTACTCCGCATTCCTCGCCTCGATCGTCCTCGCCGGCGCGGCCCTGGCGCTCGGGCTCGTCGGCAGCCGCGGCCCGGCGGCGCTGAGCGCAATCCCGGCGCTCGTAGCGATACTCAGCATCGTGGTTTGCGTCGCGCTCGCCACGCGAGGTGCCGTCGAGCCGGCGGCGGGCGAGCGGAGCGATCCGACCATGCGAATGCGCCGCTCGCGCCTGGAGCCCGCCGCACGGTTGCTCGCAGACGCCGTTAGCGAAGCCCGCGGTCTCCTCCGACTTCACGACCCACGGCTCACGGGCGCGATCACGTATTGGGCGTTCGACGCGGCAGTCGTGTGGGCGATGCTCCACGCTTTCGGCTCACCGCCGGTGCTCCCGGTGATCGCGCTCGCGTACTTCGTCGGCCAGGCGGCGAACACGCTGCCGATACCGGGCTCCGTCAGCGGGGGAATGGCGGCTGTGCTGATCGCCTTTGGGGTCGCACCCGGGCTCGCGATCCCCGCGGTGCTCGCCTATCGCGCGATTGCGGTGTGGCTGCCAGCTCCCGTCGCGGTTGCCGCCGTCCCAGCGTTGCGTGCGACCGTCCGCCGCTGGGTGCGCGAGGACGCCTCGCCAGCCGTGGGCGCCTGACCGGCGGCCGTTCGTTCACACGAGCCGGCTTGCCAACGGCACTCGGCTACAGTGCCGATTGAAGGTACCGTGGATCTAGATCTCGCTGACAAGATCGCCGTCGTGACGGGAGCCGGACGGGGCATCGGCGTCGCAGTTAGGCAGTGCGATGAGTAGACAGCAGCTGACGTCCCCGATTCAGACAGGAGGACTCTCGTGGAGTCGAGTTCCAGCACTGGGCTAGCAGTCGCCGTCGATCAGGAGCGCGACCATGCCCGAGGCGGCGAAGGCAGCCCTGCGATCACGCTCGTGGAGTATGGGGACTACGAGTGCCCATATTCGCGTGCGGCGTACCGGTCGGTCCAGCAGATCGAGCGCCAGCTCGGCGATCGGCTTCGATTCGTATTTCGACATTTCCCACTCCGGGAGATCCATCCGCATGCGCAGATCGCCGCGGAAGCGGCAGAGGAGGCGGCGGCGCAGGATCGCTTCTGGGAGATGCATGACCTCCTGTACGCGCGTCAGCATGCGCTCGCGCGAGAGGACCTGATCCGCTATGCGAACGACCTCGGGCTCGACGCCGAGCAGTTCAAGGCGGCTCTCGGGGACGGGCGCCACCGCGCGCGCATCGAGGAGGACGTCTCCAGCGGAACGCGCTCAGGCGTCCAGGGAACACCCACGCTCTTCATCGGCAACGAGGTCTACGACGGCTCCTACATGCCAGAGGAGCTCGAACGTGCATTGCTCTCGCAGACGGACGCGATGCCATGATCAACTGCAGGCATCTCGACCAGGTTCGCGTCCTCGAACTGCCGGAGTCGGTCCCCGGCTGCGAGGATTGCCTCGCGATCGGAGACAAGTGGCTGCACCTGCGGCGTTAGGGGTATAGACAGCCGGCGCCATGCCCGCTGCTTGCGGTCATCTGGCGCTCCGCAGCAAGACGGTCGTTTCAGTCACTTCGGTGCTCCCGTCACGGGTGCCGGTGACGATCGTGGCTCTCGCTCGCAGGGGGCGTGTGCGGTGGACGAGCCTGCGGCCCGCCGGCGAAAGATGCAGTTTCGCCGTCTCTACCGTCCCGCCGGCGACCCTGAAGCCGCCGACGGCCAAGATCACGATCGCCGGCTGCGGCATTTTCCTTCGCGGGGCGCTCGGCGCCGTCGCAGCCGGCAGCGTGCGCAGGGCCAGCGTTCCGGTGCAGATGCCGACCGTGCCGGGACAGCGGATCTTGATGCTCACCGTCCCCCAGCGGTTCACCGACAGCGACATGGCTGCGAGCGTCGCACGGGCGGGCGGCGAGGCGAGCGCGGAGGCCAACGTCCCCGGAGACGCCGGCGTCATCGCCGTTTCTGCGGGTGTCAGCTGCGGCACCGGAGCGAGTGGCGCCGTCATGAACGTCTGATCCGCGGCCACGGCTGTGCCGCCGGGATTGGTCGCGACCACGCGGAAGTGATAGTTCGTACCTGGGCTCAGGCCGGTGATCGACGCGGATACAGCGACCGGGCTCGTGCCCGAACCCGGCTGCGGCGTGCACGGCACGTTCGAGCCGTATGCGGGCGTGACGCCGTATTCGAAATGGCAGTCGCTGACCGTCGCTCCGTTCGGGTTCACGCTCGCGTCAAGCGTCGCGACCGTCGGTGTCGCAGAGGACGCCGCGCCCGTGAGAACCGTCGGGAGAGGCGAATCGGCCAGCGTCGTGAACGTGACGTCAGTGCCCTTACTCGTCCCCCGAGCGTTGGTCGCGAGAATACGGAAGTGGTAGGTGGTGCTTGGGCTCAAGCCGGTGATCGAAGCTGATACGTCGACCGGGTTGGTGCCCGATCCCGGCTCCGGCGTGCACGGCGCGCCTGAGCCGTATGTGGTCGTGACGCCGTACTCGAAATGGCAGTCGCTGACGGTGGCTCCGTTGGGGTTCACCGTGGCATTCAGCGTCGCCGCCGTCGGTGTCGCCGAGGATGCCACGCCCGTCGAGACCGCAGGCGCCGGAGGATTGGGCGGCGTCGTAAACGTCACGTCAGCGCCACTGCTCGTCCCCTGCGGGTTGGTCGCGACGACGCGGAAATGGTACGTCGTGTTCTGGCCGAGATCCGTCACCGACGCCGACACGGCGACCGCACTCGTGCCCGATCCTGGACGAGGCGTACACGGCACGCTCGAACCGTATGAACTCGTGACGCCGTAGTCGAAATGACAGTCGCTGACGGCCTGTCCGCTTGGGTTCACAGTCGCATTCACCGTCGCCGTGGTCTGCGTCACCGAGGATGCCACACCGGTTGCGGCGATTGGCGCGGCCGATTCTTTGCAGCCGGCCATCGCCTTGCAGACGTCGAGTACCCCGCCGGTGCCCACCTTGCCAGCAAGCGCCGGATCCGGCCGCACGTTTTTCAGGATGCGGTCCTTCAGCTGAGTCGTGCTGAGTGTCGGTTCCCTTGCGAGGATCAGTGCCGCCGCGCCCGCGACCTGCGCGGAGGCCATTGATCCACCCGTGAGGTAGCCATACCTTTGGCCGCGCAACGTCGAATAGATGCTCACGCCGGGCGCAGCAAGATCGACCGTTTTTGGCCCGTAGTTTGCCCAGCTGGGGAGGGCGTCCCGATTGTCAGTCGCCGTCACACATAGCTCGTTCCACAGCTGATAGGCGCAGGGATAGCGCCTCACGGCTTCTTCATCGTTGTTGCTGCCCGAGTTTCCCGCGGCGGCGACGAACAGGATGTTATTGGCCCCGAGGACTTCGATCTCTTTCTTGAGCGCTTCGGAGCGGAGCGTGCCCAAGAACGTTGGAGAGTCGTTGACGACGCGTATGTTGACGCCCTGCTGCTTCGCACGCAGAACCCATTCGAGGGCTTCGAGCAGGGCTCCGGTTTCTGTGTCCGCGGATTCCAGCCACTTGACCGGCAGGATCGTTGTCTGCCAGTTCATGCCAGCGACACCGATTCCGTTGTTTCCGACGCCCCCCATGATCCCGGCTACGTGCGTCCCATGTCCTTCGTAGGCTGTGTCCTCGTCGATCGGTTCGCAGGTGTGATCGAGGACGTTGTATCCGTGCGTGCCCGATGCGCAGCCGCCGACGCCGCCGGGATTTGACCAGATGTTGGCTGACAGGTCGGGATGGTTGTATTCGACGCCCGTGTCGAGCTCTGCGATCACGATCGAGGGGCTGCCCCTCGTGACCCCCCACGCCGCGAGACCGCGATCGTCGGCGCCTGGCGTGCCGTTCGCTCGCGGGCCTAGCGGCTCTTTGCCTGCGACCCCCTGAGTCGGAATGCTTTGCCCGGTGTTGCTGTCGCCCCACTGCAATGGGAACGACGGGTCATTTGGAGCGGCGGCCATCGCAGACGCCTGGACAAATCCTGTTGTCAGCGTGACAACGATACAAAACAGCGCGATGCGTGAACCGGCGCTCGGGGCACATCTTTCGCTGCATTGCTGGGTGGCCATGACACTCCTTTGCCCGGCTGCGCCGCCGCTCCCTCTCGGACGCCGCGCTTGAGATTGTCGCACGGCCTGGGTCGTACCCGAGACCGAGGTGACTTTTCGCGCTGTGTCACCCTTCCCGGCCACGGACCTGTTGATCTATGGCGATACGCAGACCTCCGCGACGATGCGCCACGAGGTGCCGCTCACGATCGGCGACCCCTTCCTGAATCTCGAGGCCGATGGTCGGAGGGTGGTCTTGACGAGCACCCTCGAGGAGGCGCGAATCGCGGAGCGCGTCCCGGCGCTCGAGTGTCTTCTGATCGACGCCCTCGGTTGACTCCATAGCCGCCCGCGACTCCCTAGCCACCCGCCGCGCGGTAAGGTCATTGAACCGTTTTCTGGGAAAGGAGCGCGCTGATGACGCAAATCAACGGCCAGTGTCGTCTGGCGGCCCGGCCCGTCGGTCTGCCGACGGCCTCAGACTGGGAGTACGTGGAGGAGCCGGCGCCCGAGCCGCAGGACGGGCAGTTCCTGGTTCGGGTCGAGTACCTGTCGCTGGATCCGGCGATGCGAGCGTGGATGAACCCCGGGCGCTCCTACATCGCTCCGGTAGGGATCGGCGAGGTGATGCGCGCGGCGGGGATCGGCACGGTGGTCGAGTCGCGTCACCCGCTCTACAGCACGGGCGACTGCGTGCAAGGCGTGTTCGGTGTGCAGCGCTACGCGCTGTCGGACGGCGGCGGCGTCACCCAGGTCGATATCGCGCTTGCGCCGCCCCCGGTTCACCTCGGCGCGCTCGGTTTGAGCGGGCTGACCGCATACTTCGGACTGCTGGAGATCGGGCGGCCCGAGCCCGGACAGACGGTGGTGGTATCGGGCGCGGCGGGGTCGGTGGGGAGCGTCGCCGGCCAGATCGCGCGTATCAAGGGCGCACGCGCGATCGGGATCACCGGGGGCCCGGACAAGTGCTCGTGGCTGGTCGATGAGCTCGGCTTCGACGCCGCGATCGACTACAAGGCCGGCGATACCTCCGCACAGCTGCGCGCGCACGCCCCCGGCGGGGTCGATGTCTTCTTCGACAACGTCGGCGGCACCGTCCTCGACGACGTGCTCACGCGCCTGGCGCGCGGGGCGCGGGTCGTGATCAGCGGGGCGATCTCCCAGTACAACGCGACCGAGGCACCCCGCGGGCCGGCGAACTACATGCAGCTGCTCGTTGCCCGCGCCACGATGGCCGGCTTCGTCATCTTCGACTACGCCGAGCGCTTTCCGGCGGCTCTCGCGGAGCTGGCCGCGTGGTTGCGCTCTGGCGAGCTGAGATCGCGAGAGCACATCGTCGAGGGCGACATCGAACAGTTTCCCGAGGCGCTGCTGAAGCTGTTCAAGGGCGAGAACACCGGCAAGCTCGTGCTCGCGATCTGAGTCATGGACCTCAGCAACGACCTGAACCACCGCATCGACTCCGACTCGGTCGGGCGCACGCTCGCGCTCGTCGGCGAGCGCTGGACGCTGCTGATTCTCCGCGAAGCGTTCTTCGGAGTCCGGCGCTACGGACAGCTCGCGCGCAACCTCGGGATTCCCCGGCCGACGCTGTCGCTGCGGCTGCGCACGCTGGTCGACGCCGGACTGCTCGATCGCGTGCCCTATGCCGCCGACCGCTACGAGTATCGCCTCAGCGAGGCCGGACTCGACCTGTTCCCGGCGATCGTGGCACTGATGCGCTGGGGAGACGCGCACCTCGCCGGTCCGGAGGGTCCGCCGATCGTCCTGCGCCACAACGCCTGCCACGAGACCGCGGACCCGTACCTGGCGTGTCGCAGCTGCGGCGAGGAGATCGACGCGCACAGCGTGACCCCTGAGCGCGGCGCGGGCTTCGCGCAGAACCTGGAGACGCCGCGCGCTGAGGAATAACGCCCGAAGCCCGGCGCACGCTCCGGGGTAGGGGGCGGCCGGGCTCCTCCTTCGGCGGGCCTCCTCCCTGGACCTCGCCGTCGGGCGGCAGCAGCGCTGGAAGAGGGGTGCCAGCGCGGCTGCATTCGCCAAGTTACGGCCGCTCCGGGCCGGGATTGTTACCGCCCTGAGACTGTGCCGCTTGGCTGTCCGGCCAACCAGAGGAGCCTCCCCGCCGTTAACCGACGCGCGAGCGCACGAGCTCCGGGTTCGCCGATATCGCCTACTCCGCGAGCCTAGCCGCCTGCACCGCCTCGCTGCGATCGAGAAAGTCACGAACGCGCGAAATCTTTCCGGCTCGGAACTCGAAGACCATCGCCCCGAGCCCCTCGACCTCAACGCCACTACTTCGTGCACGCCCCGTAATACGACACAGGACCAGAACGCGCTCGCCGATAGCACGACACACGTCGGCGAGCACACGGAACCCGTCCCAGGTCTCGTGGAGACCAACGAGGAAGGTTTCGAACCCGTCGCGTCCCGTGTAACCGCCTCCCTCGACGATCCCGGCCATCGACGGAAACCCTGCGAAGTCCGAGGTATAGAGGTCGTCATAGCTGTCAAGATCGCGGCGGTTGAACGCATCCAGTGCCTGCTTGACCAGCTCGACGTTCGCCTGCGCCACCGCTTGCTCGGTCAGTCCCACGGCCTCGCGGGCCTCGGCCGGGTTGTTGAACCAGGCGAACCGAGTGACCTTGCCGCCGCGAAGGTCGAACACATAGCCACGCTGCGCATCGATCGGGAACTCGCTTCCCCCACTCCGGCTGACCATGCTCGCCTTGACCGCGATCCGATCTCCAGCATCATAAAACGTTGCGTCCTTAACGCGAGACTCGTGGTAGACGCTCGTGAACGAACGAGCAGCAGCGGCGAATCCGGCGTAGCCGCGCCGCGTGCCAGGCTCGACGGCATAGGAGGGGTTCACCCACTCGATATCAGGGTCCATCAACTCAGGCACGACGTCGAAGCCATCTCGCTGCCAAGCCTCGTAGAGCCGCCGCACAATCTCCACGTTCTGGTCCGACATCGCCTACCCCGTTAGGCCATCCAGAAGCGTCGTGTCGCCGCTTCTCCTCGGTAGATCCCTGCCTCAAGCCCATGCGAACGCGACCAATCGACCACGAGATCGGGATCGGCATACCGATAGAAGGCATCAGGATCGAAGGCGTCAAGATCGGGGCGATTGAAGGCCTCGTGAGCCCGACGCGCGATCTCCAGGTTGTCCTGCAACACCGCCTACCCCGCTCCCCTGGGAGATGGCTCGATCGTCGGCGGGCCTCTCAGGGTTGCCCCGTCGGCCCGAAACGCTCGGTGCGAATCCGCTGCGGCTCGAACCCCGACTCCAGCAACAGCCCGGTGGCGGACTCGACGAACCCGTTCGAGCCGCACACGAACGCGATCCCGGAGGTCAGAGAGGTCGCCGACTGTGCGACCAGCGTCTCGTCGATACGCCCTCGATGCCCGTCCCAACCCTCCGGCGCCGCGCGGGTGAAGGTGAGCACGGCGTCCTCCCCGAGCTCGTCCGCGTAGATCACGTCCTCGGCGGCTCGGACGGAGTAGACGAGTCGCATCGGCAGCTCGGGCATGGTGCGGCGACGGTGGCGCATCATTGCCATCAGCGGCACGACTCCCGAGCCGCCGCCCACCAGCAGCACCGGGTGCTCGCCGCGCCAGACGAAGTAGGACGTGAACGGCCCGCGTACCTCGACCTCATCGCCCTCGACGACCACGTCGTCGAAGTAGGGCGAGACCTCACCGTCCTCGAGCCGGTCGATCGTGAGCTCGATCTCTCCGCGGTCCAGTGGCGAGGAGGCGATCGAATAGGAGCGCTCAGCCTGATACCCGTCCGGCGCGCTCAGCCGGACGTCATAGTGCTGGCCGGGCAGGTGCTCCATCCACATCGGCAGCGCGATGCGGAACGACTTCACCCGTGGCGTCTCACGCTTGATCGATGTGACGGTCCCGATCTGCCATCGCCCCGGTGCGCGCTGCTCGACTGGTGTCAGTCGCTCCAATAGCGCTGCTCCTTCCACGGGTCGCCGCGGATGTGGTAGCCGTTCATCTCCCAGAACCCCGGTTCGTTGTGGTCCATCACGCGGAGCCCTGCGACCCACTTCGCGCTCTTCCAGAAGTAAAGGTGCGGCACGAGGAGCCGGGCTGGCCCGCCATGCTGTCGCGGTAGCGCCTCTCCCTCGTGCTCGGTCACGACCCAAGCCTTCCCGCCGGTCAGATCGTCGATCGCCAGGTTGGTGGTGTAGCCGCCGTAGGACCAAATCGTCGCGTACGCGCCAAGCGGCTCTGCGAGTGGGAGCAGCGTGTCCACGGAGACGCCGCCGAAGCTCGTGCCGAGCTTCGACCACTTGGTGACGCAGTGGATGTCGCACGGGACCGTCTCGAATGGCAGCTGCGCAAACTGCTCCCAGGTCCATTCCTGCTGCTTGGCGACCATGCCGTCGATGCGGAAGCGCCAGGTGTCGGTGTGAACGTCAGGCGTCGGACCTGCCGTGAGAACCGGAAAGCCGGATTCCACGTATTGACCCGGCGGGAGCCGCGCGGCCAGCTCATCTGGCGTGCGCTCGCGGCCTTTGAATCCGCGGGAAATGAACGCGCACATCGCTCCTCGCCTTCTTCAGGTTGAGCCGGGCTTGAGTCGATCGCAATTCTTGCGCATCTTGCGATCGGGGGTCGGGACGCGGGCGCTGCGCGGCGGGCGCGGAGGCGAGGTGAAACTAGCCGATTAGACTGTTCGCCGGGCGCCGGGCGCAGCCAGCGGGCGATGACCGGTGGGCGGCAATTCCCTCGAGGAGGCGGATGTGCAAGCGGCATCAGGGCGGCGTTGCTTCGGTGACGGTGAACCCCTGTTCGAGCGCTACCACGACGAGGAGTGGGGGTTCCCTGTGCTCGACGAGCACGGGCTGTTCGAACGGATCAGCCTCGAGGCCTTCCAGTCCGGGCTGTCTTGGCGGACGATCCTCGTGAGGCGCGATGCGTTCAGGGTCGCGTTCGCGGGGTTCCAACCGGACGTCATCGCGCGGCAAGGCGAGGCCGACGTTGAACGTCTGCTCGCCGACGCGAGCATCATCCGCAACCGCGCGAAGATCGAGGCGACGATCGCGAATGCCCGAGCTACCGTGGCCCTGCGCAGCGCTGGGCGATCGCTCCAGGAGCTGGTCCGCTCCCACGCTCCCCCCGCGCGGGAGCGAGTGCCCACGACGTGGGCGGACGTGCCGTCGACGACACCAGAGAGCAAGGCGCTCGCCAGCGAGCTCAAGTCCCACGGCTTTCGGTTCGTCGGCCCGACGACTATCTACGCGCTGATGCAGGCCTGCGGTCTCGTGGACGACCATCTCGCCGGCTGCCCGGCCCGCCCCGCCGTGGAGCGAGCGCGCCGTGCTGCCGGTCTGATTTGAACGCCACTGCGGCGCGCCTGCGCCCCAGGCACCCTGCGGGGCGCCGAATGCTCAGGTGAGCGCGACTGCCGCGTCGCTTGTGAGGACGCGGAAGGTGAGGCTCTCCACCAGGTAGAGCTCGACGACGTCCGCGTCGTGGCGGTCGTAGCCGACCGACAGATCTTCGCCGACCTCGAGCACGAAGTCGCCGCCGCGCTGGCTGACGACTACGGCGCCCCGCACGCCCGGCGCCCATACCAGCGGCCCGCCGATGATCTGGCGCAGATGGTCGAGCAGTGGATAGCCACCGTGCTCGGTGGTCTCGAGCACGTGGGTGTAGACCTCGGGGCCGAGAGCGAGGCCGTAGGGGCCACCCACACCGGCGCACAGCAGCGCCTGCACGGCCCGTGCGACGAGGCGCGGGTAGCGCTCGCAGTCCTCGCCAAGGGGGATCGCATCGTGTGTCGAGGTCTCGGCGATGCCGCTCATCCCGGCGTCCTGCCAGCCGTGGAACACGGCACGGTTCTCCGCTGTCGCGAGCCGATGGGCGGCCCGATCGAGCGCGGCGAGGTCGGCGTCCTTGGCGCCGCGGTCGGCGTCGCGCAGCTCGCTCCGCGCGACGGTGAACGGCGCATACAGCTCGACCATCGCGAGCAGGCGGCGCTGTTCGGCCCGGACGCCGTCGACCGGCGCCGCTGCGAGCGCCTCAGTTCGCCCGAGATTCGTGGCCGAGCGCTCCCAGCCGTATGGACCGGCGAAGTCCACGAGCTTTCTAGCGGCGAGCGCCGGCGTGAGACGCGCGCGGGCCTCGTCGTCGATCACGGCCCAGCCGGCGTCGGTGATCGGCGCGCGCTCGCGCAGGAGGTGGTTCATCGCTCGGCTCCCCTGAGACCGCCGATGCCAAGCGACGTGGCGCCCGATACGGGACCCCCGCGCTCTGCGGCGCCCTCGGTCGCCTCCTCCTCGGCCTCCTCGCCATGCTCGACGATGTCGCCCGCCTGGAAGAGGATCCCCTGGGCGATCTCGCGCCACAGAGGAGTGCGTCGCAGGAGGAACTCGAGATTCATGGAGAAGTGCTTGAACTCCTCGCCCTGTGCGTCCCGCATGATCGCGCGCGCTTGGCGCTCCGGCTCGACCGCCAGGCGTTGCTCATACCAGCCGATCGCTTCGGCCTCCTCGGTCAGCGACGCGCACAGACGCGCAAACGTTCGCGTTCCGTCGGGTAGCTCGTCGGGGGGCTCGTGGTACTGGTCGAAGCCGATGCTGGCATCGTGGCACAGCTCGCCCGAGAAAGCCACGCCGCACGATGCAAAGAGCTCGAGCTTTGAACTCACCGGTCCGCGCGACGGTCAGGTGCTCGCGGCTTCGGAAGCCACCGGTCCCTCGCCGTGCTGGACCACCTCCCCGGTGATCAGCCTTGCGCCGCGGCCGTGCGTCACGAAGCTGAACATCCAGCGGATGAACACGATCACGCGGTTCTGGAAGCCCACGAGATACCAGAGGTGCACGGCCACCCAGGTGGCCCAGGCGATGAAGCCGCTCAGCCGCAGCCCGCCGACGTCAGCCACCGCCCTCGCACGGCCGATCGTCGCGAGGTTTCCCTTGTCGCGGTAGTGGAATGGCGGGGTGTCGCGACCACGCAGCCGCGCCCGCACGACGGCAGCCGCATAGCGACCCTGCTGCATCGCGACGGGCGCGACCCCCGGAAGGGTCACCGGGGTGCCGTCTGCTCCGCGCACCCGCACCATGTCGCCGAGTGCGAACACCTCGGGATGGCCCGGGAGCGTGAGATCGGGCTCGACCGTCACGCGGCCCGCCCTGTCGCGCTCGGCCCCGGTCAGCTCACCCAGTCTCGAGGCCAGTCCTGAGGCCGTGACCCCTGCTGCCCAGACCACGGTGCGGGCTGCGAGACGCTCGCTGCTCCCGCTGGCGTCCCGCACCGTCACACCCTCTTCGTCGATGCCGACGACCGTCCGTTCGAGCAGCGGCGTCACGCCGAGTCCCTGCAGCGAGCGCGCGGCCTTCGCCGACAGCGACGGCGGGAAGCTCCTCAGTACGCGATCCGCCACCTCGACAAGCAGGATGCGAGCCGAGCGCGGGTCGCTCAGGCGAAAGTCTCGCCGCAGCGTGTCGCGTGCGAGCTCCGCGATCTGCCCTGCCATCTCGACGCCCGTGGGGCCCGCGCCGACGACGACGAACGTCAGCCACGCGCGATGGCGCTCGGGGTCGGGCTCAAGCTCCGCGGCCTCGAAGGCGCTGAGGATGCCGCTGCGCACCATCAGCGCGCTCTCCAGCGACTTCACCTCATGGGCGACCGCGCCCCAGGCGTCGTGCCCGAAGTACGAGTAGCGCGAGCCGCCAGCGACGATCAGGGTGTCGTACTGAACCACTGCCGGTACCGGCACACCGGCGACCGGCCGCAGCTGCAGCTCGTGTCGCTCCAGATCGAAGTCGGACACCTCTGCCATAACCACGCGCACGTTGCGGGCACGTTTGAAGATCGCTCGCAGCGGATAGGCGATTTCCCCGGGAGAGAGCGCGCCGGTCGCGACCTGATAGGTGAGCGGCTGGAAGAGGTGGAAGTTGCGCCGGTCGACGAGCGTGACCTCCACCGGGGCGCGGCGTAGCTTCAACGTCGCCTGCAGCCCACCGAAGCCACCACCGACGACCACGACGCGGTGCACGGCCGAGCCACCCGAGGGCTCTTGGTGGCTCATTGCTGACGCTGTCGCCGGACCGGCACTCGTCCGGTCGGCTGCGTCGGGGCTTCCCGCGGGCTCAGCCGTGGGATCGGACGCTTCTGCGGGGCGTCGGTGGAGACGCTGATCTGCTCGTCGTAATGGTGCACGTCGAGAGGCTCGCCGGCACGGAGCGTATAGATGGCCTCTTTTTGTTTGACCTCGACTCGCAGCTGACGGCCGCGGAAACCGAGCCCGAACGACAGCCGCATCAGCTCGCGAGGGAGGCGGGGCTTGAAGGTAAGCGTGACCCCGTGGTGCCGCATGCCGCCGAAGCCCGCGACTGCGGCGAGCCAGGCGCCCGCGAGCGACGCGATGTGAAGCCCGTCGCGCGTGTTGTGCTCGAGGTCGTCGACGTCGATCAGGGCGGCCTCGCCGAAGTAATCGAAGGCCAGCTCCATGTGGCCGACCTCAGCCGCGATCACGGCCTGGGTGCAGGCGGAGAGCGAGGAGTCGCGCACGGTGAGCGCCTCGTAGTAGTCGAAGTCGCGCAGCTTCTCGTCATCGCTGAATGCATCGCCGCGGAAGTGGAGCGCGAGCACGAGGTCCGCTTGCTTGACGACCTGCTTGCGATAAAGATCGAAGTACGGGTAGTGGAGCATGAGCGGGTAGTGATCCGGCGGCGTGGCGTCGAAGTCCCAGCGCTGGTGCTGGGTGAATGACTCGGCTTGGCAGTGAACGCGAAGGTCGGCGTCGTACGGGATGACCATCGCATCCGCCGCGTCGCGCCAAGATGCGGCCTCCTCGGGGTCGACGCCGAGCTCCGCGGCTCGATCCATGTACTGCTCGACGGCGTCGCCTGCGGCACGCAGGTTCTCCTGCGCCAGCAGGTTCGTGTAGATGTTGTTGTCGGCGATGGCGCTGTACTCGTCGGGTCCGGTGACGCCGTCGATGCGGAAGCCACCCCCGGCGTCGTGGTGCCCGAGCGAGCGCCAGAGGCGAGCGGTCTCCGCCAGCAGCTCGAGACCGGCACCGCGCTCGAAGTCCGGATCCTCTACGGCGCGCTGGTAGCGCACGACTGCGTGGGCGATGTCCGCGTTGATGTGGAATGCGGCCGTGCCGGCGGGCCAGTACCCCGAGCACTCCTGGCCGCGGATCGTCCGCCACGGAAAGGCTGCCCCAGCGAAGCCGAGCTCGGCTGCTCGCCCGCGCGCGAGCTCGAGCGTGTCCCGTCGCCAGCGAAGTGCATCCCGCGCCGCGTCGGGGACGGTGTAGGTGAGCATCGGCAGGACGAACGCCTCCGTGTCCCAGAAGGTGTGGCCGTCGTAACCTGGTCCGGTCAGCCCCTTCGCCGGGATCGCGCGCTGCTCGGCGCGCGCTGATGCCTGCAGGCAGTGGAACATCGAGGCACGGACCGCAGACTGAAGCTCGGTGTCGCCCTCGATCTCGACGTCTGCGCGGTCCCAGAAGTCGTCGAGGTACGCCCGCTGGCCTGCGAGCAAGCCGTCCCAGCCGGCGTGCTTGGCCTCCAACACTGCCGCACGGGCTTGACCGGCGATCGACGGACGTAGACGCTGTCCTGACCAGCCATAGGCCACGAGCTTGACGACGCGCAAATGCTCGCCGCGCTTGAGGTCCGCTGTCACCGCCACACGCGCCTGATCTTCGAAGCTTTCAGACACCGACTCGGTCCCCTTCGGACCGTCGATCATGTGATCCATCGACGCCGCCATCAACAGTCCGCTGGCGCTGGTCGAGTGCATGAGCAGTGCCGCCAAGCCGCGATCCCGGGCCAGCTCGGAGCGCAGCGGAGCGCCCAGTGCGGCCGCGGCGCGAGGATCGCCGTCGCCCTTGCGCACCGGCTCGTTGGCCAACAGCTCGGACTGAATCACGACGCGAATGTCCGCGTCAACGGCCTCAACTTCATAGGAGATCGCGACGATCGAGCGTTGTACAAAGGAGACGAGGCGCGTTGAGTGGACGTGCACACGCGGTCCGGCCGGGGAAACCCAGTCCACGGTGCGCTGCAAGACCCCGGCCCGGAGATCGAGCACCCGCTCATGACTGCGAAGCTCTCCGTAGCGGACGTCGAACGGCTCGTCGTCGACGAGAAGGCGCACGAGCTTGCCGTTGGTCACGTTGACAACCGTCTGGCCGGCGTCGGGATTGCCATATCCAAGCTCGGGGTACGGGAGCGGCCGCACCTCGTAGAAGGCGTTCAAGTAGGTGCCCGGCAGCGCGTGAGGGTCGCCCTCGTCCAGGTTTCCGCGTAGGCCGATGTGCCCGTTCGAGAGGGCAAACACCGACTCGGTCTCGGCCAGCACGTCGAGATCGAGCTCGGTCTCGCGCAGCGCCCACGGCTCGAGCGCGATCGTGCGGTGCTTGATCATGCTGGCGCCAACAGCTCGCTGAGATCGGACACTACGACGTCGGCCCCGTGCTCGCGCAGCGCGTCGGCCTGCCCGACGCGGTCGACTCCGACCACGAAGCCGAAGTCGCCGGCTCTGCCGGCGGCCACGCCCGCCAGCGCGTCCTCGAAGACGGCCGCGTGAGCGGGCTCGACGCCGAGTGCCCGCGCGCCGGCCAGGAACGTGTCCGGCGCGGGCTTGCCGCGAAGATGCTCGCGCTCCGCGGTCACGCCGTCGACGCGAACCTCGAACAGGTCCTCGATGCCGGCCGCGACGAGAACGTCGCGGCAGTTCGTGCTGGAAGACACGACGGCGCGCCGCAGGCCCGCCGCCTTGGCCGCGTGGACGTACCTCACGGAGCCCTCGTACGGCTCGACACCGTGTTCGCGGATCAGTCGCAGCACGATCTCGTTCTTGCGGTTTCCCAAGCCGTCGGCGGTCTCGGATTGCGGGGGATCGTCAGGCTCGCCGCGCGGCAGCTCGATCCCGCGGGATGCGAGAAATGACTGTACGCCCTCATAACGCGGCTTGCCGTCGACGTACTGGTCGTACTCGGCCACCTCGTCGAAGGGTACGAACGGCTCGCCGGTTCGCGCCGCGCGCTCACGGAGGTAGGCGTCGAACATCTCCTTCCACGCCGCCGCATGCACCTTCGCCGTCTTCGTGAGAACGCCGTCGAGATCGAACAGGCACGCGCTCACGTTGTCTGGAAGCCCGAGCAACGCCGACTCCCCGTCTAGGGACCCTCGAGGATGGCCTCGACGGTGACCGCCACGCGCTCGGTGCGCAGGCCGAGGCTCTCCACGCATTGGCTCATCGCCATTTTCGCAACCGCCTCCAGCCGCTCCTGGCCGATCTGCGGAACGCGGCCGAGCAGCTTGCAGGCAAGGCGGCTCATTGCAAGGTCCGTGACCCCGCCGGGGTCGTCGGACACCGTCAGCGTCACCTCCGCGGTCAACTCGTGAGCCTGCGTGCCGTCATCCATGAGCTGCCTGGAGGCGAACCACGCGAAGATGCTGCCGACGGCTCCCGCCAGGAGCTCGGCCGGTGAGGTGGCCAAAGGGTGCGGAGCGTCGGGATCCAAGCTGAGCGGCAAGACGACTGAGCCGCTGCCGACCGTCATGCGGGGCAACCCCTCGGGAGGGTTGGTCAGCCATTTGATCGTGGCTTGCCACTCATATGCGGTCATCGCCTGTCCTCCTGTATTCGTCGGCACTCCGGACACTGCCGGCTCGCGCTTCGGGACGGACCGAAGTAGCGTATCCGCAGGAGGGCAACGCGGATCGCCGCGAGCGAGACGCCGGTGGGCCGCCACTGAGCGGCGTCTGCGATCGTGAGGGCGCGATGGCTGACCGTCGGGACATCGATTTCACGTACTCGCTGACCGATCGAGTGTTCCGGCTCAGCATGGGGGAGCTCGCCGACTTCAGCGGCGCGAAGTATGACGGCGACTTCTCGCTCAGCCTCGCTGAGGCTCAGCGACGCAAGCACGAGTACGTCGCCGAGCAGCTCGGGATCGGACCCGGGCGGCGCGTGCTCGATCTGGGCTGCGGCTGGGGTCCGCTGCTGAACTTCATTCGCAGCCGGAGGGGCATCGGCGTCGGGGTCACGTTGTCCTCGGCGCAGGAGGCGGCGTGCAGGCGCCACGGCCTGGATGTCCACCTCGTCGATGCTCTGAACGTCGGCCGCGACAGCTTCGGCCCATTCGACGCGGTCGCCAGTCTCGGCGCCTTCGAGCACTTCTGCTCTCCCGAGGACTACCGCGCCGGGCGCCAGGAGGAGATCTACCGCCGGTTGTTCGAGCGCGTCGCGAGCGTGTTGCCCGATACAGGCCGCTTCTACCTTCAGACGATGGTCTTCGGGCGCAACATGATCCCGCCCGAGGAGATCGACCTCGACGCGCTGATGGCGCTCCCGGCCCGCGATTCGGATGCGTGGTATCTCGCCCTCATGGGGCGCCAGTTTCCCGGCTCCTGGCTGCCCTTCGGCCAAGAGCAGATCGCCCGCTGCGCCGACCCCTCGTTCCGCCTCCTATCGAGTAGCAATGGCCGACTCGACTACATCGAGACGATCACGCAGTGGAACGCGCGGATCGGGGCCCGAAGCGCCAGAAAGACGCTTTTGAAGCTTGGGCTCGTCCCGCGCTGGCTGACGAGCGCAGATTTCCGGCTCGCGTTCACGTCGGGCGTCAGCGCCAACAAGGTCTGCTTCGAACGCGAGCTGCTCGATCACCACCGCCTGGTTTTTGAAAAGCGGTGAGGCCATCGCGGCGCGGAGCGCGAAGAGCGCTACTGTTCAAGGAGCCGTCGTCCGTGTGGTCTATGCCAACTCTCCCTTGCGAGCGACGCCGAACTCGCGAGAGCCGGCAGAGAGGCCCGGATGTCCAGCCCAAAGCACCAAGGTGCTCCGGATGGCGCCATGACCGCGGCGATCTCGGACGCGATGGTCCAGCTCCTGCACCGCTACACCGGCCGTGGACCGACGAGCTCGCGTACCACCGTTGGGACCGATCTGGTCGTTTGCGTGATGGGCGCCGCCCTGACCAAGGGCGAGCGGACGCTCGTCACTGACGGAAGGCTCGAGCTCGTGCTGAGCACGCGCCGGGCCTATCAGGACAGCATGCGTGCGGACGCGATCAGCGCCGTCGAGAAGATCACGGGGCGGCGTGTGCTGGCTTTCATGAGCAACAACCACGTCGACCCGGACCTCGCAGCCGAGCTCTTCGTCCTGGAGCCCCTGACGAGCGCCCATCCCAACGCGCCCGTCGACACCCCCCGCGATGCTGTTGTCCGGGAGCTCATACCGCCGAGCTAGGCGACGGATACCGGCGGTGTCCTCAGGCCAATCGGCCTGCGCGCGTCGGCGAAGGTGACCAGGCGCCCGCGATCCTCGTCCCAGAGCTTGAGTCGCACGGCGCGGATCCCGTCCCAGAGGGTGAGCGTCGGTACGTCATGGAAGATCGCATTCTCATAATGCGCGCGCCGCAGGTTGTAGTTCGGTATCCGAGCGTTCAGATGATGCACGTGGTGGAAGCCGATGTTTCCCGTGAAGAAATGGAGCACTCGCGGCAGCTTCAGGAAGGAGCTGCCCCTGAGCGCCGCGTCCGCATACGTCCACTCGCCGGCGTTCTCCCAGTAAGCGTCCTCGAACTGGTGCTGCACGTAGAACAGCCAGATGCCGACCGAGCCCGCGAGGAGCTCCGGCGGCACGGTCACGAGCAGATACTGGCGCCAGCCGATCAGCCAGCAAAGCACGCCAACCAGCACTGCAAGGGCGGCGTTCGTCGCCAAGACGCTGCGGCGCATCCGCGGGCGCGCCCCGCGTGCGACGATCCGAGGCCCGATCATCATCGCGACGATCGGCCCGATGCCGAACATGATGAGCGGGTTGCGCAGCAAGCGGTAGCCAAGGCGCCCGCGCCACTCCAATGCGTTGTATTCGCCGACGGTCAGGGTGCGAATATCCCCCACGCCGCGCCTCGCGAGGTCGCCCGACGTGGCGTGATGGACCGCATGATCGTGTCGCCAGCGCAGAAACGGCGAGAGGATGAGCAGCCCCAAGCCCATGCCAAGCCACGCGTTTGCTCGTCGGGAGGAGACGAATGACCCGTGGGCACAGTCATGGAAGAGGATGAAGGTGCGTACTAGGAAGCCTGCCGCGGGCACGGCAAGGGCGAAAGCCAGCAGGTAGGAGACGCTCAGCGCGAGGTACATCGCCACCGACAATGCGAGGTAAGGGACCACCGAGGTGGCTATGTCGAGCAGCGCGCGCGGGTGGGAGGACTGGGCGTATGGGGCGAGAATGAGCTGCCACGACGGGACGGCCCGGGTTGGACCCGGAATCTCAGATGGCGCCCTGCTACCCGCTAGGTCCGGTCCGGCGGCCTGTCCGAGAGTGGCTTGTGCAGGGATCATTTTGATCCCCTTTCCTGGTCACGCGCCCAGCCGGTCCGACCGGCGCATTCCCAAATCGCGGCCACGAGCATACCGGCCAGGAAGGTCGGACGAGCCGCATGCCAGCGAACGTTCGACCCGCCCGCGTCCGCTCTCGATCAGCGGCTCAGCGACCGAAGCCCTGGATCATCAGCCCGCGGCCGACGACGGGCTCGGTGTCGTGCGCGTCGATGTCCTCGCCACAGTTCGAACAGACGACACGGGTGCTAACCCTCTGTCCGCAGGGCTTGTGAAGCATGTCGACGGGCGGCGCCGGGAGGTCGGTCCACTCGTTGCCCCAGTGCATGAGGGCCGCGTAGACGGGGAACAGTGCGCGTCCCTTGTCGGTTAGCCTGTACTCGTGGAAATTTCGCGTGCGGCGCCCTGAGTACGCTCGTCGCTCAAGAATTCCGTGCTCGACGAGGTTGATCAGGCGCTCGCTCAGGACGTTGCGCGCAAGGCCTATGCCGCTGTGGAAGTCCTCGAACCTGCGCGCCCCGTTGAAGGCCTGGCGGAGAATGACCCAAACCCATCGCTCGCCGAGGACAGCGGACGATCTAGCGATCGCGCAATTCTCGTCGAGCAGCTCGGTGTGCTTCATCTCAGCGACCCAGGAACTTCATTTTGCCGGGCCCGGAGTCCAGAAACGTCTGGATGCCGCCGCGTGCGTCGTCTGTGTCGAACAAGCCAACGGCCGCGTCAAGCAACAGCGCGTCCGCGCGTGCGATCCCGCCGTCGGTGTACGCCCGCACCAGGTCCTTGACGACGGCGTACGCCCGCGTCGGCCCGTCCGCGAGCCTGCGTGCGAACTTCTCGGCCTTGGCGTGGAGCTCATCAGCCGCCAGGACGCGGTCGATCGCGCCCCAAGCAGCGAAATCCTCTGCGTTATGCAGTCCGCCGCCAAGCGCGATGGTCCGGGCCCGGCCGAGGCCCGCCCGAGCAGCGACCCGCTCGACGCCGCCGGCGAGCGGAACGATCCCAAGGCTCGTCTCCGGCAGTCCGAGGACCGTCCCCTCGGCCGCCCAGATCAGGTCGCAGAAGAGCGCCAGCTCAAAGCCGCCGGCCATGCATGTTCCGTGAACTGCGGCGAGCGTGGGAAGCGGCAGGTCCTCGATGCGGCGCCCGAGGTCAAGGAAGGACTCGACCAGCGGACGCATCTCGGCGCAGCCGCGCCCCGCGAACAGCTTGACGTTGGCGCCGGCGCTGAAGACGTCTCCCTCACCTCTCAGCAGCAGCGCACGCAGGCCAGAGCCAGCCTCGACTTTTGAGATCGCTGCCGATAGATCCGCGATCAGCTCCTCGCCGATCAGGTTCATGGGCGGACTGTCCAGCGTGATCGTCCCGAGCGCGCCGTCCTGTGCAAAGTGAACCGTTCTCTCGCGGGCGCTCATCGGCCGGTAAACCTCGCGTCGCGGCGCTCGATGAACGACATCAGCCCCTCGCGCCCGTCCTCGGTCTCGAACAGGGCGACCATGTCCGGCTCTAGGCGCGCAAACGCCGCGGCCTCATCCTCCAGCCTCGCGCGGTGCGCGGATTCGAGCGTCGTCCGAACGCCGAGCGGCGCAGAGCGGGTCGCGATCGCCTCGGCCAGCTCGATCGCTCGGCCGAGCTCGCAACCGGTCTCGACGACCTCCTGCACGAGGCCGATGCGATGCGCCTCCGCCGCGTCGTACTCCTCACCCGTCAGCAGCCACCGCATTGCGTTTCCCCACCCGGCGTCACGCGGAAGGCGAACGGTGGCGCCGCCGAACGCGTAGATGCCCCTGTTGATCTCCATCTGAGCAAAGCGCGCATTCTCAGCCGCGACGCGGATGTCAGCCGCGAGCAGCAGCTCGATCGCCAACGTCATCACCCAGCCCTGCACGGCGGCAACGATCGGCGTAGTCCACGGTCCATCCTTGCGCCAAGGGTCGCGACGCCCCGGGCCGGACAGCTCAAAACGGCCTTCCTGGATCACGGGACCGACCTCGGCGAGATCAAGCCCGCCCGTGAAATGCTCGCCGTGGCCGAACAGGACGCCGCAGCGCAGCTCCTCGTCGACCTCCAGCTCGTGGTAAGCCGCGGCGAGCTGATCGATCATCGCGAGGTTGAACGCGTTGCGCTTCTGCGGCCGGTTCAGGCCCATCAACAGCACATGCCCACGCCGCTCGACCGTCACCGCCGTTTCCCGCTCTACCGCCGCACCGTCGGGTTCGTACATCGAAATCCGCCTCCTGTTCCGAAAACGAAAGGTCCCCGATCATATTCGCCCAAGTTGCGTTCTGCAACGGGAATGATCCCGCATGAATGCGCCCACAGGTATAAAAAGGCGGCTGATCCGCGAGAGAGCAGTTGCGAAATGCTACGTCTAACTCACGGGAACCAACTCCGGTCAAGATCCGCGTGAACGACGGCTGGCGGTGCGTCGCCTGCGGTGGGCTCGCACATGGGCCGCTCGTGCCCGAAGCCTCATTCGCCGCCAAACTGCTGCTGCAGCCCGAGCACGTTACCCACGTATTGTTCTGTGTCGGGAGCCTGTCCTTCCTGGAGCACCGATGACAGCCCCTGGTAGTAGCCCGCAGCCGCAAGCGCCGAATCGCCACCCGTTTCGCTCAGCAGCGAGTGCAGGAGGAGCACGCCGCCGCGGACGTTGGACGCAGCCGACGCGGGCGCCAGCGGGGTGCTACCAGCCAATGTCTGGCCGATCCAGTTCCACGTTTCCGGCAAAATCTGCATGACGCCGCGCGCGTCTGCACTCGAGGTGAGTTCGTTGTTGAAGCCGCTCTCCTGGTAGGCGATCGCCTCCGCGAGAGAAGGCGAGACACCGTTTTCTGCCGCGATTGAGCCGACTTCCGACGCGGTGACCGTCTCCGCCGTCGGATAGGGCGGGCCGCTCGTCGAGCCTTCAGCGGCCTGCGCTGCTTCGGCGCCGGAGCTCCCGGACTGCCCGGTTTCCGTTGGGGCGCCCGAAAGCGTCAGCGCGGCGCCTGACAGCAGCGGCGCGCTCGGATCGATGCCGTTGGCGGCGGCGAGTTCGGCCACGCTCGTGCCAGCTCGGGCGGCGATCACCGAGAGCGTGTCGCCGGGTTGCACGACGTACGAACCGGCGCTCGACTCGGTTTCCCGCGTGCTGGAGCCCGCCTGTTCGGAGCTCGAGGTGGTCTCTTCCGTGCTCGACGTGGTTTCGCCGACGCTGGTGGCAGACCCAGGCGTGCCAGGCGCCTCGGGTGGGATCATCAACGTGCTGCCAGCGAGCAGCGATGCTTCGGGGGACAGTCCGTTGGCAGCGGCGAGCTCCTCGACCGTCAGACCGTCACTGCTCGCGACCGAGGAAAGCGACTCCCCAGGAGCGACAACATGAGCGAGAGCAGCCCGGGCGGCCGCGGGAGCGGCCAGCATCGCCGTGGCGGCGAGGAGAATCAAAGCTCGCAGGCGCATGGCCGGCAGTGTTGCCGAGTCACACGTCGCCACCAATGGCTGCAATCCTCCTATCAGGATGCAAGATTGCGTGCGCGTCTGGCGCCGGCGATCGCGCCGGCAAATCCCGCCCTCGGCAAGGTAAGGTCAGAGGCACAGCCACCCGCGGAGGAGCCGAGGATGCCGACGCAGAGCCGTACCGACCGTGCAGCAACGCACGAGGTCCTGAACCAGCCGCCACGACTCGTCGACTACAACGCGTTCGGCGCCGACCCGGCCCTGAGGGAGGCGCTGATGCGCGAGGGAGGAGAGTGGGGTCTCGACCGCGTCCGCGACTTCGGTGCCGTGGTTGCCTCCGCCGACGCGCTCGCTCACGCCAGGCGCGCGCAGCGCAACATTCCGGTGCTCAACACGCACGACCGCTACGGCAACCGCATCGACGAGGTCGAATATGACCCGTCGATGCACTGGATGCTGCGCCTGGGCGTTGAGCGCGAAATCAACTCGCTGCCGTGGCGCGAACCGCGAGCGGGCGCCCACGTCGTGCGGGCAGCGCTATTCCACTTGTTCAATCAGCTTGACACTGGGCCCTGTTGCCCGATGTCGATCAACTATGCCGCCGTTCCCACGATGCGTCAGGACGCCGCTCTTGCAGGAGAATGGGAGGCCCGCCTGACGTTGCCGGACTACGACGCCTTCGCCCAGGCCGGCATGGTCATGACCGAGAAGCAGGGCGGCTCCGATCTGCGCGCCAACTCGACGGTCGCCGAGCCGATTGGCGACGGCTGGTTCGAGCTAACCGGTCACAAGTGGTTCTGCACCCACCCAATCTTCGAGGTCTTCTTCACGCTCGCGCAGACAGAGGCGGGGATCACCTGCTTCGTCGCGCAACGGCCGCGTCCCGGGTTCCGCCTGCAACGGCTGAAGGACAAGCTCGGCGGCCGCTCTCTTGCCTCCTCAGAGGTCGAGTACGACCACCTCCCGGCGCGGATCCTCGGCGAAGAGGGCCGCGGAACAGCCTTCGTGGTGGAGCAGCTGATCTGGACGCGCCTCGACACCCTCACTGCAGTAGCGGGCATGATGCGGCGCGTCGTCGCTGAGGCAATCTGGCACGCGCGCCACCGTATGGCGTTCGGGGCTCCACTGGCCGAGCAGCCGGCGATGGTGAACGTGCTGGCCGACATCGCGCTCGAGTCGGAGGCCGCGACGCGGTCGTCGCTGCGGATTGCCCGTGCGTTCGACTCGGCTGACCCCGACGAGGTTGCCTTCCGTCGCCTTGCGCTCGCGGTCATGAAGTACTGGGTCTGCAAGCGCGGCGCCCCGTTGGCGGCCGAGGCGCTCGAGTGCCTGGGCGGCAACGGCTACGTCGAGGAGGCGCCGCTCGCCCAGTTCTACCGCGACATTCAGATAGGCACTGTCTGGGAGGGCTCGGGCAACGTGATCGCGCTCGACGCGCTGCGTGCACTTAAGCGCGAGCCCCGGGGAGCATCGGCGTTCCTGGCCGAGTGCGAGCTCGCCGCTGGCGGTGATCCTCGCTTCGACGCCCACATGATTCACGTGCGTGAGGGTCTTGCCGCGTTGGCGGATGAACCCGCCGTCGCCGAATGGAGCGCCCGCCGCGTCGTCGAGGACATGGCGCTCGCGCTGCAGGGCAGCCTGCTCCTTCGCGACGCACCGGGCGTCGTGGCCGATGCATTCTGCGCCGGACGCCTCGGCACGCGCGGCCTCGCGTTCGGGGACCTGCCGCGCGGGGTCGCCGGCGCGGCCATCGTCGAGCGCGCCCTCGCTCTGTAGCCGCACCACCCCTACCCGCGAGCCGCCCAGGGCTCAGACGACCGCAATCGTGGCCAGGGCAATCGGACGACTTCTTTGAGGCACTTAGGACCCTGGCAGAGGAAGCGGACGCCGCAGAGCCGCGGGACCGCTCGTAAGCGACGACTCGAACGTCACGGATCGGAATGGGCATCTTTGGACGGTGGGCCATACTGTCGCGCCTTTCCCTGATGGACGATCAAGTTGCGGCGCGCGGATGGTCGCCTCAACCACGGATCACGCCCCCCCGGCTTCTCGGGCCCTCCTCCCGGCCGGGGGGGGGCGTGGTTGGCGATGTCCACGTGGGCATGTCACTAGGTAGCTCGGCGTCCGTGACCGCGCGCAGCTCGTCACGCTCGCCGGGCGGGCTTGCGTTCGTCGTGTTTTTTGGCGGCTCGGGCTACTTGACCAACCGCACTTCCGCCGACGTTTTCTTGCGCAGGCTCCGCGCGAAAGGGTTGCCGCCTGGGGTCAGCCGGCGGTGGGGAAGCAGGACTAGCACAAACCCTTGTTCGGCTACCCACGAGGCGAGCCGCGGCTGAGGGCACCCGGCCAGCATCTTGAACGTGGCGCGGCTGGCAACTGATCCGAGGATGTCGCGGGCCTCACGCAGGTCCAGTTCCGCTTCCTCCCTGACCGCGATGTTGTATGGGCCCTCCCCGCCTGCCCGGCCCCATCTGGCTGGCCGTGCCTGCGGCGCGAGCGTCACGACCGACAACTCGCGCCCCGCGTTGGCCAGTTCGGCGGCCTCCCGAAGAGCCGCCGTTCCTGCGTTGCCGCGCTCGAAGACGACCGCGACCCGCCCGGGCGCACCGGACCGGCCGCGCACCGAGCCGTCGACCGGAGTTGGGCCGAGCCCGCGCATACCTCTGAACGTTACCGGGAGCGCCCCGGCCCGCGATAGCGCGCGGCAGCCGACTCGTCCACGGCTGGGGGACGACACGGGACCCGGCCCGACCCCGGGGCCCGCATAGCGAGCCCTACGCGGCCCCGCCGGCCCTTACCCGCCTGTTTGGGTTAGGCAATCGGAGGCGAGTTCGCGCTGATCGCAGCTTCCGGGCGCTACCTTAGGCGTTTCTCAGTTCGATCAGCGAGTGAGCTTGCGCGATACTCACCGCGAGATGTGCGAGCAGTCCGCGGCGCGCGGTTTTTTTGGAGGACTCGTGAGGTGGCGACGGTCATACCCAACAGCGGTGGGGGTAGGGCCTTCTGTGGGTCGAGGACGTGATCTCGTGGGCGACGGCCTACCTCAACATCGACGAGGGTCGCGCGGCCGCCGGGCGGCTTGCTCCTTCAACACCTGGCAGCGCACCCTCGAAGCCGTCGGGCTGTCGGAGTAGCGATGTCACAAGAGAGCATGGACGTCGTGCGCAGGGTGATCGAAGCTTGGAATCAACGCGACGCGGACCTATGGCTGAGCTATGCCGCGCCGGCGATTGAGTGGATACCTGCCGGTCCGGCGGCGGTAGAGGGCGCCGTCTACCGAGGCCGCGATGACGTGGCGCGCGGAATGGCGGCGGTTTGGGAGACCTGGGATGTGTTCGACTTCCGGGAAGGCGAGCTGCGTGATCTCGGGAATTCGGCGCTGTGGCTGGGACGCGTCAAGATGCGTGGAAGCGCCAGTGGCATTGAACTCGACCAGGAGTTTGCGATTCACAGCGTCGTGCAGGACGGCAAGGTCACTCGCGTCCAGACCTTTCTCACTTGGCTGGAGGCGCTAGAAGCCACTGGGTTGACGGAATAATGCACACCCTAGGCCGTGTCGCGGGGAGGGACGGGCTGCGGCGATTCTGTCGGGTTAGCCTCTTCGGTCGCCGATGCGGCGCCATCGTGGGCTGAGGCGCCGTCGCCGTCCTCGGCAGCAGCCATCTCGCTGAGCGCCGCTGCGCGCCCGTCGGCAGCCTCCTGGTCGCGCTGTATCGCCTCTGCCGCCGCGAGCACGTCGCGCTCCGGCCGAGGCCCTTCCCAATCGAGATACCAATGCCTGGTCACGCTCGTCAGCCACGAATCGGCCGCGGGAATAAGGCCGAAGCGGGTGATCGTCCGCTGAAGGCCGACCTGGTCGCTGTAGAGCAGTTCGACCGAGAGCGGCTCGCGCGCATCGATCGCCGCTGCGACGGCTTCACGCACCGGATCATCTGGGTTGCGGAGAGCCCCCTGCCACATGCCGATGTCCCCGGCCGGGACATACAGGTCACGGGTCTGAACGTGAAACTCGTCCTCCGCAGCATGCGTGGGCATGTTCCGAGGTGACCCGAGCCCGGCGCCGACGACCCAGCCCTGGCAAACCCCGATTCCGCTGCCGACGTTCCTCAAGCTGATCGCTAAGTACACACGGCCGTCGACGTGCTCGACGGTGGCTCGACCACCCGCCGTGCTCACCCAATACCCCTCCATGAACATGAGCTTCTGCGCCGGATCCTCGAGGCGGGAGGGGGCGAGCACAGGCCGGCGTTGCTCCTGCAGCGCCGCCTCCGCGATCCGGGCCGAACGGTTCGACGAGCGGACCGAGGCGAACGTGGCGATCGCCAGCACAAGCGTCCCGGCGCCCGTGACCAACGAGGAGATCGTCGACCAGTCGGTGCCAAGCAGGAGCATCATCCCAGTTTGTCACCGGATCCACTGCATGCGACGGCAGCCCGCGCGGTAGCGTCCGGGCATCCGCGGCGGATCGTCCGCCGCGCAGAGAACGTCGCGCTCGGGCGCCTGCTCGGTCGCGCCCGGCGTGTGGAGGAGGCTATGGCGATGAGCGAGGACAAGCGCGAGTATCTGAAACCGGAGACGGTCATCATCGGGCAAGACGGCGGCGCACTGGCGCGCATCGAAGGGCTGATGTGGCCTCCGATCGGCGCGAAGGTCGAGCTCGGCAACGAGAATCGTGACGCGGTGGTGGTGCGCGAGGTGCAGCTGCGGCTCTTTCCCGAGCACGGTGTGGTGTGTATCACCGTTGACGACCTCGGCGCTGCGTGACGCCCGCGCTCCCGCCACGCATCGACGGCGAGACGAGTGCCGACTCTGTCATCGCGGTTACTCTGCGATGTCGCTTCGACGGACCACGCCGAGGAGCTCGCCCTCAGGATTCGTGAGGATCGCGGTCTGAGCACCGCTCCGTTGGAGTTTGCTTGCGAGGTCGGCGGGGTCGGTATCGGGGCGTGTGGTTGATGGTCCGGGCTCGATCAGAAGCTCGATGTTCGCGTCGCTCGGTGCGTCGTCTAGGCGTGAGCGTCGCACCCGGCCGAGCACTACGCGGTCGGCGAGGACGAGCCCAAATCCGTAAGGGCTGGCGTCGATGCTGCGCTTGATCTCCTCGGCGCGTTGACCGAGTGTGCATGTAGCTACGTCGGTGCGCACGAACGAGAGCGCCACCGACCGGTCGGCAGCGGTGCCCTCCATCGGGAGGCCATGCGCCATCCAGTCGACCTTGCCGAGCGCGTAGTCGTGAACGTCGAAACCGAGCAGCTCAAGCCAGGTCGCGGCTCGCGGGCTCATGTCGCAGAGCGCATCCCAGCAGTACACGACGACGGGGCGCCGGCGGTCCAGTTGCTCCGCGTGTTGCGCGTCGAGCTCCTTGAGAGGCTGATTCACGGCGGCGGGAAGGTGGAGTTCTTCGTACTCCTCGCGCGGCAGCACCTCAACGAGCTGGGCGCCGCGCTCAATCAGGTCTCGCACGCCTTGAAGGTCGACGCTGTGTGCCATCAACAAGCCACGGTATCGGAGAGGCCCACGAGACGCCCGCGGCATCGATGGTGACATCCTGCAATCCCGCAGCGAAGTAGCCTGACTCGCGACTGCGTGATGCTTGCGACAGGAGGTTGAGCGGTGAACAAGCCGGTGTTGTTTTGCTACGACGGATCGGACGGCTCAAGGACGGCGCTGGCTGCCGCTGTCGAGCTGATCAAGCCTGCCGATGCCGTGGTATTGGCTGTTTGGATGCCGGCAGCGGTGCAGTTGGCCCGAGCCGGCTCGTTCGTAGTCGCCGTGCCGAACGAGGGCGAGATCGACGAGCAGGAGGCGGCTGCCGCGCGAGGAATCGCGGAAGAGGGTGCCGCGGGGGCCCGCAGGCGCGGCTACAACGCGTCCGCGCGAATCGCGCAGGCCAGCGAGTCGGTGGCCAGGACGATCGATGAGATCGCCCAGGAGATTGACGCCGGACTGGTTGTCTGCGGGCAGCGCGGCCGGGGCGCCATCGGCAGCGCTCTCCTCGGCAGCGTCTCCCACGCACTCGCGGCACACACCAAGCGGCCGCTGCTCATCGCCCCCCAGCACCCGTCGTAGCGTCAAGCACTTGCCGGGCGCCATCCGCGGCCTCGGAGTGGTGGCAGTTGCCGATCGCGTGACGGGCGAGCGCAGCCTTGAGGCTGGGCACGCGAGGCTTGACCCGGCCCGGGAGGATCACGATCGCCAGAACGAAGGCGAGGGCGAAGATTGCGACCGACCACCAGAACGCCGTGGTGTAGCCGTGAACTGCCGCGGCGTTGGCCAGGCCGGCGGTGTGCAGGTGAGCGGCCGTGTAGCTGGCGACGGCGCTGGCGAAGATCGTGCTCAGCAGGGAGGTGCCGACCGAGCCGCCGACCTGCTGGGAGGTGTTGACCATCGCCGAGGCGATTCCGGCCTCGCTTCCCTCGACGCCCAGGGTCGCCGTCGAGAACGCGGGCGCGAAGATGCATCCCATCCCGACGCCGAGGACGATCAGGCCGGGAAGGACATCGCTGGCGTAGCTGGAGCCGGGCGTCAGGCGCGTGAACAGCAACATCCCGATCGCCCCTAGCGTCGTGCCGGCGAGTACCAGCGGCTTGACCCCGGTGTGTTGGATTACGCGGGTCTGCACCGTGGTCGAGGTGACCACCAGAACGCCGGTCAGCGGGAGGAACGCCAGGCCGGTGGTGAGCGGCGACAGTCCGAGCTGCTGCTGCAGGAAGTAGGTCAGAAACAGAAATACGGCGAAGACGCCAGCGCCGGCGAGCGCGATCGTCGTGTAGGCGCCGCCGCGGGCCCGGTCCCAGATGATGTGCAGTGGCAGCAGGGGATGCTCGGCTCGGCGCTCGATCAGGACGAAAGCCGTCAGGAGCACGGGGCTGGCGACGAGCGCCACGATCGTGGCCGTTGCACTCCAGGAGTGGGTCTCGGCGTTGGAGAACCCGTAGACCAGCGCAAACAGGCCCAGCGCTGAGGTGAGAACCCCCGGTATGTCGATCGGGTCCCGCTCCGGAGCGCTGTGGTTGACCAGCAGGCGCAACGCCACGATCGTCGTAGGCACGGCGATCACGAGGTTGACGTACAGGCACCAGCGCCAGGACAGGACTTGGGTGAGCGCGCCGCCGAGTATCAACCCGAGCGAGGCGCCACCGCCGGCGATCGCACCGAAGATCCCGAACGCCGTGGGCCGGTCAGGAGACCCCTCGAAGGTCACCGTCAGCAACCCCAGCGCCGAGGGTGCGAGCAGCGCGCCGAAAGCACCCTGGAGCGCCCGGGCGGCCACGAGCACGCCGAAGGACTGAGCCAGCCCGCCAATCGCCGAGGCGATCGAGAACCCGACCAGGCCGGCGATCAGGGTCCACTTGCGCCCGAACAGATCACCGAGCTTGCCACCCAGCAGCAGCAGGCTGCCGAAGGCCAGCGCGTAGGCGGTGACGATCCACTGCCGGCTATCGGTCGAGAAATGCAGCGCCTGCTGGGCCGACGGGATCGCGATCGTCACGATCGTCGCGTCCAGCACCACCATCAGCTGCGCGACGCTGAGCAGAGCGAGAACCGCCCATCGATTCGGATCGCCCGTGTCGGCGAGTGCCTCAGCACTCGTGTCAGCCGAGCTCATCAAGCGCTCCTTTCGGCTGTGCTCTCCATGGACACACATCATTGCGCGGACGCGGACTGATCGAATCCCGGTATTCCTTAGTCCGTCCCCCAGTGTCGTGCTCAGTCATGCGAACCGTGCCCTGTTGCCTGAGGCGGACGCCGGGACAACTACGAGATGCGGTGTGCGAGTTGCGTGCGTGACTTCACGTCGAGCTTGCGGAATGCCTTGCTTAGGTGGTATTCGACGGTGCTCTGAGTGATGAATAGCTGAGCGGCGATCTCTCGATTGGTGTGTCCGCTCGCGGCAAGGCGCGCAATCTGCGTCTCCTGCGGCGTGAGTTGGTCGAGCGTGTCCACGGTTCGTTTGCGGGCCCGCTCGCCGGTCGCCAGCAGCTCGCGCTCGGCGCGGCGCGCGAACGCCTCGGTGCCCATGCTTGTGAACGCCTCGAGCGCGGTGCGCAAATGCTCTCTGGCGTCGAGGCGGCGCCGTTCGCGTCGAAGCCACTCCCCGTAAAGAAGGTGAGTCCGGGCGAGCTCGAGCCGCACACGGGTGCCGGCGAGCTGGGCGATCGACTCGCGGTACAGACCGTCGGCGACCTCGCCCTCGCTCGCCAGCGCGCGGACACGCGCCTCGATCCCGAGCGCCCACTTGGAGCTGATCACGCCGGTGCGCTCCGAGAGCCACTCCCGGGCGAACTCGAGCAGCGCTCGGTCCGCGGTCCTGGCGGCCGCCTCGGCCAGCTCGGGCACCAAGTACGATCCGTATCCGATCGGGTCGGGCTGGAACGCTTCCCAGGCCGCGTCGCGCGCGGCGTCGTGACGCCCGAGGCCGTTGTAGAGCACGGATCTCGCGTAGTTGTTGGATGTCCATCGCCGTGCCGCCGCCTCCTCCGAGGTGGCTTCGATCAACTCGGACGCTCGCGCCTCGTCGCCGCGCCATGCGGCGAGAATCATCGGGGCGTTCACGAGCGCTGGATTTCCGGTCGCCTCAGTGATCAAGCGCGCTTCGTCGATCATCAGAGCGGCCGCGGTCAACTCGCCGGCGAGCATGTGGCTCCTGGCCAGGAAGCTCAGCGCGAACTGCAAGTGCACGAGTGCGCCCGCGTCGCGGGCGTCCTGTACTTGGCGAGCGGCGAGGAGATGCAAGGCCTCGTCGTCCCACAGCTCGAGGGCAACGATGTTGCCGTTTCTAGTGCTGGAGACCGACAGCCGCCGACCGACATCCTCGTTGGAGACGTCCGCGAGCAGGAGCTCGAGAGCCCGAGCGAGTGTCGGCGCCGCGGCCGCGTATCCGTCGGTCAAGCGGATCGCAAACGCGTCGAGCAGCACGTCAACCGTCCGAGGCGGGGCCGGGCCGGGTGGCGCCGCCCGCGCGGCCTCCGCGACCGCCGGCGCGCCGCCGACGACTTCAACGTCATTGGCCATGGCGCCCGCGAGCGCCTCGAGGTAGGTCTCGCGGGCCAGCTCAGGGTCGACTGGCTCGAGGCGGCTCGCCGCGCTCAGAAACAGGCGGCCGGCTTCGCCGCCGCGCCGCTGCTCCGACGCGATCTGCCCCCCCAAAAGGTCGACGCGCGCGCACCCAAGCTCGTCGAGCACCCCGGCCTCGACGCCTTCTAACAGCCCGAGGGCAGCCTCCAGATCGCCCGCATCACGCTTCGCGCCAGCGGCCGCCAGCAGGCGCTGCGCACGGAGCGCGGGCTCGGGTGTGAGCGCGGCGGCGCGGTCGAGGAACGCAGCGACAGCCGCCAATCCGCCGCGCGCCTGCGCGCGCCCAGCGGAACGCTCGAGCTCTACGGCGACGTCCTCGTCCGGCATCGACGCCGCCTGCGCCCGGTGCCAAGCGCGGCGATCCGGATCGACCTCCGGATCGGTCACTTCCGCCAGCGCTCGGTGGACAGCACGGCGCTCCTTCAGCCCGGCCGCCCGATACACAGCCGAGCGAACCAGTGGATGACGGAAAACGACTCTCCCACCAAGCTCCAACAGGTCCTCCGCTTCGAGGGCTTCCCCAGCCGACTCGGGGATTCCGAGCTGCCGGGCCGCCCGCCAAACGAGCGCCGTATCGCCGACCGGATCGGCCGCCGCCACGAGCAGCAAGCGACGCGCATCGCCGGGAAGCCTCGCGAGCCGGCGCGTGAAGCTCTCCTCGATGCTCGCGGATAACGCCACCGCCACCGGGAGCCCGAACCCGCCCGCGAGCTCGGTCGGCGTCAGCCCGCGCGGCAACTCCAACAAGGCAAGCGGGTTGCCGCGCGTCTCGAGAACGATCCGATCCAGCACGCGCTCATCCAGCCGAGCCGGCAAGACCGACACCAACAGCGTCCGGGCGTCACGGCGCCCCAAGGGCCCGACGCGAAGCTCCGGCAATCCCGCAAGCGCGTCGGGAAGCTCGCGAGCCGCGAACACGAACGCGATCTTCTCCGCGAGCAGGCGGCGCGCGACGAACGCGAGCGCGCGTGCCGACGCACGATCGAGCCACTGCGCGTCATCGACAACACACAAGAGCGGCCGATCCCCCGCAGCCTCAGACAGCAACCCGAGGGCCGCCAGGCCGACCAGGAACGGATTCGGAGCCCGCCCGGCGCTCAGCCCGAAGGCGACGCTCAGCGCATCGCGTTGGGGATCAGGCAGACGCTCCGAGCGGTCGAGGACCGGCGAGCACAGCTGCTGAAGCGCCGCGAACGGGAGCTCCATCTCCCCCTCGACCCCGACCGTCCGTAGAACCCGGAACTGCCGCCCCTCCTCGACCGTCCACTCGAGCAGCGCAGTCTTCCCCACGCCGGGCTCTCCATACACAACCAAAACCCCGCCGTCGCCGCCGCCCGCAGCGTCCAGCAGGCGGCCCAGGACCTCGCGCTCGCGCTGCCGGCCGAGTAGCTGCCTGCCCGGCAAGCCGGCCGGTGACGGCGCTCCGCTCATCTCGGCCCTAAGCATGACTGAGGACGACACTGGGGTGACGGACTAAGGAATTCACGGATTCGATCGCTCCGCGCCGGCGCAACGATGCTTGCCCATGAAGAGCACAGACGAAAGGAGCGCTTGATGAGCTCGGCTGACACGACAACTGAGGCATTTGCCGACATGCGCCCCAGCGCCGAAGACCTGCCGGACTATGCACCGGTCCCTCGGGCGGCGCTCGGCCCGGCGCTGAACGAGCAGGGGTACTACGTCGGGCGGGTGGAGCGAAACCTGTACTGGGTCACCGACGGGACCTACCAGTCGGCGTTCCTGACCACCTCGGACGGTGTCGTTCTGCTCGACGCGCCGCCAACGATCGGTCACAACATCCAGCGCGCAGTGGACGAGATCGCCTCCGACAATGGTGTGAGCAACAAGGTGACGCACCTCGTCTACTCCCACCACCACGCCGACCACGCCGGCGCTTCCTCCCTGTTCAACGGCAGCGTCGCGCGGATCGGGCACGAGGAGACGCGGAAGCTGCTGCTGCGGGACGACGACCCGGCGAGGCCCGCGCCGGAGGAGACCTTCCAGGACCACCTCAAGCTCGAGATCGGCGGCGAGCGCATCGAGCTTGCCTGGCACGGTTCCAACCACTCGCCGGACAACATCTACATCCACCTTCCCGACCACGACACGCTGATGCTCGTGGACATCGTCAACCCGGGTTGGGCACCGGTCTACCTCAGCAACCTGACCGAGGACATTCCGGGCTATATCGAGGCACCCGCCACCGCGCTTTCCTATCCGTGGAAGCACTTCATCGGCGGCCACCTCGGCAGGCTCGGAACCCGCGACGACGTCACTCTGCACCAGCAGTACATGGCGGATATCGCCGCGAACGTCAGGACCGCGATCGACACGGTCGATCCCACGCCGTTCTTCGTGAAGTACGGCGAGAACGTCTGGGCCGCCGTGAGGGGCCTGCTCGATGCAACGACGGCCGCCGCCGCAGCTCCTGTCATCGAGAAGTACACCGGCGTCCTAGGGGCGGCCGACGTGTTCACCGCGAGCACGACGTTCTGGGTCATGGAGTCGATCCGGCTCGACCTCGGCTACGGCTCCCAAGTCCACCCGTGAGCTCGAGTGAGGTGACCGCCATGTCCAGCGCCCCGATACGCGATCCGCTCTCCGACCATCTGATCACGCCGCAGAACTCGGCGCTGATCCTGATCGATTACCAGCCCTCGCAGTTCGCCGCGGTCCGCTCTATCGACAAGGACCTGCTGCTCAAGAACATCGTCTCGACGGTGAAGCTAGCGAACCTGTTCGGCGTCCCGATCGTGCACTCGACGGTCAACGTCGCCACTGGACGCGGCCAGCCGACGGTTCCGGCACTCGCTGAGCTGCTCGAGGACAATCCACCGATCGACCGAACCACGCTCAACGCGTGGGAGGACGTCGACTTCCTGAATGCGGTCCGCGCCACCGGGCGGCGCAAACTCATCTTCTGCGCCCTCTGGACGGAGATCTGCATGGCCTTCCCTACGCTCGACGCCCTGCGGGAGGGGTACGAGATCTATCCGGTCGTGGATGCGATCGGGGGCACGTCGCTCGAATCTCATCGCGCAGGCCTTGAGCGTGTAACCGAGGCTGGGGGTCAGCCGATCAGCTGGGTCTCGCTCGCGTGCGAGCTACAGCGCGACTGGGCCCGAGAAGAGACGGTGCAGGGAATAGTCGAGATCGTGCTCACCGAGCGCCTGCTGCAAGAATGAGTTCCGGCGGAACAGCGATCGTGGATCAGGTGCAGCACAAGCCGAAGGACGTGGGCGCGCCGGGACGCAAGCGAGCCCGGGTCGCCGACCGCAAGGCGCGAGAGTTTCTTCGGAACGCCGATCCGGTGCTCGCTCGCCTGATCGACGCGCGGCCGGACTTCCGTCCCCGGGCGTGGATGGACGAGCTGCCTCCGCTCGACGCGTTCGGGACCCTGATCTTCCAAGTCGCGGGTCAGCAGCTTTCCGTCAGCGCGACGCGGACGATCGTGTCTCGTATCGAGGAGCACTTCGGGGGACATCTGCCGTCACCCGCGGAGCTTCTCGCCGCGGACCCTCATGTGCTACGCGCCAGCGGCATGTCGAATCGGAAGGGCGAAACGCTGCACGTGATCGCCGAGCGATTCGTCGATGGACGACTGAGCGACGAGGCGCTCGCTCGAATGACCGACGCCGAGGTCGAGGCGGTCCTGACGGAGGTGCCGGGAATTGGTCCGTGGACCGCGCGCGGCTTCCTGCTCGTGGCCCTCGATCGGCCAGACGTGTTCCTATCAGGCGATCTGGCGCTGCGGCGCGCGGTTCAACGGGCCTACGGATTCGACCAGCCGCCGACGGACGAGGAGATGGCCGAGCTCGCCGATCGCTGGCGGCCCTATCGGAGCCTTGCCGTGAGCTACCTCTTCGCCTCGGAGTACGACGTGTGAGCGCGATGGACTCGACGGAGCGCGACCCCCTCGGGATCATCGGCGCGGGCCGCCTAGGCCAGGCGATGGCACGGACGGCGCTCCGCGCCGGACGTCGGGTCGTGATCGCCAATAGCCGCGGCCCCGAATCGCTGGCGCCGGTCGTCTCTGCGCTTGGCGAGGGAGTGTCTGCGGGAACCGCCGAGCAGGCGGCGGCAGCTCCCACCGTGGTCCTCGCCGTGCCTTGGGATCGAGTCCCTGGGGCCCTCCAGGGACTCGAGTTGAACGGGCGGATCGTGATTGACGCGACGAACGACTTCGCCGGGACCGACTTCGAGGGCAGCGACCTCGACCGAAGGACATCGAGCGAGCTTGTCGCGGGGCTCGTTTCAGGCGCCCGGGTCGTAAAGGGCGGGAACACCCTCGTGGCCGCGGTGCTCGGCTCGGATCCGCACGAGGCTGCGGGCCAGCGTGTGATCTTTCTTTCGGGCGACGACGTCGACGCGAAGTCCGAGGTGAGGAAGCTGTTCGAGGACGCGGGCTTCTCCGTAATCGACCTCGGCGATCTGGTCACGGGGGGACGGATGCAACAGGTTCGTGCCCCCCTCGCCGGCGTCAACCTGATCCGGCTTCCCGACGTCAGCTGACGATGGTCCACACCGCGATCTCGCTCGGCACGTGAGAAGGTGCGTCACCAGCAGGACTCCGCGTATGGCCAGGCGGGTGTGCTCTTGCACCGGCCACTATCGTGGCGCTCGTGATGCGTATCTATCACCGAAAGCACGCGGGCCGACCGATCCGCGTCGCGTGGATGCTCGAGGAGCTCGGCGAGCCGTATGAGATCACGATGATGACGCGCGAGGAGAGCAAGGGCGATCAGCACCGCGCCCGCCATCCCCTGGGCCGCGTGCCCGTGCTCGAGGACGAGCAAGGGTTCGTCTTCGAATCGGCGGCGATCTGCCTGCATCTCGCCGACCTGCATCCCACGGCCGGCCTAGCACCGGCGCCGGGGACCCACGGGCGGGCGCTGCTCTACCAGTGGACGATCTTCGCCCCAGCCGAGCTCGAGCCGCCGCTGATCGAGTCCGCCATGTTCGCCCAGCGCGACCCAGACCGCTCCGCCGCAGCGCGACGGCGCTTTGACGAGGCCGCGGATGCGGTGTCCGCCGCCCTGGATGACAGCGACTATCTCCTCGGCGGGCGCTTCACGGTGGCTGACGTACTGGTCGGGAGCGCGCTGGCATTCACGGAGCGCATCGGCTTCGCGGATGAGATCCAGCCAAACTTGAGGGACTACCTCGCGCGGCTCACGCAGCGCCCCGCTCGCCAGCGCGCCCTCGAGCGCACGATGTCCGCCTGACGGTCAGTATGCGTCGACGTCGATGATGGCCTCGGCAAAGGCTCCCGGAGCCTCCTGGGGAAGGTTGTGTCCGATGCCGCCCTCGATTGTCCGGTGCGAATACTTGGCGGAGAACTTCTTGGCATAGGCACTCGGGTCGGGATGGGGCGCACCGTTGGCGTCACCCTCGAGCGTGATCGCGGGCACGGTGATGAGCGGAGCTTCGGCCAGCCGTCTCTCTAGCGCGTCGTATTCGGGCTCGCCTTCAGCCACTCCGAGCCGCCAGCGATAGTTGTGAATCGCGATGTCGACGTGGTCCGGGTGCTCGAGCGACGCTGCGCTGCGATCGAAGGTAGCGTCGTCGAAGCTCCACCTCGGCGACGCGGCCCGCCAAATGAGCTTCGCAAAGTCGTGCCGGTACTTCTCGTAACCGGCCCGACCGCGCTCGGTGGCGAAGTAATACTGGTACCACCACTGGAGCTCGGCCTTCGGCGGCAACGGCAGCTTGCCGGCTTCTTGGCTGCCGATCAGATAGCCGCTGACCGACACGAGCGCCCTGCAGCGCTCAGGCCAGAGCGCCGCGACGACGTCGGCCGTGCGCGCTCCCCAGTCAAAGCCGCCAAGGACCGCCTGCTCGATCTCGAGGGCGTCCATCAGGGCGATCGTGTCGACGGCGAGGACCGCTTGCTGGCCGTTGCGGAACGTCTCGTCCGAGCGAAAGCGCGTCGTCCCATAGCCGCGCAGGTAGGGGATGATCACTCGGTAGCCCCGCGCAGCCAGCAACGGCGAAACATCGACGAAGCTGTGAATGTCATACGGCCAGCCGTGCAGCAGAATCACGGCCCGGCCGTCGGCGGGCCCTGCCTCGGAGTAGCCAACATTCAGCAGGCCGGCATCGACCTGCTTCAGGGGCCCGAACGGCGTGCGGGTCTCGGTCTCGCCCGTTTCGGCGGCTGCGGGGCTCGTCATTTCGTCGCGCCCATGGGTAGCGCCACACGTACCCGTAGGACGACAGATCCAGGTGTCAAGCCACCATGGGCGACGCTTCCGAGCGCCGTGCCAGTGAAGCGGAAAGCGGCTAACTCGCCTGCGTCGCCAGCTCGTCCGCCAGGCGCTCGGCGTGGCCGGTCGCGCCGAACTCGGTGAACAGACGGTGCGCCTCGCGGAGCTCTCGCTCGCGCTCCTCCTCGTCGCCGTTCTGGCGCGCCAGCTCGGCGAGCTCGACGTGGAGCTTCGGCTCGACGCTGCGCATGCCGGTTTCGCGCGCCAGCTCGCTCGCCCGTTCGAGCGCCGACTCGATCTCCTCGCGTGCGGCGAGGCCCTCAGATGCCAGCAGGATCCGTGCGAGGACCACGTTCGCTAACGCCTCCGCCGCCTGGCCGCGACGGCGCACAAGCGCAACAGCGTCGCGGAGTAGGCTCGTGCCCCGCTCCGCTTCTCCGAGTCCCAGGTAGGCCTCTCCGAGGGTGATCAGACACCAGCCCTCCGAATCGACGGCAGTTCTGCGCTCCCTGGAGATCGCCTGCGATTGCTCGATCGCCTCGACTGCCTGGCGCCATTCCCCACGCATGTCGGCGGCAAGACCCATCCAGTGCCACGACCACGTGCGGGAGAACGAGTCGCCGATCCGCTCCGCGATCGCCAGCGCCTGTTGGGCATGAGCCATGGCCCGCTCAGGGTCTCCGCACGAGTACGCGTGCCACGTACTCCACATGTGGCCCCAGCCGACCGTCTCGGTCGCGCCCTGCTCGCCGGCCAGCTTGATCCCGCGCTCGATCAGCTGGCCTCCCTCCTCGAGCCGGCCCAGATCGCACAGGTACCCACCCTTCTGCACGAGGCAGTTGGCGAGCGGGCAGTCGTTTATCAGCCCGGCCCCGATTGTGGGATCACCGTTCGCCAGTTCGATCGCCTGCTCGAGGACGGCGACCCCCTCGCGGTGCTCGCCGATCAGGAAGAAGGCGTAGGACGCGGTGGAAACGATCATGTAGAGCGCGGGATCGCCGGATTCTTGCGCCAGGGCGATCGCCTGGCGAGCGAGCGCGGCGGACTCGCGATTCTCCCCGTCAACGGTTGACCTGATGGTGCTGTAGGTGAGGAGGAGGATCGCCCGCGACCAGATGTCATGTCCCCTGGAGGCCAACCGCTCGGCCTCGGTGAAGAGCGCCTCCGCCTCCTCGTGCGAGATTCCGAGACGAAACCCATAGCTGAGAGACTGAATCCGCGCCGAGAGCCCGAGCGCCGCCGTCTCCTCCGAGTCGGGCAGGGAATCGGTCAGCTCGCGCACCTTCCGCCAGTGGCGCAGCGACGCCGTCGGGTCATTTGTCCCGGTCCACGCCCCGGCGCGCGCGTTCCAGCGCGCCGCCTCGAGAGTCTCACCGGCGCTCTCCCAATGATGGGCCAGCAGCGCGGCCCACTCGTCCAGCCGCGCCGGGTGCTCCTCGGCGATCGCCCGGGCGACCGCCGCGTGAGCGGAGGACCGGCGCTCGCCGAGCTGCGAGCGATAGGCCACCTCCTGGGTGAGCGGATGCTTGAACGCGTAGACGGCTTCCGGATAGAGCTCCTGCTCGAAGACGAACTCGCCCGCCACCAGATTTCGAAGCGCCTCCTCGAGCGACGCCGGCTCCAGCTCGACGACTCGCGCAAGGACGGGGCCCGAGCACTCCCTTCCGATCACCGCAGCCGCCTGGAGCACGGCCTTCTCGCGCTCCGCGAGCCGGTCGATCCGCGCCGAAAGGACCGCCTGCACGCTCGCGGGCACCGTCGCCGCCTCGACGAGGCGCACGAGCCTGTAGGCGCCGCGCTCGCCCTCGAGGCTTTCCGCCTCGACAAGCGACTGCACGACCTCCTCGATGAAGAACGGGTTGCCGACGGTGCGCTCGCGCACGAGGTCCGGCAGCCCATCGAGCGAGGGATCGGAGCCGAGCAGGTCTCGGAGCATCTCGTCGATCGCCTCCGGCCCGAGCGGCGCCAGCGCGATCTGGCGGTAATAGGACTTCGACATCCACGGCGCCTGGTACTCGGGCCGGAAGTTGAGGATGGTGAGGCCGCGCGTCCCCTGGGAAGCCTCGACGTGATTCGCGACGAACGCCTCGCTCGCGGGGTCGAGCCAGTGCAGGTCCTCAAACACGGTCACGCCCGGTTCGCGGGCGCTTTGGGCGCGGACCAGGCGCTTGGTGATGCCGAGCACCTGGCGCTGGCGCGCCTCGGGATCCATGCGCGGAGAGGGGCGCTCGGGATCGGGTACGGCGAGGAAGTCGAAGATCAGCGGAAGGTCCTCGCCAAAGCTCTCGTCGAGGAGCAGGAGCTTGCCGGCGATCCGCTCGCGCGCGGTCTGGTGCGAGTCCAGGTCGGTCACGTCGAAGTACGAGCGCATGATCTGGAGCACCGGCATTAGCGGGATGGACTTGGCGTGCGCCTGGCCGGAGGTGTGATAGACGGGGACCCCCTTCGCCCGGCAGCGCCGCGCGAACATGTCACACAGGCGGCTCTTGCCGACGCCGGCGTCGCCCACGATCCCGATCACCTGTGGCTGGCCGGCGAGAGCCTGCTCGCGGGCACTCTCTAGTATGCGCAGCTCCTCGTCGCGCCCGACGAAGCGCGAGAACCCGCGCGCCCGTGCGACGTCGAGCCGCCCCCGGGCGGCACCGACGCCGGTCAGCTCATGAACGCGCAGTGCCCGGCTCGCGCCCTTTACCTGGAACTCGCCGAGGTCGGTGAGCGCGAGATAGCCCTCCGCGAGTGACGCAGTGTGCTCGGTGAGGTAGGCCTTGCCGGGCTCGGCGAGCTGCTCCATGCGGTGTGCTAGGCCCACCGTGTGGCCGATCGCGGTGTAGTCCATGGCCAGGTCCTCGCCGATTGCCCCGACCACCACCTCGCCGGAGTTCAGGCCCATGCGGACCGAGAAGCTGAGCCCCTGCTCGCGGCGGAGCTCCGCCGCGTAGGAGGCGAGCTCCTCTTGGAGGTGAAGCGCTGCGTAGCAGGCGCGCTCGGCGTGGTCCTCGTGGGCGATCGGGGCGCCGAAAAGGGCCATGATGCCGTCACCAGTGAACTTGTCGACTGTGCCCTCGAAGCGGTGGACGCCCTCACAAAGGATCGAAAAGAAGCGCTCCATGATCCGCCGCCACTGCTCGGGGTCGCTTCGCTCGGCGAGCTCCATCGAGCCCATCACGTCCGCGAACAGCACCGTCACCTGCTTGCGCTCGCCCTCGAGGGTGGCGCGGCCGGTACGGATCTTCTCGGCGAGGTGCTCGGGGGTGTGAGCGCGCGCGTCGCGCTCGCTCGTGGGTTCCGATCCGGCTGGCGTTCCCTCCTCCGCCGAGGAACCCGTGCCGCTCAGCGGGCGTCCGCAGGTATTGCAGAACCTCTTGGCCGCAGGGTTCTCCGCGCCGCACTCAGGGCAAGCCACCACCGCGGCGAGCGACGCGCCGCAGCCCCCACAAAAGAGAGCGCCGTCGGGATTCTCATCGCCACATGATGGGCAGGTCATTACGCTCGAGGAGCTTACGCTCATGAGCGCACTTCCCGCCTGGCGCGCCGCATGGCTTTGTGCCAGATCCTCGAGGCTCAGGCGTTCACGTCTCCGTTGATCCGCTTCATCATGCGCTCGCGCCTTCCGCCGACGCAAACGCCATCCGCGTGCGCCACGCGCTGCGGGTGCCCCTGGCGGTCCGCGTCCGCCTCCGCGTACGGGTGCGCGGGCGCCGCGTCATGCGTTAACGCGGGCGCGCGGCCCGGCTCGACCGCCGCGAGGACGACGGCGAGCGCGCAGCCGACGAGCCCGGCTGCTACCCAGAACGCGAGGTGGTAGCCGGAGGTCAGCGCAGACGCGATCGGATGGCCGCTCGCTTTCAACGCGTCGCTGCGCGATGTCGAGAGCGTCGCGAGCACCGCCAGCCCGAGGGCGCCGCCGACCTGCGCGGTGGTGCTTACGAGGCCCGACGCGAGGCCCGCGTCCTGAGGCGTCGCGCCGGACATCGCGAGGTTCATCAGCGCGGGGAACGCCGTACCCGCGCCGAGACCGAGGAGCAGCATCGAGGGCGCAACCTCGGTCGTGTAGTCCGCATGCACGGGCGCAAGCGCGAACACGACGAGGCCCGCGAGCACGAGCGTGAGTCCCGCGAGCAGCGCGCGGCGCGCACCGAGCACCATGTAGATGCGCTCTGAGTACCGGATCGAAAGCGTGCCCATGGCGATCGTCACTGGCAGGAAGGCGAGGCCGATTTCGAGTGCGTCGTAGCCGAGCACGCGCCGCAGGTAGAGCGCGCCGAGGAAGAACATGCCGAACATCCCCGCGACCGAAAGGATCTGGATCGCGTTCGCCGCCGCGATCGGCCGTGAGCGAAAGATCCGAAGCGGCATCAGTGGGCTCGCCGCGCGCCTCTCGCGCGCGAGGAACGAAACCAGAAGCACGATCGAGCCGGCCCCGAACAGCAGCGTGCCCGCCGAGCCCCAGCCCTGTTTCGCTGCGGGGCCCACGATCGTGTACACGCCGAGCATCAGCGCGCTCGTGATCAGCACTGCGCCCGGGACGTCCGCGCCCTCGCGCAGGCCGATGCCCCGCTCGTCGGGGACCAGGCGCCGCGCCGCGAGCGCCGTCGCGATGCCGATCGGCAGGTTCACGAAGAAGATCCAGTGCCAGTTGATCGATTGCGTCAGCACGCCGCCCGCGAGCAGGCCCACAGAGCCGCCCGCCGAGGCCACGAACGCGAACACGCCGATTGCCTTCGCCTGCTCGCGAGCGTCGGTGAACATCGTTACGATCATCCCGAGGATCACGGCGGAGGTCATCGCGCCTCCGACGCCCTGCACGAAGCGCGCGGCCACGAGCCACCATGCGGTCTGAGCGACGCCGCACAGTAGCGACGCGCTCGTGAACAGCGCGACTCCCGCAAGAAAGATGCGCCGGCGGCCGATCAGGTCGCCCAGGCGTCCGGCCAGCAGCAGCAGTCCTCCGAACGCGATCAGGTACGCGTTGACGACCCATGCGAGGCTCGACGTCGAGAAGTGCAGGTCTTCCTGGATCGACGGCAGCGCGACGTTCACGATCGTCACGTCGAGGACGATCATGAGCATCCCCAGGCACAGCACGTAGAGCGCCAACCAGCGGGAGCGGTCACTCCCACCGTCGGCCGCGGCGTCCGGCTCGAGCGCGCGCGGCGTCTTCTGCGTCGTGTCGGTCGTGCCAGCACCCGCGCTCATACCGTGGCAGCCCCCTGCGCGAGCGCCTCGGCGAGCTTGTCGAGCAGCTCCTTCGTCCCGTGCTCACGCTGCTCCGGAGTGTCCTCGCCGTCGAGGAACACGCCCTGCTCGGTGTAGCGTAGGTGCGTTCGGTCGCCGTCCGCGAGCAGCTCGACGGTCGTCACTGAAACCGACATTCGCACGCCGTCGCGGCGCATGGTGTAGGTGTAAACGAGCCGTTCGTTCGCGACGATGTCTTCGTAGCGCGCCTCGTAGGAGTAGACCGCGCCCTCGGCCGTCGCCTTGAAGTGCTCGCTGCCGCCCTCGCGGAAGTCGAGCTCGTGCTCCTGCTCGCCGCCGGGCCCGAACCACTGGCCCTTCGCATTCACGTCCGCCCACGCCGCGAACACGCGGGCGGCCGCTGCGTCGTAGTCGCGCTCGATCACGAACGTCGAGTGTGTCGCCGACCTGTTGCTCATTTCGATCTCCTTTTCGATCTCGTCTTCGTTGACTTCGTGGAGGGCCCCGACTCATCGCTGTCTGCGCGAAGAAACTCGGCGAGCCGGTCGAGCCGCGCCTCCCACGCCGCCCGCCGCTCGCCGATCCAGCGCTCGGCCGTGCTCAGCGCGAGCGGGTCGATCTGGCACGTGCGGACGCGCCCCACCTTGTGCGAGCGCACGACGCCGCCAGCTTCGAGCACGTGCAGGTGCTGGACGACCGCCGGCAGAGATATCGCGAGCGGCCGCGCGAGCTCGCTCACTGACGCCGGCCCGTCGAGCAGGCGGTCGATCATCGCCCGCCGGTTCGCGTCCGAGAGCGCGTGGAACACCACGTCGATCGGGGGCCCTCCGGGCGTCGGCTGCGTGGGCGAATACTGAAGCATCCACTTAAGTATTGCAGATTGGCCGATGAGGTGTTGGGCTCTCGCTTGAGCCCAGTGTGGCGAGGCCGAGCAACAGCCGAATGCGCCTGGACTGATGCAGTCGATCAGCCTGACCGGAGCTGCCGGACGTGCGCGGCGCGTCCGAGGAAACCGCCGCTCCCCCCATGGAAGACGTCCTTCGTTGTGATTGCCGCGTTTTCTAAATACTAGGGTGTTGCCCTATCGCGAACGGGCATGCCCATGGGGGAGAGTGGGTGGCATGCAACCCGCGCGAGCGCAGGTCACACTCGAGATCGAGCTCGACTCGGAGACGATCTCCGGCTCTTGTCTGAGGGCGCCGGCACGGCCAACCTTCCGGCCCGATCAAGCTCGTCTCGCTACTTCAAGCCGCCGCGACCACACGTACGTGTGAACCCGACGAGCGGCTCGCGCTGGTCGAAATGCCACCACGCTGACAGGAGACCACCTGATGTCCACCACGAATAACTCACCGACCCGGACTATCGGACTGCGAACGTGGCTGCTAGCAGCCGTTGGCGTGGTTGCCCTCGTCATGTCGGGACTTGCGGCGGCGTCTGCCTCTGCAGCGGGCACCGTATGGCTGTGCAAACCGGGGCTCGCCAACAACCCCTGCCTGAGCAGTGAGACCGCGACGGTCGAGCTCGGCAACGGGTCCTCGCTCGTGGAACACGCCAAGCCGGCGAGCAACCCCCCGATCGACTGCTTCTACGTGTATCCCACGGTCAGCGGTCAAGCCACGCCGAATGCGAACCTAGCGATCGAACCCGAAGAGACTGCGATCGCGGTGTCTCAGGCGTCGCGCTTCTCGCAGGTGTGCAAGGTCTACGCCCCGGTTTACCCGCAGGTGACTCTGGCTGTGGCCTTCGGCGAAGTCGCACCAGCGCCCGAAGGGGAAGCCGTCGCCTACGCGGGGGTCGTGTCGGCGTGGCAGGAATACCTCGCCAAGTACAACCATGGCCGGGGCGTGGTGCTGATCGGACACTCCCAGGGCGCCGAAATGCTCACCCAGCTGATCCAAGAACGGATCGACCCCAACCCGGGACTGCGCCATCAGCTCGTGTCCGCAGTGTTGCCCGGGGGAAACCTCACCGTGCCGATCGGCGGGACCGTCGGCGGTTCGTTCCAGCACGTCCCCACGTGCCAGGTTGTCTGGCAGACGCGCTGTGTTGTTGCCTACTCGACGTTCCTTCACGAACCGCCGCCCGGTGCGTTCTTCGGAACAACAGAAAATCACAGCCTCCAGGTGATGTGCGTGAACCCCGCGCTGATTCTCCAAGGAAAGCATGCGGGACCACTGCTGTCCTACTATCCGACCTCGCCTTTCCCAGGACCGCTCGGCGCCTTTATTCAGGTGCCAATAGCGCCCACTCCGTGGGTAGCGACCCCCGCCCAGTACACGGGCCAGTGCAAGCAAGCCAACGGCGCCAGCTCGCTGCAGGTCACCAGCGCCGGGCCGGCAGGCGACCCGAGGCAATTGCTTGAAGAAACCCTTGGACCCGAATGGGGCCTGCACCTCTACGACGTGAACATCGCGCTAGGCAACCTCGTCGGTCTGGTCTGGATCCAGTCGGGCGCCTACCTATCGGGGGGCTCCTTGTGAGAGCGCGTTGAGGTCAGCCACGGCGTCGTCGGGCAGTCTGAGCCCTATCCCGGCGAGGTTGTCGCGCAGGTGGGCGACCGACGAGGTGCCGGGAATGAGCAGGATGTTGGGAGAGCGCTGCAACAGCCACGCGAGCGCGACCGCCATCGGGGTTGCTTCAAGCCGCGACGCCACCGACGCTAGCGCATCGGATTGCAGGGGGGTGAAACCGCCCAGCGGGAAGTACGGCACATAGGCGATGCCCTGCTTGGCGAGGGAGTCGATAAGCGCGTCGTCGACGCGGTGGGCGATGTTGTAGAAGTTCTGGACGCACACGATCGAGGCGATCGCCTGCGCTTCGGTGACCTGAGCCGGTTCGACGGTGCTGACGCCCAGGTGCTTGATCAGGCCCTCCTGTTGCATCCCGGCCAGCACGGTGAACGGCTCGGCGATCGAACCGGGTGTCGGGGCGTCAAAGCCGCCCACGCGGAGGTTCACGACATCAAGCGCATCGACGCCGAGGTTCACGAGGTTCTCGTGCACAGCTTGGCGCAGCTCCTCGGGCGCCAGCGCCGTGGGCCATCCGCCCTCGGCGTCACGGCGGGCCCCGACCTTGGTCACGATCCGCAAGTCGTCCGGATATGGGTAAAGCGCCTCCCTGATGATCTGGTTGGTGACGTGCGGGCCGTAGTAGTCGCTGGTGTCGATGTGCGTGATCCCCAGCTCGACGACCTCGCGCAGCACCGCGACGGCCGCACCGCGGTCGGCGGGCGGACCGAACACGTGCGGTCCGGCGAGCTGCATGGCGCCGTAGCCGAAGCGGGTGACCGTCAGGTCATCGGCGAGGGTGAAGGTACCTCCGGGAAGCTGCGTGGGAGCCATAACGATCCTTTCAGGAACGCGGGCGACTGGTCGGTAGCTACAGTCGCCCGCGGACGGCGCTACAGGCATGCTCAGCGAGGCTCCGAGGCTAGTCGCTGCGCGTCTCGGCGTGCTCCCGCCCGGTCGCCCGAAGGGGCAGCTGGTGCAAGACTACCGCTCGCGAATCTCAGCGCTCTTGACCCAGGCCCGATGCGCTGGGAAAGCGGAAGCGCCCGCCCCGCTGCGACTCAGAGCCGTCACGGCACACTGCGGCGACACGGAGATGGCCGACCGCTAAGCGCTTACGCTCATCGAGAATGGCGTGCCCTGGACCGCTCAGCCCGGCAGAATGCGTCTCGTGACCGATTTTGGAATACCACTGCTCGAGGACGACCTCGACCGCGACCCCCTGCGCCAATTCGCCTCCTGGTTCGACGAGGCCGGAGCGGCGGGCGTGCGCGAACCACAGGCCGCCGCCCTCGCCACCGCATCCGCCGACGGGGTGCCGTCGGTGCGCATGGTGCTCGTCAAGGCCTTTGACGAGCGCGGCTTTGTCTTCTTCTCAGACTACGCCAGCCGCAAGGGCCGCGAGCTTGCGGACAACCCGCGCGCCGCTCTGCTCTTTCACTGGGATCCGCTCGGCCGGCAGGTGAGGATCGAGGGAACGGTCGAGCACACGAGCCTTGAGGAGTCGGCGACATACATTCGCACCCGCCCGCGAAGCAGCCAGGTCAGCGCGCTGGCCTCACCCCAGAGCCGGACAATCGAAAGCCGCGAGGAGCTCGAGCGCCGCGTCGGCGACCTGAAGCGCCGCTATGCGGATGGTGAGTTACCGATGCCGAGCAGCTGGGGCGGCTTTCGCCTCGCCCCCGAAGCGCTCGAGTTCTGGCAGCAGCGCCGCGACCGCCTGCACGACCGGCTGCGCTTCCGTCGCGCAGGCGAGGGCTGGCTGATCGAGCGCTTAGCACCCTAGGCGGTTGACTCCGCTTCGACGAGAGCGCCTGCGCGCTCCTCGAAGAGGCCGAAGCCGTGCTCCTGCGAGAGCTCGAGCGCGCGGGCGGCGTGCTCGCGTGCTCGAGCATCGCCTCGTCCGGCGAGTGCCTCCGCCCAGCCCAGATGGGCGCGGGCTGCCCATAGAAGCAAGCCATGGGTCTCCTGGAAATCGCACGCGAACGCCAAGTGCTGATCGGCCTGCTCGTGGTCTCCCATGCATGCAGCGAGGAGGCCCAGCCACATGCGGGCGTGTCCGTAGCCGATGATGCCGTTCCAGACGATCTGGTCGGCCCACGGCTCAATGAGCTCGTAGAGGGTCGAGGCGGGGGCTGAGCTGTCGGTCAACACGGCGGCGTCGGCATACAGCGCCAGCGCGGTCAACGTGGCCGTGTCCGGCGCGATGTGCTCGAAGCGGTCACTCGCGGCCTGCTCGAGGATCTTCGCGGCCTCGACTCCACGACCGAGATAGGACAGCGTCGCTGCCAGTCCGGCTCGCCAGGCGGCGATCGCAGGATAGGCGCTCACGCTCTGCTCCATCATGTCGATGACCTCTTGTGCGCGGCCTTGATAACTACGCGCTTGCGTGAGCGCGGCGGCGTAGACAAAGACGGCGTCGGGTTGTCCCGCCTCCTGTCCGATCTGGAACGCGCTCTCGAATAAGCGCTCGCCGGCGACCAGATCGCCGTGCATGAGCTCCCAACCGGCCGGGTTGAACGTGGCGAGCCAGCTGAACGTGGGCTGGTCGAGCTCGTGTGCGAGCAGCTGCTGCTGCTCCAGCGCGAGCTTTGCGCGCTCGAGGTCCCCGCGCTCGACGCAAAAGTTGAATTGGAAGTTGTGCGCCGAGAATCGGAGGGCAGGATCGCCCGCCGCGGCGGCGCAGTCAACGAGCTCCTCGACAAGACCGATTCGCCAGGCGAGCGTATCCGGTGCCCGGATCGTTTCAACTACGTTCCGGAGGACTTCGGCGAGCGTCCTCGTGTCCTTCGTGGCACGGGCCAGCGAGATCGCCTCCTCGGCGAGCGCGCGACGCATGTCAAAGTCCGGGTGCCACTCGAGTTCCAGCGCCTTGATCGCGAGCAGTCGCGCGCGGCTGGCGTGATTCGGTGGGTCATCGAGCTCGATCGCCCGCTCGATCGCCGCAAGCCGTTCGGTGTCGATCTCACCGAACGTGCTTGGGACCCCCCCTCCGCGGTTGTTCGCCAGCGCCGCTCGCGCGGCGAGCTCGGCGTCCGCGAGGGCGGAGGCTATCCGCGAGGCCTCGAGCAGCGTCTCACGGAAGGCGGCCTCCCCACTCTGGAGCTGGGCCTCACCGAGCCCGATCAGCGCCTCACAACGCTCGGCGCTCTCGACATCGCCCATCAGCTCGACGGCGTCGGCGAACAGCTTCACGGCCTCGGCCGGCGCGAGGCTCTCGAGAGCGCGCTGACCGGCCCTGAGGGCGTAGTCGGCCGCCTTGGCCCTATCGAGCGAGACGGCCGCAAGGCGCCAGTGCAGCGCGAGTTCTGCAAGGCGATCGCCCGGGTCCTCGCCGTAGAGGTCCTCGAGCGCTTGGGCAACACGCGCGTGCATGCGCGCGCGGCGGGTGGCGCCGAGGCCCTCGTACAGCGTCTGGTTGATGAGCGCGTGCGCGAAGCGAAACTGCCCGACTCGGTCGCTTGACTCGGCAAGCAGGGAGGCAGCGACGGCCGCCTCGAGGTGATCCAGCAGCTGGCTTTCCTCGATCTCGAGCATCGACTCAAGCAGCTCAAGGTCAAAGACGCGCCCGATCACCGCCGCCTGGGTCAGGACCTCGAGCGCCTCATCGCCCAGGCGCTCGACACGGCGCTCGATCACCTCGCGCACGCTCTCGGGCAGCGCAATGGCCGCGGAGCTGTCGATGCTCCAACGCCCGCTGTCCTCGTCGAAGACGAGCGCACCGGACTCTGAGAGTCCGCGCAGGATCTCCCCCACGAAGAACGGGTTGCCACCGGTCTCGGTGGCGATCTGTCCCGCCAGCTCGATGCCATCCGCTTCGAGCTCATGGCCGGCGACGGCGGTCATGATCTGGGCCACCTCATCCGCGCCGAGGCCCTGCAGGGAGATGCGCTGCACGCCCTCGATGGACCGCAGGTCGGCCAGCAGGGCGGTGAGCGGATGATCCTTGCCGAGGTCTGAGTCGCGGTAGGTGGCGATCAGATACAGCGCACCCCGCTCGACGCTCCGAACGACGTGCTTGAGAAGCGCCACCGACTGACCGTCGGCCCAGTGCAGGTCATCTAACACCAGGCACACCGGCACGCTCGGAGCTACCTCCTGGAGGAGTCCCGCGACGGCCGAGAACAGCAGGTAGCGCTCGGTCTCGGGGTCAGATGCCTGGGGTTCGGGGAGAGCCTCTACGCGCCCCTCCAGGTTTCGAGCCAGTCGGCCAAGCTCGCCCTTGTGACGCTCAACGTGGCTGCGAAGCAGCTCCTGTGGGGCGTGGTCGACTATCTGCGAGCACACCTCGATCCAGGGCTCATACGGCACCGCGAGCTCCTCAGAGCACGCACCCCAGCAGACCGCAAAGCCCTCGGCGTGCGCACGGTGCGCTGCAAAGCTCGCGAGTCTCGTCTTGCCGATCCCCGGCTCACCCGAAAGCAGGACTACTTGACGCGCCCGGTCGCGGGCGAGCACCATCGCCTCCTCGATCCCCGCGCGCTCCTCAACGCGCCCCACGTAGGAGAGGGGGGGCACCGAGCGCAGCACCGCCGGCAGCGGCCATCGACTCGCACCCCCGGCCTCCTCGACAAGCGGCGTCCAGGAGACCGAGAACGCCTCCACAGGCTCCGGGAAGCCCTTCAGCTCGAGCTCACCCGCCGACGCAAACTCAACGCCTTCACAGCGCCCGGCGAGCATCTTCACCGCCGCCGAGATGAGGATGCCGTCCGAGGGCGCCTGCGCGCACAGACGCGCCGCCTCGATCGAGGGCATGCCGAAGTAGTCCCCGTCCTTGAGCGTTGACTCCCCCGCGCCGAGGCCGATGCGAACATGAAGGCCCTGCTCGGCGTCGCGATATCGGCGCTCGAACAGCTGCTGCATCGCCACAGCGCACTTCACCGCCCGCGAGGCCGAGCTGAAGGCGACCATCAGCCCATCCCCGGTGTTCTTTACCTCCTTGCCGTCGGCCGCTCCGATCGCGTCGCGCAACAGCGTGAAGTGCTCCTCGCGCAGCTGATCGGCGCGCACCGGGCCGACAGAGGTAGCCAGCCGAGTCGAGCCGACCAGATCGGTCAGCAGGATCGTCGCAAGCTCGACTGACTCCGACACCACGGCCCCCCGCACGACAAAGACGCCCGAGCAAGAGATCGTAGTGCAGTTCTCAGAAGTCGGTTAGGGACACTCTCGAATACTCGCTCATACCGTCACGCTCGACCAGCCTTTAGTCCTATGCCGCCGGGGCGAAGAAGTCGATGAGCAGTTGGTTGACGCGTTCAGCCTCGTCGTGATGCACCCAGTGCGACGCGTCGGCCAAGCGCTCCACGCGGTCGAGGTTGGGCACGTCGTCGCGGTCGGGCTCGGCGAGCTCCGATCCGAGGTACGAATCGCGCTGCCCCCAGATGACCAGTGTCGGCGCCGAAATGGGGCGAAGCTTTGCTACGGCTTCCTTCTGGGACTGTCTTACCGAGGCGCGGTAGTAGTTGATCATCCCGGCCGCTGCCCCTGGCTGCGACCACGCCTCGACGTAGCGTTCGATCTCCTGTGGCGTGTAAGGCGGGTTCGCGTCATGCAGGAAGTGTCGGAAGAAGTGCCAGTCTCTGCCGTGCACCACGTCCTCGGGCAGTCCCGGTACTGCAAAGAAGAAGAAGTACCAGGACTTCCGAAGCTGGCTCGGGTGGTGCAGTCCCTCTTGGAGCCGCCGCGGATGGGCCGCGTTGAGGATGGCGAGTCGGTCGACCACCTCGGGGTGGTTCATCGCGGTGGTCCAGGCGATGGATCCGCCCCAGTCGTGACCGACCAAATGGGCGGACTCCGCACCGAGTTGTCCGATGAGGCCGCGGATATCGGCGGCGAGCAGGTCGACGGCGTAGGCCTCGAAGCTCTCTGGCTTCGATGACAGGTTGTAGCCACGCGTGTCGGGCGCGACCACCCGAAAACCCGCCGCCACGAGCGGCTCGATCTGTAGCCGCCAACCGAACCAGAACTCCGGGAAGCCGTGCAGCAGCACGATCAGCGGCCCTGCACCAGCCTCGACGTAATGCAAGTTCACATCGCCGACTTCGGCGTAACCCTCCCGAAGCTCGATACCGACGTCAGGGAGCATGCTGGTGGCCATGAGGACCTCCCGTGGGTAGGGGACTTGGGCAGGAGAGTACGCCTGCCGGTCTGGAGAAGCAATGAGGTCACGGGGCCGCCGCGACACAATCGCCCAAGGGGGTCGGGTGACACACACGCCGTCGCTCACACGGATGACCGTGTCGAGCCGGCGGTGCGAGCGCGTGGGGGCGCGCCGCCCATTGGCGGCTCCGACGGAGCCGCCGGCGGAGCGGCGCTGCCCACGAAGTCCCGCGAGCGCACCAGCGCGTACCCTGCCACGGACCCGGCCGCCGCTACAGCGACGCTCACGAGCGCAATCGTGTTGAAGCCCGTCACGAACGCGTGGTGTGCGGCGTGCGCCACCTTGTCGCGGTCGGCAGGCGGCACCGCCCGCAATGCGCGCCCGGTCCCGCCCGACGCCACAGCCCGCGCAAGCTCGTGTACATGCGACGACGCGGGCATGCCGGCGACCAGCGGGGTGAGCGTCGACTCGATCTTCGACTGAAAGATCGCGCCGAGGCCGGCGATCCCGGTGGCGATCCCTAGCTGACGAGCAGTGTTGCTTGCGCCCGACGCCATACCGCTCAGCTGCGGGCCGACCACGCCGACGGCGGTCGAGGCCAGCCCGGGGGTGGCGAGGCCTATCCCGATGCCGGCCAGGATTTGGCCGGGCACCAGGGCGGTCCACCCGGACGAGTCGGACAGGTTCCCCATCAGCAGCAGCCCAACCGTCACGAACGCGAGCCCCGTCCCGAGCAGCAGCCGCACCGGCACGCGCGCAGTCAGCCGGCCGCTCAGCGGCGCGACGAACAGTATCGGCAAGGTCACCGGCAGCGACCGAAGCCCCGCCTCGAAAGGCGAGAACCCCAGAACGTTCTGGAAAAAGAGCGTGATGTAGAGGAACATCGAGAAGATCGACGCCGACAGCGTGAAGCCGCAGATCGTGACGCCCGTGAAGGCCGGCTTGCGGAACAGCGAGAGGTCGAGCAGCGGGTCGGGGGCGCGGCGCTCGACCACGACGAACAGCGCGAGCAGCAGTGCGGAGGCCCCGAAGCAGCTGACGATAAGGGCGCTCCCCCAGCCCGCATCGTTGCCACGAATCAACGCGTAGACGAGCAGGAAGAGGGCGGGGCACAGCAGCGCCACGCCCCGGAGGTCGACGCCCGAGGCGGCCGGGTTGCGCGACTCCCGCAACCGCAGCCGCGCGACCACGAGCGCGGCGAGGCCGATCGGGACGTTCACGAGGAAGACCCAGCGCCACGACAGCCCGTCCACGAGCGCGCCGCCCACGAGCGGCCCGGTCGCAACCGCCAACGCCGTGGTCCCACCCCAGATGCCAAGCGCGGTCCCGCGGTCACGACCCTGGAACTCCTGCGCGATCAGCGCCAGCGCGGTACCGAACATCATCGCCCCGCCGATGCCCTGCGCCGCGCGCGAGACTTGCAGGAAGAGCGGGTCGGGAGCCAGCCCGCACGCCAGCGACGACGCGGTGAAGATCGCCAGCCCGAGCATGAAGACGAGCCTGCGGCCGACCTTGTCGGCCAGCGACCCAGCCGCCAGCAGCGCGCCCGCGAGGGTCAGCGCGTAGGCGTCGATCACCCACTGGAGGTCGCTGAAGTTGGCGCCGAGGCTGCGCTCGATCGACGGCAGCGCGACATTCACGATCGTCACGTCGAGCAGCAGCATGAACGTCGCGATGCAACT
>DASZFA010000035.1:0-129464 GCA_035940255.1 Solirubrobacteraceae bacterium
CGGCGTCAAGGAGCTAGCCACGTTTGGAGGAAAGATCGATGATCTCGTGCCCGAAGAGGTGGCACGGCGCTTGCAGGAAGAGCTCAGGCGCTGACGAAATGACAGGAGACTTGATGGCGAACCTCACGTACCGACCGCGGGTCCGGATGCCCCGCCGAGGTGGCTCCTAGATGGACGTCCTCGTACTCATAGACAAGCTCGACGACCTGGTGCACAACGCCAAGCCGGTGCCGCTCACCGACCAGGTCCGCGTCGACAAGGAGGAGATCTACGACACCCTCGACCAGATGCGTGCCACGATCCCGGAGGAGATCAAGCAGGCCCGCTGGATCGTCAAGGAGCGCCAGGAGATGCTGGCCGAGGCCAAGAAGGAGGCCGAGCGGATCATCAAAGACGCTCGCGAGCGCCAGGAGCGGCTCGTGGGCGAGGAGGAGGTCACCAAGCAGGCCGAGCGGGCCGCCGAGGACATCGTCGAGGACGCCCGCGCTCGCGAGCGCGAGATACGCCTGGGCGCCGAGGACTATGCGGACGAGATCCTCAACACGCTCGAGGTGAACCTGTCGAAGTTCATCGCGGCGGTCCAGCGCGGTCGCGAGCGGCTGCAGGGCAAGGACGAACCAGCGGAAGTCAGCTAGGCCGCGCCTGGCTGGGCAAGCGGTGACCGAGCGACCGATCCCCTATCGGCGAGCGTGAACCCGCAACTCATCGGGCAGCGGATGCTGTACAAGGCGCACGTCGCGAGGACGTTGCTCGCCACCGGCATGCTGCGGCCGACGCGGCCCGATAGGGCGGCGCGCTCGCTCGCCGCGCTGCGACGCTGGGGTCCCACTCCGGCCGCCGCCTACGCGGGCGCGGCGATCCGCTATCCCCACACGGCCGCGCTCGTCGACGACAGGGGGACGCTCACGTTCGCGGAGGTGCACCGGCGCACGAACGCGCTCGCCGCGGAGCTGGCGAAGGCGGGCATCGGCGAACACGACGGCGTGGCGATCATGTGCCGCAACCACAGGGGATTCGTCGATGCGACGGTCGCCTGCTCGAAGCTCGGGGCGAGTGCCCTGTACCTGAACACCGCCTTCGCGGCTCCGCAACTCGCGGACGTCCTGGCGCGCGAGCAGCCCACGGCGGTCATCTACGACGAGGAGTTCGCCGAGCTCGTCCGCGAGGGCGCCGAGGGGCGCAAGCGGTTCGTGGCCTGGCACGATCCGCAAGGCGCCATCAGCGACCCGTCGCTCGACGATTTGATCGCCCGGGGAGATCCATCCGAGCGCTCGGCGCCCGTGGAGAAGGGTCGCGTCGTGATCCTCACCTCCGGTACGACGGGCGCGCCCAAGGGCGCGGCTCGCAAGGAGCCCGACTCGATCGAGCCGATGGCTGCGATGCTGTCGAAGATCCCTCTCAGGGCGCGGGGCGTGACGATGATCGCCGCCCCGATGTTCCACTCGTGGGGGTTCGCCCATTTCACACTCGCGCTGCCGCTCGCCTCCACGCTGGTGCTGAGACGGAAGTTCGATCCGGAGGACACGCTGCGGGCCGTGGCGCATCACCGGGCGAGTGCGCTCGCGCTCGTGCCGGTGATGCTGCAGCGGATCCTCGATCTGGGGCCTGAGACGATCGCGCGCTATGACCTGCACTCACTGGAGGTGATCGCCCTCAGCGGCTCTGCGCTGCCCGGGGACCTTGCGACCCGCACGATGGACGTGTTCGGGGACGTCCTCTACAACCTCTATGGCTCCACCGAGGTGGCGTGGGCGACGATCGCGACCCCCGAGGACCTGCGCGCGGCTCCGGGGACCGCGGGGCGCCCACCGATGGGAACCGTCGTAAAGCTGCTCGACGCGGACGGCAGGGAAGTCTCTGCGGGCGAGGCCGGGCGCATCTTCGTAGCGAACGAGATGATGTTCGAGGGCTACACCGGCGGCGGCGGGAAGGAGATCGTCGGCGGCCTCATGAGCACCGGCGACGTCGGCCATTTCGACGAGCACGGACGGTTGTTCGTCGACGGCCGCGACGACGAGATGATCGTGAGCGGGGGCGAGAACGTGTTCCCGCGAGAGGTCGAGGACCTGCTCGCCGACCATGCGGCGATCGAGGAGGCCGCGGTCCTCGGCGTGCCCGACGAGGAGTTCGGAGAGAGGCTGAGGGCGTTCGTCGTGAGGCGAAACGGCGAGCAGCTGAACGACGAGGACGTCAAGCAGTACGTAAAGGAGAACCTCGCCCGGTTCAAGGTTCCGCGGGAGGTCGTGTTCGTCGATCAGCTGCCGCGCAACGCGACGGGGAAGGTGCTCAAGCGGGAGCTGCGGTCAGGAGGCTAGGGCTCGCTGCGTCGTCGCTAGCCTGAGAGGCGATGCCCGCAAGGACCCACGACTTCGACCTCGCCGGCCTGCGCCTGAGCCCGGGAGAGGCGCGGCGGTTGAAGCTCGAGGTGCCGATCGATCCACTTGTGCTCGGCGCGGAGCGCTACACGGCCGCGTCCGATCAGGGATCGGCCAGCGTGCCGGTCCAGCTCGACGCCTCGCGGATGACCGGCGGCGGCTATGCGTTGCGATTGAGATTCACGGCGAGGCTTCAAGGCCCGTGCGTGCGTTGCCTCAAGGAGGCGCAGCCGAACGTGGATGTCGACGCTCGCGAGGTGGACCGGCCGGGCGCCGGCGAGGAGCTCGACAGCCCCTACGTGCGCGATGAGACGCTCGATCTCGCGGCCTGGGCTCGCGACGCGTTCGTGCTCGCCCTGCCCGCCAAGGTGCTCTGCCGCGAGGATTGCGCGGGGCTCTGCCCCGTGTGCGCCGCGGACCTGAACGACGAGGGCCCCGAGCACCGCCATGAGTCGGCACCCGACCCGCGCTGGGCGAAGCTGAGTGAGCTCAAGCTCGAGTAGCCAGCCCGGGGACTGGTAGCCTAGTCGCCTTCCGATGGCGGTTCCCAAGAAAAAGCAGTCGCACAGCCGGACGGCGAAGCGGCGGGCCCAGCACAAGATCGGGACCCCCGCCCTGAACCTGTGTCCGCAGTGTCACAGCCCGCGAAGGCCGCACCGGGTATGTCCCACCTGCGGCACCTACGCCGGCCGCGAGGTGGCGGTGCCCGGAGCGCACGATCACGAGCACGAGCACGCCGACGAGTAGCGCCGAGGCGGCGCCGGGGTCCTCGCCCTCACCGCCGCATCTCGAAGGAGCGCAGCCGGGAGTGATAACCGTCGCGGTGGATTGCAACGGCGCAGATCTGGGGCCTGCCGAGGTCGCCGCGGGCGCGGAGATCGCCGCCGGGCGCGGCGCGCAAGTGATCCTGTTCGGCCCCGCTGCGGAGCTCGGTGAGCCGCCGCCCGGCGTGCGGATCGTCGACGCCCCGGTGTCGATCGCCAAGAGCGCCGACCCCGCGAGCGCCGTCCGGGCCACCCCCGAGGCGTCGATCGTGCGGGCCGCGCGCGCGGTCGCCGAGGGCGACGCTCAGGCGCTCGTCTGCGCCGGCGGAACCGGCGCCGCGCTCGCCGCGGGAACATTCAACATCAAGCGCGCGCACGGCATCTACCGTCCGGCGCTTGCTCTGCCGCTGCCGGTCCCCGAGCGGCCGGTGACGCTGCTCGACGTCGGCGCGAACGCCGAATGCCGGCGTGAGCATCTCGTCCAGTTCGCCTTCATGGGCGCGGGCCTCGCGCAGACGGTGCTCGGCATCGCGCGCCCGCGCGTGGGGCTGCTGTCCAACGGCGAGGAGCCCGAGCGCGGCAGCGCCCTGCTCCGGGAAACCCACGCCGAGTTGCTGGAGCGGACAGCAGGCGGCTCCGGGCCGTTCGACTTCGTCGGCAACGTCGAGGGCGGCGACCTCGTCGGCGGCACGGCGGACGTGATCGTCACCGACGGCCTCACCGGCAACATCGCGTTGAAGCTGGCGGAGGGCGTGTCGCAGCTGATGCTCGGCGCCATCAGGGACGCGGCCATGTCATCCGCCCGCGCGAAGCTCGGCGGCCTGCTGTTGCGGGGAGCGCTGAGGGGGTTTCGCGAGGAGCTCGATCCCGAGGCCCAGGGCGGCGCCTACCTGCTGGGATTGCGGCGGCTCGGCGTGGTGCCCCACGGCAGCTTCACCAGGGATGGCTTCGCCCAGGCGATCCTGCGGGCGGAGCGCGGCGCGCGCGGGAACCTCGTCGAGCGGACCCACCTCGCGCTCGAGCAGGCGGGAGCGCTGCGGCAGGTCCCCGTGTCCGCGCCGGCCGCTAGCCTGCCCCACACAGGATGAGGGTCCCACCGCGCCAAGACGGATGCGCCAGCGTCCCATGACCGAGTCCACGCCCGCGATCGAGCACGACGCTGCGCGCCAGCTCCGATGAGCGCGCGCGAGCAGGTCTTCGAGCTGGTTCGCTCGCACCTCGCCGATGAGCTCGACGTCGATCCCGGGGCGATCGGCGAGGGGACCCGTTTCAAGGAGGATCTCGAGGCCGACTCGCTGGACCTGTACACGCTGGTGCAGGAGCTCGAGGACACATACGGCGTGCGTATATCCGACGAGCAGGCGGCGCAGATCCTCACGGTCGGTCAGACGGTGGACTTCGTGCTCGCCCACGGTGCCAGGATCGATGACCCCGAGCATGCGTAACGCAGCGGGATCGGCGGAAGGAGACGACCCCGATGAAGCTGCTGGCCGAGCTGCTCGACGAGCTCCCCGGGGAGCTCGCCCGCCAAGTGTTCACCCATGCCTCGTGGAGCGAGCGGCGCAGCGACTCATACGCGCGCCTCGCGTTCCTCGGGGACAGCGTGCTGGGGCTGGCGGTCACGGCATACCTCTATCCGCGCCTGGAGGCCGAGCGCTTCGGAGCCGGACGCCTCACCAAGATCCGAGCGCAGGCCGTATCGGGGGTTTCTTGTCGGGCCGTCGCCGAACGCCTGGCGCTTCCCGAGCGCCTGCGCGCGGCTGCGCCCGCGGGCGTGCGCGAGAGCGCCGCCGCACTGGTCGAGACCGAGCGGGTGCTCGCCTCGGTGCTCGAGGCCGTGATCGGGGCCTGTTACCTGCACGCCGGCTACGAGCGCACGGCGAATGCGGTCGTGCAGGCCTTCATGCCGGAGATCGAGGGTGCGCTCGAGCATCCAGTCGACTTCAAGTCGGCGCTTCAGGAGCTGCTGGCCCGGCGCGGTGCAGAGGTCAGCTACGAGGTGACCAGCGAGGGTGGTCCGCCGCACGAGCGCGTCTACGAGGTGACGGCGCTCGTCGACGGACGCGAGCTCGGCAGCGGCAGCGGCAGGAGCAAGAAGCACGCCGAGCAGGAGGCCGCGCGCGAGGCCTTCGACACGCTCGAGACGGGGCCACGGGCATGAGAGGCAATCCGGCGTGCGGCTGAAGTCGGTCACGTTGAAGGGCTTCAAGTCGTTTCCGGGCCGCACGCGCCTCGACTTCGGACCGGGCGTCAGCGTCGTGGTTGGACCGAACGGCTCCGGCAAGTCGAACGTCACCGACGCCGTGCTCTGGGCGATGGGCGAGCAGTCGCCGCTGGCCGTTCGCGGGCAGTCCATGCAGGACGTGATCTTCGGCGGCGGAAGGGGCGTCCAGGCGCGCAGCTCGGCCGAAGTCGAGATCGTCCTGGACAACTCCGATGGCACGGTGGATGTGCCCCTGGGCGAGATATCGGTCGCGAGGCGCCTCGACCGCACCGGCGAGGGGACCTACCGGTTGAACGGGGCCCGCTGCCGCCTGACGGACGTGATCGAGATGCTCTCGGACACGGGCCTCGGCAAGGAGTCGCATTCGGTGATCTCCCAAGGCCGCGTCGACGCGATCGTGACCTCCAAGCCGCGCGACCGCCGGCTGCTGATCGAGGAGGCGGCCGGTCTCGGCAAGCACCGCAAGCGCCGGCGGCGAGCGCAGCTGAAGCTCGAACGCACGCAGGAGAACGTCGATCGCGCCCTCGACGTCGAGCGCGAGGCACGGACGCGGCTGCGGCCGCTCAAGCGCCAGGCCGAAGCGGCCGAGCTTCATGAGCGTCTCGAGCGCCAGATACTCGAGGCCCGTTTGCAACTCGCGCGCGAGGACTGGCGCTCGCGCCGGCAGGAGCTTCTCCTCGCCGAGCAGCGAGTGAGCCAGGCGAGGAGCGCGCGCGCGGTCCTCGAGTCGCGGCTTCAGGCGACGATCGACCGGCGGGGCTTGGCCGAGCGGGCGCTCGCCGAGCGGACCGAGCGCCACGACGCGCTGGCGCGGCTCGCCTACGATGCGCGCTCGGCGCGCGAGCGGCTCGCGCTGCGCGCAGAGCAGGTGGGCACGAGCGCAGAGGCGCTGGCGAGCCGCATCGAACGCGTCGAGCGGGAGCTCGCGGCGATCGGTCAGGCGGGCCCGCAGGCGCAGGACGCCCTCGAGACGGGCGTCCTCGACGATCGCATCGCCGCGCTGCAGGCGCAGCTCGACGAGATCGAGAGCGGGCGCGAGCTTGAGATACAGCGCGAGACCGCCGACCTGCAGGAGGCGCGCGAGCGCCAGAACGGTCGCGCCGGGGAGCTGGAGGCGGAGCTCGCCGCGGCGGGGGTGGCTCGTGAGCAGGCCCAGCAGGCGGCCGAGCGGGCACGCGAGCGGCTGGCCGCGAGCGAGCGCGAGGTCGAGACCGCGCGCCGCGAGTCGGCTCGCGTCGGCGCCGAGCTCGCCGCGGCGAACCAGTTCCTGCGCAGCCACGTGCGGGTCGAGGTCTCCGAGCCCGGCCTCCCCTCGGCGTTGAGCGAGGAGCTGCGCGTGCAGGACGGCTACGAGCTCGCGCTCGCGGCGGCGCTCGGGGGTCGTCTCGATGCGCCCGTCGTAAAGGACGTGGCGGGCGCGCAGGCGCTGCTCGACGCCGCCGGTCCGGACGGTGGCACGGCGCTGCTCGCCGAGATCGGCCCGGAGGAGCTGGAGCGCACGCCGGCGGGGGATCAAGCTAGGCAGCCGCTCGCGGGCGCCGTGAAGCTCCTGGATCTCGTCAGCGGGCCTCCGCAGGTCCTCGAGCTGGCCGCGCGTCTGCTCGACGATGCCTGGGTGGTCGAGCGTCTGGAGGATCTGCCCGGGGGCTTCGGCGGAATCGCGGTGACGCGCGCAGGCCGGGTCTGGTTTGCCTCCTGGGGCGAGGTGCGCCAGCTGACCGAGGGAGGCACCGAGCGGGTGCTGGCGCGGCGCAACGAACGAGATCGCCTCCTTGCGGCGACGGAGAGCGCGGCTCGCGACGAGCTCCAGGCGCGGGGGGCCTCCGAGCGTGCGCTCGCGGACGCGCACGCCGCCGAGGAGGCTCGCGTGGCGGGCGAAGCGTCGCTGCGCGATGCCGAACGCCGCCACGCCGACGCCTCGGAGGCCAGGCGGCGGACGGAGTGGCTGATCGAGCAGCGACGCACCGCCCCCGCCGAGGGACCGCTGGCAGTCAGGAAAGCCGAGCTGGAAGGCGAGCTCGCGTCCGAGCGGCGCCAGGCGGAGCGGATCGGGCGCGAGCGCTCCGAGCGCGCAGCGCGAGGCGAGCGCCTGCGCGCGCAGCATGCCGCGGATACCGCGGCGGTGCCGCTGGCCAAGCGACTCGCCACCGTCCTCCAGAGCGCCGGCGATGCGTTGGCGGAGCGTGTCGAGCAGCTGGAGGAGCAGCTCGCGCGCGATCACGCAGCCGGTGAGGAGATGGCGGCGGAGCTGCGCGCGTGCGCCGGAGAGGAGGCCGAGATCCAGTCCGGCCTGCGTGCCGCGGGCGAGCTCGTGACCGAGGCCGAGGTCGCGGCACAGCGGCTTCGCGACCAGGCCGGCGAGGCCGAGCTGGAGCTCACGGGCGTCGCCCAGCGCCTTGGTGTGCCCCTGCCCCAGGCAGCGGATGGATCGCAGGCCATCGACACCGAGGAGGACGTGCTCGATGAGGAGCAGGCTCGCTCGCTGCTGGCGCGTGTGGAGCGCCTCGGGCGCCGCCGAGAGCAGCTCGGACCGGTCAACCCGCTCGCGCAGGAGGAGTACGGGGAGGCGGTTGCCCACGTCGAGGAGCTCGAGAGCCGGCGCACCGACCTCGAGACGGCGCTGCGCGAGCTGAACGGGGTGATCCGCGAAACGGACCGTCAGATCCATGAGACCTTCGAGCAGACCTTCGACGCGGCGGCGCGCAACTTCGAGGAGCTCGCGGGCCACGTCTTCCCGGGCGGGACCGGCCGCCTCAGTCTCGTCGCCGAGGAACGGGCGCCCCGCCCGGTACTCGGCGGCCAGCCGCTGCCCAACCGGGACGACGGTGATCGCGACGCGGACGGCGAGGCTGCCGCGGACGCCGAGGCCGAGGCAGAGGCCCTGCAGGGTCAGGAAGACGAAGAGCTGCTCGGAGTCGAGATCGAGATCACGCCGGCGGGAAAGGCCACGAAGCGCCTGTCCCTGCTCTCGGGCGGGGAGAAGTCGATGACCGCGCTGGCCTTCATGTTCGCGGTGTTCCTCGCGCGACCCTGCCCCTTCTACATCCTCGACGAGGTCGAGGCGGCGCTCGACGACATCAACCTCGATCGCTTCCTGACGCTGCTGCGCCGCTACTCGGACCGCGCGCAGTTCATCGTGATCACCCACCAGAAGCGCACGATGGAGGCAGCGGACTGGCTATACGGCGTCTCGATGGGTGGCGACGGGGTCTCGAAGGTTCTCTCCCGCCGCCTGCCGGCGGAGCTCCAGGCGCAGTCCGAGATGGCGGAGATCGCCTGATATCGTCGCGCTCCCCCGTGGCGCGCGACTGGAGCGAACTCTTCATAACCGCCGAGAGGAGCGGGCCTCACGATGGGGGCGGAGCGCCTGACGGGGACGCGGGCAATCGACCCGGCGACCCGCGCGGATCCGGGCGCCGGGGGCTGTTCCGGCGCCTGCGCGAGAGCATGGCCAAGACCCGCCAGGCGCTCGGCTCGGAGATCCAGGCGACCCTGTTCGGCGTGCTCGACGAGCACACCTGGGAACGCCTGGAGGAGGCGCTGATCAGCGCCGACGTCGGCGCGAGCACCACGGCGTCGGTCGTCGAGGCGCTCGAAGCAGAGGCCGGGTCGGGGAAGCTCGAGGGTGGCGAAGCGCTGAGCGAGCGCCTGATCGCCCTGCTCGCCGAGACCGCGCGGGTCGGGGACGCACGCATCGACATCCGAGCGCAACCGACGGTGATCGTGGCGGTCGGTGTGAACGGCACGGGCAAGACGACGACGATCGGCAAGCTCGCGTGGCATCTTCAGCGGGAGCTCGGGGTGAGCGTGCTGCTGGGCGCCGCCGACACCTACAGGGCAGCGGCCGGCGAGCAGCTCGAGGGCTGGGCCGAGCGCGCGGGCTGTGAGATCGTGCGCGGCGCCGAGGGCTCGGACCCCGGCGCGGTCGCCTTCGACGCCATCGCCCGGGCGCGCAGCGGGGGCGTCGACGTCGTGATCATCGACACCGCAGGGCGACTGCACACGCAGGACGACCTGATGGCAGAGCTCGGGAAGGTGCGCAGGGTGATCGCCCGGCAGCTCGAGGGCGCGCCGCACGAGACGCTGCTCACCGTCGACGCGACGACCGGCCAGAACGGGCTTCGCCAGGCGAAGCTGTTCGCGGATACGGCGCACGTGACCGGCGTAGTGCTGACGAAGCTGGACGGCACAGCGCGCGGCGGCATCGCACTGGCGATCGCGCGAGAGCTCGAGCTGCCGGTGAAGCTGATCGGCGTGGGAGAGTCGCTCGAGGACCTGCGGCCGTTCGATCCGGGGGACTTTGCGCGGGCGCTGATCGCCGAGTGAGCCGCGCCCCGCTGTTTGCAGACGGATAACCTGGAGTCATGGACGCGTGGATCATCTGGCTGGTGGCAGCGTGTCTTCTCGGAGTGGGAGAGATGCACCAGGGCGGCTTCTACCTCGCGCCCTTTGCTCTCGGAGCGGCGCTGGCCGCGGTTGTCAGCCTGCTCGGCGTCGGCGCAGCCCTGTCGGCGATCGTCTTCCTGCTCGCCTCGGGGATCGTGTTCGGAACCCTGCGTCCGGTGGCGCGGCGCCATCGGCGGCTGCCGCCGTCGATCCGCACCGGGGCCGCTGCGTTGATCGGGCGTCCGGGGATCGTGCTCGAGCGGATCGCCAACGACGAGGGGGTCGGTTGCGTGAAGGTCGACGGCGAGGTGTGGACCGCGCGAAGCTACGCCGATGACGAGGTGTTCGACGTCGGCCAGCGCGTCGAGGTGGTCGAGATCAGGGGCGCGACCGCGCTTGTGATGCAGTGATCATCCGTACTCTCCCGGGCGTCTGATCGTCAGCACGGGCCAAGAGAAGGACAGAAAGGAACTCATCCATGGCTGCTCTCATCGTCATCGCGGTCGTCGTGGTGTTCGCGCTCGTGCTCGCCGCGCGCACCATCCGCGTGATCCCTCAGGCGCGCGCAGGCGTGGTCGAGCGGCTCGGGCGCTACAGCCGCACGCTCGAACCGGGCCTGACGATAATCACCCCCTTCATCGATCGCGTGAAGCCGCTCGTCGACCTGCGCGAGCAGGTCGTCAACTTCTCGCCGCAGTCGGTGATCACGGAAGACAACGTGGTCGTCGGGATCGAAACGGTCCTCTACTTCACGATCACGGACCCGCGCTCGGCGACCTACGAAATCGCGAACCCGCTGCAGGCGATCGAGCAGCTTACGGTGACGACGCTGCGCAACGTGATCGGCGGCCTCACGCTCGAGGCCACGCTCACAGCCCGCGAGAACGTCAACACCGAGCTGCGCACGGTTCTCGACGAGGCGACCGGCAAGTGGGGTATCAGGATCAACCGCGTTGAGATCAAGTCGGTCGACCCGCCGCCGGACATCAGGACCGCGATGGAGAAGCAGATGCGCGCCGAGCGCGACCGGCGCGCGGCGATCCTCACCGCGGAAGGCGAGAAGCAGGCGCAGATTCTCACGGCGGAGGGAGCAAAGCAGGCCGCGGTGCTCACGGCCGAGGGCGAGCGTCAGGCGGCGATCCTGCGCGCCGAGGGTGAAGCGAAGGCGATCAACACGGTGTTCACCGCGATCCACGAGGGTAAGCCCGACCGCGAGCTGCTCAGCTACGAATACCTGAAGATGCTGCCGGCGCTCGCCGAAGGCGACGCCAACAAGGTGTTCGTGGTGCCGTCCGAGTTCGCCGAGGCCTTCGGCGGCATCGGCAAGGCGCTGGCGAGCCGCTCCGAGCCCGAGGGCCGGTCGCGACCCCGGCCGCCCGCACCGCCGTCCGGATCGAGCGCCTGACGCCCGCGCGAGGGCTCCTGCGGGGCGGTGGCGAGTGGCTGCGAGAATCAACCCCTGATGTTCGATTCGCTTTCAGAGAAGCTCCAGGCAACGCTGGGAGACGTGCGCCAGCGCGGAACCCTCTCCGAGGACGACGTCGCCGCGGCGATGCGCGAGATCCGCCTCGCCCTGCTCGAGGCCGACGTGAACTTCAAGGTCGTGCGCGAGTTCACCTCGCAGCTGAAGGAGCGCTGCCTGGGGGCTGACGTGATCGGAAAGCTGAACCCGGGGCAGCAGGTGGTGAAGATCGTCGGAGAGGAGCTCACCGAGCTGATGGGCGGCGCATCGGGCGCGCTGAGCTTCTCGCCGAGGCCTCCGACGGTGATCCTGATGGCTGGTCTGCAGGGCTCGGGCAAGACGACCGCGACGGCGAAGCTCGCCCGCTACCTGCGCGAGGAGCGCTCCGCGGCGGTCGCCGTCGCTGCGTGCGACGTATACCGCCCGGCGGCCGTCGATCAGCTCCTGAAGGTGGGAGCGCAGGCGGGAGCCGCCGTCTATGAGCAGGGCACCGAACGCGACCCGGTGGAGATCGCCAAGTGGGCGCTCGATCGCGCTCGCGAGGAGGGCAAGGACGTACTGATCGTGGACACGAGCGGCCGCCTGCATGTCGACGAGGAGCTGATGGCTGAGCTCGTGAGGATCCGCGACGCGGTGAAAGCGCATGACGTGCTGCTCGTCGTCGACGCGATGACGGGCCAGGATGCAGTCAACGTCGCGGAGAGCTTCTCAGAGGCCGTTCAGTTCGACGGCGTCGTGATGACCAAGCTCGACGGAGACGCGCGGGGCGGCGCGGCGCTGTCGGTGAAGGCGGTCACCGGCAAGCCGATCATGTTCGCCTCGACAGGCGAGAAGCTCGAGCAGTTCGAGCGCTTCCACCCTGACCGCATGGCGCAGCGGATCCTCGGGATGGGCGACGTCATGTCGCTGATCGAGAAGGCCGAGCGCCAGTTCGAGCAGGACGACGCGGTCGAGCTCGAACGCAAGCTGCGCCGCAATCAGTTCGGCCTGGACGACTTCCTCGGTCAGCTCAAGGCGATCCGGAAAATGGGGCCCCTGACGAGCCTGCTCGGCATGATCCCCGGGCTCGCCGGCCACCAGCTGCAGAACATGAACGTCGATGAGCGCGAGCTCGACCGCATACAGGCGATCATCCTCTCGATGACACCAGAAGAGCGCAAGCACCCCGAGCTGATCAACGGCTCGCGGCGGCTGCGGATCGCGAAGGGCTCGGGAACGACCGTGCAGCACGTCAACCGGCTGGTGAAGCAGTTCGGCCAGATGCGCAAGGTCATGCGCCAAGTCGGGCGCGGCAAGATGCCAGACATCGGCGCGCTGATGCGCGAGGCGAGGTGATCGGCCAGAGCCCCCGCCCCGGCCTCGGCCGGCCCCACCGTCTAAGCTCTGCTCCGATCCGTTTAGGTCCGTGCAAGCAGCAGAGAGGAAAACGTGGCAGTCAGGCTCAGGCTCACGCGAGTGGGCGCCAAGAAGGACCCTATCTGGCGAGTCGTCGTCGCCGACCAGCGCTCGCCGCGCGATGGGCGCGTGATCGAGACCATCGGCCACTACAACGCGCAGACGGATCCTTCGACGATCGTGATCGACGAGGATCGCGCGCGCAGCTGGCTGGCACGTGGCGCCCAGCCGTCGGACACGGTCCGCAAGCTGCTGCGCATCCAGGGCATCGACACGCCGGCCGGCTAGCCGGAGTCGAGCACGGACCGTGAGCCGTCGGCCGCGAGCTTGAGCAGCGCGGACATGCCCAGCGAGATCCCAAGGCAGTTGTTGGAGTATCTGGCCGAGGGGCTCGTCGACGATCCCGACGCGGTGTCCGTGGAGCAGTTCGAGGAGGACGACGGAACGATCGTGCTCGAGCTGTGCGTGGCGGCCGGGGACTACGGGAAGGTGATCGGCCGCGGCGGTCGCACCGCCCACGCACTGCGGACGGTCGTGAAAGCCGCGGCGGCAGGCGAGGGATGCCACGTGCTCGTCGATATCGTCGATTGACTAGCCATCGGCGGGGCTGAGAGGAGCGAGGATGCACGCCGCCCCCGTGGCGCTCGGAGCGGGTCGTGTCGGGCGCCCGCACGGGTTGGACGGAAGCTTCTACGTGACGCGAGCGAAGCCGCGCCTGCTGTCGCTGGGCACGGTCGTGGTCGTGGCCGGTCGCGAGGCCGCGATCGTGCGCCGCGCCGGCACCGAGCAGCGGCCGATCCTACGCCTGGACGGCGTCGATGACCGGTCCGCCGCGGAGGAGCTTCGCGGCCTCGAGCTGACCGTGCAGGCGCCGCAGGCGCCGGCGCTCTCAGAGGGCGAATGGTGGGCCCATGAACTGCAGGGATGTGGCGTGTTCGACGGCGAGCGTCGCCTCGGCGCGGTCACGCGGATGATCGAGCTGCCCTCGTGCGAGGCGCTCGAGGTGGAGCTCGAGCGCGGCGGAGAGCCACTGCTCGTGCCGATGGTCAAAGAGGCAATCAGCCGCATCGAGGTCGAGAGCCGGCGGATCGAGGTCGACGCCGCGTTCCTCGGCCTGGAGCAGGCGGTGGCGCCACCAGCGCCGGACGCGGGCAGGCGGCCGGGCAGATGAAGATCGACGTCTTCACGCTGTTCCCCGAGTCCTTCGACTGGTTTCGCTCGCAGCGGCATGTCAGCAACGCGGCGAGCGTGGGAACGAGCTTGGAGTGCGTGAACTACCGCGATCACACGCCACTCAGCGGTGGTCAGGTCGATGACATGCCGTTCGGGGGTGGTGCGGGGATGGTGCTTCGTGTGGACGTCGTCGACAGCGCGCTGCGAGCCCGCTACGACCTCGATTCGGTGAAGCTGCGCGAGCGGCGTCGCGTAATTGCGCTCACGGCCGGCGGGCGCCTGCTAGACGACGCGCTCGTCGACGAACTGGCCGCCGAGCCGGCGCTGACGCTTCTTTGCGGCCGCTACGAGGGCCTCGACGAGCGCGTCGTCGAGCACCTCTCGAGCGATGCGATCTCGATCGGCCGCTACGTGCTCTCGGGAGGCGAGCTCGCGGCGATGGTCCTCTGCGACGCCGTCATTCGCAAGCTGCCTGGCGCTCTGGGACACGAGGATTCGGCCGCCGAGGAGTCCTTCAGCGTCGCTCTGGAGGGCCGGCCGGAGTACCCCCACTACACCCGCCCCGCGGAGTATCGCGGCTGGGAGGTGCCCGATGTCCTGCTGTCTGGACATCATCAGCGAATCGAGCAATGGCGGCGCGAGCGCAGCCGCGAACGAGCGGCGACCGGTTTCGATCACGAGCGGCGAAGCGGCGGCCTCGGGGGAGACGAAGCCGGCTGACCGTTCGCTACCATTGCTGATCGCGCTTGCTGGAGGTGCCGCCCCCGGAACCTCTCAGGACTTTACGCGCCCTGCTTCACCGTCATCCATGAGCAGCGTCATCGAAACCATCGAGCGCGCGCAGCTGCGCCGCGTTCCCAACTTCGCCCCGGGCGACCGCGTCAAGGTTCACTTTCAGGTGATCGAGGGCACCCGCAGCCGCTTGCAGGTCTTCGAGGGCGTCGTCATCAAGCGCCAGGGTCACGGTGCGCGAGAGACCTTCACGGTGCGCAAGCAGTCCTTCGGCGTTGGCGTGGAGCGCATGTTCCCCCTGCACTCGCCGAAGATCGAGCGCATCGAGCTCGCGGCTCGAGGCGACGTGCGTCGTGCCAAGCTCTACTACCTGCGTGATCGCGTCGGCAAGCGCGCCCGTGTGCGCGAGCGTCGCTACGCGGGCCCGGAGGAAAGCGTCCAGCCGGGCCTGGTGCACGAACCCACCGAGGCGACGGACGCCGACGGGCTGACCGCTCAGGAGACCGTCATGGACGCCGCCGAGCAGCCGGCCCAGGAGGCGAGCGTCGAGGGCGACGCGCTCGACACCGGCTCCGCCGTCGACGACGGCGATCCGCCGAAGCCCGATGACCAATCGAGCGCAGACGGGGGCCAACAGGCCTCAGCCGCTGCCGAGACAGCTTCCTCCTCAGATGCCGGCGTCGTCCAGGACGCGTAGGCGCCGGCGAGCGGCCGTCGCGAGCGGCGGCACCGAGGGCGGCAAGAAGCGGGCCAAATCCACGACGAGCTCGGTCGTCGAGCTGCTCGTGATCATCGCCGTGGCTCTCGGCCTCGCGCTCGGCATCCAGGCGTTCGTCGTCAAGCCGTACCGTATCCCGAGCGGCTCGATGGAACCGACCCTGTCCGTCGGTCAGCGCGTGCTGGTGAATCGTCTCGGCATGGACTTCGGCAAACCTCACGTCGGCGAGATCGCTGTCTTCCACCCGCCGGTGGGCGCCCAGGAAAGCAATGGCGAACCGAAGTGCGGGCCGACGCCGCACCTGGTCGTCGACGGGACGACCGCCTGTGCCGAGCCCGTCTCGGCCGAGTCGAGGGTGAACTTCATCAAGCGCATCGTCGCCGGCCCAGGCGACGTGATCTCGATCGTCGAAGGGCACGTGATCCGCAATGGCGTCCGCGAGAAGGACTCCTACACGCGGCCGTGCGTGGAAAGAGAATCGAAATGCAACTTTCCGACTCCGATCAAGGTTCCCGCCGGTCACTGGTTCATGATGGGCGACAACCGTGGCGACTCCGACGACAGCAGGTTCTGGGGACCCGTACCCACCAGCTGGATCATCGGGGGAGCCTTCGCCACATACTGGCCTCCCGACCGGATCGGGTTCCTCTAGCGCCGAGGGCGAGCCTGCCGCCGTGACAGCGAGGGCCTCCAAGGAGCGGACACGGTCATCGGCGCGATCCAGGCGCAGGGCGCGCCGGGACGGCAGTGGGCGGCGGCTGTTCGCCTTCGACCGGCGCCTCGGCGCCCGTTTCGTCGCGGGCGCCGACGAGGCCGGGCGCGGATGCCTGGCCGGGCCGCTGTTCGCCGCGGGCGTGCTGTTCGACTACGAGGCGCTGAGCATGCGCGAGCTGCGGGCGCTGAGGGCGTTGAACGATTCCAAGCAGCACTCTCACAGCGCTCGCGAGGAGCTCTACCCGCTGGTCCTTCGCAGCGCGGCGCGCGTCGTCGTCGTCTCAAGGTCCGTGCGCGCGATCGACGCACGCGGCTTGCACAAGACGAATCTAGCCGCCTTGCGAGATGCGATGCGGGGCGTCACACGCGACCTGCGCGGCGACGTGATCTGCCTGGTCGACGGATTCTCGGTGCCGCAGTTCGAGCGGCCTCACCGCGCGATCATCGACGGTGACGCGACGAGCGCAGCGATCGCGGCCGCGTCGATCGTCGCGAAGGTCACCCGCGATCGCTACATGCGCCACGCAGACACCCTGCACCCGGGATGGCGCTTCGCCGAGCACGTCGGCTACTCCACGCCCGAGCACCGCGAGGCGATCCTGCGTCAGGGCGTCTCTCCGTTGCACCGCATGTCCTTTCAGTCGCTCGCCTACCAGCAGCTCGTGCTCTGACGAGCCGGCCGCCGGCTCAGACACCGACGCCAGCTCACCACGCCCCCTCGAGGTGATCGAGGCACAGCAGCCGGTCCTGCTCGTCGACGACGACGCCTAGCGCGTCGAAGCGGATCGTCTCGGCGCTGGGGCGTCGCTGGCTGGCCCGGGATCTGTCCGAGCTGAGCCACGCGAGCGCGAGGCGACGTAGTCGCAGGCGCTGGCGTGCACCTAGCGACGCCAGAGGGCCGTCGTGGGCCGGCAGCGTGCCCCGCCCGTGGCGAGAGCGGCGCGTCTTGACCTCGGCGAATACGAGCGTGCGCCCGTCGAAGGCGATCAGGTCGATCTCGCCGTGCCGGGTTCGCACGTTGCGTGCGAGGACCACGAAGCCGAGCCGCTGCAGGTGGGCCGCCGCGAGCTCCTCGCCGCAGCGGCCGAGCCGGCGCCGGCCGTCCGGCTCTGCGAGCGAGGGCTGGCGCCTGCCAGCGTCCGGCTCTGCGAGCGACGGCCGGCGCCTGCCAGTATCAGGGGGAGTGCTGCCGGGAGTCATTGCCGCCCAGCTAAGCCGGCGGCGGTGACGAAACACACCGGCCGCCTCAGTAGCCTGCAAGTCATGAGCGATGCCTCCACGGACTCGGGAGCGCCGGCCGGCGACGCGGCAGCGGGCGCTAAGCGCTCGGCGCGGGTGCGGGGTGGGCCGCGGGCGCTCGACGGGGTGAGCAGCTGGATCGGAATGCGCTGGGAGGACCCCCAGACGGTCCGCCTTCAGATCCGTCCCGAGCTGATCAACGGCGGGGGGCTGTTGTCCGGCGTGGTCACCTACGCCCTGGTCGACTACTGCATGGGCTCGACGCTGTGGGTGCAGACGACCGAGGAGGAGCGCATCGCGACGATCAACATCTCGATCAACTACCTGCAGACCGCGATTGAGGGGGAGATCGTCTGCAGGACCGTGCTCGACCGGCGTAACCGCACGATCGGGATCATGAAATCGGAGGTCCGCCACGAGGACGGGCGTCTGCTCGTCACGGCGACCGGCAGCTACTCGATCTTCTCCGCGCGCAAACGCGTCCCCGCCGCGCCAGCAGGAGAGGCCGGGCCCGACGGGTCAGGCTGAGCGCCCGGGGATGCACCAGGGCCCGACGGGTCATGCTGAGCGCCCAGGGATGCACCAGGGCCCACACGCGACCGAGCAGACGGTGCACGGACTGGTCCGCTCGCGCACACCCACGGCGCTGACGATCGCCGGCTCGGATTCCGGTGGAGGAGCCGGTATCCAGGCCGATCTGAAGGCTTTCGCCCGCTGCGGCGTGCATGGGACGAGCGCCATCACGGCCGTCACTGCGCAGAGCACGACCGGTGTGAGCGCGATCCACCCGATACCGCCCGAGATCGTGCTCGCGCAGGTGCGCGCCGTCGTCCGCGACATCGGCGTCGGCGCGGTGAAGGTCGGCATGCTCGCCACCGCCGAGACGGTCGCGGCCGTGGCGCAGGCGATCGACGAGCTGCCGACCGGCACCCCGGTTGTTGTCGATCCTGTGATGGTCGCCGAGTCGGGCGCCCGGCTGCTCGAGCACGAGGCGCAGCAGGCCCTGATCGAGCAGATCCTTCCACGCGCGACGGTGCTGACACCGAACCTGCCTGAGGCGCGCGTGCTGGTTGCCCTCACGGCGCACGATCCGGCAGCGATCGATGCCCTGCACGGCGCGCAGGAAGACGAGCGCGAAGCGGAGGCTCTGGCCAGGGCCGTGCTCGCGCTTGGCCCGCGCGTCGTCGTGCTGACGGGCGGGCACCGCGCGCGGGCGGCCGACCTCTTCCTCGATGCGGGCGAGATGCTCAGTATTGACGGCGAGCGCCACGCGGACGGCGCCGCGCATGGCTCCGGCTGCACTCACTCGGCGGTGCTCGCGGCCCAGCTGGCGCTCGGCCGCACGCCGTTGGAGGCGGCCACGATCGCACGGGCGATGGCAGGCGCGGCGATCGGCCGCGGCTTGCGCGACATCGGTGAGGGCGCCGGGCCCGTGGATGTCATAGGGCTCGCCGGGATGCGTGCGAGCTGACGCCGCTCGCGGGCGCTGCAGGCTGGGCGCCAAGGTGTGATGTGCAGAAGTGCGCGGACGCGTTTGCCATAATCCAAAGACGATGAGACTCCTGCGTTTGAAGCCTGGTCATGGTGAGATCGTGCTCGCCGAGGGGGATGTGGAGGTACCGGAGCAGGAGCAGGAGCTGATCGAGGCCTTCCGCCGGGAGCTCGACGCCGGCATGTGGGCGGCGGTTCCGACCGAGACCTCGAGCGGGCGGCGCGAGGCCGAGCTCGTCAAGAGCTTCGAGGAGGTGCCGCGCGATGCCGAGCGCGTGATCTTCTTCCCGCGCGCGGCCGGCGGCGCCGGCGAGAGCACTCGCTAGCCGCATGTGGCTCGCGCTGGGCACCGCTGCGGTCGTGCTCCTGGCGCTCCTGTGGGAGCTCGCGAGGCCCCGCCTCAGACGCGAGCTCGCAAGCAGGCAGGCCGCCGCTGCCGCGCGCCGCGAGCGGGCCGGGCAGAGCGGCTATGACCCGGGTCGCGAGCGCCGGGCCGAGCAGCGCGCCCGTGCGTTGCTGCGCTCCTGCGTGGAGGAGGAGGCGTGGTCCATGTATCGCGATCTCGGCTTCCTGAGGGTGTGGGGCGGGCTCGGCGACCGCGCGCAGGGCGCCTCATACGCGTACCTGATCTATCCGCACAAGCCGATCGTGGCCTACCTGCCCCAGACCGGCGAGATGCTCAACGAGTACTGCGTCGCGTTTCCGGATCACTCGAAGCCCTACGGCAGCGCCCGGCTCCCGGACTCCGACGACGTGCTCGCCAAGTGGATGGCCCTCGTCGCCGACGAGCGGCACCTGATCGCCGAGGCCAACATGCACCTCCCGGGCCGCCAGATCGACCCCGAGCGCGTCAGACGCGACCTGGTCCGCCTCGCCGGCTGGGAGCGCGAGCGAGCCGGTCGCGGGGCCGATAGCGTGCCCGCCGCGTGAGCGCCCCTCCCAGCTTCGACGTCAAGCACCGCAGCCGGGCCCTGACAGAGGGTCCGGAGCGTGCCGCCGCGCGCGCCTACCTCCACGGGATCGGCTTCTCCGCCGAGGACCTCTCGAAGCCGATCGTCGGTGTCGCCCACTCCTGGATCGAGACGATGCCGTGCAACTTCAACAACCGCGTCCTGGCCGCCAAGGTCAAGGAGGGCATTCGCGCCGCGGGGGGCACGCCGATGGAGCTCAACACGATCGCGATCTCAGACGGCATCACGATGGGCACATCCGGAATGCGCGCGTCGCTGGTCTCGCGCGAGCTGGTCGCCGACTCGATCGAGCTCGTCGCCTCCGCGCACCTGTTCGACGCCGTCGTCGCGATCACGGGCTGCGACAAGACGATCCCCGGCAGCGTGATGGCGCTGGCCCGCCTCGACGTGCCGGCGGTGATGCTCTACGGCGGCTCGATTCGCCCCGGCTGGTTCAGGGGCGAGGAGGTGACGATCCAGCAGGTCTTCGAGGCGGTCGGAGCCTACGCCGCGGGGAAGATCACCGAGGACGAGCTGCACGAGCTCGAGGAGGTCGCCTCGCCGGGCGCCGGTGCCTGCGCCGGCCAGTTCACCGCGAACACGATGGCGATGGCCTTCGAGGTCCTCGGCATCTCGCCCGCGGGCTCGGCGATGGTCCCGGCCGAGGATGGACGCAAGCTCGAGGTGGCGCTGCAGGTCGGCGAACTCGTCATGGACGTGCTCCGCAGGGGGCAGCGGCCGAGCGAAGTGATCACCAAGGAGGCCCTGGAAAACGCCATCGCCGCCGTGGCGATCAGCGGAGGCTCGACCAACGGCGTCCTGCACCTGCTCGCGGTGGCGCACGAAATCGGCGTGCCGCTTCAGATCGACGAGTTCGACCGCATCTCCGAGCGCACGCCGCTGCTATGCGACCTGCAGCCCGGCGGGCGCTATGCGGCCACCGACCTCTACGAGGCGGGAGGCGTGCCGCTGGTGCTCCAACGGATGCTGGACGCGGGCGTGCTGCACGCCGGCGCCCCGACGGTCACCGGCCGTACGATCGGCGAGCACGCCGCCGAGGCGGTCGAGGCGGAGGGCCAGCGGGTCGTGCGGCCGCTGAGCGAACCGCTCAAGCCGACCGGCGGCTTCGCGATCCTGCGCGGCAACGTGGCACCCGACGGCTGCGTCGTGAAGCTGGCCGGCCACGAGCGGCGCGAGCACCGCGGGCCCGCGCGCGTGTTCGACGGGGAGGAGGCCGCCATGGCCGCGGTTCTGGCCCGCGAGATCCGGGCCGGCGACGTCGTCGTGATTCGCAATGAGGGCCCTGCGGGCGGCCCGGGGATGCGGGAGATGCTCTCGGTCACGGCCGCCATCGTCGGCGAGGGTCTCGGGGAGACCGTCGCGCTGATCACCGACGGGCGCTTCTCGGGGGCCACGCACGGGTTCATGGCGGCCCACGTCGCGCCCGAGGCGGTGAGGGGTGGGCCGATCGGCGCGATCGCAGACGGCGATCGGATCGAGATCGACGTCGACTCCCGCCGCATCGACGTCTCGCTCAGCGACGCGGTGATCGCCGAGCGGCTGGCCGCCTACGTTCCCGGGCGCCGGGCGGACGAGCACGTCGACGTCGCCATCCAGAAGTACGCCAAGCTCGTTGGCAGCGCCGCCGACGGCGCGATCACACGCTGAGCTTAGCCCTCCGCCTAGGACGCGGGCTGTTCGCTCAGGAAGTCTTTCAACAGCTCGTTGAAAGCCGCCGGTCGCTCGAGCATCGCCATGTGGCCGGTGTCCTCGAAGACGACCTTGCGCGAGTTGGGTATCAGCTCCTCGAAGACGTCCGCGTCGCGGACGGTGATCAGCCGATCGCGATCTCCCCAGACGATCAGGGTCGGGCAGGCGATCTGCGGCAGCCGGTCGCGGACGTCATAGCCGACGACCGCCTCCAGCGCCTGCATGAAGCCCTGCTTCCCGGCGCCGCGGAGCTGCTCGGCCGCCAGCGCCGCCGGCAGGCGGCTCGGGTGACGGACGACGAGGCTCATCGTCGCGTCGCGCAGGCGGGGGCGCCGCTCGACGCTGTCGGATTTAGAAGCCAGCCAGGCGGCGCTCATGGCGAGCACCCGCTCGAGCCGGCGCAGGGCCGGCATCGCGCGGACCGTACGAGGGTCGTTGTGGGTCGAGAGCCCCGCGGCGGATACGAGCACGAGGCGCTCGACGCGCTGCGGGAAGGTGATCGCGAGCTCCGCGCCGATGAAGCCGCCCATCGAGTTGCCCACGACCGCCGCTGCGTCGATCCCGAGCTGGTCGAGCAGCCGATCGAGCACACGGGCGTAGCCGGCGATCGAGATCTCGCCGGCGGGCATCGGCGAATGGCCGAACCCCGGGAGATCGAGCGCGACGACGCGATGCTCGTCTGCGAGCACCGGCAGCTGCTCGAGCCAGTTGGGCCAGGAGCCCGAGAGGCCGTGAATGAAGAGGAGCGGTGGTCCGTCGCCGAGCTCGATCGTGTTCACCGGTTGGCCGTCCACGAGCACCCACCGCTGGAGTGAGCGCCAGTCCACGTCCAGCCATCGTGAGCGCCCCGAGGGTCCGTAGGGAGAGGCCTCCGCCGCGCCTACGCGTCCATCGCGGTCCGAGAGCGCGATCGCCGTCACGCGCTTGAATCTAGCGCAGTGGATCCCGACGGCGAGATCCGGTGGACGCGGCCGCGGTTCGTTCTCGCCTGGTGGATCGGTCGCGTCGGCGTCGCCCCTCGCGCGGCCGCGCGGCGCTCTACCCTCTGCAGGCAGGCGGGGGGAACCGCACGGCGAAGTAGCGTGGTCATGACGAGCTCAGAGCACCCCGAAGGGCACAGGCAGGCACTCGAGGGCAAGGAACAGCCGCTCCCGGCTTGGAGCGCCGCGATCGACCTCCTGCAGGAGGACCTGCGCAGGAGAGACGCGGGTGCCCGTACGCGACGCGCCTACGGCGTCGACGTGAAGCAGTTCGCGCTCTGGGCCGGCGCGCAGGGGCTGCAGCCGCCCGAGGTCGACTCCAAGGCGGTGCGCCGCTATATCGCGTGGCTCTCCGAGCAGCACAGGGCGCCCGCCACCAGCGCGCGCAAGCTCGCCGCCCTGCGCGCGCTGTTCGCGAGCCAGAGAGAGCACGGCCAGATCTCCCAGAACCCGGCGGATCTGGTCTCGACACCCCGGCGGGGCTCACATCTCCCGCGCGTGCTGAGCGCCCGCGAGGCGGCGCGCCTGCTCGACCGGATACCCGCGGGCGGCCCGCTGGAGCTGCGCGATCGCGCGCTGTTCGAGCTTGCCTACGCGTGCGGGCTGCGGGCGGAGGAGCTCGTATCGCTGCGTAGGAGCGACGTCGATCACGACGGCGAGCAGCTGCGCGTCGAGGGAAAGGGCCGAAAGACGCGCTTCGTGCCCGTCGGCGAGCCGGCGATGGCCGCACTGAGGCTCTACCTGGAGCGTGCGCGCCCGGCGCTCGCGTCCGCACCGGCGCCCGCGAGCGCCTCGAGCCCAGCGGCGACGAGCACGGGGCCGCCGCAGGCCAAGGCCCCCAGAACCCCGCCCGGCGCCCCCGACGTGCTGTTCCTGAGCAAGAACGGACGGCCCCTGGGAACGAGCGACGTGCGCAGGAGGCTGAGGACATGGGCGCTCCGGGCCGGCCTCCCCGCGGGCTACTCGCCGCACGCGCTCAGGCACAGCTTCGCGACGCATCTGCTCGACGGGGGCGCGGACCTGCGGACCATCCAGGAGCTGCTCGGCCACGCGAGCGTGTCCAGCACCCAGATTTACACTCGGGTAGAGTCCGCGCGGCTTCGTAGCACGTACGCACGCAGTCACCCTCGGGCCTGAGCGGGGGAGATAAATCTGGAGACGAATGTCAAACCGATCGAGCTGCGAGAACTCTGGCGGCGGTATAAGACCGACGGTGACAGCCGTGTGCGCGAGCGGTTGGTCCTCGCCTACTCACCGCTCGTCAAGTATGTAGCCGGTCGCACGGCGGCGGGCCTGCCTCCGCATGTCGAGGAGGCCGACCTGATCTCATATGGTCTCGTGGGGCTGATCTCCGCGATCGAGCGCTTCGACCTCTCGCGCGAGATCAAGTTCGAGACGTACGCGATCATGCGCATCAAGGGCGCGATCATCGACGAGCTCCGCTCGATGGACTGGGTCCCGCGGAGCGTCCGCGCGAGGGCGCGCGAGGTCGAGCGGGCGCACGCCAAGCTCGAGCACCGGCTGCAGCGCGTTCCCACCGACAAGGAGATCGCGGCGGAGATGAGCATCACCGTCGAGGAATTGAACGACTCGCTGCTCGCGATATCGCACTCCTCGATGGTGGCCCTCGACGAGCTCTGGAGCGTGTCGGATTCGAGCGGCGATCAGGTCTCGCTGATGGACACGATCGAGGACCCGGGCGCGCCCGACCCCGCAAAGGCGCTCGACGTGGGCGATCTCAAGGACAGGATCGCCGACTCGATCGCGAAGCTGCCCGAGCGCGAGAAGCTCGTGATCGCTCTCTACTACTACGAGAACCTGACCCTCCGCGAGATCGGGGAGGTCCTCGGGGTGACCGAGTCGCGCGTCTCGCAGATGCACACGAAGGCGGTCCTGCGGCTTCGCTCGCGCATGCAGGAGGAGTCCTTCGACGACTGACCTGGCGTCCGATCAGCGCGCATGCGGCGCGCGCGGAACTCACCGATGCTCACTCGCCCAACCCGACGGCGGCAAGGCCATCGGCGCGGTTCCAGTAGAACTCGATGCGGGCAACCTTGCCATCCCGCACGGTCCACACCGGGGCACCGACAAAGTGCACCTCTGCGCTTGCGCCCTTGGGACAGGCGTAGTCACGCGTGAGCACCAGCACGCGACCCTCCCCTGCGTCGATCACATCCTCGATCTCGGCGTGGTAGCTCTCCCACGGCAGGAGCCAGTCCACCCATGCGGCCCTGAGGCCGTCGAGCCCTGAGTAGCCAGCGCGTCCGACATCGTCTCGGACGAACACGCATTCGAAGTCCGGCGTGAAGAAGGGCGCGCTGGCGGCGGTCATCGAGGCCGCAGCCGTGTCATCGCAGAACAGGGGGACGATGTCACCCTCCTCGAAGGGGCCGAGGAGTCGCCGCACAATCTCAACATCCGCTTGCGACATGGCCCCCTCAGTATCTCGCAGCCGGCTGCGAGTTTCGCTGGGCCGTCCTAGCGCAGCGGCCGTGCTGGCGGTATCGTGGGCGCCCCAAAGCGGAAGGAGGCTTGCATGCGATCGGCCGAAGAGCGGCCCCCAGCGGACCGCATACGAAATGTCGTCCTGGTCGGCCACCGCGGCGCCGGGAAGACCTCACTCCACGAGGCCCTGCTGTTCGAGGCGGGAGCCACCTCCCGGCTCGGCTCGGTTCCCGACGGCAGCACCGTCTCCGACGCCGACCCCGACGAGCAGGCGCGCCAGATGTCGATCTCGACGACGCTCAGCTCCTTCGACTGGCGCGATCGCAAGATCAACCTGCTCGACACCCCCGGCGAGCCCAGCTTCGTGGCGGACGCGCTCGGCGCGCTGCGCGTGAGCGAGTCGGCCATCTTCGTCGTCAACGCCGTGATGGGCGTCGAGGTCTCAACCATCCGCTTGTGGACGCGCGCGGCCGAGCTCGACGTCGCACGCATGCTGTTCGTGAACATGCTCGACCGCGAGCGGGCGGACTTCTTCCGGACGCTCGAGCAGTTGAAGGGCGCGTTCGGGCCGCATGTGGTGGCCACCGAGATCCCGATCGGCTCCGAGCAGGATGTCGAAGGTGTGGTCGATCTCGTCGACATGAAGGCCTTCCGCCAGGATTCGGTCGAGCGCGGCGCCTGGAGTGAGGTCGCGATCCCCGACACCGTCGCGGAGCGGGTCCAGGAGTACCGCGAGAAGCTGATGGACGAGGTCAGCGAAGTGTCCGACGCGCTCATGGAGCGCTACCTCGAGGGCGATGAGATCTCCCACCAGGAGATCGTCGACGCCCTCAAGGAGGGCACCAACCACGGCAAGATATTCCCCGTCGTGTGCGGCGTCGCAACCCGCAACCTGGGGACCGCGCGCCTGCTGGACGCGATCGTCGAGGACCTGCCCTCGCCCGTCAAGCACGGCTCCCTGACGGTCGGCGAGGTCGAGCTCACGCCCTCCGAGGACGCCGAGCTGTTCGCGTACGTGTTCAAGACCCGCGCCGATCCGTTCGCGGGACGGATCAACCTGCTGCGCGTCTACCAGGGGGTGCTGCGCGCCGACAGCCAGGTTCTGAACACGCGCGCCCACGTCAAGGAGCGAATCGGACAGCTCGTGCTCTTCACCGGCAAGGACACCCGCCACGTGCAGGAGTTCGGGCCGGGGGACATCGGCGCGGTGGCCAAGCTCAAGGAGACCCACGCGGGCGATTGGCTGGCCGCGCGAGACGAGCCCATCGACATGCCGAGGCTGAAGCTTCCCGCTCCGGTGATGGCCTTCGCCGTGGCGCCGAAGAGCCGGGGCGATGAGGACAAGGTGCTCGCCTCGCTGCGGCGCCTGCAGGAGGAAGATCCGACGATCGACCTGCATCGCGACCAGCAGACCGGCGAGCAGATCGTCGCCGGGCTCTCGCAGGTGCACGTTGAAGTGATCCTCGACCGGCTGCGCGAGCGCTTCGGCGTCGAGGTGACGTTGAAGCCCCCGCGCGTGCCCTACCAGGAGACGATACGCGGCAAGGCAACCGCCCACGGCCGCCACAAGAAGCAGTCGGGCGGGCGTGGCCAGTTCGGCGACTGCCATATCGAGATCGAACCGCTGCCGGCAGGCGAGGGCTTCGAGTTCATCAACAAAATCAAGGGCGGCGTGATCCCGAACTCGTTCATTCCCGCGGTTGAGAAGGGCGTTCGCGAGGCGATGGAATCCGGTGTCCTCGCCGGCTATCCCGTCAAGGACGTGCGGGTCACGCTGTTCGACGGCCAGTACCACTCGGTCGACTCGTCGGAGATCGCATTCAAGCTGGCCGGCCTGCAAGCGATGAAACAGGCGCTCGAGGAGGCGGAGCCGGTTCTGCTGGAGCCGATCATGCAGGTCACCCTCTCGGTGCCCGAGGCCTACGTCGGCGACGTGATCGGCGACCTCAACGGCCGCCGCGGCCGGCCACAGGGGATGCAGCCCGTGGGTCCGATGACGGAGATCAAGGCCGAGGTGCCGATGGCGGAGATGCTCAGCTATGCACCCGACCTGCGTTCGATCACGGGTGGCCAGGGCGACTACACGCTCGAGTTCCTGCGCTACGAGGAGGTGGCGGGCCATCTCGCCCAGAAGATCGTCGAGCAGTCCACTGTTGAGCACGCGGCAAGTCACGCCTGAGGCCCACCGCGGAGCAGCGCTAAGCGTCCCCGGCTACCCTGGACGTCGTGGCGACCCGATCGATCATCACTTCCCAGCCCGATGTCGCGTGCGATGTCTGCGAGCGACGGCTGTTGCGCGGCGAGCAGTCCGACGTCTTCCTCGCGGCCGGCCAGCGGCGCACCGTCTGCGAGCTGTGTGCGCCGCGAGCGGTGCATGAGGGCTGGCGGCGGGAGGCCGACGGCGACGCTCTGACGCTCGCTCCGCCGCGCCCGCGGAGAGGGCGCAACCTGTTCGAGCGCCTGCGTGCAGCAGGCAGGCCGGCGAGCGCCACCGCGGAGCTCGGCCCCGAGGAGCTCGCCTACGAGCCCGAACTGGAACCGGAGCCGGCGGTCGAGCCCGAGCCGGCGCCCTACGAGCTGCGGCCCGGGCCCTCGGCGCCCGAGCCCCAGCCCTACGACTTCCTCGGAGGCCTTGAGATCGTCGAGGGCAGGCCGCAGGAGCCGCATCGCTCGTCGCGCGCGAGCGCCTCGCCGGAGCGTCCACGCGTGGCGAGCGCCCCAGAGAGGGGGATCGCGGTCTTCAACGCGAGCGAGTTCCCGCGCCGCATCGCGGGCATCGCGCGCTCGCTCGGTGCCCCGGCCGTGAACGTGTGCCAGGTTGAGGACACGGTGGGCGAGACGGTCTCGATTGTGGTCGCGTGGGAGCTGTGCTGGTATCGCTACGAGGTCGATCTGGACGAGGAAGCGCCCATCGCGCGGCTGCTGGCGCAGGGGACCGAGCTCGAGGAATTGGCTCGCGGCGAGCGGGTCGCCAACACACCCGTCGACGAGACCGGACTGCTCTCGAGCGCTGCGGCCTGAGCCCGCTCCCCGATTTCCAGGGCCGGCACGGCTCCTGCAGCCCGGCTTGGCCGGTTTGCTTAAGGGCGAGCGGAGAGTAAGATCGCAGGCGAGATGATCTATTGCGTCGTGCCGAGACCGCTCGAGAAAGAGCTGTATCAGAAACTCGTCGAGTACTACAGGGACGAGCAGAACGTGACGGTCATCCTCGACCGGCGCGAGTTCGACAGGCGTGCACGCTACGGGCACACGCGCGCGTCGGGCCGCGGGGCCGCGACCCAGAGGCGTGTGGTCCGTGACCGCCGCCGCGCACGCGTCCCCGGGGATCTTCCCTCGCTCGCACGCGTCGGCTAGCGTCTCTGCAAGCACGGCGTCCGGCTGGGCGTCCCGTCCCGCGCGAGCTTCATAATGCCGCCGCGATGAAGCTGACCGTCCATGTCGACGGGGGCGCCCGTGGCAACCCCGGCCCAGCGGCCGCCGCCTGCGTGGTCAGCTCCCCCGACGGTGCGGTGCTGGCCGAGCGCTCGCAACTGCTTGGGACGGCGACCAACAACGTCGCCGAGTACCGGGCGCTGCTGCTCGGCCTGCAGTGCGCACGCGAGCTCGGGGCGAGCGAGGTCGACGTCGTGGGGGACTCCGAGCTGATCGCCAAGCAGGTGCAGGGCGCCTACAAGGTCAAGCACGAGGCCATGAGGCCGCTCCACAGCCAGGCGCTGAAGGCGCTCAGGCTGTTCGACCGCTGGTCGATCAGGACGGTGCCCCGCGCGCAGAACGCGCAAGCCGACGCGCTCGTCAACGCGGCCCTCGACCATGCGGCCGGCGAGCGGTGATCAGCGCAGCGGCTGGGCCGAGGCGGCGATCGCGAGCAGCTGCGCGTTCGAGAGCTCCTCGAGCAACGTGTTCGTGACCCAGTACAGCGTCCGCCCCGAACGCCAGCCGACGACGTGGATGTGCGAGCCGTCGTCGACGATCCGGTAGGTGCGACCGCCGACACTCTGGCTGTGCGCGTGCGCGAACAGGGGCGGGTTCAGCCAGTCGGTGCCCTCGAAGTCGTAGTAGCCGCCGATCACGCTCTGCTGCCAGACGACCACATAGGCGTGGTGGCGGTGGCCTTGGCGGTCCGGCAGCGTGTACGCGTGAACCGTCTGCTGTTCGGATTGGCTCGTCTGCAGCCTCGGGTAGAGCACCGGGAACGGTATCGAGAGGGCGGCTTTCACCGCTTCGCCCTCGCCGGAGGAGGGGATCAGGCCGAGTGCCGACGCGGCGCCGGCGGCACTCGAGCCGCGACGTCCATGCCCGGAGCTGTGTGCCGGCGGCCTGGAGGGCTGAAGGTGGAGCGTTTCGTGCCCGTAGAGGAAGGAGTTCAGCGTGCGGGCCTCCAGTTCGGGCGTCGAGGTGACATACGAGCCGCCGCCGAGTTTGAGGTCCACGTTCGTGGTCAGGAACCTGACCTGGCGAATCGGCTTCGACTGTGAGAAGGCGACGAGCTTCGCCAGTTCGAGCAACTCGCTCGTCGACGCATGGAAGGTGGAGCTGATCGCATGCCCAACGGCCTTCGCCACCGTGTCGATCTGGCCGAGCACGTCTTCGGGTGAGATCTGCTCACGCAGGTTGCGCAGGAAATCCTGCTGGCGGGCGACGCGCACGAAGTCCGAGTCTGTGTGGCGGTAGCGAACGTAGTCGAGCGCATTCTGGTAGCAGAGCTTCTGATAACCGGGCTGCAGGTTGATGCTCGAGTAGTTGGTTTCGACTGACCCGTTGTTCTGGTTGAAGTAGTGGTGGTCGACGTTCACGTAGGCGCAGCCGAGCGTGTCGACGACTTTGATGAAGCCTTGGAAGTTCACGTCCACGATTCCGTTGAGCTTGAGGCCCGGGAAGACCTGTTTCTCGATCGTTTCGGCGGCGAGGACGATCCCGCCCTTGGCCCCGCTGGCCCTGCTGCCGATCGTGTACGCAGCGTTGATCTTTTCGTTCGCGTAGAGCCCCCCGTTGGGTGCCGTGATGTTCACCATCAGGTCGCGTGGGATCGACAGGATCGATGTCTGCCCGTGTTCGGGGTCAAGCCGAACAAGCAGGATCGTGTCGCTGTGCGGCGGGTTTTCGCGGTCGGCGGCGTCCTTGGAGCCGGTCCGCCTGTCGGTGCCGAGGATCAGGAACGTCTGGGGCCCACCGCTGTAGACGGGCGTGACGACGCCTCTGGGGGCATTGATCAGGTTGACCTTCGGGAAGACCTCTTCGGCGATGCCGCTGACCGTGTTCAGAGCGACGGTCGCGGTCGCGGCGCCGCTCACGACGACGATCACGACGCCGGCGAGGGCAAAGCGCTTCAGCATGCTCCATCCCAGCGAGGATGGACGCTCGTCATTCACGGGATGTCACGGGAGAGACGGCTCATCTTGCTGGCAGAGCGCGGGCTTTCGCCCACCGGACGGCGTGCTCGCGCATCAAGGGTAGCGTCGGTAGCGGCGGTCTCGCGCCGCACGCCAAGGTACCCTCGACGCGTGCTCAGCCCGAGAAATCGCGAGCTGCTGGGCCTGTTGCCCTCGGCGCTGCTGGTGATCGCAGGCTTCACCGCGATCTTCATCCAGGCCCAGAACGACACGCCGGGCGCGTCGACGAACTTCACGCTCAACCACGCCTCGAGCGTGTCCCTGACCTACGGCGCTCTGTTCCTCGGACTGTGCCTCGCCGGGCACGTCGTGATCCGCTACGCGCTGCCCTACGCGGATCCCTACCTGTTCCCGCTCACGGCCGTGCTCGCGAGCGTGGGCATCGTGATGGTGTACCGGATCGACCCGGTGCTCGCACGCCAGCAGGCGCAGTGGATGGTGATCGGGCTGGTCCTGTTCGCGGCGACGATCGTCCTACTGCGAGACGATGTCGGCGTGCTCGAGCGCTACCGCTACACGATCGCCGCGGTCGGCATCGCGACGACGGTGCTGCCGCGGCTTCCCGGTATCGGCGAGCAGGTCAACGGCGCCTACCTCGCGATCCGCGTCGGCGGCGTCTCCTTCCAGCCCGCGGAGCTCGCCAAGATCGCGATCGTCGTGTTCCTCGCGAGCTACCTGCGCGACAACCGCCAGATACTCGTCACGGCCGGACGCCGCGTGTTGGGCCTGACGATCCCGCCGATGAAGCAGTTCGGCCCGATGCTGATCGTGTGGGGTGCGGCGATGGCGACGCTGCTGATAACCCGCGAGCTGGGCACGTCGCTGATGTTCTACGGGGCGTTCCTCGCGCTCCTGTACGTCGCCACCGGACGCTTTTCGTTCCCATTCATCGGGCTGGTTCTGTTCGCAATCGGGGCCTGGTTCGTGGTGGGGCACGTGAGCCACGTCCACGCCCGCGTGCTCGCGTGGGAACGCCCGCTCGACCCCGTCCTCTACAAAAGCCCCGGCGGCAGCTACCAGCTGGCGCAATCGATGTTCGCCCAGGCCGACGGGGGACTGCTGGGGACGGGCTTCGACCAGTCGCTGCTGCGCGCCTCCCATCACGGCTCCCCGATCCTGCCGGTCCCCGAAAGCGACATGATCTACGCCGTCATCGTCAACGAGCTCGGCCTGCTCGGGGGGGCGGCGCTGCTGCTCGTGTACCTGCTTTTCATCGCGCGAGGCCTGAAGACGGCGGTGCTGGCGCGCGACTCCTTCTCGAAGCTGCTCGCAGCGGGGCTCTCGTTCATCGTCGCGCTGCAGGTGTTCGTGATCGTCGGCGGCGTCACGCGCGTGATCCCGCTGACCGGCGTTACGCTTCCGTTCGTCGCCTACGGAGGGTCTTCCGTCGTCATGAACTTCGTGCTGGTGGCGCTGCTGCTGGTCGTCTCGGACCGCGCGAGACGCCCCTACGCACGCCCGGCGCGGCGCTGAGCTGGCTGCGCGGGCTGGGCGCTCGGGTTCACGCCGCCAATTGCCGCAGGGGAGACCGCGGGGCCGTCGAACACGGTCGGGCATGCCGAGCTCGACGACCGCCCGTGCCAGCCATCGCCTGCTGTTGCGGGCGATGGCCGCGCGCGTGCAGCGCCGCTACCGGGGCGCGGGCGGGCGGCCGTCAGGCGCGGGCGGATTCTCCTCGCAGGCGGGGCTTCACCGGCGTCCCTGGCTGGCGCGGCTGCGCCGGGCGCTCGAGAACGACCTCTTCGTGCTCCACTATCAGCCGATCGTCTCGCTCCTCGACGGTGGCGTCTCCCATTACGAGGCGCTCGTCCGACTCGCCGATGAACCACACGGACGCCTGGTCGGGCCGGGCAGCTTCCTGCCGGCCGCCGAGCGTTACGGGCTGGTGCGGGAGATCGACCGCCTCGTGCTCGGCAAGGTGCTCGCTCTGCTCGCCGAAGAGCGGGATGAGCGCGGCGCGAGCGTGGCGATCAACGTGTCGACCCTGTCGGTCACCGACGGGGCGATGCTCACCCGCATCGAGCGCGGGCTCGCCCGCCGCGGCGTCGACCCGTCGCGGCTCATCGTCGAGGTGACCGAGACCGCCGCGATCTCGGACATGGGACGGGCCAGGGCCTTCTGCGAAGGCGTCCAGGCGCTCGGTTGCGGCGTGGCGCTCGACGACTTCGGGTCGGGCTTCGGCTCATTTCAGTACCTCAAGAACCTGCCGTTCGACTTCCTGAAGATAGACGGCGACTTCATCCGCGCGCTGCCCGTCTCGACGACGGACCAGCTCGTGGTCAAGGCCCTCGCGAACGTGGTGCGGGGGATGGGCCGGCTGACGATCGCCGAGTTCGTCGGCGATGGGGCGACGCTTGCGCTGCTTCATGACTACGGCGTCGACTACGCGCAGGGGTTCGCTGTGGGGCGGCCCGCTCCTCGAGCGGCCGTCCCCGTGTGAGACGCGGCCCTCGCGTGCTGTGCGCGGCGCGCGAGCGCGTCCAGTCAACGACGCTCGCGGCGCTCACCCAGGCTGCGGAAACTGCCTGCGCATCGCAGCGTCCCACGCCCGGTCTGGCAGCATCCGTCGCGTCGCGATCGTGATCTTGGCCGACGGGGTGATCGTTATGCGGGCGGGCGGTCGGCGGCGGCTGATCGAGCGCTCGATCACCCTGGCGACCCGCTCCGGACCCGCTCCGAGGAACCGCATCGGTCCGTCGTAGGCTCCCTTCGTGACCGCCCCGACGGTCGCGTTGAAGCGCGCGTAGGGATCTGCGTCCGAGCTCGTGACGTCGGTCATGCTCGCGGTCGCGGTCTCGCCAAACTCCGTCGTGATGAGTCCGGGCTCGAGCAGGATCACGTCGATTCCAAAGCCGCGCAGCTCAAAACGCAGGGCATCGGAGATCGCCTCGACCGCGTACTTGGTCGCGTGGTAGTGGCCGCCTCCCGGGAACGAGAGGCGCCCGCCCATCGAGCCGAGGTTGACGATCTTGCCCCAGCGCTGCGCGCGCATCCGCGGCAGCACGAGCTGCGTGAGGCGCACGAGACCGAACACGTTGGTCTCGAACTGGCGGCGCACGGCGTCGAGCGGGACGGTCTCGATTGCGCCGCTCTGGCTATAGCCGGCGTTGTTCACGAGCACGCCGACGGCGCCCTCCGCCTGCTCGACGGCATTCACCGCGGCGCGCATCGACTCATCGTTGCGCACGTCGAGCGCCAGCGTCCGGCAGCCGGCCTCACGCAGGTCCTCGATCGTCTCGGGGCGTCGTGCCGAGGCGTAGACCGTCCAGCCCGATCCTGCCAGGCGCGATGCCGTGGCGCGGCCGATGCCGGAGGAGCAGCCGGTGATCAGCACCGCCTTGGAGGGCCCGGACATGCCCGCAGCATAAGCGTTCCCCTCGCTCGCATGTGCTCGCGGATGACGGTTCGCGCTTCCGGTTCGCGCCGCTCACGCGCAGTCGTCTAAGGTGGCGCCCCGATGCGTGCCGTCACCTTTCAGGCCCCCGGCGAGGTCCTCGTGGACGACGTCCCGGAGCCGCAGCTCCTCGACCCCTCGGATGCGATCGTGAGGATCGAGGCCAGCGGCATCTGCGGCTCTGACCTGCACATCTACCACGGCCGCGTTCAGATCGAGCCCGGCTTCACGATCGGGCACGAGTACGTGGGAACCGTGATCGCTGCGGGTGAGGGCGTGCGCGAGCTCAGCGTCGGCGATCGCGTCCTCGGGTGCTTCCAGACGGCCTGCGGTCACTGCTTCTTCTGTCGTCGCGGCTGGTTTCACCAGTGCGACTTCTCGCGCACCTTCGGCCACGGCGCGACGCTCGGCTCGCTGCCGGGAACCCAGGCCGAGCAGGCGCTCGTGCCCAACGCCGACCTCGTGCTGCGACGTGTACCGGAGGGCATGAGCGATGACGTTGCGCTGTTCGCGGGCGACGTGATGGGGACCGGCTACCACGCCGCCGTCGACGGCGGCCTGCGACCCGGCGACGTCGCCGCAGTGCTCGGTCTCGGACCGGTCGGGCTGTGCGCGGTCCAGGCCGCTCGCGCCGTGGGCGCGTCGCAGGTGATCGCCGTCGACTCGGTGCCCGAGCGGCTGCGCATGGCGGAGTCGTTCGGTGCGCTGCCCGTCCACCTGAGCGACGGCGACCCCCGCGGCGCCGCGCGCGAGGCGACCAGTGGACGTGGCGTGGACGTCTGCATCGACGCTGTCGGCGACCCACGCGCGCTGGAGCTCGCCCTGCGCCTGACGCGCAAGCGCGGCACCGTGCAGACGATCGGCGTCTACGCCGAGCGCTGCGAGGTGCACATGGGCCTGCTGTGGATCAAGGCGCTGCGCCTGTGCTCGGGTCAGGCGAACGTGATCGGGCATCTCGACAGCGTGCTGGCGATGATGGCCTCGGGGCAGCTTGACCCAGCGCCGCTGGTGACGAACCACATGGCTCTCGAGGAGGCCCCCGAGGCCTACCGGCTGTATGACCGGCGCGAGGCCCTGAAGATCGTGCTGCGCCCGTAGCGGGCTTCCCGGCGTCGAGATAGGCTCCCGGGATGACCACTATCTCCGCAGACGCCCTTCCCGACGCGCTCGGCGCCCCCGCTCGGGAGTTCATCTCGCAGTCCCACCGCCTCCTGATCGGCTCCGAGCGCCCCGAGGCGGCGGACGGGCGCACCTTTGCGACGCTCGACCCCGCCACCGGGCGCGAGATCGCCGAGGTGGCGCAGGCGGGCGCAGAGGATGTCGAGCGCGCCGTCGCGGCCGCGCGCGAGGCGTTCTCGGACGGCCCCTGGGCGTCGCTGCCCGCAGCCGGGCGCGAGCGTCTGATGCTCGCCCTCGCCGAGGCGATCGAAGCACGCGCCGAGGAGATCGCGCAGATCGAGTCGCTCGACAACGGCAAGCCGGTGGGGTTGGCGCAGTACGTCGACGTCGCGGGCACGGTCGCGCACCTGCGCTACTTCGCGGGCTGGCCGACGAAGATCGAGGGCAACGTGCTGCCGGTGAGCGCGCCGAACATGCACTGCTACACGCGCCGCGAGCCGGTCGGCGTCTGCGCGCAGATCGTGCCGTGGAACTTTCCGCTGCTGATGGCCGCGTGGAAGATCGCCCCGGCGCTGGCCGCGGGCGCCACGATCGTGTTGAAGCCCGCCGAGCAGACGCCGCTCAGCGCTCTGCGGCTCGGCGAGCTGGCGCTCGAGGTCGGCTTCCCGCCGGGGGTGCTGAACGTGCTCACGGGCGACGGTGAGACCGGAGCGGCGCTGGTCGATCACCCTGACGTCGACAAGATCGCCTTCACGGGCTCGACCGCCGTGGGGCGGGAGATCGGCGCGAAGGCGGGGCGCGCGCTCAAGCGCCTGACGCTCGAGCTGGGCGGCAAGTCGCCCAACGTGATTCTCGCAGATGCTGACATCCAGGCCGCGATCCAGGGGTCCTTCCAGGCGATCTACTTCAACTCCGGCCAGGCCTGCAACGCCGGATCACGACTGTTCGTGCCGGCCGATCGCTACGACGAGGTGCTCGACGCGCTGGCACAGCAGGCGCAGGCCGCGCGTCTCGGCGCGGGGCTCGACCCGGACACGCAGCTCGGCCCGCTGATCTCCGCCGAGCAGCGAGACCGGGTGATGAGCTACATCGACTCGGGTCGCGAGGAGGGAGCTGAGCTGCTGACGGGCGGCGAGGCCGCGCTCAGCGACAGCGGCGGCTACTTCGTCGCCCCGACGCTCTTCAGCGTCACCTCTGACGATCTGCGGATCGCGCGCGAGGAGATCTTCGGGCCCGTGCTCGTCGCTTCTCCCTACGACACGCTCGAGGAGGTCGCGCAGCGGGCCAACGACAGCGACTACGGCCTCGCCGCCGGCGTATGGACGCGCGACGTATCCAGCGCCCACCGCCTCGCCGCGATGCTGCGAGCCGGAACGGTGTACGTCAACACGTGGGGTCTCGTCGATCCGTCGACTCCGTTCGGCGGCTTCAAGGCCTCGGGCATCGGCCGCGAGCACGGCCACGACGGCCTCGACGCCTATCTGGAGACAAAGACGGTCTGGACGGCGTTGTGAGCTTCACGCCTTCGTGAGCGTCGCCACGCAGAGCGAACGCGGCGTCGCCCGCATCCGCTCTGACTGGTGGCGGCCGGCGCTGGTCTCTCTGCTGGCGCTGTTGCTGGTTGCCGCCACCGCCGAGCTCGTCCTCGACGGCGCCGCCGGCCGCTCGCCGCTGGTCCCGAAATCGCCTCCGATCGCCGGCTGGCTCGCCGGCATCGGAGAGCGCCTGGGCTATCGCGTCTTTTTGATCGCGATTCTCAGCTTCGCCGGCGCCTACGCGGCGATGCTCCTCCTCACCCGCCGCCCGCGCGGCGCGGTCATCTCAAAACGCTGGGCGATCGTGCTGATAGCGGCCCTTCACGCGATCGTCTTCGCCGGGCCGATCCTGATCTCGACAGACGTCTTCAGCTACATCGCCTACGCGCGCATGGGGGTCGAGCACGGGATCAACCCGTACCTGCACGGGCCCGCGTCGATCAGCCACGATCCGGTGTTCCAGTACGTGGGCCACGACTGGAGGCACGTCGCCACGGCCTACGGCCCGCTGTACACGCTGCTCTCCTATCCGTTCGCGCCGCTCGGCGTGACGGGGGCTCTCTGGGCCATGAAGATCGTGGCGCAGCTCGCCAGCCTCGGCACGCTGGCGCTCACGTGGCGCTGCGCCCGCAGGCGAGATCTGGACCCGGTGTGGGCGATCCTCGTCGTCGGCGCAAACCCGCTGTATGTCATCTATGGGGTCGGCGGAGCGCACAACGACCTGCTGATGCTGTTGCTGATGATGGCCGCGGTGAGCCTGACGCTCGCCGGGCGCGATGCCGCGGCCGGAGCCGTGGTCGTCGGCGGGGCGCTCGTCAAGGCCACGGTCGCGGCGCTGTTGCCATTCATGATCCTCTCCAGGCGCCGGCTGACCCCGATTCTCGGCGCGCTCGCCGCCCTCGCGCTCGGGGCGGTGATCGCCTATCTCGCGTTCGGCGTACATGGGCTCGACGTCGTCTCGGCGCTCAACCGCGACGCCGCCTTCGTCTCGACGGACAGCTTCGCGGCCGAGATCGCTCATCTGTTCGGCAAGCCGGGCGTGTTCCCGGTCGACCACGACCTGCTGAAGGCGGCGCTCGTGCTGATCGCCCTGCAGATGATGTGGCGCACCTGGCGTGGCTACGACTGGGTCGCCGCCTCGGGCTGGACGCTGCTCGCAATATCCGTCACGAGCACGTGGCTGCTCGCGTGGTACATCCTTTGGCCGCTGCCCCTCGCCGTCGTGACACGCGACAGGCGCCTGCTCGTCGCCACCCTCGCTGTGCAGGCGCTGTTCCTCGCGCACCAGACCTCGCCCCTGTTCGCGACAGTGCAATGAGTGAGGCTTCGACATCCGCGCACCCCGACCGCTTCAGCCGTCTGCCCGCCTGGCTTCGACCTCGCGGGCGCGAGCTGCCCGGATCGGGGCGCCTGCGGCTGGTCGAGACGACCCTGCTGGTGCTGCTCGGCCTGCTGCTCGCGATCGCGACGGTGAACGACGTCATACGCCAGACGCACACCAACCATCGCCTGATCGCGGACCTCGCTACCTGGCGGGTGTACACCGGTCACGCCTACCACAACCTCTCGATCGAGCAGGAACTCTTCGGCACCGCGAGCCAGCATGAGGTCATATGCGGGAACACGAGCCCGGGGGCGCCGAAAGCGAGGACCCAGCTGTGCCTGGTCATCTACGGCCCGATCAGCGGCGCTCGGCGGACGGTTCACGGCGGCTGGTACCTGCCGCCCAAGGTCGAAGACGTGCGCGGCGACCGCTATGGCTGCTTCGGAGCGGCCTCGCGGGGGATGTGCCCACGATGAGCGCCACGACCGCCGCCGCTGCGGCGCCGGCCGCAACCGCCGCCCGGCGGCTGCCGGGATGGTGGCCGCTGGCCGCGCTGATCTTGCTCGCTGCCGCCTTGCGATTCTCCACCCTGGGCCTGCAGAGCTTCTGGTATGACGAGGCGTACACGCCGGTCCACGTGCTCCACACGAGCCTGCCGGCGACGCTGCGGGCGATGGTGCACAGCGAGAACACGCCGCCCCTGTGGTACCTGATCGAGTGGGCCGACCACCGCCTGCTCGGCAGCGGCGAGTTTGGCCTGCGCCTGCCCTCGGCGCTGGCGGGCGTCGTGACCGTGCCCGTCGCGTGGGCGATCGGCCAGGAGCTCGCCGGCCGCAGCGCCGCCATCATCACCGCGGCGCTCGTCGCGGTGAACCCGCTGTTCGTGTGGTACTCGCAGGAGGCTCGCGCGTACGGGCTGTTCGCGTTGGCCGCCGCGCTCGCACTGCTCTGCTTCCTACGAGCCATGCGCCGTCCGACGAGGAGGCGCATGGCCACGTTCGCTGCGAGCGGCGTGCTTGCGCTGCTCAGCCACTACTTCGCCGTGTTCCTTCTGGTCCCGATGGTCTTGTGGCTCGTGGGTACGCGCTCGACGCGGCGCGCCGCGCTGCCGGCCGCCGGCGCGCTCACGCTCGCCGGCCTGGCGCTGGTGCCGCTCATCTCCGCGCAAGGCGGCCACGGCACCCAGTGGATCGGGCGATGGCCCCTCTCAGAACGACTGGAAGCGATCCCGCAGTACTACCTCACGGGTTACTCGGGCGCCCCGCTCGGACACGGAGTCGAGTTGCTTGTGGCGCTTGTCGTCCTCGCCGCAGCGGGCCTCGGCCTGTGGCGGCTGCTCGAGCGCCGGCCCAGCGTGCTGGCGCCGGGCGCCTCGGCGGATGAGGAGAGAGCTCGTGGGCGCCGTCTGCTGATGGTCTTCTCGATCGCGGCGTGCGGTGTTCTGGTCCCGGTCGCGCTCGTGGCCGTCGGCGCCGACTACCTCGCGCCCCGCAATCTCGTCGGAGCGATGATTCCGGTGACGGCGCTGCTCGCCGTCCTGCTCACCTGGCCGGGCACCGGGCGGTCGGGGATCGCACTCGCCGGGATCCTCGTGCTCGCGTTCCTCGTGCTGTCGCTCGACGTCGACCTCAGCCCGCGCCTGCAGCGCGGCAACTGGCGCGGGGTGGCCAAGGTGCTGCGCAGCGGCGCGGAGGCCCGCGCGATCACCACGGTCGAGCTGGGCGGCGCGCCGCTTGAGTACTACCTGCACCCGCTCAGCAATCTGCCCCGCGGCAGCACGGTCACCGTGACGGAGATCGACGAGACCGGCTACGCGCCACTGCGGCCCTCGGCCGGCCGCCCGCCGGCGCCCGGGTTCCGTTTGCTCGAACGGCGCGACATCGACGGGCTGATCGTCTATCGCTTCATCTCCGCGCAGCCACGCACGGTCTCCGAGGCGGCGCTGCGGCGCCACGTGATCACCCGCGCACACCCGGAGGTGCTCGTTCCGCCGCGGCTTCTGATGCTCTTGAAGGGGTAACGTCCCCGCGACAGGAAAGGTGTGCAGGCGTTTGATCGAGGTCCGAGCTGCGCCATTGGCTCACCGGAGTCGGGTCGGCGGGCGACCGCCAGAACGGTCAGGATGGAGATTCAGGTCGCAGACTTCAACGGGGCGGATGCGGTGTTCAAGGGGAGCCATGCGGATTCATGGGCGGAGGTCGCAGACGCGCTCGGTGCTCTGCGCTTGCACCTCAAGGAGTCCGATCAGAGCAACAAGGTTGGTGCCCCGATCTGGGATGCGGTGGGCAACAACGCGGCAATCAGCACAGAACTTGTAGCAAGTGGTTGGGAGGCCACCGTCGTGATCGGCTCTCCGTTTGAGTTCCTTGGAAAGCATGTGGACTTCGTGAAGGCAGGCGTCGTCCTCGAGGTTCAATTCTCGAATTACCCGTTTCTGTTGAATAATCTGCTTCGCTGCGAGTTGTTCTATAAGGGGAGACTGGAACTCGCTGGATCACCCGTTGAAGCGGGCATAATCGTTGCTAAGGCTAAGATGTTCGACGCCTCGAACTCGACCCTGCATTACGAGCAGGCCGTGAGCCAGGTTTCAGCGCTGATCGACTACGACTTGTTCTCAGTACCGATTCGGCTCGTAGGCCTCTTTGAGTCGTATGCGCCCACGGTGCCGGTTGTTTGGACTCGATACGGAAGCCGTAGGTACTCGCGGACGATTGCCGAACGACGCGAGACGACAGCGGCGATCAGCACAGGCACCACGCTAGCGAGCCGCGCGCGTATCGTGATCGACTAATTACGGGAAAAGCTTGTCCGCGGCGGCCGGTGATCGTGAACTTTGTGGGAGACCCTCCGCCCCGTCACGAGCCGAACTAGAAGTCGTGGTTGCTATCCGCGCAAGCAAGCTCGGGTCGATTTGGCCGTGGACGACCCGCTGCCCGAATGCGGTCTCCTCCAGCTCCAGTCTCGTTTCGAGCTCGGTGAGGTGGTGTTCCTCCGAGTTGACCTTCGAGGTTGATGATGGTCGTCGGCTGGTCTGAACATCAAAGCGGAAGCGCTCAATCGGCTCGCCTGTGCGGTGAACCCAAGCCCGAAGGCACTTCAAGTTCGCGAACGAACGATTCTCGTCTGGCTCGCCGCTGAGACGACGCATGGCGACCTCCTGGTATGTGGCGTCGACCTCGGCGCCAACGAACCGCCGCCCAAGGTCGCGGGCCACCACAGCGCATGTGCCGGTGCCCATGAATGGGTCGAGGATGACGCCGCCCTCTTCGGTAGTGGCGAGCACAATGCGGGCAACCAAATCCTCAGGGAACTGGCAAGGATGAATGGTCTGCTCTTCGTGATTGTGCTTGACGTTGCGAAACGACCAGAGATCACCTGGGTTCTTGCCCATCGGATTGCAGGACAGCTCGCCGTAACGACGGCCCTTATGAAAAGTCTTGCCCTGATACTTTTGTGGCACTCGAACGGCATCTAGGTGGAAGAAGTAGTCGTCGGTCTTCGTGAACCACAGGAGCGTCTCGTGACGAGCCGAGAATTTGCGACGAGCATGAAGGCCATGCTGGCGTATCCACACGATCCGGTTGCGCGGCTGCAGCCCGAGACTCTCGAGAACTGGGAAGAAGCGAACATCGAGTGGGATTAGCGTGCCTTTCTCGCTGTATGCTCCTACCTGCCAGAAGATCGAGCCCGTCGGCTTGAGCACGCGGGCACACTCGGCCAAGATCGTGCCCATTTGCGCGACGTACCTATCAAGAGCCACCCGGGCCTCGTACTCCTTGCCCAAGTTGTAGGGCGGCGAGGACAAGACGAGGTCGACACTGCCCGAAGGCAGCGCGGCAAGCAGGTCTTGGCAATCGCCAAGCACGATTCGGTCGAGAAACTCTGGAGACGGGAGCATGGCAAGAAACCTAGCTGGCGCTTAGGACGACTTTCGCAGCCACTAGGGTATGCGCTGATGGCCCAGCTCGCACAGTTGTCGTCCCCGTGGAAACCATCTAGCTTGTCCGCATGCTGCAGCTGACGGTGGAGAGTCCCAGCGAGGCCGAGATGGGGCTGAAGCTCGCCTGTGAGCACCTGCTTTCCCTCCAGGATGAGGAGGGCTGGTGGCGCGGCGAGCTTCAGACGAACGTCACGATGGACGCCGAGGACATGCTGCTGCGCGAGTTCCTCGGGGTCCGCCGCGCCGACGAGACCGAGCGCTCCGCGGCCTGGATCCGCTCGCAGCAGAGGACGGACGGAACGTGGGCGAACTTCTACGGCGCCCCCGGCGAGCTCTCGACAACGATCGAGGCCTACTGGGCGCTGCGGCTCGCGGGGGACCCGCCCGAGGCGGAGCACATGCTCTCAGCCGCCGAGTTCATCCGCCAGGAAGGCGGTCTCGAGCAGGCGCGAGTCTTCACGCACCTGTGGCTCGCGCTGTTCGGCCTGTGGTCGTGGGACCGAGTGCCGGCGCTGCCCCCGGAGATCATCCTGATGCCCTCCTGGCTTCCGCTGAACGTCTACGACTTCGCATGCTGGGCGCGGCAGACGATCGTGGCGCTGTCGGTCGTCAAAGCCCACCGTCCCGTGCAGCCGCTGGACTTCGGCCTGGATGAGCTGAACGGCCGCCGGGGGGCCGCTGACGCCCCCGAGCAGCCGGTCTCTCGCCGGCGCGAATGGCTCGCGAGGCTCGATCGCGCGCTGCGCGCCTATGAGCGGCGCCCCATCGGCCCGCTCCGTCGCCTGTCGCTCGGCAGGGCAGAGCGCTGGATGGTCCGTCGTCAGGAGGCGGACGGGTCCTGGGGCGGGATCCAGCCGCCGTGGGTCTACTCGCTGATCGCGCTGCGTCTCGCCGGCTATCCGCTCGAGCATCCTGTGATGCGACGCGGCCTCGAAGGGCTTGACACCTTCATGATCGAGGATCAGGACGACTCCCGCGGGGTGGGGGCGCCGGTGGGCTCGAGTAGGCGCCTCGAAGCCTGCCAGTCGCCCGTCTGGGACACCGCGCTCGCGATGGTCGCGCTCAGTGACGCCGGATTCGCCGGGGAGCACCCGGCGATGCTTCGCGCTGCTGATTGGCTGCTCGGCGAGGAGGTCACCGTGCGCGGAGACTGGGCGGTGGCGAGACCGGGTCTGGCGCCCGGCGGCTGGGCGTTCGAGTTCGCCAACGTGAACTACCCCGACGTCGACGACACGGCAGAGGTCGTGCTCGCGCTGCGCCGCGTCGCCCGCAGGCCGGCCGTCCCGGCGCCGGACAGAACGCACGGCGACACCGCCAGCGAGAACGGGAGGCGGCCACGCCTCGAGGTCAGCTCGCGGATCTCCGGAGCAGTGGCTCGCGCGCTCGAGTGGGTGGAGGGCATGCAGAGCTCAAACGGGGGCTGGGGGGCCTTCGACGCGGACAACACGCGGGCGGTCGTACGCGAGCTTCCGTTCCTGGACTTCGGCGAGGTGATGGACGAGCCGAGCGCCGACGTGACCGCTCACACGGTGGAGATGCTCGGCGAGCTGGGGCTGTCCGACGCCCCGGCGGCCAGACGCGGCGTGCAATGGCTGATCGACCACCAGGAGGACGACGGGTCCTGGTGGGGCCGCTGGGGCGTCAACCACATCTACGGCACGGGAGCGGCGATCCCGGCTCTGATCGCCGCCGGGATCGACCCGTCGCATGCATGCATACGTAGCGCGGTGGCCTGGCTGGCGCGAATCCAGAACGAGGACGGTGGCTGGGGCGAGGACCCGCGCTCCTACGACGAACCGCGGTGGATCGGCCGCGGCCCGAGCACCGCGTCACAGACCGCATGGGCGCTGCTCGCGCTGCACGCCGCCGGGGAACGCTCGCCCGCCCTCGAGCGTGGCGTCGGATGGCTGCTGGACACCCAGCGCGCGGACGGCGGCTGGGACGAGCCGCAGTACACGGGTACCGGCTTCCCGTCGGATTACTACATCAACTACCACCTTTACCGGCTGACATTCCCGATCATGGCGCTCGGCCGTTGTCTCGCGGCGGCGGCGCGGGATGGCGCGGACATTCCGCCCGGTGCAAGCATCGGGCAGAACGGGGGACGCTGATAGCCGAAGCCCCGATTGGCGCTCCCGCCGCCGACGCGGTGATGGCGCGCGCGCGGACGGAGAACTTCCCCGTCGCGAGCCGGGTGCTGCCGCGGCCGGTCCGCTCCCACCTGCTCGCCCTCTATGGCTTCGCGAGGCTCGTCGACGAGCTGGGAGACTCGTCGGGGGGCGACCGCCTGCAATCGCTGGACTGGTTGGAACGCGAGCTCGATCGCGCCTTCGACGGCCGCGCGGAGCATCCGCTGCTCGTCCGCCTCACGCCGACTCTGCGCGAGTGCGGGCTGCCCCGCGAGCCGTTCGTGCGCCTGATCGAGGCCAATCGCCTTGACCAGCGAGTGAGCCGCTACGCGACCTGGGAGGAGCTTCGCGGCTACTGCGCGCTGTCCGCCGACCCCGTCGGCGAGCTCGTCCTCGGCGTTCTCGGCAGCGCCACTCCGCCGCGGGTCGCGCTGTCGGATTCGATCTGCACCGCGCTGCAGCTGACCGAGCACTGCCAGGACGTGGCGGAGGACCTCGCCCGCGGACGCGTCTACCTGCCCGCTGAGGACCTCGCGCGCTTCGGCTGCACGGTCAAGGACCTCGCGGCGCCGCACGCGGGCGAGCCGCTGCGTGAGGTGCTCGCCTTCGAGGCCGCCCGGGCGCGCGCGCTGCTCCGCGACGGCGCGCCGCTGATCGGCGAGTTCCACGGCCGCGCGCGCCTCGCGCTCGCGGGCTTCGTGGCAGGCGGGCGTGCGGCGCTCGACGCGATCGAGCGCGCCGGCTACGACGTGCTGCCGGGACCGCCGCGGGCAGGACACTGGCGGCGGCTGCTCGTCCTCGGGCAGACGCTGCGCGATCGCCGCGAGCGGAGCCGATGAGCACGCCAGCCGACGTGGCACGCGCCTACTCCTACTGCGAGCAGGTGACGCGAGCGCAGGCTGCCAACTTCTACTACGGCATCCGCTTGCTTCCCGGCGACCGGCGCCGCGCGATGTGCGCGGTGTACGCGTTCGCGCGGCGGGTCGACGACATCGGTGACGGCTCACTCCCGCGCGAGGAGAAGCTCCGGCGGCTCGACGCGGAGACCGTGGCGCTCGCCTCGCTCGAATCCCCCCCGCCGGACGCGGCAGGCGCAGATCCGCTGATGATCGCGCTCGCGGACGCCCACGAGCGCTTCCCGTTTCCCCAAGCGGCGCTCGGTGAGCTGATCGAGGGCGTGCGCATGGATGTGGCCGGCGTCGAGTACGAGCATTTCGAGGATCTCGTCGTCTACTGCCGGCGTGTCGCTGGGGCGATCGGTCGCGTGTGCCTGGCGATCTTCGTCGTCTCCGAGCGCGAGCCCGCCGACTCCGAGAACGCCGAAGCGCTTGCGGACGATCTCGGCGTAGCGCTGCAGCTCACGAATATCCTGCGTGACCTGCGCGAGGATGCGGAGAACGGCCGCGTGTACCTGCCCAAGGAGGACCTCAGGCGGTTCGGCGTGATCGGGGAGGGCGCTCGGGCCGCGACCGACGGGCCCGGCGCCCCCGCGGTACTCGCCGGCCTCACCCGTCTCCCCGCCGGAGCGAACGGGCAGGCTGGCGAGGAGGCACGGCGGCTACATGAGCTGATGCGCTTCGAGGCCGTCCGCGCCCGCGAATGGTTTGACCGCGGGCTTCAGCTGGTGGCGCTGCTGGACCGGCGCAGCGCGGCGAGCGTGCTAGCGATGGCCGGGATCTATCGCAGGTTGCTCGACCGCATCGAGGCCCACCCCGAGCGGGCGGCGCAGCGTCGGATCTCGCTGCCCGCCTACGAGAAGGCGCTCGTGGCGGCACGAAGCATGCTGGGGGGCCGGGTTTGAGCTCCGAGCACCGGGTCGTCGTGATCGGAGGCGGTCTCGCCGGGATCAGCGCCGCGCTTGACTGCGCCGCCGCAGGCGCCAGCGTGAGGCTCGTCGAGGTCAGGCGCCGGCTCGGCGGGGCGGCGTACTCCTTCGAGCGCGAGGGCCTTGAGATGGACAACGGACAGCACGTGTTCCTGCGTTGCTGCTACGCCTACCGCGCGCTGCTCAGCCGACTCGGGAGCGAGCACCGCGTGAGGATTCAGCCACGCCTTGAGATCCCCGTCCTGAAACCCGGCGCTCCGGTCGTCGATCTGCGCCGTGGCGCGCTGCCGGCGCCGTTTCACCTGATGGGGTCGCTGCTTCGCTATCCGTATCTGAGCCTCGGCCAGCGCCTCGGCGCGGCGCGGGCGGCGTTCGCCCTCCTGCGGCTGAGCCCCGATCGGGCGAGCCTCGACGAGCAGACTTTCGGCGAGTGGCTCGCGCGCCATGGCCAGGGTCCCGACGCGGTGCGTGCCCTGTGGGACCTCGTGGCGCTTCCTACCCTGAACCTCCCGGCGGCCCAGGCCTCGCTACAGCTCGGCGCGTTCGTGTTTCGCCAGGGCCTGCTCTCTGGAGCCGACGCGGGGGACATCGGCTTTCACGTCGGCACGCTCGGCGAGACGATCGGCGAGCCGGCACTTGCGGCGCTGAAGCAGGCCGGCGTGGAGGTCACGCTCGGCTGGCGCGCGGAGCGGCTGCAGAGAACCGCGGGCGGCCTCGAGGTGCATGGGAGGGGAGGGCGCGGCGCCCTGGAGGGAGACGGTCCACTCGATCCCGGGCAGGACCCGCCGGCCGAGGACGCCCGGCGCCCGACGGACGCGTTGAGCGCGGAGGCGGTTATCGTGGCCGTGCCGCACACCCGCGCGGCGGCGCTGTTGGAGCCCCTGGTTCCCGACGTCGCCGGGAGGCTGCACGGTCTCGGCAGCTCCCCGATCGTCAACCTTCACGTCCTCTACGACCGGCCGGTCTGTGAGCACTCGTTCGCGGCGGGTGTGGATACGCCGGTCCAGTATCTGTTCGACCGCACCGAGGCGGCAGGAGCTGCGGCCGGCTCACAGTATCTGGCAGTGTCGCTCTCGGGCGCCGAACGTGAGATGGCTATGAGCGTGGACGCCCTGCGAAAGCTCTACCTGCCGGCGTTGGAGGCGCTTCTGCCGCGTGCAGGGCGGGCACAGGTGGAATGTTTCGTGGCGACTCGCGAGCACGCGGCGACGTTCCGCTCCGCCCCGGGGGTTCAGGCGCTGCGGCCGGGGCCACGGACGTCGATTCCCGGCCTGCTGCTCGCGGGAGCCTGGACCGACACGGGCTGGCCGGCCACGCTCGAGGGGGCGGTCCTCAGCGGGCATGCTGCCGCCGAGGCGGCCCTGGGCACGCTCGACGTCGAGGACGCGGCGGGCGGCCCGCCCGCGGCCGCCAGAACTCAGGCGACGGCGTTCACGGCGACGGCTACGGAGCGGCAGTGAGCGGCTTGCTGATCGCTGCGCCGATGAGGATCGAGGCTGCGCTGATCTCGTCGGCCGTGCGCGGGGCGCGGGTGCTCAAGACCGGTATGGGGCCCGCCCGCTCGCAGGCGGCGGCACTGACGCTTGCGCAGGAGCAGGCGGACGCGCTGCTCGTGCTCGGCTTCTGTGGCGGGCTCGACGACGAGTCGATCCCGGGCGAAGTGATTGTCGCCGAGGAGGTGTATGTCGGGGATGAGGGCCAGGAGGAGACCGCTGTCCGCTGCGTCGCCACGCATCAGCTCATCGCGCGGCTCGCTGGGCGCGGCATGAAGGTGCGCCCGGGCAGGATCGCGTGCGTCTCCCGCCTGGCGCTCGGTGAGCGGCGCACGGAGCTGCACGCCGGGGGAGCGATCGCCGTGGACATGGAGGCGGTGGGGCTTGCGGCGGGCGCGGGCCCGCGCCCGTTCGGCGTCGTGCGTGTCGTGCTCGACAGCCCGTCGCATGAGCTGATGCGCCCGCAGGCCGCCGCGGGGGCGGTGCGCGCGGCACGGGCCTTGCGCGAGGTGGCGAGGTCGCTTCATGAGTGGGTCCCGGGGGGCTAAGGTAGGCCGATGGCGGTGCGGATGAGGCAGAGCGCGCGCATGGGGTGGTACCTGATGCGCCAGCGCCTCGCGAAACGCGAGCGATTCCCGCTGATCGTGGAGCTCGAGCCGCTGTTCCAGTGCAACCTCGCCTGCTCGGGCTGCGGCAAGATTCAGCACCCCGAGCACGAGCTGCGCAGGCGCATGCCCGTGGAGCAGGCCATCGCCGCGATCGAGGAGAGCGGCGCGCCGATGGTCTCGATCGCGGGAGGTGAGCCGCTGATCCATCCGGAGATCCACGTGATCGCCTCGGAGCTGATCAAGCGCAAGCGGTTCGTCTACCTCTGCACGAACGCGCTGCTGCTGGAGAAGAAGCTCGAGAACTTCAAGCCAAGCCCATATTTCGCGTGGGCTGTGCACATGGACGGCATGCGCGAGCGCCACGATGCGTCGGTGGAGCGCGAGGGCGTCTTCGACAAGGCGGTCTCGGCGATCAAGGCGGCGAAAGCGGCGGGCTTCCGGGTTACGACGAACACGACCTTCTTCACGCACGATTCGCCGAGGACGGTGCGCGACGTGCTCGACTTCCTCAACGACGACCTGGAAGTCGACGAAATGATGATCTCGCCCGCCTACGCGTACGAGAAAGCGCCCGATCAGGAGCATTTCCTGGGCGTTCAGCAGACGCGCAGGCTGTTCGGAGAGGCGTTCGCGGACGGGCGGCGCAAGAAGTGGCGGCTGAATCACAGCCCGCTGTTCCTGGATTTCCTCGAAGGCAAGGCCGAATTCGACTGCACCGCCTGGGGGATTCCGAGCTACTCGCTGTTCGGCTGGCAGCGTCCCTGCTACCTGATGGCCGACGGCTACACCAAGACCTACCGCGAGCTGATCGAAACGACCGACTGGAGCAAGTACGGGCGCGGCAGGGACCCGCGCTGCGAGAACTGCATGGCCCACTGCGGCTATGAGCCCACCGCGGTGCTCCAGACGACGCGCTCCCTGCGCCAGTCGCTCCGCGCGCTCGCCGGTTAGCCGCTGGGCTCGACCTCCTCCCGCCTGGGTCGGATGTCCTCCCAGCTGAGGCCCTCGCTGAGCAGAGCGGGGATGCCCAATGCGAGCGCAGTCACGATCTCCACGGCCTGCAGGATGATGCCGTAGGCGAGACCCGGCGCGGCGCCCACGCCGTATGCGGCGAGGACAACCAGGCACGCAGCCTGAAAGACGCCGACGTTCGAGGGCGTTGGCGGCAGGATCGCGCTCACGTTCACCGCGAGCAGGATCGCGGCGGCCGCGGTGAGGTCGGCATCGAGACCGAGCGCGAGGATGATCATGTAGCAGGCCAGCCACTGCAGCGCCCACGCGAGCAGTTGGAACGCCAGCGCGGTCGCGCCATAACGCGGGCGCGCGAACACCCTCAAACCCTGACGGGCCAGGTCCAGCAAGCGGACAAGGGCGTTCGCAGCGCGCGCGACACGCTCCGAGCGCGATCGCCGCCCCTGCGCCACCAAGCGCGGGCCGGCAACAACGAGCAGGGCGATCGCGAGTGGGATCGCGAGCACGGTCACGATGCCCGCCGGGTGTAGCAGCGAGACGCTGGTGAAGGTGACCCCCGCCAGGATCGCGAGCGCCACCAGGTTGATCAGGGTCTGCGAGAAGACCGTGCCTGCGATCACCGGCAGCAGGCGCCGCGCGGGACCGTCGAGGTCGCGCGAGAGCACCAGCACCCGTGTCGGCTCACCGACGCGTCCCGGGAACAAGGCCGAGGCCATCACCCCGATCATCGTCCCCCGTATGACGGGCCCCCACCGGATCGGCGTGTCGGGCAGCGCGGCGCGCAGCGTCTGATGCCAGGAGCAGGCGCGCATGAAGAGCGATGACATCATCAGCACGACCGCCAGCGCCACCCAGCCTGGCTTGGCGGTTTCGAGGGCATGACCGACGCCGTGCAGGTTCAGGCGCGAGACCGCGAAGACGACCAGACCGGCCAGCAGGAGGGCGGTGACGAGCACGAGGAGCCGCCTGCGCAAACCCCGACCGCGGGGGCGTGTGGGGTTCTCTGGTGTGCCCATCGTCCGGGGTCTATCAGAGCGCTCGCGTCCTCTCCCCCCCGGCCTGGAAGTCGAGCATGGCTAAAGCGGCCAGTATCGGCCGATCTGCCTGGCGGCGTGCGAGGTGAGCGGCCCCCCGGTTCCAGCCGCGCGGGGCGGATCATCTGAGCCCAGCGCCACCAGCGTCTCGAGTACCGAATCGGCGAGCGCCTGCGGTTCGTAGCCTCCCTCGAGCACGGCGCCAAGCGGCAGCCGGCGCTCGCCCGCCAGCCGGTGAAGATGGCGCGCCATCTCCGCGAAGGATCCCGCCTCGAGCCGGCATTCGGCGAGCGGATCGAGGCGGTGGGCGTCGAAGCCGGCGGAGATCAGCACGAGATCCGGCTCGAACGCGCACGCGGCTCCGAGCACGATGCGATCGAGCAGCGAGAGCCACAGATCCTCGTCGGCGCCTGCCGGCACGGGGAGGTTGATCGTGTATCCCTCGCCAGGCCCTGAGCCGACGTCGCCGAGCGCGCCGGTCCCGGGGTAGATCCCTCCCTGATGGATGCTCGCGAAGAGGACGTCGGGTCGGTATCGGAAGATCTCTGCGGTCCCATTGCCGTGGTGAACGTCCCAGTCCAGGATGAACACGCGCCGCGCGCCGAGCTCGCGAATCGCCAGCTCCGTCGCGATGGCGACGTTGTTGAACAGGCAGAAGCCCATCGCCCGATCGGCTTCCGCGTGATGGCCCGAGGGCCGCAGCGCGCAGAACCCGACCTCTGCCTCGCCGGCCATCAGCGCCCGGGTCATGGCGCACGCGCCGCCGGCGGCGTGCAGCGCGGCGCGGTAGGACGCCTCCCCGACGATCGTGTCGGGATCGATCGGGCCGCCGCCTATGGATGAAAGCTGTGAGATCCTCTCGACGTGCCCTGGCAGGTGGACGAGCTCGAGCGTGGCCCGGTCGAGCGCGGGTGCTTGGCGCCGCTGCCATCCCGCCCAGTCGTGCTCCGCCAGCGTGCGTTCGATTCTCAGCAGGCGCTCGGGCGTGTCAGGGTGATGGGGCGAATGTGCCCGCGGATCGTGCTCAAGGCTCGCCGGGTGGTGGAAGTAGAGCCGCGGGCGCTCGCCAGTGGCTTGCTGGCCGTATGTCCGGGTATCCATGTCGGTCGCGATCCCAGGGGGAGGACGGCTAGCGTGACCGAGACGGGATGCGAGACGCTCTCAGGCTCTCGACTCCATCGCGAACGGCAGCCGTTCGAGCACACCGGCGATCTCGAACACCCTTTGCACCTGCCTCGGGCCGGGGACCAGCGCGAACGCGATTCCGTGCGCTTTGCAAAGGTCGTCCGCGAGCAATACCAGCGTTAGCCCCGTCGAGTCCATGAACGTGAGCTGGCTCAGGTCCAGCGTCAGCCGGGCTGCTCCGGCGCACGACACGATCGCCGCTTCCAACTCATCTTCCGCCGCCATATCCAGTTCACCACTGAGGAGGAGCGTGTGATCGTCGCCGGACACGAGATCTTGAACCTCAAGCGGCTCCCGCAGCAGCCGCGCGGCAGCGCTTTGTGTTCGCCGGCTCCCCCTCCAACCGTCCCAAATCGCCATCGGCGTCTCTCCCAGGACGCAAGTATCGAGTACCGGAGAGAGCCCGACGACGCCTCTCGTGTCGCCGCGAGTCCCACCCCGCGCAAAAGGCCCGCCCCCTATGCCTTTGCGCACGGAAGCGAGCTTTTTGCACCCTAGCGCCGCCGGCTGCCTTTGACAAGACCCCGACCTAGCTTCCCAGCGGGTTGCCGTGCTCGCGTGCCCACGTGAGCAGATGCTCGCGAATCTCATCGGGCCAGGGGCGGGAGCCCGCCTTGCTCCCGTCGCTTGACAGCGTGGAGACGCACACGTGGCGCAGACGCCCAGCCACGAGCAGCTCCTCGCGGCGCATCACGTCGATCTCGGTCGTGATGGCGCTCCTGCCAAGCTGCGCCACCCGCGCCTGCAGCTCCAGCTGATCGTCGAATCGAGCGGGCGAGCGGAAGTTGAGGTTTGCCTCCGCGACGACGGCGTCCACGCCAATCGCGACCATCTCCTGCCAGGGCCCCACGGCGGCTCTCCAAAGCTCGGTGAAGGCGACGTCGAAGTAGAGCAGGTAGTTCGCGTTGAAGACGATGCCCTGCGGATCGCACTCGCCGTAGCGGACTCGCAGCTCGTGGACGAACGGTGCCGGCAAGGCCGGGAGGCTAGCGGCTAAGCAAGCGCCGGGTTTTCCAGCACCAGTGCCACTCCCTGGCCCGACCCGACGCACACGCCCAGCACGCCGTAGCGCAGGTTGCGCAGGTGCAGCTCGGTGGCGAGCGTGAGGACGTAGCGGGTGCCGGAGGAACCGAACGGATGGCCGATCGCGACGGCGCCTCCGTTGGGGTTCAGACGCTCGTCGGGGACCTCGAAGCCGTCGAGTTGGCGTGGCAGCTCGCGGAGCACGCCGAGCGCCTGTGCCGCGAACGCCTCGTGCACCTCCCAGACGTCGACGTCCGCTGGTGTGAGGCCCGTTCTTCTGAGCGCCGTGGCAATCGCGAACGCGGGCGCTATCCCCATGAACTGCGGATCGAGCGCGTGGGTTGCCGAGGCGAGAACCCTGGCCAGCGGCTCCACGCCGAGCTGCTCGGCGGCCGCTGCGCTCGCGAGCACGACCGCGCTCGCGCCGTCAGACAGGGGCGATGAGTTTCCGGCCGTCATCTGGGTGGTGTTCGGCTGCGGCGCAAGCGCGGCGAGGCCCTCGGCGGTCGTGTCGTCGCGGATGCTCTCGTCGTGCTCGAACGTGCGCGCCGGCACCCGGCGGGTGGCGGGGATCGTCACGGGATGGATCTCTGCGGCGAGCCGCCCCGAGTCCCGCGCGGCGCGCGCATGCTCCTGCGAGCGCAACGCGAACGCGTCGATCTCCTCACGCGTCAGCTCGTAGCGGTCCGCGACGTTCTGCGCGGTCTTGATCATTTCCACGTACGCGTCGCGGGCGAGCAGAGTCGGGTTGGGAGGGCCGCCGGCGCCCGCCCACATCGTGTCGAGCATGAACACCGGCCCGCGCGGGCTGAACGGCGCGTCGCCCTTCATCAGGGCCCAACCGGATCTCGACATCGACTCGACTCCGGCTGCCAGAGCGACACCCAGCTCGTCGTTGCGGATCGCGTGGGCGATCGAGATCGCACCCGACAGAGAGGAGGCGCAGAAGCGGTTCACCGTGATCGCCGGCACCGAGTCCGGGAAGCCCGCGGCTAATGCCGCCCATCGCGCGACGTCGCCCATGCCCTCGTGCGCGGGGTTGACGCAGCCCGCCGCGATGTCCTCGATGCGCTGGACCTCGACACCGACCCGCTCGCACGCCGCGACCATCGTCATGCCGAGCAGGTCATCGACGCGCAGGTGCGACAGCGATCCGCCGTATCGGCCGACCGGAGTCCGCACCCCGCCGAGTATGAACGCGTCCGTCATGGGTCCTCCTCAGATCGCTGGTTCAGAGATGGCGCTCGTCATCTTCCCGCCTCGACGGCGACATGGGCGTTGGCGGCTGCGGCGCCGGCGGGAACAATGGCCCGATGCACCCCTCCGATGAACAGCGCGGCGGTCGCGCCGAGGGCGCTCGCGACGATCATGAACACCCACCCCCGGTCAAACGCCGCTAGCGCGCCCGATGGGATCGGTTTCCCGAGCACGGCGACGAGGATCGACACGCCGAGCACGTAGCCGAGCTGGCGCCCCATCACGAACACGGCCGAGCCGGTCGCGAAGCGAGCGGGCGGGAGGGAGGAGGATGCCGCGCTGGCGAGGCTCGGCAGGGTGAGGCCGACTCCCATGCCTGTGATGAGCAGCCCGGGGAGCATCTCGCCGGCGTAGTCGTGTGTCTCGCCGATGCGCAGCCGCCACCACAAGAAGCCCAGCCCGAAGAGCGTGATTCCGAGGCTCGCCAGAGAGCGCTGTCCGAAGCGGTTTATGTGCCGTCCGGAGAGTGCGGCGAAGATCGCGGCGGTCGCCGGTCCCGGTGCCAGCGAGACGCCCGCCCTCAGCACCGAGTCATGCCACACGGAGGTCATGAAGAGAACGTTGGCGAGCAGGAAGGCCGCAAAGGCGGCTGAGAAGAACACGGAAGCGAGGTTCGCCGCCGCGAACGAGCGCACTCGCAGCATCGCGGGGTCGATAACGGGCGAGCGGTGCGTGAGGCAGCGCGCCCAGAACGCACTGAGTCCGGCGGCGGCAGCCGCAAATGCGAGGATCGTGCGCGTATCGCCCCAGCCCCATGACGGCGCCTTCACAAGGCCGAGCGCGAGGACGCCGACGGCGAAGATGACCAGAGCCGAGCCGAGCAGGTCGGGGCGCTCTTGGCGCTCGTCGCGGCTCTCGCGCAGCACGCGTACGCCATAGGCGAGCGCGGCCAGTCCGACGGGTAGGTTGACGATGAAGACCAGACGCCAGCTCGCCTGCACGAGCAGCCCCCCCAACGGCGGGCCGACGGCCGCGGCGAGACCGCCGATCGCCGCCCAGACCCCGATCGCCGCCGGGCGCTCCGCCGGCTCGAACTCCGGCAGCAGCAGGGCGAGTGACGTCGGCAGCAGCAACGCCGCGCCGATAGCCTGGACCACCCGCGCCGCCACGAGCGTACCGACGGAGAATGCCGCTCCGCAGAGCGCCGAGCCGACGACGAAGATCAACAGGCCGTAGAGGAAGAACCGGCGGCGGCCGTGACGATCGGCGAATCGCCCCGCCGAGACCAGCAGCGCCGCGAGCACGATCGCGTACGCGTTCAGCACCCACGAGACCGACGAGACACTCGAGCCGTGAAAGTCGCGCTCAATGCTCGGAAACGCGACGTTGACGATGAACAGGTCGAGGCTGACCATGAACACGCCGATCGAGACCAGCGTGAGGACCTTCCAGCGGCGTGGCATGCGAACGAGCCTCCTTAGCGGTAGCGTTTTGCAATCGCCTCCCGCGAGCCTAGCACGAGGCAGTATCAAAATGCAACTAGATCGTCTATGATCGGGACATGCCGTTCCGCCCGTTCACCGACCAGAACTGTTCAGTCGCTGCCGCGCTCGAGATCGTCGGAGACCGCTGGACGCTGCTCGTGATGCGCGAAGCCCTGCTCGGCCGTCATCGGTTCGCTGAGATCAGGCGCAACATGGGCGTGGCGCCGAACATCCTCAGCGACCGGCTCGGAATGCTCGTCGAGCACGGCCTGTTGCGGCGCCGGCTCTACAGCGAGCACCCAGAGTCCTACGAATACCTGCCCACGCAGAAGGGCATCGACCTGAATCCAGTCATCGTCTCCCTGCTTCAGTGGGGCGACCAGTACGCAGCGCCCGCGGGCCCGCCGCGCGTCCCCGTTCATGCGGCCTGCGGGCACGACGCGCGGCTGGAGCTGCGCTGCAGCCACTGCGGCGAGGTCATCGACAACGGGGAGCTCACGGCAAGACCTGGACCCGGAGCCACGGCGCGGCAGCTCGTGGAAGGCGTGCTGCCGAAGCGCTGAGCGGGGTCCTCAGGCGCTCGCCTCGAGCGCGCGTGCCATCCAGACGTGGGGGATGCCCGCCTCCTCGAACGCCTCGGACTCGACGCTGAAGCCCGCCTGCTCGTAAAGCCCGGTGGCCTGAAGCTGAGCAGCCAGGCGCGCGCGCCGGCAGCCGCGCGCGCGTGCGTCGGCGAGCGCCATCTGAAGCATCCGCGACGCGACGCCCCGACGGCGCCAATGCCGCTTCACCGCGACCCGGCCGATCTTTGCCTCGCCGGCGACGATGAGCAGCCGCAGCGTGCCGATGACGGCGCCATCGGGTTCGACGGCGACAAGGTGAAGTGCCCGATCGTCGAGCCCGTCGAGCTCTTCATCCTTGGGGACGCCCTGTTCGACGCAGAAGACCTGTTCTCTCACCCTCACGGCGCCGCGCAGGTCCGCAGCTCCACTCGCCCAGCGAACTTCGATCGGGTGCATGGGCCCGCCCCGCTGGGACGCCAGAGCCATCTAGGAGGCGGCCGTACGGTCTCGGAACCGCCACAGCGCCCGCTGCTCGTTGAGCGTCAGCAGCCGCCAGCGGCCGGCTCTCTGCATCCAGACGTAGATCCGCACGTCGAGCGCGCTCCGCACGCTCGCGAGCAAGTCGATTGTCTCGCGGGTGTCGGTGCCTTCCGCGAGGACCTCCCCGCTGCGAATGTCGATGACCTTGAACGTCAACGGGCCAAGCGGCGGGGGCTGCTCGATCCGCCGCGGCGGGCGCTCGAGCGTGACGGTTGCAAGCTCCTCGTCTGCAGCTGCGCGCTCAGGCGCCCTCTCCAACGGCACGACGTGCGCGCCCGTGCCCTTGGTCTCCGTGTCAAGCCGCCACGTTTTTGCCATGAACTCAATCTAGCCCGTGACCGACGAACATTCGGCGGGACGCCGCGCGCTGCAGATCCGCCTACGCTTGGGCGCATGTCCGCACTGCTAAAGCTACGCGAGCGCATGGCTGAGCTCACGGATCTCGCCGCGCTCGGAATGCTCGCGACCTGGGACCAGCTCGTGATGATGCCGCCCGAGGGCGGAGCCGCGCGCGCCCATCAGCACGCTGCGCTTGCACGTCTGGAACACGAACGGGCCACGGACGAGGAGATCGGCGTCTGGCTCTCGGAGCTCGACGGCGAGCGTCTTGACGAGGAGGATCGCGACATCGTCCGTCTGGCGCGTCGCGACTGGGAGCGTGCGCGTCGCGTGCCCGCAGAGCTCGCGGCCGAGCTTTCCCGCGCTCACGTCGACGGCCAGGAGAGCTGGCAGCTCGCCCGCGCCCGCGATGACTTCGCTTCCTTCGCTCCGGCGCTGGCGCGAAACGTCGAGCTCGCGCGCACGTACGCTGAATGCCTCACCGAGGACGCCGCTGGGAGCTATGAGGCGCTCCTCGGCGATTGGGACTACGGACTGCAAACCGAGGAGCTTCGCCGCCTGTTCGGGGCGCTGGGGGAGGAGCTCCCGCCGCTCGTGGCCGACGCGCGCGCCCATTCGCCGCGCCGCGAGCTCGCGATACCGCTCCAAGCGCAGCAGCTGGCGGTCGCCGGCACGCTGCGCCGCGTCGGCGTGGACGCCACAAGCTGGCGGGTGGACGTCTCGGCGCACCCGTTCACGGCCTGGATGGGGCGCCGGGACACTCGCCTGACGACCCGCTACAACGACGGCAACGTCGAGTCGCTGCTCAGCTCGCTTCACGAGTACGGCCACGCGCTCTACGAGCGCCAGATCGACCCGGCGCTGGAGCGCACCAACCTCGGGCGTGGCACGTCGATGTCGGTACACGAGTCCCAGAGCAAGCTGTGGGAGAACCACGTCGCCCGCAGCCCGGCGTTCGCCGAGGTCCTCGCTGGCGAGCTCCTCGCGGGGGGCTTTGAGGTCGCCGCGTCAGAGCTCCACGCCACGCTGGTCGGCGTCGAGCCAACTCTCATTCGGGTCTCGGCCGATCCGCTTACCTACCCGCTGCACATCATCCTGCGTTTCGAGCTCGAGCTCGCCATGATCGAAGGCGACCTCGACGTCTCTGACCTGCCCGCCGCGTGGCGCGACGGGGTGCGCCGCTTGCTGGGTCTCGAGGTGCCGTCCGACGCGCTCGGCTGCCTGCAGGACATCCACTGGGGAGCCGGGAGCTTCGGGTACTTCCCTAGCTATGCGCTCGGGTGCCTGATCGCCGCACAGCTGTGGGAGGCGCTTGAGGCCGAGATCGGACCGCGCGAGGAGGACCTGCGCCGCGGCGAGACGGCTCCCATCCAGCGCTGGCTCGCCGAGCACGTGCATCGTCACGGGCGGCGGCTCGACACGATCCCGCTTGTCGAGCGCGTCACCGGTCGGGGCGTCGAGACCGCTCCGTTCCTGCGCTACGTCGCCCCGCTCGCCGGACGCTGACGAATCCCTCGAGGCAAAGCGCGGTCAATAAAGCGCGGTCGCGAGCCGGCGCCGCGCGTCGCGCGCGAGCGGGTCGTCTCCCCCCAAGGCGTCGAGCTCGCCGACGATCACCCGTCGGATGTCGTCGCGGTCCCCGTTCGCTTTGCCGAGCGCGTCGAGCAGCTCATCCAGCGCGCGCCGGATCTCGCCGTCGTCCAGGGCGGCGAAAGCGTCGAGAAGCTCGCCGTTGCCTTCCAGGCGCAGGCGCGCCGCGAGACCGTCGGCTTGGAAGCTGCCGTTGACCGGTTCTAGTGCCCGCAGCGCCTCGTGTCGCTCTCCGCGCGCGAGCAGCATCCTCGCCAGCGCGACCGAGGCGTCGGCCCGCCCCGGCTCGAGTTCCACCGCGCGCCGCAGGGCCGTCTCGTCACCCTGCTCGACCAGTGCGTCGGCCTCGGTCGGGACGAGCTCGTCGAAGAACTTCTGGACCGCCGGCCGGCCCTGTGCGCCCACGAACTCGTCGACGACGTTGCCGTCCCGGAAGGCCTTCACGGCAGGGATGCCCTGGATTTGGAACTGCTGTGCGAGGTTCGGGTTCGCGTCGGTGTCGAGCTTCGCGAGCACGACCTTTCCCTCGCGGGCACGCGCGGCATCCTCGAGCAGGGGTCCGAGCTGCCGGCACGGGGCGCACCACGATGCCCAGAAATCGACGACGACCGGGGTCGTACGGGAGCGCTCGATGACCTCCCGCGGGAAGTCCGCTTCGCTGACATCAATCACGGTCATGAGCAAAGGGTAGGAAGCTTGGGCCGGACCTCCGGGCGCCACGAGCTCGCACGCCGTCGCCGGCGCCGCGACGCGGCTCGGAAACCTTCCATCGACGCGCGGATTATCATTTCGCGCACCAGAGCCAAGTCGAGCGGCCTCGCAGGAGGTTCGCGCCGACCAGATGCCGTCGCCCGGGGTCGCGTTTGCCAAGTTGGGACAAAGTTCGGGACAGAGTCGGCGCAGGCGCTCCCATCGCGAGGACCTGGCTCGGCGGCAGTCGACATTCGACCTCAGCGCGGGTGATTGAGCCGCCCGCTGCGACCAGCACCGCGCCGCCGCCGGCTCGCCACGGGGCCACGGTGGCACATCGGCGGCTGCACCGGCCCGCGCTCAAGCTGCCTCGCCTGCGTCTCCGCAGGCGGGCGCTGACGCTGGCCACCGGGCTTGCCGCCGCCCTACCGGTGCTCGTGGCCACCGTGAGGGCGGTCCGCGACGGCTGGCTCCCGGTGGCCGACATGGGGGTAGTCGCCACTCGTGCGTGGGACGTGTTCACCTCACACACGCCGCTGGTCGGCCAGTACTCCTACGCGGGACGCGTCACGGGCAAGATCACCCATAGCCTCGGGCCGATGCTGTATTGGCTGCTGGCGCTGCCGGCCCACTTCGGCAGTCCGGCAAGTATCACGTGGACCATGGGGATCGTCAATACGCTCGCGATCCTCGGCGTCGTGGCGCTGGCCCGCCGGCGCGGCGGCGTGGTGTTGATGTTCGCGGCGGCGATCGCGCTCGCGCTGATGTGCCAGTCGCTCGCGGCCGAGACCTTCCACGACATCTGGAATCCGTCGGCAGCCCTGTTTCCGTTCACGCTGCTGATCTTCCTGTGCTGGTCGCTCGCCTGCGGCGAATACCGGCTATTGCCGATCACCGCGCTCGTCGCGAGCTTCGTGCTGCAGGCAAACCTCACCTACCTGCCCCCGACGCTCGGGCTGCTGGCGGTCGGCATCGCAGGCCTGGCCCTGTCCCGCGTCGAGATTCGCAGGCGGCGCCTCGCGGTCGCGACCGAGTCCAGGGGCGACGCGGAATCCGAAGGCGCGGCCGCGCACCCGCCGCCGGTGCACGGGGGACTCGGCACTCGGCGGCCGCCCGACGGCCGTGCTCGCCGCTCGGTGCTTCGCTGGGCGCTCGCGGCGCTCGCCGTCGTCGCGATCTTCTGGAGCGCACCGGTGATCGATGAGCTCAGCGAACGGACGGGAAACATCACTTTGGTGGCGCGGTCGGCGACCACTCCGAAGCCCACGCTCGGCGCTAGCGTCGGCTGGCACGCCGTCGTCCGGGCGGTCGGCGTGCGGCCGTGGTGGCTGTACGTGCCCGTCGACCGCTGGCAGCGCCAATACGACGTTCGCGAGCCGGCGCGCCTGCGCGCTGTCGTTTCCTGCGTCGCGCTGCTCGCGGCGCTCTTCGCCGCGATGCTCGTCGCCTTCCGGCGCGGCCGTCGCGACGTCGCGGCAGGCGCGCTGATCGGACTGGTGCTGTGCGGGGCGCTCGGCGCCGTCGCCGCCTCAACGCCCTCGGCGCCGTCGGTGACGCTCACGCTCGCGTACACGATGTGGTGGGGATCGCAGGTCGGGATGTGGGTCTGGCTGATGCTCGCCTGGTCGGCGTTCTTGGCGATCCGCTCGGCGCTGCGCAGCTCGCGCCGACCGCGCCTCGGCCGCCTCGGCGCGAGCGGGCGCCCGGACCCCGCGCGCCGGTCACGCACCCCCGCGCCGCAGCTGTTGCAGGCACCGGTGCTTGCATGCGCCGCCGGGCTGCTCGCGACGGCCGCGGTCGCCGTCGCCGTCGCCGCGTCGGGGAGGCGGGACGAACACGTCGCCGTCTATCGTCCGACGGCCACGCTGGCGGCGAGCCTGGAGAGAGTCATCGCACCGGGCCACACCGTGAACCTGCTCGCCAACCTCGGCTACTCGACGACCGTGATGAAACCGGCGCTGCGTTACCTGCTGGCTCGCCACGGCGTCCGTGCGTTGGGCCGCGGCTCCAAGGTGCGCATCGGCGACTGGTATGAACTCGACGGTCGTCCGTTCCAGTATGTCGTGTACCTCGACGACGGCACGAGGTCGCCCGCGCGCGGAGCGCGCTTTATCGACTCCGTGCGCGTCACCGACCAGAAAGGACTCCACGTGGTCTCGCTCTGGGTCTCGCCACATCCGGCGACGGGTGCTAACCACAACTCCCCGCCGCCACCTCGGGCGCCGACGCGAGCTCCAGCAGCGGCGTGACTACGTCCACCAGGGCCTGCGCCTCACTTCGGCGATGCGTGTCGCCGGAGGCACGAGCTCGTCCAGATGCTCGGAGAGGTGATCCAGGTGCTCGCAGAGCCAGATGCCGTATTGCGAGCGAGACGAGGGATCGACGAAGAGCTCCGGGTCGAACACCGGGGCGCCGAGCGCTACGACACCCGGGTCCTCGGGCTTGCCCACCAACTCGGCGAGCCCCTCATACCACGCCGCAAGCGTCTTCGTGCGACCGCGAAGCGCGTCCCGCGCGGCCCCGATGCCAGCCGGGTCGCGTGGCAGCTCGGCGATCGAACGGGCGGTGAGGCGCAGGCGCAGGGAACCACCCACGAGGCGCCACAGTTCCCGCGGTTGCATGTGCTTGCTGCCCTGCTCGGCGAGGAAGCCCCGCAGCGCGTCATCGAGGCGCGACGCGGCGGTGATCGTGGCCGCCGCGCCGTCGGGCTCGACGGCTCTCAGCCCCGAGGCCCACTCGACCGCCTGTTTCAGATAGGCGGCACCCGAGCGAAAGGCGTCGGCGAGGTCGTCGCCGACGACGGCGGTCAGGCCCCGTGGCCAGAACAGCGCGCCGACGGCGAGGCTGACGGCGCAGCCGAGCGCCACGTCCTCGATCCGCAGCACCCCAACTTTCCAGCCCACGGGCGCGAGCAGGTTGAACAGAACGGCGACGGTCACCGTGAACGCCGCCTGCCCGATCGCAAATGGAGCTGTGCCGGGCGTATACGCGGCGACGAACACCGCGATCGGGAGCGCCACCCACAACACCGTGGAGTCGCTCCCTATCGCAAGCAGCAGCACGCCGCCGATCACGAACCCGATCGCGGTCCCGATCAGCGCTCGTACAGCGGTCGATCCCGTTGAGGCGGCGTTGCTGCGCAGAACCGAAAGCGTCCCCAGTACGACCCAGAAGCCGTGCTGGACGCTGCTCAGATCGGCCACGGCGACGGCCACGGCGAGCGCGACGGCGCCTCGCACGCTGTTGATGAACCAAACCGAGCGCACGCTGGCGTGCTGAAGGGCCGCGGTGGCCAGACTCGACAGGCGCCGCGTGGCCCGCGAGGCCGCCCCGGACCCTCCATACCAGCGGCGACGCTCTGCCTCAACCCAATCGGGGTCGGCGACGCGGGATGCAACCAGCGCGTTGGTGGCGATCGAGAGAACGGCGACGGCGACCGTACCGGCGTGGAACGAAAGCTGCGCGGACTCCCTGAAGCCCGAACGTTCGGGTGGCAGCTGGCCGAGCAGAGCGAGGCTTTGGGCACGGGAGCGCTCGAGCCCCTCCAGGTCTGGTCGGGCATCGCCGCCGCCGAGCAGCACCGCGACGTCGCGCAAGACGGCAGCGCCAGCCGCGAGCAGCTCGCGCTCCGCGGGCGGTGCGTCGCGCAGGTCGGGACGCTCGCGCACCATGTCGGCGACGAGCCCCGTGCACCACTCGAGCAGCTCCACGTCGTTGGCCAGCGCCTGGTCGGGCGCACTGAGGCCGGTCGGTCGGTAGGGCGTCGCCGTGAACTGCGTCATCAGCTCATGCTTGACGGCGAGGCCGGCGAGCAGCTGGTCCTCGCCGGCCCCGCCGCGCAGCGCCGCCTCGATCTCCTCGGCCACGCTCTCCGCGAGCTTTGAGGTAGCCCTGCGCAGCCGGTCACCGCTGCTAGGCGGGGAAAGGAGCATCACGGCGGCGGTGCCCGCGATGGAGGCGAGCCACCAGCCCGCGAGGCGGTCCGGGATCATGCTGATCGTGCCGGGAGATGCGGCGGGCAGCACGTACGCGAGCAGCGCACCCGTAACCCCGGACGCGGCGTTGGGACCGGCGACGCCCGCGAAGAACACGGCGAACGTCACGGGTAGGGTCACGATCGCTGCGAGCAGGGTCGAGGAGGTGATCGCGGTCCCGATCGTCAGCAACACGCTTCCGGTCACGGCGAGCGCCGCGTGCGCGACGAGCTTGTCGCGTCGGGTCCCGGAGAACGATGCCAGCACGAGCGTGGCGAAGCCGCCGAAGGCCGCGAAGGTGGCCATCTGCAGATTGCCGACCACCTTGTCGGTGAACGCGAACAGCCCCGACACGACGATCGTCGCCCGAACGGCGCGCAGTGCCGCCGAGCTGGACCAGATCGGTATCCATTGCGAGGTCCCGGCCTGCATGGCCCAGGATCGCTTCAGCCAAGGGACCGATACGTCGCGGGCCGCGTTGGGCACGACCCGCGAGTCTACTCATGCGGTGAGCACGAACGTGAGTGTCAACTGCCCCGAGGGTGACGCTCACCGACAGGCCTCACGGCAGAGGCCGCGGGCCGCTCAGCCGCTACGCGAATGACCAGATCTGATCGAAGGTGCGCTGGTCGTAAGGAACGACCCAGCACTCGGCGATCGCGCCATCGCCAACCCGAAAGATGCCCACCGTTCCCCATGCGAAGGTCTCACCGTCATACTCGACCTCGCCACCAGCGAGGATGACCGTACGTTCATCGTCGGCGATTGCGCCGCGAACATCGATACGGAACGTCGCGTTTGCCAATTCCCGTCTTCTGGCGAAGTAGCGCAGGACCTCGTCTCGGCCTCGATAGTCGCCCGAGATAGCGCTCTGGCCCGGCACGTGCCAGCTCACATCGTCGGTCAGCAGCTCGCCAACCGGGGCCTGATCACCGCCGCCGTAGAAGCGGTTCTGGCGATCGTGGAACTCAAGGATGAGCTCGGCGTGCGGATGCCGATCGGACACACGGGTCACAGTAGCTGCCCCGTGAGGCGCCGCTCGGTCACTCGGGATCGGCGACCGCGGGCCAGACGTTGATGTCCTCGGGCGCCACTTCAACGGTGACATTCTGGCCGATCCTCAGCTGCTCCCTCAGGTCGGTGCGGGCCAGAAGCTCAAGTTGCCCGTCGAGTGAGATCGTCAACTCGCGCACCGTGCCGAGGTCGACCTCGTCGAGGAGCCTCGCCTCGTATCGGCCGCGCGGGTCGGGCGACACGCGCTCGGGACGCACGCTCCAGATGACCTGCGCCCCCTCGGACAGCTCGCCGGTAGGCGCACGCATCACCGTTCCGCTGCTGGTCAGTAGGCCGGGGCCGAGCACCACGCCACGGTTCGCGTTTGCGATGCCCAGCAGGCGGGCGATCTTCGGCGAGGCGGGTGCGTTGAATATCGATTCCCGCGTGCCGGACTGCAGAACCTGACCGTCGCTGAGGATGATTATCTCGTCGGCAAGGAGCGCCGCCTCCTCCGGGTCGTGGGTGACAATGACGGTGCTGAGATTTGCCTCGATCTGAAGCCGGCGCAGCTCCCGGCGCAGACGATCGCGTACCGGCGCGTCGAGCCCCGTGAACGGCTCGTCGAGTAACAGCAGACGTGGTTCGGTCGCGAGTGCCCGCACGATCGAGACGCGCCGTCGCTGCCCGCTCGAGAGCTCATCCGGGTAGCGGCTCTCGAGTCCGCGCAGCCCGAGACGCCGCAACCACCACGCGGCCAGGCCGGGCTGTGCACGCACGCCAAACGTCACCTGGCGCCAGACCGTGCGGCGGGGCACGAGCGAGGGCTCCTGGGGCACGTATCCCAACTCGCGCTGCTCGGCGGGAAGCGCGTGCAGCTGCCGCGTGCCCGCGACGACATGACCCGCGCGGTCCGGGGAGCTGAGCCCGGCGAGCAGGCGCAGCGTGAGGGTCTTCCCGGCACCTGACGGGCCCAGCAGAGCGAGGCGGTGGCTCCTCGCGTGATGTGAGACCTCCAGCGAAAACCTCCCCAGGCGCTTGGCCACCTCGAACTCGAGGGTCACCGCCGGCGGCCCGGCTGCCGGCGCCACCGCGACGGCGCTGGCCGGCGCGGGTCGGCCACGCCGTCGCGGCGCGGGCAGGCTCGCGAGCGCGAGCACGACGAAGGCCGCCGCCAGGGCAGCGGCGATCGGCAGCATCGTGGCCGGCAGCCCGGTGGCGTCGAACTGGACGAACGTGAAGACCGGAAGCGAGTACGGGTGATAGGCGAGGATGAGCGTCGCACCGAACTCTGCGAACGCCCGCAGCCAGGCGAGCAGCAGGCCAGCCGCGAGCCCGGGCAGCGCCGCCGGGATGGCAACGCGGGCGAAGCGCGACAGCCGCCCGTGGCCCAGTGTCGCGGCGACGTCTTCGAGGGCGGGATCGACGGACGCGAAGGCCGAGCGGGCGACGATGATCAGAAACGGAGCCGCGACGAAGGTCTGGGCGAGGACGATCCCGGCTCGTGTTTCTGTTAGTTGGCCGCCGAAGACGCGTCCGGCAAGCGTGTAGGGGCCGACCACGTAGAGGAGCAGCAGACCGCTCACGAGTGGCGGAAGCGCTAGCGGGAGCGCCACGAGTACCCCGAGCACTCGCGTCACCGCCGTGCGTCCGCGGGCCAGTAGATACGCCAGCGGCGTGCCGAGCACGGCGATCACCGCTGTGGCGATCGTCGCGGTCAGCAGCGAGGTGAGCAGGGCCGATCCGAAGCCGGGTGACGGGCTGACACCGCCGGCCAGGCGCCCGACGAAGGCGAGGACCGGGGCAAGCAGATACAGGGCGATCAGCCCGCCGAGCAACGGCAGTGGGCCGATCGCCCTCGAGCGCAAGCCGGTCAGTGCGCGCCCGCCAGGCTCCGCAGACCAGTGGGCACTGCGGAAACCCGGCCGGAGAACCGAGGCGTGATCGGCGTCAGCCCGTTCTTCTTCAACGTATATCCGCGAGCGGCGCTCAGGAGGTAGCGAATCAGCGCGGCGGCCCCCGTTGGATTGGGAGCGCGGTTGAGAATCGTCACCGTGTAGAGGGCATACTTGTACACCGGCGCAAGGCTGACGGTGGACAGCTTTGCGTTCTTGGCCTCCACCGTGTAGAAGAACCCTGCGTCGAGCTGGCCCGATTGCAGGCGTCCGACGAGGCCGGTCTCCGGGAAGACTTCAAACGAGCTCAGGGCCGTCGCGAGCGCTGGCCGGTGCAGCCGTCTCGCGGCATTGTCGACGGCTTCAACCGTCAACACTCCCTTCGGGTCGAGCTTCGGGTCGGTACGGCCGACCCTGATACCCGACTGTGTGAGGACCTTGTACCAGGGCACGCCACGCCGTAGCTCGGCGCCAAACTTGCTGTTCGGGTTGTAGGCCAGTTCCAGCGGCGAGCCCATGAACGCCGAATACCACGACACCCAGGCACCGTTGGCCGATCCTTCCAGCGACCTGTCGGCGGCGGCTGCCGCGCTGACGAACACGTCACCGGTGCGCACCCTGCCCCTGATCTCGGATGCCAGTTCTGATGATCCGCCTCCGAACCCGGTGAAACCGTAACCGTCGGCCTTCTGAAACGAGGGCCCAAGATAGCGTTCCATGTAGTTCACAAGCGATCCCGCGAACAGAACCGAGACCGTCCCGTTAGCTGCGGTCCTGCCCGACGGACGCTTCGCCGCGGGCGCGGCGGCCGCACTAATAAAGCCAAGGGCCATCGCCACGAGCGCGACGAGGCACGCCGTGAGCGTCAGGGCCCGCAGGCGAGGCTTGCTCATGGTTTCTCCCTCGCCGTCTCGACCATCACCGATGTCGCCTTCACCGTCGCCGTCGCGGCGACCCCCGGTGCCAAACCGAGCTCGGAGACTGAGTCCCGCGTGATCGCCGCCGTGACGAGGAACTCACCCGCTTCAATCTCAACCAGCGCCATCACACCATCGGTCTCGACGGAGCGGACCACCCCGGGGAATCGGTTGCGCGCCGAGAGCCGGGTTCCCGTCTCGTGCCGGCTGGGACGCTTCGTCAACCGCTCGAGCTCACGCACGGACACCACACGTCGATCGCGGGTATCGCGGTGCGTGCGCAACTTGCCCGCACGATCCCACCTGCGAAGAGTGTCCACGCTGACCCCGATCGCCCTAGCCGCCTCCCCCAACGTCAGATCCTCCGGCATCTGCCTAAGTGTTGCATAGGCAGGATGGGCGGGTAAGCCCGGCCCGAAGTCGTGGAGCAGGCGGAGCTGCTTGGTTGCGGGTCCTCTCCAGGAACGAGTAATCTCGGGCCCGGGTGGCCATGGTAGGGTCAACCCGTGAGCGGCGCAGAACCGCCCAGGCCGCCCAGGCCGCCAGTGCCGCCAGCCCAGCCTCGCGCGGCTCCACGACGGCCCAGGCCGTTGGGGGACGAGCCGGTCGTTGAACGTCTACCGCCCGAACTACCTCCTGAGGACCGGCGGTGGGGAAACCCTTGGGCGGCGGTCGTTGCTGGGATCGTCGGCGTGCTCGCCGGTGTTCTGATCGGCCTGGCCGTGGGAAACAACAACAAGACTGTTACGGAAACACAGCGTGCCGGTCAGCCAGCAGTGACACAGACGGTCACCCAGACGAAAACGGTTGTTCAGCCAAAGCTCGAAGTGCACACGACTACTGTGACCGCTCCGACGAGCACGCCCTCACCGGCCAATACGGAAAGCGAAACACGCACGCGCGAAATCGAAAAGAATCTACGCAAGGTCGAAAAGGAAAACGAAGAACTCAAACGCCAGATCGAAGGACGCCCAACGCCGTAATGTTCGGCTAGATGGCTCTGCGTCCGCCGTCGGCGGCAATGGTGGTGCCGGTGATGTAGCTCGCTCGTGGCGATGCGAGGAAGGCGACGACCTCGGCGATCTCCTGCGGTTGCGAGGCACGGTGCATTGGCGTGGTTTCGCCGAGCGCCGTGATGAAGTCCGCGCCCGAAGGCGTCGGCGTGTAGACGGGTCCCGGCGCGATCGCGTTCACGCGCACACCGCTCGCGCTGTACTCGGCCGCCCAGGCACGTGTCATCGCCTCAAGCGACGCCTTGGTCGCTCCGTACGCCGCGCCGCCTACGAGTCCCACACCGCCGGCCATGCTGCTGAGGCTGACGATGCTGCCGTGGCCCCTCGCAGCCATTCCGGGAGCCAACGCCGCCACGAGGAAGAACGGAGCACGAACGTTGCTGGCGAACATCTTGTCGAACGCGGCGACGTCGAACTCTGCGGTCGGGAGGAACAGCGAGATCCCGGCGTTGTTGATCAGGATGTCGACATCGCCGACCTCGTCCGCCAGCCACTCGACGCCGGCGGCGTCGCCAAGGTCGGCAGCGGCGAAGCTGGCCTTCCCGCCAGACGCTCTGATTTCCTCAACTGTCCTGGCGCCGCGCGCCGCGTCGCGGCCGTGAACAACGACCTCGGCCCTGTCGCGGGCCAGCTGCAGCGCGACCGCCCGCCCGATGCCTGACGTGGCGCCCGTCACGAGTGCACGTTGGCCTCGGAGGTCACTTTCGCTCATCGTTGACACTGCCGCTCCTTCGTCTCGTCGCTTTCTCTGGGGCCGCCGCGCGGCTTCCTCGGCGTCTAGTGGCGGCCTCCTGCAGCCCGTTCCGCAGTGTCAGAGCTTGCGTGCCTTGACGGCCGTTCCGTACGCGCAGATCTCAGTCCAGGTCGATGCGAGCTCGGATGTGTCAAAGCGGAACGCGATGATCGCGTTCGCACCCTTTGCCTCGGCCTCCTGCACCAACCTGTCGGTGGCGTGCTGACGGCCTTCCGCGAGCATCTTCGTCATGCCCTTGAGCTCGCCGCCGATGAGCGCCTTCAAGCCTGCGCCGAGTTGGGAGCCGAGGTTGCGCGAGCGCACCGTCAGTCCGAAGACCTCGCCAAAGACCTCCTCGATCTGGTACCCGGGCAGGTCGTTCATCGTCGAGATCACCATCTGCGACAAAGCTAGCAGTGTGCTACCTGTGCGACGACGATCCGCAGGCAGCTAGTCCTAGCATCCGCAGCGTGTCAGAGCTGATCGTCCGCGAGGTCTCCCTCGTCGAAACTCGGCCGCTGCGCCATGCGGTTCTGCGGCCGCACGAAGCGGTCGACAGCCTGGCCAAGCACGAGCCTTCCGACGCGTATGCGCTCGGCGTCTTCGACAGTGGGGTGCTGATCGCCGTCGGATTCATCGGGTCTGATGGCGAGCCGGGTGCCTGGCGCGTGCGTGGCATGGCGACCGCCCCCCGCGCGCGCGGCAACGGGGCCGGCTCGGCTGTCCTCGACGCGCTCCTGGAATACGCGATTGCCCGTGGCGCGTCGCGGGTGTGGTGCAACGCCCGTACCCCCGCGCGCTCCCTGTATGAGCGAGCGGGCTTCTGTGTCGTCTCCGAGGAGTTCGATCTCCCCGACATCGGTCCCCACTTCGTGATGGAGCGCAAGATGGGCCGCGCTCCGCCGTAGCGAGCAGCGTTCATAGCCCTCGCTCGTAGAAGCACATGACCGGCCCGTGCAGGTCGGCCCGACGCGATCCTCTCGTAGCGCCTTGACACCGATGCGAACATGTGTTCGCATGACCGCTCGCCCGTGGAAGCCGGCCGTGGAGCTCGAAGGTGCGCTCGAGCGCGGAGACCTTGAGTACGCCATCACGCTGGCGGCGGAAGTCGCCCAGCACCAGGGGCGTCCGCTCGACCTTGGGACGGCGCTGCGGTTTCTGCCGGCGGTCGCCGCGCAGCGCCCCGGCGAGTTCGACGCGTGGGCCTTGCGCTGGCTCACCCGTTGGATCAAGGAGACACGCGGCGCGACGATCGGCCGCGCAGCCGAGATCGCGTGCTCGCTCGCCGACGCCGAGGGCGAGCCGATCGCGCTCGACTCCGTCCGAAATAGCTTGAAGGGATCAGGGTCACGCGCGTCACGCCCGCACCTTCGCTGACGACGGACAACGAGTGGTCTGGTCTGGTCGTCGTAGGCTTGATGTAGACATGTTCATCCTTCTCTTGCTCGCCGTGCCCGTTGTCGAGCTGTTCGCCTTTATCGAGGTGGGGCTCGCGGCCGGCTGGATCCTGGCGACCGTGCTGCTCCTGGGGACCTCGCTGCTTGGCCTCGCGCTCCTCCGTGTCCAGGGGCGCTTGGCGCTCCGCCGGGTCTCGTTGGCGGTGTCGGAGCGCCGGCCGCCGGGTGGTGCCGCGCTGGATGGCGCTCTCGGGTTTCTCGGATGCATCCTGCTCGTGGCGCCCGGCTTCGTCACAGATGCTTTGGGCGGGCTGCTGTTGTTTCCGCCCACTCGAGCGCTTTTGCGTCGCTGGATCTCACGCCGCTATGGCGCCCGGGTGGTGAGCTTCGCCGCAACCGCTGGACGCTTCGCTCCGCGCGAAGGTGCCGCGTGGCCGGCCGACGTCGAGTCAAGCGCGGTCGAAGACGATCAAGGCAGGCTCGGGGCCTGAGCCTAGGTTGACAGGTCGAGCTGGGCGAACGCGGTCCTCTCGCCACCGCGGATGACCTTCACCGGGTCGTGGTTCGCGGATACGGTTGGTCCTTTAGACCGGCGGCTTTGAGCGCGTCGGCGTGGTTCAGATACGTGGTCACGTTGGCTATTTGGTCGCCGCGAAACTCTGCGATGAAGGCGAGCGGCGTCTCGACGTCGACCCCGCTGCCCAATCCACGCCCCAAGGCGCGACCGAGGACCAGCACAGAGCCGTCGAGATCAAGAACCTCGTCGCCTAGGACTGTCAATCGCTCCCAGGTGCTCTGGCTCTCCGAGAAGTACCGGCTGATGCCGGAGCGCCCCACATAGCTTCCCCCCTCGACAGCGCCCGGCAGCGCTGGGCGCCAAACGAAGTCGTCAGCTGCGAGTTCGGCAAAGCTCTCGACGTCGCGGCCGTTGAAGGCCTCAAGTCCCCGCTTGATGATCTCGAGGTGCGCCTGCGACATCCTGACCGGCAGTATCGCGCAGGCTCGGGCGTGTCCAGAGCGTCAGCCGGCCTTGGGCCACGCGTCGCGCGAGAGGCGTCTCGTGCTTAGCCGCCGGTCTGACCCCTGAGGATCCCGGTCGCTTGGCCGATCTCGATTAGGTGTCCGTCCGGGTCGCGCAGGTAGCAGCGGATCTCACGTCCGTGGTCCTTTGGTGGCGTCAGGAACTCGGCGCCCCGTCCGCTCCAGTCCGCGTAGATCGCGTCGATATCCGCCACGCGGATGTTGAGGAAGCTGCTGACTACGTCTGGGTTGCTGGGTGTCTCGAGCGTGACCGTCGGCTTGTCGTCGGTCGGCCCGCCGCCAACGTTGATGATGACCCAGCCGTTTGCGATTGCGACGATCGAAGGTTCGCCGTCCCGCACGAGCTCGCCACCGAGCACCTCGGTGTAGAAGCGGCGCGAGCGCTGGACGTCATCGGACACGATGAAATGCGTCAGCACGATGCCCTCCTTAGGTGCAGGGAACTCGGCCATGTGGAGCCTCCTTCTGCTCGCTTGGGCTTGAACACGCGATCGTTGCAGCTCAGGGCGCCAACCGTTCGCGGCGCCCAGATCTGGATCGGTTCACCCAGGATCAGGTGGTCGCGGTCGTGAGCGTTACGTTTGTTTCGGAGCGATGCGCCCAGCGGGCCATCCGCGCTATGGGATACGAGTACTGGTGCCGATAAGCGGAACACCCGTACCTGCGCGACCCTGACCGGGAGGATCAGTGAGCGAGCATCCCGTCCGGCTTGTGATCACCGACGACTTACGCCGTAAGCGCCTGACGGTGTTTTTCAGGCTGTTCCTTGTGATCCCGCACTACGTCTGGCTCGCCATCTGGGGCATCGGTGCGTTCTTCGCCGCGATCGGAAACTGGGTCGCGACGCTGGTCGCGGGGCGCCCGCCCGCGGGACTGCACGACTTTCTCGCGCTATACGTCAAATACGCGACCCATGTCTACGCGTACCTGTGGCTTGCCGCCGATCCCTATCCGCCGTTTGACGGCAGGCCGGGATACCCGGTCGACGTGGAGATCGCCGCGCCAGAGCGCCAGCCCCGGCTGACGGTCGCCTTCCGTCTGATCCTTGTCCTGCCGGCCCTGCTGCTCGCCGGGTCGCTGCTCGGCGCGCCGAACTTCGGCTACAGCCGCTGGCGCACGGGCAACGAAGCGACGTTCAACTACGCGTTTGGAATCGTCCACGCGGCGGCGTTCCTCGGGTGGTTCGCGAGCGTGGCATGGAGGCGCATGCCGCACGGTCTGCGCGATGGCGTGGCCTGGGGGCTGGGCTACGGCGCGCAAGTCTGGGCGTACTTGTTCGTGCTGACCAGCCGCTACCCCGACAGCGACCCCGAGGTGGTGCTGGGCGAGGTGCCCTCGCGCAGCGACCCGATCAGCGTCGAAGTACGGGACGACCTTCGCCGCAGCCGCCTAACGGTGTTCTTTAGACTGCCGCTGGTCTTTCCACACCTCCTCTGGCTGACGTTGTGGGGAGTTCTCTCGCTGTTCGTCGTGATCGCCAGCTGGGCGGCGACGCTCGTGCGCGGCCGCCCGCCGGCGGCGCTTCACCGGTTCCTGTCGGCCTATCTGCGCTACCAGGCTCACGTCTATGCGTTTATCTCGCTGATCGCGAACCCTTTCCCGGGCTTTGCCGGGAGCGCGGGGAGCTATCCGGCGGAAGTGGCCATTGACGCTCCGCAGCGCCAGAATCGCTGGACCGCCGCCTTTCGCCTGCTGCTCGCGGTGCCGGCATGGTTTCTCGCGTCCGCGTACGGCGTCGTTCTGTGGACAGCTGCCCTGCTTGGCTGGTTCGCGGCGCTGGTGACGGGAGCGATGCCGCGCCGGCTGCGCAACACCGGCGCACACGCGTTCCGCTACGTGATCCAGGTGAACGGTTACCTGCTGTTGTTGACCGACGCCTACCCATACGGCGGGCCGTGCCGGGTTCCGGGTCTGGCGGACGAGCCCTCCCAGTCACCCGCGCCGTTCTCCGGCTAGGCGGCTTTCGTGTCCGAGCTTCGCGCGCGGGCTGAGGGACGGGGGGCGGTGCTGGCGCTCGCGACGCTAGCCGTTCTCGCCACCTGTGCTCTGTGGGCGCTGGCGGCGCATGAGCTGTGGCGCTCGACCGTCCCGGCCGGGCTGCCCCTGCCGCACGTCGATGCACGCCGCTTCTTCTCCGCATCGTTCTTGCGCCGAAGCTCGTCCTACGACCGTTTTATCGACGTCGACGGTCTGCTTGCGAGCCTGACTCTGCTGATCGTGCTCGCGCTGTATGCGCGCCGGGGGCACCGGCTGATGCGCGAGTCGGCGGCCGGGCGCATAGGCACCGGGATTCTGCTCGGCATGCTCGGGTTCGCGCTGGTGTGGCTCGCCGAGGTGCCGTTCGGCCTGGCGGCGGTCTGGTGGGAGCGCCGCCACCACACCTCCCACCAGGGTTATGCGGCGTCGCTTATCGACAGCTTCCTCTCTCTCGGCAGCCGCTTTGTGTTCGTTGCGCTGGCCCTCGCCATCGCGATGGGCCTGGCCGGCGCGCTGCGGAGGTCGTGGTGGCTGGTCGCGACGCCGTTGTTCGCAGCCCTCGCGCTGCTCTCGTCGCTCCTGAGCCCCTACCTGATCCCCAAAACCCATCCGCTGCGCAACCCGGCGATCGCCGCAGACGCCCGCGCCCTCGCCGCCACGGAGGGTGTGGCCGGGACGAGAGTGCTCGTTCAGACGGTCTCGCGTTCGGTCACCGCCCCCAACGCGGAGGCAGCCGGGATCGGCCCCACCCGCCGCGTGGTGCTGTGGGACACGCTGCTCGACGGACGCTTCAGCCGCCGCGAAATCAGGGTTGTGACCGCGCACGAGCTCGGCCATATCGCCCATGGGCATCTGCTCCGGCGCGTCGGCTGGCTCGTCCTGTTCCTGCTTCCCGCCACCGCGCTCGTAGCGCTCCTCACCCGCGGCCGCGGCGGCCTCGGACGTCCGGAGGCCGTACCGCTCGCCCTGTTCCTGTTCGTGGCCCTTCAGCTATTGACGCTGCCGCTGTGGACACTCGTCTCGCGACACGAGGAGACTGAGGCAGACTGGTCGGCTCTCCAGGCTACGCACGAACCGGCGACGGCACGGGCGCTGTTTACGCGGCTTGCGAGCACGAGCCTGAGCGACCCCGACCCACCCGCGTGGTCCTACGTGCTCTACGCCGACCATCCGACGATCGCCCAGCGAATCGCGCTCACGGAGGCTTGGCAGGCGCGACCACCAGGCCGCTGACGCCGGCTGGGGCGCTGCGCTTGCTACCTCGCGGATCGTGAATTTAGCCGAACGTGAACACGTACGCCTGGGCGCCGGGCTCGAGGAACGTGATCTCAAGCGTCCGCTCGCCGACCGCGTGGTGCTCGCGCACGAGCTGGTGCAGGCGGCCATCCCGGAGCAGGCCGTTCCCGTCGTTGTCGACGTCCAGGCCGTGTGACGGTCCCGGTGCCTCGCCGTCGAGCAGCACGCGGAAGGGGATTGGCTCTCGCTCTCCGGCAGACAGGACGAGATGCGCGTCCCGCGCATGAAACCGGTAGGCGATGCTTCCGCCGGCCTGCTCGAGCACGACCTTCTCACGCCCGATCGTCCATTCGCCGGCGAGGGCCCAATGGTTGAGGCGTAGGCGCTCCGGGAGCTCGTAGGCGCCGCGTGTGTCGAACGCGGCGCCGTCCGGCGACGCGAAGTGCTCGGCGCGCGCGTAGCCGAGATAGGTCTCGGGCGTGCGCAGGTGGTCCCAGTCGGCCTCCGCCTCAACGCCGAGACCTTCGACGGAGACGAGCTCGCGCTCGAGGCCGAGCAGCCGCTGGATCACGCGCTCCGATTGCTCGTAGCGCCCCTCGCCGAAGTGGTGGTCGCGAACGCTGCCGTCCGCGTCGAGGAAGTAGAGAGCCGGCCAGTAGTGGTTGTCGAAGGCGCTCCAGATTGCGTAGTCGTTGTCGAGCGCGACCGGGTAGTCGATCCGCCGCTCTTTCGTCGCCTGCCGCACGCGATCGATCTCGTGCTCGAAGGAGAACTCCGGCGTGTGTACTCCGATGACGACCAACCCGTCGTCACGGTACGCGTGCGACCACGCGCGGACATAGGGCTCCGTACGCAGCCAGTTGATGCAGGTATACGTCCAGAAGTCGACGAGAATCACCTTGCCCCTGAGCCCCGCCGGCGTGAGCGGCTGCGAGTTCAGCCAACCGGTTGCAAAGGTGAGTGAGGGGAACCCACCCTCCAGCGAACCACCAGGCGTAGCGAACATTCGTGCCTCCAATCGGATAGGTGTGCCCCGGCTGTAGCGGGCCGGTGCCTATATATGGGCGCCGGCCCAGAGCAGTTAGCGAAGTGTTCTGAAGCTCGCGCGCACCTCCTCGGAGAAAGTTGTGGCTGTTCCCAGGCCGCGAAGTGGCCGCTCAGGTCGAGCTTGTTGTAGTGGATCAGGTTTGTTGGGATACGCCCGCTCCGCTCAGCTCCGCGGGGCTTCATACAGCTCGTCGGGAAAGACGCTGATGGCAAACGGGATCGAGATGTTCTTGGCCTCGAAGAACCCTGCCTTGTTCTCCCAGTACGTCGCTCAGCTCCGCGTCCGGAAAACCCAGCTCAAACGGACGAATAGCGGCCTTGTGGCTGCCCGTCTCGTGTGAAACATCAGTAGCGGACATGTGCTTCTCCTAAGGTTTTGGTCGCGCGGGAGCCACGGTCCGCGGCTCGTCGTGTGGTGCCTGCGAACTATCCTCCTCTCCGCGGCCCGTCGCGCCCGGGAACGCACTTGCTGGGTTCGGGCGGCCTAGCTGACGGTTGGGTGCTGCTGGGCGTCAAGAAGCGCGAGCTCGGTGGCGTCAACGAGTTCATACCCCTTGAACGTGAGCGATACGCGTCGGTCCTCGTAGCTCTCGCCGTCGAGGTCAAGGTATTCGTGCTCCTCAAGATCCTCCAGCAGGCGCTCCACGGCCGCCGGATCGGAGTTGGTTCTCTCGGCCAGCTCGGCGGTGCTCAGGCCATCAGGACCGGGCGGGTAGAGCAGGGGCAGGTGCTCGGGTGAGATGGCGTCGTGCTTCGCACCCGACAAGTCAGCGACGATCTGCTTGATCGTGCGTTCGTCAAGCCCCTCGGCAGCATCCGGTAACCGCCCGACCGCCTCGCGTCGGCGGCGCTCGTTGCGCCGGCCGTAGATGTAAAGCCCGATGATCGGTACGAGGAAGGGCAGCCACTCCTCGACCGGAATATTGCCGATGTGAGCTGACGGGTACACGTTGGGGTCAGGTGTTCACGGACGAGAGCAGCCACAGGCCGAGGCTTGTGAAGCCAACCATCACGACCAGCATCCAGTATTGCGAGCGTACGGCCTGTGTCGCGGTGGGGTAGGTGGCTAGCGCGCGGTCGTGTGCCAGCGCGAGTCCGCAGACGTGGCCTATCACGAGCGCGAGGACCTCGACGTACCAGATTCCCGTGAACGTGATGATGTTGTAGTTGACGTGCCAGCCGGCGGTGCCGAAGTAGTCGGTCTGATGGCCGAGCGGGTTGGAGGCGAGGTAGCCGATCGCCTGGCCCTGCCAGATGAGCAGCGAGAAGTAGTGGGCGAGGACGTAGGCGAAGCCGATCGGCACGAGCGTGTGCGCGAACGAGCGCGAGAGCTGGCCGGCGTTGAAGCGCCGGGATACGGAGCGCATGCCGAGGACCCCGACCCGGTAGAAGCAGACCACGACAGCGATCGCCAGCAGCAGCCCGAGGCTGTCGGCCAGCTCGTCGGGCGCCGGGTCGCTGAGCCCGAGCCCGGCGAAGAAGCTCTGCACGTGGGGCTGCAGCGTGGTCCACACGACGCCGTTCGATGCTCCATCGAAGGTGGTGATCCCGATGATCACCAGCACCAGCGTGACCGTGCCGGGCTCGCTGGACAGCGACGTGATGCCCGAGAGTGGTCGGCGCAGCCACAGCGCTCCGTCGCGCACGTTCAGGGGCGCGAGGCGCCCGAACAGACCGAAGTAGACGCCGAACGCGTCGCCCTTTTCACTCCACTCCTCGATCCCGAACAGCGCCATACCGAGGAGCATCAGGGCGAAGTAGGCCAGCGAGAGCGACGCGAGCGTCGGGGGATCGTCGTGGTAGTGGTAGACCAGCTCCAGCCAGGCGAACCCAATCAGTCCTGCCACCGCCGGCCAGCGCCCAAGCCATCGGGGGTAGGCGAACGGCGGGCGCCACCCGATGTTTGCGCGTGCGCCCAGCCAGCGCAGCCCGCGTGCGAATGCCCGCCACGGGCTGAAGGCGCGGAACAAGTCCCCAAGCAGAACGCTTGCTACCGGGATTCCGACCCAGAAGATCACGTAGATAAACGTCGGGTCGATGTTGTTTGTGTAATACGGCACTCCCGCATAGCCCGCGTAGATCACAAGCGCGAACAACGCGAGGCCAATCAATCCTGCGGGAACGCTGAGGGCCGCGGGCCAAGCGGTCAGGCGGCGCTCGTGCGGGCCTTGTAGGCGTGGCCTCGACCACATCGTCGAGAGCAGCACGAACGAGACGATGAGCACGATCGAGGCGGCCCACGCGAACAGCCATGCGGGCACCGGCAGGCTCGCGAGGCCCGAGATTCCGTGGGCACTCGCTGCGTCGGGAACCAGAAGGGTGACGCCAAGCACCGTGGCGGCGAGCACCACGGCGCGGCCTACGGGAGCCACGGGCATCCCGCGTCGACTCGGCTTGAGATGGAGCGACATGAATATCTCTCGCTTTCGATGTTGCGGACGCGCCGCACATCAGAGAGCGGCGCCGGCTAGCTGAAAACGAAGCCGGCCAGCGGAGGCGGACGCACGGCGAGAGACGAGGCGATCAGACAGCCGCCCCGCGGCAGAAGCACGCGCGGCCGTTGTCCACATTCGTTAGCGGCTTTGCAAGCGCGGCGAGCGCGCGCCCTCTCCCTTCCGATGCGCCGCAGCAGCGCTCGTTCTCCGGGATACCAACGCGCCGCGAACGCCAGGAGCATCAAGAGCGGCGGCAGCAGATACGCAATCGCCTGGCCTGCAACCGGCAGCGCCCCGCACGCAGCGACGCCGAGCAGCACGACTACGGCCGCACACGCAAGCAGCCGACGCCGAGTCAAAGCGATGCAGCCGGGCAGAACGACACGACAAAATAACGCGTATGAGCAAGCGACGCCGCGTCGGCAACGAATCTGTAAAAGTTGCTCCCCATGATCTCCGGTGACGCGTAGACCCATGGTCAGCCGGGGAGCGCTGAAGATCACGATGATCGCGCTCACCATGGTCGGTCTCGGCGTGGCGAGCTATCTCACGTATGTCCACTACTCCGGCATCAAGCCGGCGTGCTCGCTGGGCGGCAGCTGCGAGCTGGTGCAGACGTCCGCCTACTCCCACCTCGCGGGCGTGCCGGTCGCCCTGATGGGCCTGATCGGTTACGTCTCCATCCTGCTCCTGCTCCTGTTGCCCGAGAGCGAGACGAGGCGCTTCGCCACCGTCGGGGTGGCGGCGATCGGCTTCGGCTTCAGCGCCTACCTGACCTACCGGGAGCTGTTCTCGATCCACGCGATCTGCGAGTGGTGCGCATCGAGCGCGATCATCATGACGCTGCTCGTGTCCCTTGCGGTCTGGCGGTTCCTGCTTGGAGACGAGCTGCCGGCAGACGCAGCGAACGGCCATTCCGATGAAGTTTCCTCGTTCGGCGCGATTCCCTCCTGAGTAGGAGCGCTTCCGGGCGCCTCTGAGGACCCGCGGGTAACCTCAGCGTTACGGACGCGACCGTGACGGACGTGTGCCGTTAGCGGCACTCGTCGTACACCTACGAGCCGCCCTGGCGCCGGCCATTCCCGTGACGAACGCGCCGGCGATGAACGCCCGCGACTTGGCGCCCGCTTGTGCCGAGCAGCTGCGAGTGACGAAGCCAGCTCTGCACCTGCTTCAGGTTCTTGCCGTGCGCAGGCAGAGGGGCCTAAGCGCTCAACGATCGCGGGCTAGGAGGATCTGGTCGAGCTTCTTTTTTCGGGACCGCGGCGAAGACACGCCGGTGAGCGAGCTCGCCGACGGACGATGCGGTCCTTAGCGCTGTCGCGTGTCAAGCTTTCCGGCGGACCTCGCCGCCGCGAGTTCCATCCCGGCGGTCCATCTCTCTTCGATTTTCGCGAATCGCCAAACGGCAAGCGCGAGTGTCCAGCTTCCGATGAAGATCCCGACGATCACGAACCCGGCGGTGTTGATGTTGAAGTTCTGAAACCACGCGGCGAGCGAGCCGTGTACGCCCAGCTTGTCGGTCAGCAGCCCGGCCAGCTCGATCGTGCCGATGAACAGTGCGACCACGACGGACAGGACGGTGATCGCGATGTTGTAGTAGACCTTGCGCACGGGCTTTGAGAACGCCCAGCTGTAGGCAAAGTTCATGAACGAGCCGTCGATCGTGTCGAGCAGGGACATCCCGGCGGCAAACAGGATCGGCAGGCAGAGGATCGCGTAGAACGGGAGTCCTGCCGCGCCGGCGCCGGCTGCCAGCACGAGCAGCGCGACCTCGGTCGCGGTGTCGAACCCCAAGCCGAACAGCACTCCCACGGGGTACATCTGCCACGGCTGCTCGATCGCGTTCAGCCGCTTGCCGAAGAAGCGATTCATGAACCCGCGCGAGTTGAGCTGCTGCTCTAGCTCGTGCTCGTCATAGGCGCCGCGGCGCATGTCGAGGAAGATCCGGACGATGCTCACGAGGATCACGATGTTGAGGATCGCGATCAGGTAGAGAAACGATCCCGACACCGTCGTGCCGATCACGTTCGTAGCCCTGTGGAGCGAGGACTGGCCGTTCTGGACCGGGGCGCTGAGCGCCCTGACGCCGACCGACAGGAGGAAGGCGAGCATGAACACGATCGTTGAATGTCCGAGTGAGAAGAAGAATCCGACGCTCAGTGGTCGCTTGCCTTCGCTCATCATCTTGCGGGTCGTGTTGTCGATCGCGGAGATGTGATCGGCGTCGAACGCGTGGCGCAGCCCGAGCGTGTACGCCGTGATCCCGGTGCCGATCGCGAACGTCCCGGCGGCTCCGAGCTTGAAGTGCTGGGGCGCTACGAGCAGGATCAGGATCCCGAAGCCGACCAGGTGCAGGCCGGCGACCACAGCGACCATCCCGGCGGCGCGCCGCCACTCGGAGGCTGTCATCGATCCCGTGATCCGCTTCAGCCGCGATGCGCAGAGCAGTGACAAAGATGAGGCCTCCATGAGTATCTCCTCTCCTCTCGCGCGCCACGAATGCACCGACTGCCATGCGCGGCTAACGCAACGTACTTGTCACCCATCAGTCGCTCATATCCCGTAGTCGCATGCTCCGCGGCGGATGTCGCCGGCGAGCGCGGCCCACTCGCGATAGAGCACATCCACTGCGAGTGCCTCCTCGGTTGGCCACCACCTCAGGATGGCCTCACGGCTGACATATGCCCGCTCGGCGACTGCCTCGATGCTCACCTCCACCAGCCCGCGTGTCACAAGGAGCTCGCCAGCTGCGTCGAGGATCGCCTCACGCCCTCCTCCCGTCCGCGCGCCAAGGGGAAGAGTTGACTCACGACCGCCGCCACGCATCATGCGGCAGTGGTTATCGGTGTCTCCACCTGCTCGCGCGGCTTATCCGTCCGCGAGACCGCACGCAGAAACGCAGCAGTGGGGAGGTGAGTCGAGTCTCGGCGCGTCACGACGCCCACCGTGACCAAGCGCTGAAGGCCGTCGAGCGCAACGAAGCGAACGCCCGGGGCGAGATACCGCTCCGCAACGGATCCGGGGAGGACGGCCATCCCCGCGCCAGCCGCGACGGCGAGGAGCACCGACTCGACGTCTTTGTCGGGGATTTCGATGAACGTCGGCGTCACGCCGGCGTCTCGGCACCCGGCAACGAGCGCGTCGTGAAACGGCCGGTTGACCTCCCGCGGCAATACGACGATCTGCTCCGGCGCGATCTGGTCAAGCCTTATCGCAGCGCTGACCGCGTGGCGGTGGTCGATTGGGAACGCTGCGACAGCGCCCTCCTCGCCAACGTGTGTCACGCGCAGCCCGCCCGTCGGCGCCGGCAGCGGTACGACCGCGGCGTCGAGCCGCTCGGCTCGCACCGCATCGATTAGCTCCACCCCGTCCCGCGGCTCCAGGCTGGTGACCGCGTTTGCGAGCTCAGCGGACAGGCGTCGCAGGGCTCGCGGGATGCGGGCGGGAAGCGATGCTGGCGTGTACCCGATCCTTAGTTGCGACACGGCCCGATCGCGCGCGTTCTGCACAATCACCCGGACCATCTCGACCTCGTGCAGCACGCGTCGCGCCTCCGGCAGCAACGCGGCGCCGGCGTCGGTCAGCGAGACCTTGCGCTGGCTTCGCTCGAGCAGGCGTACACCGAGCTCGTCCTCCAGCTTGCGTACCTGTTCGCTCACCGCGGGCTGCGCGACGTAGAGCCGCTCGGCGGCGCGGCGGAAGTTCAACTCCTCCGCGACCGCGACGAAATACCTCAGATGACGAAGCTCCATGGCTCTCCCCCTTCGGTTTCTCGCCAGCTTGCGCTATTCGGGGGTCCCGTCGCATCTGTTGGTCCCTAGTCCGGGGCCCCAGTCGATTCTCGTCACGCATCGCACCCGGCCAGCTCGCCACCATGCCCCCCCGCGCATCCTCGACATCAGGGCCACCACGCCGGACCCGCCGCCCACGAGGAGCACGGGCCTTTCCCCGCCCCACACGAATGCGTTCCATGGCTCGCTCGTTAGCCCTTTCGCAGGTCGGGCGCGGGCACTCCGATCACGGCCAGGCGCGCCGCGTTCCAAGCCGCCCGCATCGCCGCCCTGGCGGGCCTCGAGCTGGACGCGAGCAGCCTCACCGCGGCGCCGCAGCCATTTGGCAGCTCGCTGGCCCCTGCGAGCACGCCGGGTTGATCTATGAGGGCCTCCCGTAGGGACACGACAAGCTCGCGCGCCGGCAGCTGGCGGGTGAGGACCCACAGCGTCGAGAGCACCTCATGGCCGTCGAGCAGGCCGATCGATCGCGGCGGTGCCCCGGCCAGGGCGCCGAGCCGCAGCACGTCCGCGCAGAGTTGCGTCCCGTCTGGCCTGCGGGCCTCGAGCTCCGACCAATAAAGGTCGTACGCGTCGGTCTCGCCATGGGCAACCCGACCCGGGAGCAGCGTCTCGCCGACGATCACGGTCGAGCTCGCCGCAGCCGTCAGCTCGACCCGCTGGAACAGGCGCGAGCCGCGGAACGGCACCACCGGGTCGGGTAGGTACTCGACCAGCGCATCGTCCCCGGCCTGGAGGTTGACCAGCTGCGTGGCGAAGTCCTGCCGCGCCACGAAGACATTCGTCGCGGCCTGCGTCGTCAGGTGGACGCTCGCGCCTGGACCACAGTCGACGTCCACGCGGTAGCGGTCTCCCTGCACGAGCCCGTCGCCGGCCTGCTGTACAAAGATGAACGGCATCCCGGGCAGGGCGGGATCGAGGTAGATCGGGCGGTAGATATGCAGAGGCGCACGCTGGTACTGCCGCGTCAAGCGTGTGACGGAACCGCGGCTGGCGAGGTCGAGCTCGAGCAGCCCGACCTTCCCCGGCGCTCCCACTCCGAGCCCGCCGTGGATCGGGTCAGCGGAGCCCGCGATCTCTGCAGGCAGGTCCGAGGGCGTGTACCAAGCTGGCTCCTCGCGGCTCGCCGTGGCAGTGGTCATGCGGAGCCGCTGGTCGAGTGTGCGAGTCCTCTGACGATGACTGCGTCGATCCGCTCGAGCACCTCCTCGAGCCCCTCTCCCGTGAAGCAGTTCGTCAGCACGAACGGCCGGCCGTCGCGCACGACGCGCGCGTCACGGTCGATCACCGCGAGATCGGAGCGCACGTAGGGCGCCAGGTCGATCTTGTTCACGACGAGCAGGTCGGAGGCGGTCACGCCCGGTCCTCGCTTGCGAGGGATCTTGTCCCCCTCGGCCACGTCGATGACGAAGATGAAGTAGTCCGCGAGCAGCCGGCTGAACGTCAGCGTCAGGTTGTCGCCGCCCGACTCGACGAGCGCAACATCCGCATCCGGAAAGGTCTTTGAGAGCTCGGAGACCGCGGCGAGATTCATGCTCGGGTCATCCCTTACCGCCGTGTGTGGGCAGGACCCGGTCTCCACCCCGACCACGCGTTCGGGTGATAGCACGCTGGCGAGCGTCGCCCGAACGTGACGGGCGTCCTCCTCAGTGAAAATGTCGTTCGTCACGACCACCGGGCGATGACCGGCGCCGATCAACATCGGCACGAGCGCCTCGATCAGCGCCGTCTTGCCCGAGCCGACCGGTCCGCCGATGCCGATGCGTGCGATCCCGGGCGCCCGCACATGACTGAACGCCGCCTCCGCCGCCGCAAGGGGGTCGTGATCGTGCGTGTGCCCGTGTCCGGTCATGAGGTCTCTCCTAGGTTGCGAACAGGCGCACCTCGGCCTGCTCGTGTCGCATTGACATGACATCGAGATGGGGTGTGCAAGCGGAGATCTGCGCCACGTCACCGTCGAGCGCCCGCCGCGCGGAGTCGACGATGACGTCCCGTGCCCGGTGCAGCAGAGCCTGAGCCGTGAGGTGGTCGCTCAGCCCGAGGCGTACCGCCGCGCCCACCCAGCCCGCGGCAAACGCGTACAGCTCGCCGGCGACCGCGTCCAGTCGCGGAACGGTCAGCGTGGCGCTGATCAGGCCCAGCACCACCGCGTGGTTGCCCGGGACGCGTCCGCTGTTCACCTGCTCGGCGAGCTCGCCCAGTGGAGGCCCCCCGAAGGCCGCGAGAGACGCAGCCAGTAGCGCCTTGCCCGTGCGGCGCGACGCCTCGCGCGGTTCACGCGCGCTCTTGACCGCCGTCAGCCGCCGGTCTGCCCGCGCCAGGAGCGGCACGTCGACGGTCCCGTCGTTGCAAAGCGCCCGGTGAGCGCACGCGACGGCGACGCCATCGGAAGGCGCGACCCCGAAGCGGATGCTGTCGCTCAGCAGCGCCAGCAGCTGCGAGGGATCGCTTGGGGCCAGTAGCCGCCCGCTCTGAGCGAATGCCTCGAGGCCGTACGAGAGCGTGTAGCGACCGCTGGGGAAGGCCGAGTCACTGAGCTGAAGGATCGACAACAGGCTCGCGAGGCTTGTGCCGTCGCCTCGGCGTGAGGCGCGACGCGTGGCCGCTGTCGCGACCGCGCCCATCACACGATGTAGTAGAGCTGGGCCATCGCGACTTCCTCCGCGGCCTCGACCGTTGCTGGGTGTCCGTCGACGGTCACTCTGTAGGTCTCGGGGTCGATGCCGATCTCCGGCATGGCGTCGTTGCGAACCATCTGAGCCTTGCCGATGCTGCGGCAGCCTCGCACGGGCTCCAGCCACCGGTCCAGCTCCAGTCGCTCCCCGACGCCCGACTCTACCGCCGTCTGGGAGACGAACGTGACGCACGTGCGCGCGGGGACGGCGCCGAGCGCCCCAAACATCGGCGCCAGCAGCACCGGCTCGGGCGTCGGGATCGACCCGTTCGCGTCGCCCATGATCGCCCAGCTGACGAATCCACCCTTGATCACGTACTTCGGCTTGACGCCGAAGGTGTTCGTCGGCCACAGCACGATGTCCGCGAGCTTGCCTGGCTCGAGCGAGCCGACGAGATGAGCGACGCCGTGGGTCACCGCCGGGTTGATCGTTAGCTTGGCGAGGTAGCGGAGGATCCGCTGGTTGTCGTTCCCGTGCTCGTCGCCCGTGAGGCTGCCGGTCAGCCTGCGCATCTTGTCGGCCGTCCGCCAGCACGTCGCGACCGTGTCGCCGATCCGTCCCATCGCCTGGGAGTCCGACGAGTACATGCTCAGCACGCCGAGGTCGTGCAGCACGTCCTCTGCCGCCTCCGTCTCAGCGCGTATCCGTGACTGGGCAAACGCGACGTCCTCGGGGTTTGCGGGGTTGAGATGGTGCGTGACGACCACCATCCAGAAGAGGTTGTCCGTCGTGTCCGTGGTGTACGGACGGGTGGGGTTGGTCGAGGAAGGCAGCACGTTGGGCAGCGATGCGATCGCCATCACGTCGGGGGCATGCCCACCGCCCGCTCCCTCGGTGTGGTAGCTGTGGATCGCGCGACCGTCGATCGCGGCGATCGTGTCCGCGAGGTAGCCACTCTCATTAAGCGTGTCGGCGTGAAGCGCGACCTGCACGTCGTACTCGTCCGCGACGGCGAGCGCACAGTCGATCGCGGCGGGCGTCGCGCCCCAGTCCTCGTGCACCTTCAGCCCGCAGGCACCCGCTTGCAGCTGCTCGATGAGGCTTTCCGGCCTGCTGCTGTTGCCCTTGCCGAGGAACCCGACGTTCACGGGTAGGACCGCGCTCGCTTCGAGCATCCGCGCGATGTTCCACGGGCCCGGCGTGCACGTCGTGCCCTTGGATCCGTCGGCGGGGCCGGTTCCGCCGCCGATCAGTGTCGTCACTCCGCTTGAGAGGGCGTGCGGCACCTGAGCCGGGGTGAGGAAGTGAACGTGGGTATCGATGGCGCCCGGAGTCGCGAGGAGTCCCTCGCCGGAGATGACCTCCGTGCCGGCGCCGACCACCATGTTCGGGTCCACGCCGTCCTGTATGTCGGGGTTGCCGGCCTGCCCGATCCCCGCGATGCGGCCGTCCTTGACACCGATGTCGGCCTTGACGATCCCGAGTATCGGGTCCATCACGATGGCCGCCGTGATCACCAGGTCCAACGCACCGTCGGCGTTGCGCGTGCCGGGCATCTGGCCCATCCCGTCACGGAGCGACTTGCCGCCGCCGTAGATTGCCTCCTCGCCCGGCGTGAGCAAGCTCCGCTCCACCTCGGCGATCAGCGCCGTGTCGGCCAGGCGGAACCGGTCGCCCTTGCTCGGACCGTAGAGCGAGGCGTACTGCTGTCTCGGGACGACGCTCACGTCCGGCCGTCCTCGTGACTCATGCCGCCGAAATGGCGCGCGGCCGCGCGTGCGATCGCGCGCTCGGCCTTCCACGCCGCTGAGGTGCTGCCGTCGAGCAGGTTGCTGAAACCGATCACCCGTCCGCTCCCCCCGAACTGCACGAGCTCGACCTCGCGCTCGTCACCTGCCTCGAAGCGGATCGACTGCCCAGAGGGGACGTCGAGTCGCATTCCGAGGGCTGCTGGACGATCGAAGTCCAGGGCGCGGTTGACCTCAAAGAAGTGAAAGTGTGAGCCGACCTGGATCGGCCGGTCTCCTGTGTTGCGCACCGGAAGGCGCTGCCGGCGTCTGCCGGCGTTGATCTCGACCGGCTCCTCACAGAGGAGCCACTCGCCTGGTATCGGCATCTCGACGTTCCTCCTAGGGGATCGGGTCCGTGACAGAGACGAGTTGAGTGCCGGTGCGGAACGTGGCTTCGACCTGGACGATGGTGACCATCTCCGCCACACCCTCCATCACCTCGTCGCGAGTAAGCACCTGCCCGCCGAGCTCAGTCGCCTCCGCTACCGAGCGGCCGTCCCTCGCCGCCTCGAGCAGCGCCTCGGCGATCACGGCGATCGACTCGGGAAAGTTCAGCTTTAGCCCTCGCCGGCTGCGCCTGCGCGCGAGCTCGGCGACCTGATAGATGATGAGCTTCTCGGTCTCACGCGGGCTGAGCATCAAAGACGAGACCCAGGTCTCGATGCGCGGTGTCACGGTTGTGCCCGTGCTCATCACTGTCGTATCGGTGGTCATGTGGGCAGCTCCTTTCGGGGGCCGCCGGGGAGCGCGGCTCGCGCTCCCCGGTCCCGCCGCGTCAGACCCCGGCCAACCCCTGCGGGCTGTTGTAGGGGATCTCGACGCTCGTGATCTCCTCAAGCGAGCCGTCGGACTGCGTGGCGTAGCCGACCAGCTTCGAGGCGTTGCCGTAGATCTGGTACAGGTACGAGCCGTCCGGGCTGATCCAGCTGTCGCTCGGCCCGCTGCTGACGGTGCCATTGAGGGCCCGGAACGTCCCGTCGCCAGGGACGCGCGGGCACGCCGGGTCCTTCACGATTTCGAGGCCCTCCCCGTTGATGTGGTAGGTGCTGATGTAGCTGTAGCCGAAGTTCGTGGCGTACACGGTGCTGTCGTCGGGGGAGACCGACAGCCAGCAGAGCTCAGTCGGCAGCCCAGCGCTGGTGTCGATCTTCACCACCTCGCCCACCTCGACCTTGCCATCGCCGTCGATCTTGCCGAGGGCGACCCCGTCGCCGACGGCCTCACCGATCACGAACGTGTCCGGACGGCTGTGCAGGAAGGCGAAGTAGAACGGCGAGCCACCGTGTGAATCGTGGAAGGACGCCGCTCCCAGGCTGCCATCCTCGTGTACGGGGAAGACGGCAAAGCCGTCTGGGTCAGGTTCGTTGGACGCGATCGACTTCAGTGTTGCGCCGGATCCGCCGGACCGTCTGACCCACAGGATCGGGCTGCCGTCCGGATATGCGCTCGCCGGCTCGTCGAACGTGGTCCCCACGATCACGTGCTTTTCATCCGGCGACACGACCACCATCGTGGAGACGCGGTTCGGCTTGTCGTGCGTGTTGACGGTGTAGCGCTCCGAACGTGGTATGAGCTTGCCGTCCTCGGTGAGCGACATCAGGCGCACGTGGTCGGGTCCGAACGAGTGCAGCACGTACAGCGTGCCGGTCGCGGGACGGTACGCCAGCGACTTGGCGGTGCCGCTCCGTCCCTCGACGGGGTTTCCCGTCACTTGGCAGTCGCGCAGGGTCAGGCCGCCGTCATCGCCGATCTCGAAGCTCGAGACCGAGTTGTCACCGCCGTTCGTCGTAACCAGGAAGCGGCGGTCCGGGGTGAGGATGACGCTACTCGCACCCTCGAAGGCGTTTGGTGCGCTCTCCTGTCCGCTGATCGGCTTGAAAATACCCGACCCTGCGCCGCCCGTCTTGACACGCTCCTTCTCGGCTAGCTGCCCGCTCGGCGAGCGGTTGTAGTGGATGACGCAGTTCTCCGTCTCGTTCGTCTGTATGTAGAGGTGCCCGTCGCGGGACATGCCGTTGTGCGGCGCCATCATCTCTCTTGAGGGTTCACTGGATGGTGTCATCGCTCTTTCTCCTGTTTGGGTCGGTTTGAGGCTCCTAGCCATGCAGTAGACCTCTCCTGCCAGCGGACGCAACAACTCAAACCGCTCAGCTGATCGGCGTTCGCTATTGGCAGAAGCGATGCGAGCGCTGAAGATCGACGGCAGCGTGCGACTCAGAGACGCGTTCAAGATATGAGCCGAAGGAGAGACAGTGGCGTCGAGCGCGTCATCGATGGCAGCGCCGGTCAGCCCGCCCCTCTCCGCGCAGCAGCTCGAGACTCTGCGCGTGGTGGGGCACGAACGATTCGCTGACGCGGGGGATGTCCTCTACCGCGTCGGCGATCGGCATTACCCATTCATCGCGATCCTGGACGGCGAGGTGGCGATCCACGATGCAACGGGGCGCGAGTTCGTGCGCCACGGATCGGCTGGCTTCCTCGGTGAGCTCAGCCTGCTGACGGGCGATCCGGTCTACGTGACCGCCGTCGTAACCAAGCCGACGCGCTACATCGAAGTCGACCGAGAGGAGCTGCGCAAGCTCCTATTCGATGACGCATCGCTCGCGGAGCTCGTGCTTCCGAACTTGATCTCAAGACGCGATGCCCTGCAGCGCCAGCAGGCGGTGGGTGTCGAGGTGACTGGCCCCCGCACCTCGCCGGCCACGCTCCAGATGCTGGAGTACCTCAGGCGCAACCGACTGCCCTACCGGTGGCAGGAGACTGGCGGAGGCGCCGATCTCGCTCTCGATGAGAGCGAGCTTCCGGTGCTACGGCTCCCAGGCGGAACGGAGCTGCGGGCGCCGAGCATCGGTGCTGTCTCGCGGGCGCTGGGCATCAGCTTGGAGCTCCCACACCGCGAGGACGTCGACCTGCTCGTCGTCGGAGCCGGCCCAGCTGGGCTCGGCGCTGCCGTGTACGGTGCCTCGGAGGGCCTCGACACGCTCGTGGTGGAGGCCACGGCGCTCGGCGGCCAGGCCGGAGCTTCACGGCGCATCGAGAACTACCTCGGCTTCCCCTCAGGGATAAGCGGCTCCGAGCTGACCAGCCGCGCCGTCACACAGGCTCGCAAGTTCGGGGCTCGCACCGCGACCCCCTATCGTGCTGCGGATCTGTTGGCGGGCGAGGACCGCCATCTCCTGCGACTCGAGGACGAACACGAGATCTCCGCTCGCGCGGTCGTGATCGCCACCGGCGCGCAATACAGGCGGTTGGCGATCGCGGGGATCGAGGAGTTCGAGGGTGTCAGCGTCTTCTACGCCGCCGGCCCAGCCGAGGGGCAGCTCGCCGCGGCTAACCGTGTCGCGGTAATCGGTGGAGGCAACTCCGCCGGCCAGGCCGCCGTGTGGCTTGCTCGGAGCGGGGCGCTCGTTACGCTTATGCATCGACGCAGGGAGCTGCGCGAGACGATGTCGGAGTATCTGATTAGCGAGCTGGAGCGCTACGGGGTCGCGGTCAGAGACGACAGCGAGGTGGTGGCCCTCCGCGGCCGCGAAGGAAAGCTCGACTCTGTCACGATGCGAGACGGGGAGGAGGTGCCGGTGTCCCTCCTGTTCCTCTTCCTTGGTGCGACGCCGTGCGCCGATTGGCTCGGCGCGGCGGTGACGCGGGACCGCGACGGCTTCATCGTGACCGGGTCCGGGGAGGGTGGCGGCGCCCTTGAGACGGACGTCCCGGGCGTCTTCGCCGCGGGCGACGTTCGGTCAGGTTCGGCGAAGCGTGCCGCGACCGCGATTGGCGAGGGCGCGATGGCCATCACCCTCGTCCACCGGCGGCTCGCTCGCGGCATCACGTCGGGATGAGTGGTGCGCCGAGCCGCTCGAGGAGATGTTCACCCACGCGTGGTCCGCCGGTTCTCCTAAACGAGCGCGATCGGCGACGTCCAAGCGCCGGTTGCGCCGCGCAGCTTCGCGTGGGTGAGGACCAGCGCGAACGTGTGAACGCCGTCGCGCGCAAGCTCGGAGGTGTCGAGGTTCTCCACGACGAACACGCCGTGGCGTGCGTTGAGGAGCTGCGGAACCTCGAACGGACGGTCGGGGCGCTCGGGGGGAACTGGTCCGTAGCTCCATGTGTCGCAGCCGGTGAGCGCGACGCCCCGCTGGGCCAGCCAGTTGGCAAGCTCGAGTCCCGGGCCCGGCTCGCCGGAGAGGTAGATGTCGGGGTCCTCCCAGTGTGCCCCCCATCCGGTGTGGAAGAGCACCGCGTCACCGGGTGCCGGATCGATGTCGGGCACGCCGATCACTGCGCCGGGGCCGAGCGGCGCCACATCCACCAGCCAGCCCCGCGTGACGATCTGGGGGACGGTCTCGACACCGAGTCGGTTGACGCCCGCCGTTCCTGCCAAGTCGTAGACGCTCCAGCCGTTGTACCCGCGATCGCCGATCTGCAGGTGACTCAGGGCGTCAAGGTGCGTTCCGACCCCCTGGGTGCCGGCGATCTGCTCGGTGATCCAGTTGGCGTGGTTGGCGCCCAGGCCGCCGTGGTTGCCGTGATGCGCGGTCGTAACGAGGGTCTGGCGGAAGTAGCGTCCAGGGAACACGGGCACCTGCTCGTCCAGGACGCGTCCCAGGTCGTACAGCCGCCCCGAGCGCACGAGCCGCAGCGCCGCCATGCGACTCGCGGCGGTGATGTGGTTGAGCATTCCGATCTGGTCCTCGTGGCCGAACGCCGACGGCCACCATGTGCTCGCCTGATCCGTCACTCCGAGGACCACGGCTCGCGAAAGTCGGCGTATAAGGTCAGACCGCCGTCGACGAAGATCGTTTGACCAGTGATGTATGCCGCGTCGTCCGAGGCCAAGAACGCGCACACGCCGGCCATCTCGTCAGCGGTGCCGGCGCGGCCCTGGGGGATGTGGTCGGCGACCATTGCCGCCTTGACGGGGTCGTCGACCCAGGCACGGTTGAGCGGCGTGATTGTGGCCCCGGGCGCGATGGCGTTGACGCGGATGCCGTGCCCGGCGTACTCGAGCGCGAGCGTGCGGGTCAGGTTCTGCATTCCGCCCTTGCTCACGCTGTAGCCCAGGTAGTTGGGCTTGGGGATCGTCTGATGGACGCTCGAGACGTTGACCACGGCTCCGGGCTTGCCGTCGTCGAGGAATCGCGTGATCGCCTCGCGGGCGCACAGGAAGGCGCCGCGCAGGTTCACCGCCACGACCTTGTCGAAGTCCGCGCTCGCGAGCTCCTCGGACGGTCGCGAGAGCTGGATGCCGGCGTTGTTTACGAGGATGTCGAGGCCGCCGAGACGCTCGCGTGCCTCGCCGACCATGTGGACTACGTCTTGCTCGCTTGAGACATCGCCCTGGACGAGAATCTCGCGAACGCCCTGATCGCGGATCCTACTCATGCATGCATGCACTTCCGCCTCGGTCCCGGCGGCCTCGTCGGGCGTGGCGAGGTAGTTGATGGCGACGTTGGCGCCGTGGCCGGCGAAGCGGACGGCGATCGCGCGTCCAATGCCCGAGGAGCCGCCGGTCACGAGCAGGTTCTTTCCTCTCAGGCCAGTCATGCCGCCGCGGCCGAGCTTTGGGCTTGCGCCGGGCGCGCTCAGCGCGACACCGGTTTCGCGCGAGGAGGAGGCCTCGACGCTGGGGGACTCTGGCGGATTGCTCATCGCCGGGCTCCGAGCAGGCGTTGCGTGCCGTCCAGTGCCGCGCCCCACACCGCGTGCGAGGTCGCCTCCCACGTGACTGCCGCCGGCGACAGGCGCCAGGGGGGCGGCTGGATCCCGAACGCGGGCAGAAGCGAGCCATGGGTGCCGGCGTAGATCGCGAGCCCAGCGATCGCACCCCGGCCCCGGCTCGCGGCCGTCCAGTGGCTCGCCGCGGCGCTGTACGCGACACCGAGGCCGGCGCCGAAGACATAGTGGATCACGCGCTGTGCCCGTACGCGCTGGGCGCCGGTCAGTCCGCCGCGCCCGAGCGCCGTCGCCGCCCGCCCGACGAGGACCGCCGGGGGCATGTTCTCGGGGTGGCCGCTCGGGTCAGCTCCCACCTCCCGCTCTTGCGCGGGAGACGGCGGCAGGATCCACTCCGCGGCCCTCTGAAGAGGCGGCTCGCTAACTGCCTTGACCCACGCTGCGACGAGACCGGCGAGGACGGCCATGCTCCTGTCGAGCCAGATCCTGCGATCTGCGGTCATACGAGCTCCCGGGTCCTGGAGGCCTTTGGTAGGCGGGCCATTCGGCGACATGAGAGAGGGCCACGCTGCCGACCCTTACCACCCCCCGTCGCGCATCGTTGCCGGTCCGCTGCCAGCCGTCTCCGTCATTGCGCTTTCCATGTTGGACAGTCTGAGCGCCAATCCTTTGCGGACAAGCGTGGGTTGTGATCACGCGACAAGCGCTCGCGATCGTGCGTCGAATCCCACTCAGCTCGCGACGGGAAAGTCAATGCTGCGCTCTCTGAGGGGCGCATCCCTATCTGAACGATAAGAGCGGACGATCGGCTCGACGGCAGCTGTTGTTGCGGGAGGGGTCTTCGTCAGGTTTCGTGGCTCTCATGGAGCGTCGTTTGAGCGGGCGTGCCGTAAATCGCTGGGAGCCTTTCACCATCGGGCCGGCGCGGCGTAAGAAAGGCCGGCGATGCGGGCGGCGGCGGCTCCCTCGGCGGGGCCTCCGTCGCCCCAACGGCCGGCGAGGTCTCTCTCCAGCCGGCGCGCGGCGCGGCGTCTTCCACCCGCATTGTCTTCCCCTAACGATCTGAATGGAGCCCCTTATGCCCGCATATTTCGACAAGTACGCGAACCTCGCGTTTGAGCGGTACGACGAAGGCGTGCTCGTACTGCGGTTCCACACCGATGGCGGCCCGATCGTGTTCACCGGCCAGACGCACGAGGACCTCCCGGCGGCGCTCGAGGAAGTGTCGCTCGACCGCGAGAACCGCGCCCTGGTGATCACCGGCACCGGCGACGCATTCATGGACCAGATCGACGGGCCGAGCCTGGGAGAGATCTTCAAGCCGGCTGAGTGGGAGAAGACCCGTTCGGAGGGCTCGAAGATCGTTCAACGCCTGCTCGAGCTCCCGATGCCGGTTATCGGCGTGGCGAACGGGCCGGCGACGGTCCACTCCGAGTACCTCCTGCTCGCCGACATCCACATCGCGTCCGAACGAGCGACCTACGCCGACTCGCCGCACACACAGTTCGGCATCACTGCCGGCGACGGTCTGCAGGTCGTGTGGGACGAGGTGGCTGGAACCGCCCGAGCGAAGTGGCTGCTGTGGACCGGCGAGAGCATCGACGCCCAGACCGCGCTGCAGTGGGGCGTGGTCAACGAGGTGGTGCCTCACGATCAGGCGCTCGATCGCGGTCTGCAGATCGCCCGCACCCTCGCTGCGAAACCAGCGCTGTACCGCACGCTGCAGAAGCAGACGCTGAACGCGAACCTGCGCCGCAGGATCAGCCAGGACGTGCCCTGGGGGATGGCGCTCGAGGGTCTCACCGCTGCCGACATTCCCTACCAGTCGGGCTAGGGCGAGCGGAAGCGCGCGAGCGCCGGATCAGGCGCGCTTCGTTGTCTGACGCTTGGAATCCAAGAGAGTAAGGTCAGTGCACGCCTCGGCTGACGTCGGATAGCGCAGATCGCCTCGCCGCTGAGCCCACACGCCGGCGAGCGGCCCTTGACGCCGCGCTTGACTGCGTGATCTGCATCGACGACGACGGTCGCGTGACCTACTTCAACGAGTCCGCTGAGCGGACCTTCGGCTACCAATCACGCGAGGCGCTTGGTCAAGAGCTCGCTGACGTGATCGTGCCGCAGTCGCAACGAAATGGACACAGGCAGGGCCTTGCACGTTATCTCGGCACTGGAGAGGCGAGCATTCTCGGGCGACGGATCGAATTGACAGCCATGCGCTCGGACGGCACGGAATTCCCCGTGGAGCTGACCGTCACGAGGACCCAGCCGCCGGATGAGCCCGGATTCACGGGGTTTGTACGGGACATCACGGAGCGCGTGCGAGCAGAGGAGGAGCTGCGAGCGGCCAGGGCCAGAGCCCAACTGGTCGCCGATGAACAGGCCTCGCTGCGCCGAGTCGCAACGCTGGTCGCTCGGCAGGCAACGCCAGACGAGCTCTTTGCGGTAGTGGCGGAGGAGGTCGCTCATGTCCTGGGTGTCCGGTTTACGGCGCTGATCCGCTACGACGCTGAGGGCATCGCGACCGCCGTCGGTGTCTATGGCGAGGCTAAGCCGCTCACGGTCGGGGCCTCGTGGCCGCTCAGCGAGGCTGTCGCAGCGAGGGTGATATGGCAAACGCGGCAACCCGCCAGGGTGGACGTCGCGAAATTCGAGGGTACGGTCGCCTCCGCCTTGCTTGACAACGGTCTTCGGTTCGCGACCGGCGCCCCGATCGTCGTCGAGGATCAGCTCTGGGGAGCGATGCTGGCCTTCGAGAGTGAGGATCCTGAGATGCCGCCCGAGGCCATCGGTCGGCTGCAGGGGTTCACTGAGCTTGTGGCAACCGCGATCGCGAATGCCACGGCTCGCTCTCAGCTGATCGCGGCGAGGCGGCGCGTGATCGAAGCGGCCGACGCCGCGCGTGAGCGCGTGACGAGAGACATCCACGACGGCGCTCAACAACAACTGGTGAACTCGCTCATCAACCTCGAGCTGGGGCAGCAGAAGTTCTCGTCCAACCCAGGTCGCGCTCGCGAGCTGCTTGACCTCGCTGTTGCGGAAACCGAACGTGGAATCGAGGCTCTGCGCGAGCTCGCGGCGGGCATTCATCCCGCGATTCTGAGCGATATGGGGCTCGCCGTGGCGCTGGACGAGCTCGCGGCACGTGTCCCGATTCCGGTGGTGCTCGACGTACCACCCGTCGAACTTCCGGTCCCAGTGGAGGCGAGCGTGTACTTCTTCTGCTCGGAGGCGCTCACCAACGTTGTCAAGCACGCTTCCGCTACGACCGTCTGGGTCAGCGTCGCCAGGTCAGAGGACTCGCTGACCGTGCAGGTCCGAGACGACGGGGTCGGGGGTGCCGCAGTCGGCGCGGGCAGTGGCCTCGTCGGTCTGAGCGACAGGATCGGGGCACTCGAAGGAAAACTGGAGCTCAGCAGCCCTCATCTGGGAGCAGGCACGGCTATCACCGCTCGTATACCTCTCCCGACCTGACGCCGAGGCACGCTCATGGCCGCAGGAACACGTCCAGATCGCAGCGTGGCAGCTCGGTCTTGGGCACGAACCCGGTCGCGCAGCTCTGGCGCAAGGCGTCGCGCGCTACCGCTTGACGATCGCTTGAGGTCAGCAGCACCCGCGGACGGCCTGCGCGTCCGCACAGCGCCTCGGCGAGGACCAGCCCGTTTCCGTCAGGGAGTCTCACGTCGAGCAGTACCGCGTCGGGATCGAGCTCCTGACACTCGGCCAGCGCGGCCCGCGCGGTCATAGCCTGACCGACCACCTGATAGCCGCGTTCCGTCAGCAGCTCGCTGATCGCTCGGCCAAAAGCCTGATCGTCGTCGACCACGAGCACAGAGGTCGGCGACCGCGGATCACGAGAGGTTTGCGACACGCTCATCGACTCAACACGATCGCGTGCTGATCAGCCGGCCACAATCGGGATATCCCGAGGAAATCAGGTTCTTAGTCAGCGGTTTAGGTACTGAAGCACCGCGAGAACGCGTCGGTGATCCTCGGGCTGTGGCCGCAGGCCGAGCTTGTCGAAGATGCTGGTGACGTGGCGCTCCACCGCGCCAACCGTGACCACCAGCCGCTCCGCGATCGCGATATTCGAGCGACCCTCCGCCATCAAGCTCATGACTTCGCGCTCCCGTGGTGTGAGCTTGAGCCGGTGGCCGGCGCGCGGGCGCTCGACCATGCGTTCGACCACCTCCGGATCGAGCGCTGAGCCGCCACGTGCGACGCGGCGCACAGCGTCCGTGAACAACGATAGGTCGGCGATGCGGTGCTTGAGCAGGTATCCGACCCCTTCGGCCCGGTCGCCGACCAGCTCGAGGGCGTAGCGGGACTCGAGATACTGAGACACTACGAGCACACCGATCTCGGGCTCGGTGGCGCGGATCTCCTGTGCCGCGCGCAGCCCGTCATCCGCATTGTTCGGCGGCATCCGGATGTCGACGATCACGACGTCGGGCTTATGAGCGCGAACCTTGCGGATTAGGTCGGTGGCATCCTTGGCCGTTCCGAGAACCTCAAAGCCAGCCTCCGTCAGCACAGCCACGATCCCCTCTCGAGTCAGGGGCTGATCCTCCCCGACGACCACGCCCAGCGGCCCGGGATCGCGCATAACCGAACGTTACGCCACGCTCACCCCGCACGTGGGGTTACCCGTCCCTTCCTAGGGCCGTCCCTAGGGCGAGATATGTAGCCTGCCGGATTGTCCGTGCGCTCGTGTCGGCGCACACTTGCGTCATGTCCGTTGTAACGGGGCACATCGGAGAGAGCCGGGGACGAGGAGCGAGTGACGGATCTCCGTCGCCCGCCCGACCACTGGTGGGTCGGGCGGGGGAGCTGAAAGCTCTGTTTGCGCTGGTCGATGGCCTGTCTGAGCAGGGCGGCGCGCTCGTGATGTCGGGCCGGCCCGGCGTCGGCAAGACGTCGCTGCTAGGGGCGGCGAGCCGTCGCGCCGACGACAGCGGGGCTCTGGTGCTCAGCACGCGTGCAGTGCGCTCGGAAGCTGATCTGGCGTTCGCAGGCCTGCATCGGCTGCTGCTGCCGCTGCTTGGAGGGCTAGAGCGGCTGCGGCCCGGGAACTCCCAGCAGCCTGCTATCCAGCCGCCGGCGCCGATGTGCGACCGGCTGGAGCAGCTTCCGCCTCCCCAACGCGACGCGCTACGCACCTCGTTCGGGCTGGTTGCGGGGCCTGCGCCAGACCGTTTGCTCGTCGGACTGTCGGTATTGAGCCTGTTCGGGAACGTTGCTTGCGACCGTCCACTCGTCTGCGTGGTTGACGATGCGCAATGGTTGGATCCGGCGTCGGCGCAGACGTTGGCATTTGTGGCGCGGCGGTTGTCGGCGAAACGCGTGGCCGTCGTGTTCGCCGCCCGCGAGTCGCGCGAGGAGTTCACGGGACTCTTCCAGCTCGAGGTCAACGGTCTGCCGGACGCCGATGCGGGTGAGCTCCTGGCCGCCGTCCTGCCGGGCCCGTTCGATGAGCGTGCAGGCGAGCAGCTGATCTCTGAGGCCCGCGGCAACCCGATGGTGCTGCTGGAGCTTGCGCGGGAGTGCTCGCCCGCGCAGCTGGCAGGTGGGTTCGGGCTTCCGCATGGCCTTGGCTTATCGCCCGAGATCGAGCAGAGCTTTCATGAGCGCGCCAAGCCTCTGTCGCACGACACGCTGCTGTTCTTGTTGGTGGCCGCCACGGAGACGACGGGTGACGCGAGGGTCGCAAGACGGGCGGCGCGCAACCTCGGGATCGACGACGCAGCCGTGGAGCTGGCCGAGCGATCGGGACTGCTCGAGATCCACGCTCGTGTGCGTTTTTGTCATCCGCAAGTACGCGTCGCGGCGTACAACGCCATGTGCGTCGAGGACCGCGTGCGGGTCCATGCCGCATTGGCAGAGGCCAGCGATGGTGAGACCGATCCCGACCGATGTGCCTGGCACCGTGCGCAGGCGACGCGCGACCCCGACGACGAGATCGCTGCGGAGCTGGAGCGCTCGGCCCCGTGGGCTCGCCGGCGCGGGGGGCTGCCCGCCGCAGCCGCCTTCCTCGCGCGTGCCGCCGCGGTCACGGTGCAACCGGCGCGCCGCGCGGAGCGCGCGCTCGCCGCAGCCGAAGCCAAGCATCTCGCTGGAGCGCCCGGCGACGCCGTCGCGCTATTGGTTGCCGCGGAGTCCGGAACGCTTGACGAGCTCGGGCGCGCCCGAGCTGACCTGCTCCGGGCGAAGTTGGCATTTGCATCCCGCGATGGCAGCGAGGTGCTTCCGATGCTTCTTCTCCGCAGCGCCAAACAGCTTGAGCCACTTGACGTTTGTCTTGCACGCGACACCTATCTTGAAGCGCTCCTCGCAGCCGAGAGCGCTCGGGCTCCAATCCGAGGTCGCCTTGTCGCGAAGGTCGCGCGAGCCGGTGTGCTTGCGTCGCCACCGTCGGCTGCCCCGCGGGCTTCCGACCTTCTGCTCGAGGGCGTTGCAACACTGTTCACGAGCGGTTACGCCCGCGCCGCGCCGCTGTTGAAGGGCGCTGTAGGCGCCTTCCGCAGCGGCAAGCCCTCGGGTGAGGAAGAGCTTCGTTGGCTGTCGCTCGCGAGCCGCATGTCGGCGCTCTTGTGGGACGACGAGTCCTACGACGTGCTCACCGCTCGTCACGTAGATATCGCGCGCGAGGCGGGTGCGCTGCCGATCCTCCACCGAGCCCTCGGCGCACGTGTTCTCGCGCACACGCTCGCAGCCGAGTTCGCCGCGGCGTCGCGCTTGGTCGGCGAGACGCTCGCCGTTTCGGAGGCGATCGGCACCCCGTGTCGGCTGTGGGGCCCAAGCCTTCTTGCCGCATGGCAGGGCAGCCAGGCGGACGTCGTTGGCTCGCGCGGCGCCGGTACGGACGTGCGGACAATGGACGACACGCTCGGCATCGCCGCCGCGCGGTGGGCCGAGGCGTTGCTCCACAATGGCCGCCGGCGGTACGCGGATGCGCTCAGCGCGCTTGAAACCCACGTCCAGGAGCAGTCCGCTGGTCTGGGGCTATCCGTCGCGGGTTGCTTGGTCGAGACCGTGACTGCGGCTGTCCGCTCGAACGCGCCGGCGCGCGCTGCAGAGGCCTTGAGCCAGCTAATGCAGATGACACAGGCGAGCGGCACCGATTGGGCGCTGGGGATTGAGGCGCGCTCACGAGCGCTCGTGAGCGATGGCGCTGCAGCGGAACGCCTGTATGTCGATGCGATCGAGCGGCTCCGCCGGACCCGCGTCCGCACCGAACTCGCCCGGACACATCTGCTCTACGGCGAGTGGCTACGGCGCGAGCGTCGGCGGGTTGAGGCACGTGAGCACCTGCGCAGCGCCCTGGAGATGTTCGCCGCGATGGGCGCGGATGGGTTCGCGCAGCGCGCCGAGACCGAGTTGCTGGCCACGGGGGAGCACGCCCGCAAACGGTCTCCCCAGACCCGCGCGGATCTAACTGCGCAGGAGACTGAGATCGCACGGCTCGCCCGCGACGGGCTCTCCAATCCCGAGATCGGGGCGCGCCTCTTCATCAGCCCCCGCACCGTCGAGTACCACCTCCACAAGGTCTTCACGAAGCTCGACATCAGCTCCCGCGTCGAGCTCTCTCGTACGCTCCCGAGGGACCAGGGTGTGACGGCAGCCGTATGAGGCGAGGCGCCGGGCGAGACCGATCGGCCGACGGGGACCGCGACGCTTCGGGCGGTTACGATGGCAAGTCCAGCGACGGGAGGGCGATCTCCTCAGACCACGATATGTTGCTCGGTCGGCGCAGCGAGTGCGACGCTCTCGACGCGTTGCTCGGCGACGTGCGAACCGGCCGGAGCGGGGTGCTGGTGTTGCGAGGCGAGGCTGGGATCGGGAAGACGGCCCTGCTCGAGCACGCCATCCGCGCGGCGTCGGATCTGACCGTCGTCCAGTGCGCGGGGGTGGAATCCGAGATGGAGCTCGCTTTCGCCAGTCTGCACCAGCTGTGCGCGCCGCTCCTCGATCGGCTCGGCCGTCTTCCAGTCCCGCAGCGCCAGGCGCTCGAGATCGTGTTCGGACTGAGCGTCGGCGCAGCCCCGGATCGGTTTCTTGTCGGGTTGGGCGTGTTGAGTCTGTTCTCTGACGTCGGCGAGGAACGACCCCTGCTGTGTGTTGTCGATGACGCTCAGTGGCTTGATGACGCGTCGGCCTTGACGCTTGCGTTTGTCGCTCGGCGCCTCGTGGCTGAGCGAGTCGGTGTCGTTTTCGCCGCGCGCGAGCCTGCGGCGGCGCTTGAGCACTTACCCCAGCTGGCGGTCTCTGGCTTGGGCAACGGCGACGCACGCGCGCTGCTGGGATTCGCGATCCCGTTCGTGCTGGACGCCCAGGTCCGCGACCGGATCCTCGCAGAGACGCGCGGCAATCCGCTGGCATTGCTCGAGTTGCCGTCCGGGTTGACGGGGACCCAGTTGGCGGGAGGGTTCGGGCTGCTGCATGCTCAGAGCCTCTCGGGAGGGATCGAGGAGAGCTTCGCCCGACGGTTCGAGATGCTCGATGACGACGCGCGGCTGCTGCTGCTTCTCGCGGCAGCGGAGCCGGTCGGCGATCCGCAGCTCCTATTGCGGGCGTCCGAGCGGATCGGGATCGCGACCACCGCCGCCGATGACGCAGAAGCACAAGGACTCGTTGCGATCGGTAGGCGCGTGAAGTTCCGGCATCCGTTGGTGCGTTCGGCGATCTATCGATCGGCGACGGCGGAGGATCGCAGGGCCGTGCACCACGCGCTTGCGGAGGCAACGGATCCGAACGCCGACCCGGACCGTCGAGCGTGGCACCGTGCGGCCGCCGCGGAGCGACCTGACGCGCAGATCGCACTCGAACTCGAGCGTTCGGCGGGCCGCGCGCAGGCGCGCGCCGGCCTTGCTGCGGCGGCTGCGTTCCTGGATCGGGCAGCCGCGCTGACCCCCGATCCGGTCCGCCGCCCACGGCGGGCCCTTGCGGCGGCCCAGGCCAAGTTCCAGGCGGGCGCACCCGAGGCGTCGCTGGCGCTTCTCGCCGTCGCAGAGGTTGGTCCGCTCGATGAGCTCGAACGCGCGCAGGCCGAACTCGTGCGTGCTCAGATCGCCTCTTCACAAAAGCGCGGGAGCGACGCCCCGCTGCTGCTTATCCGGGCGGCAAAGCGGTTGGAGCCGCTGGATGCCGCGCTCTCCCGCGCGACGTATCGCGACGCATTTAACGCCGCGACATGGGCCGACAGCTCCGACGAGGGCGCCGGAGTGCTTGACGTGGCGAAGGCTGTGTTAGCCACGCCGTCGCCCGAGCGGCCGAGGCCGGCGGACCTCCTGATCGAAGGCGCGGCCATGCAGTGTACGAAGGGTTTCGCCGCCGGGGTTCCGCAGTTGAAGCGCGCGTTGACGAGCTTGCGGAGCGGGGAGATCTCTGACGAGGAGCAGCTTGAGTGGAGCGTGCTCATATATCGCACCGCAGTCGATCTGTGGGATGACGAGAGTTGGTACGTGATGGCGACTCGTTGTGTCGACCTCGCTCGAGGCAGCGGCGCGCTTCCTGTGCTCCATTTCGCGCTTAACGCTCGTGTAGTCGCAGACGCCTTCATGGGCGATCTCGCCGGTGGCCTCTTGCGTATGGGAGAGCTGAAGACGGTCTGCGAGGTCATCGCGAGCGAGCTCCCTCCATACAGTCCGATGGCGCTCGCCGCCTGGAGAGGCCTCGAGGCTGAGGGTTCTGAGTTGATAACGGCTACGACCGAGCAAGCGCTAACGCGAGGCGAGACACTCGCGCTGTCCGCCGCGGACTGGGCGGCCGCGGTGCTCTACAACGGCCTCGGTCGTTACGAACAGGCGCTGACTGCGGCCGGGCGGGCGGTCGATTACCAGCATTTGGGCTTCTCGGGCTGGAGCCTCGCTGAGCTGATCGAGGCCGGAGCACGGCGAGGGGAGCTCGAGCGCGCCGCGGACGCCCTGGAACAGCTCACGGCGAGGGCTCGCGACTGCGGGTCCGACTGGGCGCTGGGCATCGAGGCGCGCTCACGGGCGCTGCTCACGGAGGGCGAGGCCGCCGACCGGCTCTACCGCGAGGCGCTCGACCGGCTGAACCGGACGCGGGTCCGTACTGAGCACGCTCGCGCCCATTTGCTCTACGGCGAGTGGCTGCGCCGTGAGCGCCGCCGCCTGGAGGCGCGCGAGCAGCTCCGCACTGCGTACGAGATGTTCACGGCGATGGGAGTGCGGGCATTCGCGGAGCGTGCCGAGCGCGAGTTGCTGGCTACCGGCGAGCGTGTCCGCAGACGGGTCGTCGAGACGCGGGACGAGCTCACTGCGCAGGAGGGGCAGATCGCGCGGCTCGCCCGCGACGGGCTCTCCAATCCCGAGATCGGGGCGCGCCTGTTCATCAGCCCGCGCACCGTCGAGTACCACCTCCACAAGATCTTCGCGAAGCTCGACATCAGCTCCCGGCTCGAGCTATCTCGCGCGATCCCGAGCGATCTGGATGCGACGGCAGCCGTATGAGGTGAGGCGCCGGACGAGACCGATCGGCCGTCGGAGGGCCAGGCCGCGCACCGGAGTAATTGTCCAGCCGACAAGCATCCTTGGCCGCGCCCACCTTGGCCCGGTGACGCTGCGTCGCCGCATCTTATGGCCGGGGTTGCGCGCAGCCGGCGCGGAGTCGGGCATACAGGGCACGATGTGCGAAATCAAGAAACCGTGGAGGGTTCGATGAGTTACGCCAAACAATTGCTGGAAAGCTATCCGAGCGCGGTCAACATCGACGCCGATCTGCTGGCTCCTGCCATCGATGCGCTGAACGACTGTGCACAGGCCTGCGCCGCCGATGCTGACGCCGACTTGGGCGAGCAAAACGTGGGGGAGATGGTCAGGTGCATCCGACTATGCCTAGACTGCCGCGACGTTTGCACTGCGACAGTCAGCGTTGCGAGCCGCCGGACCGAGCCCGATGCCAACGTCATCCGCCTGTTGCTCGAGTCGTGCTTGGCCGCCTGCAAGAGCTGCGGCGATGAGTGTGAACGGCACGCCGCTATGCACGAGCACTGCCGAGTTTGTGAAGAGGCCTGCCGCGCGGCGAGCGCGCGAGCCGTGAGATACTCAACACAATGCGGTAGACCGAGCCGTCAAAACGACCGCACTTTGCGGCGCTTTTGTGACGAATCGCAACATGGTGGTTCTCTGAAGGCGTAGCGTGCTCGCGCCCTCGCGGAATCAGAGCACGGGCAGACTAGTGGTGTGAGGGCGCGTTAGGGAGGGCGCGACACTGTCTGCCTGCCCCGTCAAGCGGGGTTTTGCATCCTTCGGGGGGAGGGCGGCTATCTCGCATCAGCAGCGACCTGGCACGGCAGATCCGCCGTGTAGCCGTCGACGGCCTGCAACTGAAGGCTCCATGGTGCGCAGCGCCGTGCAGCGTACGCGGGCCGCAACGACGCACCCCGGAGTCACCAAACAGCACAGGGTCCCGCCGCTAGGGCGCGACTCGCGAACAACAAAAGAGGGGTAGAACCATGACGAAGAAGCTTGTAATCAGCTTCGCCCCGCTGCTCGCCATTGTCGCGTTTGCGGTGATGCCGGCGGCGGCGCAGGCCGTGCCGCACTGGACCGTCAATGGCGCATTAGCGACCTCCGAACACACACAGATCACGTCGTGGGGCACAGTCACGTTCCGAGTGGTAAAAGGTGGCACCGGAGCAGTCACATGTAAGAAGGCAGACGCAGGCGACATCTGGAATCCCGTGGGCGGCGGTGCGGGCTTGGACAGCACGGTGCTCTTCGCCTACTACGAGTGCGAAGGAGAAGGGGTTTGTCCCGTCGGGGATACCCTCAAAGTGACGTCGTCCGCTCTGCCGTGGGCGTCGGAACTGATAGAAGTGGCAGGTGTTATCAGGGACGAAACCAAAGCGATGCATGTAGCGATTGAATGTTACGAACCAGGCGGAAAACTAGCTGGGAGTACTTCATTCGTCGGGTCGTTGAAACCGAGGGTCGTGCACGGCAGCAGCGCGTTGCATCCGGGGTTTGAGGAATTCGACCCAGGCTCTGGCGAACTGGAAGTGGAAGGCTCCAAAGGCGCTGTGACGTCCAAGGGCGAAGGCGAAGACAAGATGCTCGGCTTTACGGAACAGGAGCTCATCAACGCAAAGCCGGGGCCTCCCCCACCACCTGTCAAATGGTGGGTTGAAGGAAAAGTGCTCGTTGGTTCAGAAGCGATCGCCGAAGAAACCAAAGTCGTAGTGCCGTTCAAACTGGAACTTCATGCAGAAGGAGGAAAAGGTCCCGGCTTTACCATCCTATGCAAAAAAGTCAAGGTCAAAGGTGGAGCCATCGAAGCGCCAAATGTAAGGACCGAAAAAGCCGTCATATATGAAGAATGCGGCGTGGAAGGTAGCCCCAACAACGAAGACTGTGTCGTTGAAACGACCGAAACTAAACCGTTGAAAGCGAACCTCGAAGGTTCGGCACCAGCGATCAAACTCAAATTCGAACCAACAGCCGGACCTCTCGCGGAAATCGCGGCTTACGAAGTCAAACAAGCTCCTGCTAAACCTGCATGTGGAGTCACGCTCGGCAAATACACTGCGAGCGGCACCATGATATGCAACTACAACGGTGTGGAAGCCGAAAAAACGGAACACGCGTTGGAATTCACGGCTGGATCCGGAAGCAAAGTGACAGCCAGTGGCCCAGGCGTTTCCGGAGAAGCCGGCTTCGTCGTTACGGACGAAGTGAAACTCGCTTCCGGCAAGATGTGGTCCGCTTTTTAGGCGGGACTCATCGCTAGCCCTCGCGTGGACGCGCTGCTGAGGGGGCCAGACCATCCGCCCTGTCGGGGGGATTGCGGTCGTAGCGACCAGCAACCCCCCGCTCAGGGACTTCCGCAAGAGGAGGTAGACAATGAAGAAGAAGCTCGTACTCAGCCTCGCTCCCTTGATGGCCGTCGCTGCGATTGCGGTGGTCCCGGTGGCGGCACAGGCTACACCGCAGCCGCATTGGTTTATCAATGGCGTGTTTGCCGGGGCGACCCCTACCCCGGCCATCCAGTGGGGGAGCATATCGTTTGTGGGCGTAGCCGGAACTCCGCCGGGCTCTTTTGTCACATGTCACAGTGCACAGGCGGGCACCGTCGAAAACACTGCTATTACCATCCCTGGTCAGGATCAGATCCAAGCGTCCGCTGCGTTCGACTGCGAAGAAACGGGCGGCTTTTGTCCCGGCGTGCCTCCTCATACGGTCAGCGCTATCGCTGCAAACATACCGTGGCCGTCGAAACTGGTCTTCGCTGGGACCGTGATCGAAGACGAAACCACGGATGTCGATCTGACTGTCATGTGCCACTCCGAACCAACCGAAATCAAGTTCGTCACAAATGCGACGAGCAAATGCTGCAAAGCTCTGTCGCCAATCTTCCGACACGGCACCTCGGCCACGCACCCAGGCTTCCTCGAATACGGTGCCGGCTCAGGTCAGCTGGAAGTGGAAGGCTCAAAAGAAACCATTACGGTCAGAGTCGAAGGTGAAGTCAAGGTCCTTGGCTTTGCAGAACAGGAACTCATAAGCGTCAAGAACTCGTAGGGCAGCCAGATGCGAGACGGGGGCCGCGGCGATCGCGGCCCCTTACGTGGCCCAAGCCCAAAGGTCGCGTAGCTTCGCCGGAGACGCCCTCTGCGGCCGCGCTGCGCGCCTGCGCTCAGCGGCCCCCACCGGGCCGGGCAGCCTTGGAGAGCTGCGCCTGCTCAGGATCGATTCTGTGGCTTGGTTTGCTAGCGCCGGATGCCCAGGCGCATGCGGTCTACGGTGAAGATCAGCTCGTCCAGCTCCTGCGCTGGCTTGCGCTCCGCGCGCAGCCTCCCCGCAAGCTGGAAACCCCGAAAGCCCCTCTGCGAAGCGGTGGGTTCGCCAGATTCTTCTCGCTGTTTACGAGATTTTACGACCCGAACAGGTTTCGGATCAGCTCGTTTTCTCGACTTCCGTGACGTATCCTTTGCCTACGCGACGTGACTAAACTTGGCGCGGGGGGCTGGGTTCGCGTGAAGTGAGGAGGTGTGTATATCGAGCAGCACCACGCACGGCCTAGTCGGCGACCAACAGATGGGCTTGCGCCTCCGGGGGGCCGCGCGAGAAGTGCTGAACGCCGCTCCCCATGTCACCCTGCCGTGCAGAGGAGCACAGCGCGCGGCGGTTGCCCAGCCGGGTTCTCTCTTCATTCAGAGCGGTCTGGGAGCTGACCGCGGCCATCACGTCTACCACCAAAGGGAATGACACATCATGACGTCTAAGAAGCTCTTGCTCAGCCTCGCTCCGCTCCTCGTCGCCGCGTCATTTGTGGTCATGTCGTCAGCCGCACAGGCGGCTCCGCATTGGCGCGTAAATGGGGTGCTGGCTCCTGCAGGCCCTCCCGGGACAAGTGTGCTCGAGTGGGGAGTAAGTAGCCTTTACCTCACGACCGCAAGCAGCAACGCGGAAGCCGTATGCCAGACCGCAGCCCTCGGCACGATCGAAAACCCGCTCGGCGGCGCTGGCCTCAGCGCGACCCAGGCGTCCACCGTCTTCGATTGCGAAGACGGTACCCCGAGTTTCTGCGCGCCCGGTAACACTATCGTGGTCGCCTCGGAATCGTTGCCGTGGCCGTGGGTCCTGGAAAAAGCTGGCCCTGAATTCAAAGCCAAGATCACCGGCGTCAGGTTGGTCGTCGAGTGTTTTTCCGGCACGACAGAGGTGAGCCACGAAGGATACAGCTACAGCGGGGGGGCCGGGGGATACTACCTGTGGCCAACCTACCATCGCCGTACGTCCTGCAACTTGCACCCGTCCTACTTCGAAGGTAAGCCCGGCACCGGTGCACTCAACTCGGACAACAACAACGCTCTCCTTGAAGTCAGAGGCGAACTAAAGGTCTGCGGCTATGACGAAGAGGAATTGATCACCGTCACAGAACCATAAACCCGAGGCCGCGGCCTGCATATGTGTCACATGCCAGCAGTAGGAGGACAACCGACAGCACCAAACAGGTCCGAGCCCCGAAACAGTCGGGCACAACCAAAAGGATCGGATAGCTCATGTCTAAGAAGCTCTTGCTCAGCGTCTGTCCACTGCTCGCCACTGCTGGGCTTGCGCTGGGACCGCCAGCCGCGCAGGGCGCACCACTTTGGCACGCAAATGGCCCGCCCATCCCACCGTCCCCCCCCGAAACCCCGACACCGGTCATCGCCTGGGGCACTCTCACGCTCAAGATCGTGGCCGGCGGGCCCCCAGGCGGCGAAGTCACCTGTCACAATGCGTTGGCAGGGGATGTCTCTAACCCGGCGGCCGGCAGCGCAGGCGTCGGGGAAGTCGAGGAGTTGGTGACCGCGGAGTGCGAATCGTCTTCTGTGTGCCCACCGAGCGCGACAGGCACGATGGTCACGCCCGAATCCCTGCCGTGGCCCTTGGAACTGGTAGCAAGCGGAAGTGTTATCAGGGCCAAGACCACGGGCATCAAGCTGGTCGTGGAGTGCCTGAAAGGCGGGACCGTGGAAAGCGCGATAGGGTTTGTCACGAATCCTGGAAGCGCGTGCTGCAAGGCACTGCAGCCGATGTTCAAACACGGTACGTCTGCTTTGCACCCCGGCTTCGTGGAATTCGATCCAGCGTCGGGCGAAGTGGAAGTGGAAGGCTCAGTTGGAGCCATCAGGGCGAAGGTCGAAGGTGAACTCAAGTACCTCGGCTTCACAGAACAGGAAATCATCAACGTGAGCTGACGCCCCGACGCTTTAGGCCCGTGGGCGGCGTACGCTTCGATGTGTGATCGACCCGTTACGGGCGCTGCTATCGGCAAGGCGATCGTCTCGGCCCGTGGGCTGGCCGGCAAGCCGGATGATCTCGATCCCCAAGCTGCAAAGCTTTGTGAGGTCAGCCTCGCGGCGGTCGGCGTCAACGAACATGCTCGCCTTGACGGCGTGTCGTCGGTTGTCGGAGTGAAGGCCATAGGCGGCCGTTGGATTCCTGCCACCGTCGCCGCCGAGGTCAAGAGCGTGATCGACCGGGCCGAAGACCTTGAATGGCTCCGGGGCGAATTGCAGTTGCGCCAGGACGAGCTGGACGAGCTGAGCTACAGCGTTGCTCGCATGCGGCTCCGTCTACGCGGTCGCTGATGGTCCAAGCGCGCCGGCGGCCACGATGCCATAGCGTAGGATCGCGGGATGCAGCGAGTGTGTGCGTTGGTCGGCGTGGTGATCCTGCTGGCAGGCTGCGGCGGCAGCTCCCATAGGACCGCAGGCACCGTTGGCGTGGCGAAGCAACCCGCGAAACTCACGCCGGCCGAAGCGTTGAAGCGCGCTCTATCTCAGCGAACCACAGGCAGCGCCGGCGAAGACGAAATCGTGGTGGCGCAACCCGCGAAACTCACGCCGGCCGAGCGTCGGAAGATGTTTGCTGAATTGCGGAGGCTCACGAAAAAGTATTGCCCCTCGTCGTGTACGTTCACGGCCGCGCCGTAGCCGGCTCGCACAGAGCCCACTAAGGATTGCCGGCGTTGCCGGGGCTGTTCGCTCGGTTGGCGTCGCTACCGCGTATCAAGCGCTCCCGTATTAGCCAGCCCGCAAGCAGCACGGTCACGAATGCAGCCAACCCATACCAAAACGTTTCGCCGCTCGACACTGCGATGCCCCAGTAGAGCACGAGGTAGGCGGCCAGTTCCCAGGGACTCCGCTTGGATCGAGGGCGGACGGTGCCCGACCCGCGAGACATCCGCTCGACTAGCCTAAGGTCCCAGGGGCGCTCATCTTTCGGTGATGCCGCCACGCTGTGATCTTACGCCGTACAGAGCCGTCTAAGGATGCCGGGCGATCCGAGGGTGGCGAGTAGGGGTCAATCAGCGGAGGGCGGCAAAGCGTCCGCAGAGGGCGTGTCCGGCGATGCTGGTTTGGACGATGCGGTGGGGCCGCAAGCGTTTGCGGCCCCACCTCGCATCAGGGTCAGCGCCTCGGCCTACGTGCTCCTGCAATTGATCAGTTCATTTTCTTCGTAGCCAAGCATCTGGACTGCACCTTCGATGTCGGCGGTAACGGCACCGCCAGAACCCTGCACTTCGAGTTCGCCCGATCCCGCGGCCCATTCGAGGAAACCAGGATGTAGTGCGGAGGTGCCATGAAGGCATAGTGGTGCCGTCGCTCCGACAAAGATAATACTGCTATCGATTGCCGCGTTTTTGACGCAATCAATTTTGAGATTGATGCCTGTAATTTTGTCTCTAATCTGCGCTCCTGATGGTTCGAGTATCGAGCCCCAGTCGAGAAAGTACGACGAGGTGCCCGCCGTCGAGTACGGCGTGACGTCGGTCCGGTCGGCCGCGGGGCATACACTTTGGCTTTCACATCCTAGGCCCGAGGTCGTTGGATGTGCTGCGAAAGCGAACATCACGAGGGGCGCATCGACACCAGCGCCACTTGTTGGGTTGTTGATCGTCCCCACCTCTGCAATAGCACAGGTGACAAAAGCACCTGGAACGCCGCCTTTTACGACCACAAGCGAGAGTACACCAGACGCCTTGACTAAAACCGGTGCGCTTGTGGCAAGTGAGCCATTGACGGTCCAGTGCGGCACCGCCTGTGCGGTACCCGGCCGCGCCGCAAACACGGCCGTGACCAGCAGCGGCGCGAGGCCGATTACGAGCTTCTTCTTCATGGTCCTACCCCCCTCTGTTATCTGAGAGGGGGCGGCACAGGGCCTTGTGGGGATTTGAGCCTTCTCCTGCAGGCAGATCGTGACTCCCCCCGACGTCGCCCCTCCCTCTAGCTGTTCCGCACGCTACTCGTCCGAAATGACCGTATCGCCCATCACGTCCGAGAAGCTGCGCAAATTGCGGTCTTTTCTGAAATCGAATTCGTCGAACGAACCCCGATTTCGCCCACGACGTGTTGGGCCACCGCCACGAGGAGGGCACTTCCAACCCTCGGATTCTGATTCTCGATTGGACCCTCCGGCGAGGTCCCACATAGTGAAATCCGGTGGCTCTATCACTGTGATGCCGGAGGAGGGACTCGAACCCCCGACACGCGGATTATGATTCCGCTGCTCTAACCGACTGAGCTACTCCGGCGGGGTTGCGGCGGGATGTTGATCGCGCCGCGCTGAGAAGCAGAGCAGAAGCCACGCACGCGCGCCTCGCCCGAAGCACATTCTAGGGAGCGGTCCTGTCGCCGGGAGGCCGAACGCCACCTTTCGCGGCGCCGGGGTTAGGCTCGTGCGCATGGAGTCGCCGATCCTGCTTGCCGTCCCAAACGTGTCCGAGGGCCGCGACGCGGAGGCGATAGCCGAGATCGGCCGGGCGTTCACCGTTCGCAGCGAGGCGGGGCCGACGGCCGCCGGGGGACAACGCGAGACCGGCGGCGGGGTAGTCGGTGTCCGGCTGCTCGACGCGCATTCCGACCGGGATTACCAGCGCTCGGTCTTCACCCTCGCCGGCCGCTCGCGGGAGCTCTCAGACGCACTTCTGAGGGGCGGGCGAGTCGCGGTTCGGCGGGTCGATGTCATGGGCCGCGAGGTAGGCGAGGCCGGCCAGCATCCGCACGTGGGAGCACTAGATGTGGTGCCGATCGTCTACCTGGACCTCGCGGCGAGGGGCGCGGCGGCGGCGGCGGCGCTTGTCGTCGCCGACCGAATCGGCGAGGAGCTTCAGATACCGGTGTTCCTCTACGGAGAGCTATCCGCCAGCGAGCGCGCTGGTGGGAGAACGCGTGCCGAGCTTCGCCGCGGGGGCATCGCGCTCCTCGCCCAGCGGATCGCGGCAGACTCGCAGCGCACAGCACGCTCGTCCGGTACAGCGGCCGTTGCGGGCGGGCTTGAGCCGGTCCGTCCGGACTTCGGGCCTGCCCGGTTGCACCCGACGGCGGGCGCGACGCTGGTCGCGGCGCGGCCTCCGCTGGTCGCATTCAACCTGCAGCTGGCGGCGCCGGCGACGATCGCGGATGCGCGCACCGTCGCCTCGTTGGTACGCGAGGGCGGCCCGGAGGGCCTGCCAGGATTACGTGCGATAGGTGTTGCGCTAGGCGGGGACGTCTCGCAGGTCTCGATGAACATCGAGCGCCCGCTCGAGGTCTCGCTCGCGACGGTGATCGAGGCCGTGAGCCGCCACGCCCGCGTCGAGAGTGCCGAGCTCGTAGGGCTCGCCCCGCGCGCTGCCCTGGAAGGATTCCCGGAGGATCTTCCGATCGTTGGGTTCGATCCCTCCCGCCACGTGATCGAGAACGCAATAGGCTGGTAGGTATGGCTCAGACCAAGCGCAAGCGCCAGACCAAGCACCGCGGCAACGCGGCCGGTGTGGTCGAGTCGCGGGGTCGCACGGGACGCAAGCCGACAGCGGCCGAGAAGAAGGGTGACATGCAGAAGGCGAAAGCGCAGGCGGTGGACCGGCGCGACCGCCCACCGACATGGCGCGCCGCCTTCATCAAGGGGATGTTCGCGGCGGTCGTGCTGCTGCTCTTCAGTCTCTTCGCGCTCAAATCCAAGTCCAGCTCGTTCGTCGCGCTTTTCCCGCTCGTGCTCGTGATGTACACGGTGATCAGCTACTACACCGACCGCTTGGTCTTCAACCGCCGCCAGCGCAACAAGGCCAAGCGCGCGCAAGGTAAGGCGCCTTCGCGATGAGTGCCTTGGACGTTCGCGCATTCACGGTCGGGCCGGTCCAGGAGAACACGTACATCGTCCGCGCCGACGCCGGCGCGAGGCAGGCCGTGATCGTCGACCCGGGCGAGGAGCCAGAGCGGCTGCTGGAGGCGGCGCGGCAGCTCGGCGTACAGCTCCAGGCGATCCTGCTGACGCATTGCCACTTCGACCACATCGGCGCGGTCGCTCCGGTCGCGAGGGCCACCGGCGCCCCCGTCTACTGTCCGAAGCTCGAGCAGCCGCTGCTGACCGACATCATGAGCTGGGTGCCACCCGGGTTCGGGCCGTTCGAAAGCCACGAGCCCGAGCACACGGTCGCCGGAGGCGAGCGGTTGAGGCTCGCCGGCCTCGACATCGACGTGATCTCCACCCCCGGTCACAGTCCCGGCCATGTCACCTATGCAGCGGCCGGAGCGCTGCTGTCCGGCGACGTGCTCTTCCAGGGGTCGGTCGGCCGCGTTGACCTTCCCGGCGGCGACTGGGCGACGCTCGAGCGCTCGATCGAAGGCCTCCTGAGGACCTTCCGCGAGGAGACCGTCGTCTATCCCGGCCACATGGGCGTGACCACGCTCGGGCGCGAGCGGGATACGAACCCGTTCCTCAGCGAGCTCCGCGCGCGGGTGCCCCGTGTGAGCGCGACGTCTGACGCAGCGGCAACCGGAAGTTGAGTGAGCCGAAGCTAAAAGCCCCGCGTGGCACCTTCGACGTGCTGGGCGAGCAGGCGGCGGCACGGACGACGCTCGAGGCTCGCGCTCGCTCGATCCTCGAGGGAGCAGGGTACGAGCGGATCGAGACGCCGGCGTTCGAGGCAACCGAGCTGTTCCAGCGTGGGGTGGGCGAGTCCACCGACATCGTGCGCAAGGAGATGTTCACCTTCGAGGATGCCGCGGGACGCTCCCTGACGCTGCGCCCCGAGGGAACGGCGCCGGTCTGCCGCGCATATGTGGAGCACGGCATGCACAAGCGCCGCCAGCCGGTGAAGCTCTGGTACCTGTCGTCGTTTTTCCGCCACGAGCGCGCCCAAGCCGGCCGCTACCGAGAGTTCTGGCAGGTAGGGGCGGAGGCGCTCGGCTCTGATGACCCTGCGGTGGACGCCGAGTCGATCACGCTCCTGTCCGCATTGCTGGCGGAGATGGACGTCAAGGAGGTGAGCCTGCGGATCTCGAGCCTCGGGGGCGCCGACGCGCGGAGCGAGTACCGCGGGCGACTTCAGGAGCACCTTCGCGCCAACGAGGACGAGCTCTCGGAGGACGTACGCAGCCGCATCGACGTGAACCCGCTGCGCGCCTTCGACTCCGATCACCCGGGCACGGCGCGCGTGATGCAGGGCGCGCCAAGGCTGCTCGAGCATCTCAGCGACGCGGACGCCGAGCATTTCGCGCAGGTACGGGCGCTCCTCGACGCCGCGAACGTTCCCTACGAGGTCGATTCCACGCTCGTGCGCGGCCTCGACTACTACACAAGGACCGTGTTCGAGTTCACCTCCAACGCGCTCGGGGCTCAGAGCGGTGTCGGCGGCGGTGGTCGATATGACCGTCTCGTCGAGCATCTGGGCGGCCCACCGACGCCGGGGATGGGCTGGGCCGCCGGGATCGAGCGGATCCTGCTGGCCGGCGAGGCGCCGGAGGTCGGTCAGCCGGCGGGCGTTGCCGCACCCCTCGAGCTGTTCGTCGCGCGGGAGGACACCCGCCCGGAGACGGCCAGGCGCGCCTTCGCGCTCCTCGACGAAGCGCGCTCCGCCGGCCTGACGGCCCAGATGGACCTCGGCGGGCGCTCGCTGAAGCGGCAGCTTGGAGCCGCCGATGGCCTCGGCGCCAGATACGTCGCCATCATCGGAGGCGCTGGCGCGGCGCTGAAAGACATGCAGGGCGGTGGCCAGCGTGAGATGGCGACCGACGCGGTCGTCCATGCCGTCTTGCGGGGTCAGCACGACCTGTGAGAGAAGACGGCCGCGGGGCGGCCGCGGGCCCGCTCCGCTCAGAGCGTGTGAGACCTGGCGCGCGCCACGAGCGTTGAGAGCAGCTGATTCTCGACGCTGGCTGGTACCGGCTGCGTCAAGCTCGTCGCGATCAGGGCGATCTCGGCCGGTCCCCAGGCGAAGCCGAGCACGTCGACGTACGCGGGCATCGTCACTTCATTCGCCGGGAATTTCACGGTCATGGCGATCCGCAGACCGATCTGGCCGTTGCTTCCCGGCGCCTGAACCGGAAGGGCGTACACGGCGACGGGCCCCCAACGGGCGTTGCGGATTGCCGTCCGGCCGAGGCTCTGTGTCCACCCGCGCGAGACAACGCCGAACGTCGGGTCGCTGGAGCGTCGCGAGCAGGTGATCGGCCACGCCAACGCTCGTCGCGACCGTGACCTGCGAGCCGATCCATTCGCTTTCGAGTTCGTGGCCGCGCAGGACGGTCGGCGATCCGACGTCCGCGAGCTTCTGCTGGCTCAGGAGTGCTCCGACGCAATGCTCAGATTCGCCCCGTTCGCCGGAGGCGGGGTTCCGCCGCTGCTTCGAGACACGCCCTTCCGGAATGTCGGCCACCGTCAAGTTCACGGCCCGCGCGAACCGGGCCAGCGCCCGGGTCTTCGTCGGCCGAAGCGCCAGGAAAGATCGATTGGGAGAGGTCCGGGACTTGGTGAGGCCGGCACCCGCCGCGCTCGATCTCAGAGACACGCTCCGACTCCCCGCCGGTTGGCCGCCTCCACATCCGCTCAGCACGCAACCGGCCGCGCATGCCAAGCCAAGCGAGGTGGGCAGCCGAGGTGTCCAAGCCCTCTCGGCCGGGCGGGGGCTCGGTTTATGGCGGCAGCGAAGCATCCGCCTCAAGAGACTCGGGGACCGCTCCATGTGGCAGCTATCGACAACCGCCCGTTCGTGCTGAAGCCTCCAGCCGGCGGTGAGAATCGGCTGCTCTCGGGATGCATGCTGGGCTGGTCGTGATCGCGGCCGGCGCGCGGGCAAGAGCTCGCGCCGTCCGGACCAAGCCGTCCAGCGCCTGTTGCGGGCTTCAACTTTTTGCTCGAGATGCCGAAGCATGGGGAGATGACTCAGATCTCGCGCCCGTTTCAGATAGCCCTGGTGGCCGTGGGTGTGCTCATGGCCGTGTGGTTCGTGGCCCTTCGCGGCCACTCCGCGAGCACCCCGTCGGCCTCATCCGCGGGATCCGCCGCTGCCGCCGCGACGACGCCGGCCGCCCAGTCGCCGGGCGCACCTTCGTCGATCTACCATGGATCCGCCCCCGGCGTTGAAGGGCTCACGCGCGCAATCGCCAAAGCGCACGGCGCCGTCGCCACGTCTCAGCAGAACGCCAAGCAGCTTGAAGAAAAATCGGCGCAGGCCTCGGGCGGCTCTTCGGCGCCTGCCGCTAGCCCCGCGGCCAGCTCTTCCCAGTCGACCGCATCCCCAAGCCATACGGGATCGGTCGCCGCATCGGCTCACAAATCCACCGCGACGACCACCGTCAAGCCCGCTGCGCGCACCGCCGCGCCGGGCAAGGCGGCTGGCTCGCTGGCGAGCGCCCACCGGACGCCCGCGAGACAGGTCCTCGTCGAACGCGCTCTCAAGGAAGGCAAGATCGCGGTCATCCTGTTCTGGAACCCGAAGGGGGCCGACGACAAAGCCGTTCAGTTTGAACTGAGGCTGCTCGAGGCGGTGCACCATTTGATTGGGCCGGTGGCGAACGTTCCGAAGGTGCGTCATGAACTGCGCGCATACAACCTCGAACTTCAGAAGCCGTTTGCGGCGTTCGAAGCTCGCGCCGACCAGGTCACGTCGTTCGGCACGATCACGCACGGCGTGCAGGTGTACGGCACGCCGACGATGATGATCATCAACAAGCGCGGCCAGGTGAAAACGTTGACGGGCCTCACCGACGCCTACGCGATCGAGCAGACGATCGACGAAGCGCGGCACAGCTAGTCGTAGACTCGCTCGCGTGAGAACGAGCGAGGAGCTGAGCAGCCACCTGGAACGCCCGCTCGCCCGAGGACACACTCCCGCGGGCGCGTTCACCGGCGCCGCCGGCGGAGCGGCGTGCGGAGACCTGATCCGCATCTCGCTGGCGATCGATCCGGACAGCCCACACGGGCAGATCGCGGACGCCGGCTTCGACGCGAGCGGCTGCGGCGCCACGGTCGCGGCGGGAAGCGCCACGGTCGCCCTCGTGCGCGAGGTGACGCTGCTCGATGCGGCGAGAATCGGCGCGGGTCAGATCTCGCAGGAGCTCGGGGGCCTGAGCGCCGCCAAGCGTCACGCGGCCGAGCTGGCCGCGGATGCCCTGCACCGCGCGCTCGGCGGCACGGCTCGCGCCGGTGCCTCGCTCGCCCAGCGGGACGATCGCACGCTCGTGGCGATGAGCGGCGGCGTTGACAGCGCGGTGGCGGCGCTGCTCGTCGCTCGGACGGGTGCGCATGCGGTCGGGGTGACGCTGGAGCTGTGGTCCGATCCGGAGAACGACGGCGATCTCAGCTGCTGCTCGGCGCAGGCCGTCCGCGGCGCGCGCGAGCTCGCTCACGGCCTCGGCATGCCGCATCTCTCGATCGACCTCCGTGCCGAGTTCCGTGCCGGCGTCGTCGATCATTGGCTCGCCGACCACGCAGCCGGCCTGACGCCCAACCCGTGCGTCCGCTGCAACGGCAGCGTTCGCCTCGACGCGATGCTCGAGCTCGCCGAGCGGCTGGGCTCGAGAGCGCTCGCCACGGGCCATTACGCGCGGGTTCGGGAAGGGCCGCTGCTTCAGATGGCGGTGGACGAGAGCAAGGACCAGAGCTACGTTCTCTCGGCGCTCTCGCCCGACTCGCTGGCCCGGCTTCGGTTCCCGTTGGGTGAGCTGCACAAGCCTGATGTGCGCGCGATCGCCGAGCAGGCCGGCCTATCGGTGGCGCGCAAGCGCGACTCCCAGGACCTCTGCTTTCTCGCCGGCACGCGACATGCCGCGTTCCTCGAGCGCCACGCCGAGTTGGGTCCGCGGCCCGGGCCAATCCTGGGACTGGAGGGAGAGCTGCTGGGGAACCACAGCGGCGCCCACGTCTACACGGTCGGCCAGCGCCATGGCCTTGGTATTGGTGGCAGTGAGCCGCTCTACGTCCTCGCGACCGATGCGCCGGCGAACACGGTCACCGTCGGGCCACGCAGCGCGCTGCTCGTGAGGGGCATGCCGGTGCGGGAGCTCACGCTTCACCGGGGCGGCGGCTGTGTGGATCGGGTGCGCGTGCGCTCGCATGGTCGCACGCATCGATGCCGGCTGACTGACGATCTCGAGGCCGGACGCCACGCGGGCGCGCTGATCGAGCTCGATCAGCCGGCCGAGCGAACCGCACCGGGGCAGATCGCGTGCCTGTACTCGGGCGACGTCGTCGTCGGCTACGCCACCGTCGCGCCTTAGCGCATCGCGGCGCAGCCTAAGATCATCGGTCGATGACCTCAGACGAGATTCGCGAGCGGTACCTCAGCTTCTTCGAGGAGCGCGGGCACCGGCGCATCCCCTCAGCCTCGCTCGTGCCCTCGGCGCACGACCCGTCCGCGCTGCTCACCGTCGCGGGGATGCACCCGCTCAAGCCGTACTTCCTCGGGCAGGAGGCTCCGCCAGCGCCCCGCCTGACGAGCTGTCAGAAGGTCTTTCGCACGGTCGACATCGACAACGTCGGCGACACGGCCCGGCACCTCACGTTCTTCGAGATGCTCGGCAACTTCTCATTCGGCGACTACTTCAAGCGCGGGGCGATCGAATTCGCCTGGCAACTGTCGCGCGAGGTGTACGGGTTCAACGCCGAGGACATCTGGGTGACGGTGTTCGAAGGCGACGAGGAGCTCGGCTTGGGACCCGACAACGAGGCGATCGATCACTGGCTGGCGATGGGGGTGCCGCGCGAGCGGATCGTCGAATGCCCGCGCTCGGAGAACTTCTGGCAGGCGGGTCCGAGCGGCCCCTGCGGGCCCTCGTCCGAGCTTTACCTCGACCGCGGCCTCGACCACGGGTCGGCGGGTGATCTGCCTGGCGGCGAGAACGCGCGTTTCCTCGAGTACTGGAACCTCGTGTTCATGCAGTTCGACCAGCAGCCCGCCGACGGCGGCCAGGGCTCGGTGCTGAGACCGCTGCCGGCGAACAACATCGACACGGGCCTCGGCCTGAATCGCTTGGCGGCGATCCTCCAGGACAAGCCGTCGATCTTCGAGACCGACCAGTTCTGGCCGTTGATCGAGCTTGCGCAGGACCTCTCCGGCCGGCGCTACGGCGAGCAGCGTGAGCCCGACCGCGCTATGCGCATCCTCGCCGACCACTCGCGCGCGATGACGTTTCTGCTCGCCGACGGCGTGGTCCCCTCCAACGAGGAGCGCGGCTACGTCCTGCGCAGGGTGATGCGCCGCGCGATCCAGCAGGGCCGTTCGCTCGAGCTCGAGCCCGGCTTCCTCCTCCGCTACGCCGACCGCGTCAGGGAGCTGATGGGCGGCGCCTACCCGGAACTGAACGAGCAGCGCGCGGTGATCGAGAAGTGGGTGGCGAGCGAAGAGGAGAGCTTCGGCCGCACCCTCGCGCAAGGCATGTCGACGTTGCGCCTGTATATCGAGCAGGCACGCGACAGCGGGCGCTCGTCGGTGCCCGCCGCCGACGTATTTCGCCTGCACGACACCTATGGCTTTCCCTATGAGATGACGAGCGAGCTGCTAGCCGAAGAGGGACTGGCGATCGAGGGCGACTTCGGGAGCCTGATGGAGGAGCAGCGTGCCCGTGGGAGGGCCAGCGCACGAACCGGTGGCTCACGCGCGGGCGGCGTGCGCGAGGCGGCGAGCTCCTTCGCCGGCGAGAGCGGCTCCACGCGATTTACGGGATATGAGACCGAGGAGCAGCAGACGACCGTGGGCGCGGTGCAGAGCATCGTCGGCAACGGCTCCGGCGCCGAGGGCTCCCGCACGGTGCTCGGCGAGCGCTTCCTCGTCAAGCTGGCCGAGTCCCCCTTCTACGCGGCCGGCGGAGGCCAGGTGGCCGACGTGGGGACGATCGAGTGCGAGCACGGAGACTGTCGGGCACGCGTCGAGGACGTCTTCCGCGTCGGCGAAGACCAGGCACTGGCGGTCGTTGTCGAGCAGGGGACGCTGCGACCCGGCGAGCCCGTCCTCGCGCGCGTCGATCATCTGAGGAGGCACGCGACCGAGGCCAACCACACCGCCACGCACCTGCTCCAAGCAGCGCTGCGCGAGCGGGTCGGCAGCCACGTCCGCCAGGCCGGCTCCTACGTGGGCCCGGACAAGCTCCGGTTTGACTTCAGCCACGGCCAGGCGCTCAGCGCGGAGGAGCTGCGCGACGTGGAGGATCGGGTCAACGAGTGGATCGCGCGCAACGACCCGGTGCGCCCGATCACGACTACGTTAGAGGAGGCAAAGCGCCTGGGCGCGATGGCGCTGTTCGGGGAGAAGTACGGCGACGTCGTGAGGATGGTCGAGATCGGCGCGGGCGAGTACTCGCGCGAGCTCTGCGGTGGCACGCACGTCCGGTCGACGTCGGAGATCGGCGTCCTCCATATCCTCAGCGAGACCTCCAGCGCCGCCAACGTGCGGCGGATCGAGGCCGTCACCGGTCCCGCGGCGGTCGAGCTCCTTCGCGAACGCGATCGCCTCCTCGGGGATGCCTCGACGGCGCTGCGCACTCGCCCGGAGGAAGTTCCCGACGCGGTTCGCGCCCTGGCCGACGAGCGAAAGCGGCTCGAGAAGAGCCTGCGGGAGGGTGGCGCAGCCGCGAACGGCGCTTCGATCGACGTCGACGCGCTCGCCGCGCAGGCCGACAACGTCGGCGGCTCGCCTGTGCTTGCGACCACGATCGAGGTGGCCGGCGCGAAGGCGCTGCTCGAGGTGCTCGACCGCCTCAAGGGCCGGCTCCCCGACGCGGCGATCGTGCTGGGGGCTGCGGTCGACGGTCGCGCGCACCTGGTGGCGAGCGTCGCCCCGGCGCTCGTCGCGCGCGGCCTGAAGGCGGGGGACGTGGTCAAGGTGGCGGCGGAGGTCGTGGGAGGCGGCGGCGGTGGTCGGGACACGATGGCTCAGGCGGGCGGCCGCGATCCCGGGAAGCTCGGCGAGGCGATCGCCGCCGCGCGCGCGAGGATCGCCTCCGTGCTCGCAGGCTGATGCACGCGCGAGAGCGCCGCGCGGGGCCCCTCTCACTGCTCCCGATCGGTGGCAGGGCTCGGTGATGCGCGTGCTGGCGCTCGACTACGGAAGCGCACGCTGCGGCTGCGCCCTGAGCGACCCGACCGGCACGATCGTCACGCCGATCGAGGTCGTCGAGCGGCCGGGGACGCGGCGCGGGCTCGGGAAGCTCGCCCAGCTCGTGCGCGAGCGCGACGTGGAGCGCGTCGTCGTCGGGCTGCCTCTGTCGCTGCGAGGCGGCGATTCGCAGCAGACCCGCGAGACGCGGGCGTTTGCCGAGCAGCTGTCGCGGCGTCTGGGCGAGGAGATACCCGTGGAGATGCACGACGAGCGCTTCACCACGCGCCTCGCCCAGGGCATGGAGGGTCCACATGTCGCGAGCGAGGACTCCCGAGCCGCCGCTCACCTGCTCGAGAGCTGGCTCGCGGCGAGATCGCGTTAAGGTCCAGCCCTTGACCCGCGGCAAACGACCACAGGCGTCGCCGGAGCGCACCGAGGCCGAACGCGAGCGCGACCGGGCCGAACGCGAAAGGCGCCGCGCCGAACGGGCGGCCGGGCAGGGTGGACAGGCCGCTGCTCCAGCGGCGCTCGATGCGAACGGGCTCGCGGGCAAATCCCCCGTGGACCCGCTCGAGCCGCCGCCCGCGGAAGATGCGGATGCCCCGATGCCGCCCCCGCTCACGACCGGGGAGCTTGTCGCTGGCGACGCGCCCGCGGAGCATCATCCAGCGGACGCTCTTGCCCCGCCGGACTCGGCTCCGGTTGAGCCCGGGCCAGGCCCGGTCGCCGGCTCCGATGTCGCCGAGCGCGACGCGGCCGGCATCACTGAGGGCGAGGTCGGCGTGGGCGAGGCCGCGGGCGCCCGACCGCCACTTCCCCCGGCTCCATATTCGTCCGCGCCGGCGAGCACGCCACGCCCCTCGATCGCGGGGCGGCGCAGCGGGCGGGTTGTTCGTAGGCCGGGCGGGGGCTCGCCGGTCACACGACTGCTCGCGCTGCTCGCGCTCGCAGCCGTGGTGACCGCGGTCGTGCTGCTCGTCAAATCGCTATCGGGCTCGAGCCAGCCGAGCAAGACGGTCGTGCCGGGCGTCGTGAAGGTCGTCATTCCAGAGGGCAAGACGCGGGTGCAGATCGCCCACATCGCCGCGTCGGACGGCCTCAGCGGGAGCTACCGGGGGGCATCGAAACGCTCGCCGCTGCTGAATCCCGCCCACTACGGGGCGCCGTCGGGCACGCGCGATCTCGAAGGCTTCCTCTTCCCGGCGACCTACGACATGTACACGGGAGCGCCGGTCAGCAAGCTGGTGCAGGAGCAGCTGATCGCCTTCCGGGAAAACTTCGGGCCCACCGAGATCGCCCGCGCGCACGCGCTGCACGTGACGCCGTATGAGCTCTTGACGATCGCCTCGATGGTCGAGCGCGAGGCGAAGGTCCCCGGAGATCGCGCGAAGATAGCCGCGGTCATCTACAACCGCCTCAAGAAGGGCATGCCGCTTGGCATCGACGCGACGATCTACTACGCGCTCGAGCTGGAGACGGGAATCCCCACCTACACGAAGGAATTGACCGAAGCGCAGCTGCAGCTGAACTCCCCCTACAACACACGCACGCACACGGGCCTGCCGCCGACTCCGATCTCGAACCCCGGGCTGGCTTCGATCGAAGCGGCGGGCCACCCGGCCCCCGTCGCGTACCTCTACTACGTCCTCGCCGCCGACGGTTGCGGTGAGCACACCTTCTCGACGACGCTCGCCAAGTTCGAAGCGGACGCCGCTGCCTACCAAGGCGCGGTCAGGAACAACGGCGGCGCGCCGCCGACGTGCAAGACGAAATGATGCCCCGCCTGGGGGTTCTGGGGTGGCCCGTCGCTCACAGCCGCTCACCCGCGATCCACAACGCGGCGCTGGCACACCTCGGGATGGGGGGTTGGCGCTACCAGCGGCTGCCCGTGCCACCCGAGCTGTTCGAGGAGGCGACGTGCGCGCTCGGACTCTCCGGCTTTGTCGGCGCCAACGTGACGATTCCGCACAAGCAAGCCGCGCTTGCGCTCGCGGATGAGGCCAGCGACGCGGCGCGCGCGATCGGGGCGGCCAACACGCTCACGTTCGCAGCCGACGGCACGATCGCAGCCGAGAACACCGACGCCCCGGGACTGATCGCCGCGCTCGAGCGGCCTGTGCGAGGGATGCGTGCGCTCGTGCTCGGCGCGGGCGGCAGCGCTCGGGCGGCGGCATGGGCACTGCGCGAGGCTGGCGCGAGCGAGGTGCTCGTTTGGAACCGCACGCCCGAGCGAGCGCAGGCGCTGGCGCGTGACCTCGGCGTTCGCGCGGTCCCCGCACCGCAGCCCGCAGACCTGCTCGTGAACTGCACCGCCGTGGGGCTGGAGCCTCTAGAACGCTCGGCTACTGAGGCGGAGGCGCTCAACCAACTGGGGTTGGCGTTCGATCAAGTCGGCGAGTACTCGTATGTCGTCGACCTCGTCTACAGCGAAGGACCTACACCGCTGCTCGCCGCCGCGGCAGCGCAACATGTGCCAACGCTCGACGGGGTCGAGGTGCTCGTCGCCCAGGGGGCGCTCAGCTTCGAGCTGTGGACGGGCCGACAGCCTCCGATGGAGATCATGCGGCGAGCGGCCCGCGAGCCGGACGGTCACCGCTAGATCTCTTCGAGCGGAAGCGCTCGCGCGATGAGCGACGTCCCTCAGCAGGCAGATCCCGACCTGCACGCGATCTTCGGGATCGGGGAGAACGACGCGGTCTCGCGCGATCCGATCATCGAGCTGGAGCGCGTGCAGTCAGGCGAGTCAGACGTCGCAAGGGACCTCTCCGGCTTCGAGGAGACGGCTCAGCTGAGGCCGGGCGACGAGACCGAAGACGAGCCTCTTTCATTCGACGCGGACCCCGTCGTCGAGGTGACCCGGCCGAGCGATCAAGAGGCCGACGCCGGAGTGGACGCGCCGCGCGGCGCGCCTGCGGTGGACCGCGAGCTCCCCGCGGCCGAGCCCGACCTCGCGAGCGATGACTGGAGGGGGATCACGAGGCCGTCGGGCCAGGGTTCCACGCAGCGGTTCCTGACGGATGTGATCGTCGAAATGGCTCTCGTATCCCGTGAGCAGGTGGAAGAAGCCCTCGAGACCTCCCGCAGCCTCGGCACGACGCCCGAGCGCGTGCTGATCGAGAAGGGCGCGCTCACACAGGACGGCCTCGCCCGCGCGCTCGCCGAGCGATACGGCCTGGACCATCTCGACCTCGGAGTGTTCTCGGTGGACATGGGGGCTGCCAACCTCGTGACCACCACGACGGCCAAGCGCTACCAGGCAGTGCCGGTCGCGTTCACCGACAAGCGCACGCTGCTGGTGGCGATGGCCGATCCCGCGAACGTGCTCGCGGTCGACGACATCGCGATCATGACGGGCTATGAGATCCGCGTCGCGGTCGCCCCCCCGGACGACATCGCGGCCCTGGTATCGCGCCTCGATCGCCTCGAGGACGTCGTCGGGGAGCACGACAACAAGATCGCGGAGCTTGAAGAGGAGGCCGATGTCGTCGCCCTCCATGAGACCTCCGACGACGCCCCGGTCGTCAAGCTGGTCAACCAGATCGTCGCCCAGGCCGTCGAGCGCGGCGCGTCCGACATCCACCTCGCGCCGGATGGTCGTGAGCTGCGCGTGCGCTTTCGCATCGACGGCGTGCTGCAGGACGTCACCACCGTCCCGAGACGGATGACCGCCGGCGTCATCTCGCGGATCAAGATCATGGCGGAGCTCAACATCGCCGAGAAACGCCTGCCCCAGGATGGGCGCGTGGGCCTTGTGATCGACGGACGACACGTGGATCTGCGCGTCGTCACGCTGCCGAGCGTTCACGGTGAGTCGATCGTGATGCGCGTGCTCGACAAGGCGTCGGTCGTGGTCAAGTTGGAGAAGCTCGGCATGGCCGAGGCCGAGCGCGAGCGCTTCGAACATGCGTGCCACGAGACCCACGGCGCCGTGCTCGTCACCGGTCCCACCGGATCGGGCAAGTCGACCACCCTCTATGCGGCGCTGATGATGCTGAATACGCCCGAAAAGAACATCATCACCGTCGAGGACCCCGTCGAGTACGAAATCTCGGGCCTCACGCAGGTCCAGGTCGCGAACAAGGTCGGTCTCACGTTCGCCGCGGGCCTGCGTTCGATGGTGCGCGCCGACCCCGACGTGATCATGGTCGGCGAGATTCGCGACCGCGAGACGGCACAGATAGCCGTCGAGTCGGCGCTCACCGGGCACCTTGTCCTCTCGACGCTTCACACCAACGACGCGCCCTCGGCGATCACGCGCCTGATCGAGATGGGGACCGAGCCCTTCCTGGTGGCCTCGGCGCTCGGCTGTGTCGTCGCTCAGCGCCTGGCGAGGATGCTCTGCTCGAGCTGCAAGCGGCGCACGATCATCTCGGCGGCGACTCTGCGGGCCAACGGCTACAAGGCGCGCGTCGATCTCGAGGCCTACGAGCCCGTCGGCTGCCGTCGCTGCGGCGGCAGCGGCTACCGCGGACGCGTCGGCCTGTATGAGGTGATGACGATGACGCCGGAGATACAGTCGCTGGCACTGGAACGCGCGCCCGCGGAGGCCATCCGAGACCTGGCTGTCAGCCAGGGCATGAGCCGCCTGCGCGACGATGGTCTGGAGAAGGTCAGGCAGGGTCGCACCTCGATGCCCGAGATCGCACGCGTGCTCGGCAGCAGCTGACGCTCAAACGTTCGTCCAGGGTCATAGCTGCGAACGCTGGCGCGCACTCTGGCAGGCCGATGCGGCGGACTATGGACATCGATTTCGCAGACTTGTTGATGGAGGTCGTGCACCGCCGCGCGTCGGATCTGCACCTGAGCGCCGCGGCGCATCCAACGGTTCGCGTACGCGGTCGTCTGTCTCCGCTCGAGGATTATCCGAGGCTCTCCCCCTCGGACACGCGGGAGATCATCTACTCGATCCTCACCGGCGATCAGCGCCAGCGCCTGGAGACCAACTGGCAGCTCGACTTCGCCTACTCGATCCCAGGGCACGCCCGCTTTCGTGTCAACGCCTACTTCCAGCGCGGCGCGCTCGGCGCCGCCTTCCGCCTGATCCCGTTCGACCTGTCCTCGATCGACGCGCTCGGCCTGCCGGCCGCGGTACACGAGTTCACGCGCCGGCCCCGCGGCTTCGTGCTCGTCACGGGACCGACCGGCTCGGGCAAGTCCACCTCGCTGGCGGCGATGATCGACGAGATCAACCGCACTCGCGAGGAGCACATCATGACGATCGAGGATCCGATCGAGTTCCTGCACGGCCACAAGAAGTGCCTCGTCAACCAGCGCGAGCTAGGGTCCGACGCGCAGAGCTTCGGCGACGCCCTGAAGGCTGCGCTGCGCCAGGACCCGGACGTGATCCTCGTGGGAGAGATGCGCGACCTCGAGACGATCTCCACCGCGCTCACCGCAGCGGAGACCGGCCACCTCGTGTTCGCGACCCTGCACACGCAGGACACGGCTCAGACGATCGACCGCATCATCGATGTGTTTCCCGCGCACCAGCAGGGTCAGGTCCGCGTTCAGCTCTCCGTCGCCCTCCAGGGGATCATGACCCAGCAGCTGCTCCCGACCACTGACGGCTCGGGACGCGTCGTGGCGTGCGAGGTGCTCGTGCCCAACCCGGCGATCCGCAACCTGATTCGGGAGGGCAAGACCCACCAGATCTACTCCGTTCTGCAGACCAGCTCGGCCACGGGCATGCAGACGATGGACACCTCCCTGGCCGGGCTCGTGCGAGAAGGCAAGATCACGAAGAGCCTCGCCGAAGCGCGTTCCGGGACGCCCGAGGAGCTCAGGCGACTGCTCGGCGCCGGGTCGCTCGCGGCTGCGTAGGGGATCTGGCCATGAGCACCTACGCCTTCAAGGCAATCGACCTCGCAGGGATCAAAGCCGCCGGGGAAGTCGAGGCCGACTCCAAGCAGGCGGTCTCCGACCAGCTCAAGCAGCGCGGCCTGATCGTCCTCGACATCGTCGACAAGCACTCTTCGCGCAACATCGATCTGGGCTTCACCAAGAGGGTCAAGGCCGCCGAACTCGCCACCTTCTCGCGGCAGCTGGCGACGATGATCGTCTCGGGAATGAGCATCCTGAGGGCGCTTTACGTGCTCGAGGACCAGACGGAGGGCAAGTTCCTGAAGGAAACGATCGTCTCGGTCCGCAAGGACGTCGAGGCCGGGCTCTCGCTGAGCGACGCGATGGCTCGCCATCCAAAGGTCTTCAACCCGCTGTTCGTGGCGATGACACAGGCCGGGGAGATGGGCGGTGTGCTCGAGGACGCGCTCCTGCGTGTCGCCGACCAGCTCCAGAAGGACGCCTCGCTGCGGCGCCAGATCCGCTCGGCGATGATCTACCCGATCCTGGTGATCACCTTCGCGGTCGGCGTGATGATGGCGCTGGTCGCGTTCCTGGTGCCGGTGTTCGAGGGCGTCTTCAAACAGTTCGGCGGAAAACTGCCCGCGATCACCCAGGTCTCAGTCACGATGTCGCACGCGGTCGTGGGCTACTGGTGGCTGATGTTCGCATGCTTCGCCGCCGCCGTCGTCGCGTTCCTGAAGTGGAAGAAGAGCGCATGGGGGCGGCCGCAGTGGGACCGCTTCCGACTGCGCGTGCCGATGAAGATCGGGTCGATCGTCCAGCAGATCTCGGTGGCGCGCTGGTCGCGCACGCTCGCATCGCTGACGAGCGCCGGGGTGCCGCTTCTGCAGGCGCTCGAGATCACCGGCAAGACAGGCGGCAACGTGGTGGTCGAAGAGGCGATGGACAATGTGATCGCCTCGGTCAAGCGCGGCGGCACGATCTCTGCGCCGCTCGCACAGGCACCGATCTTCCCCGTGATGGTCACCCACATGGTTGGCGTCGGCGAGGAGACGGGCGCCCTGGACACGATGCTCGAGAAGGTCGCCGAGTTCTACGAGGACCAGGTCGAAGCGTCGGTCAAGGCGCTCACATCGATCCTCGAGCCGATCATGATCATCGTGATCGGCTCCATCGTGGGCTTCATCGTCATCTCGATGTACATGCCGCTGTTCACCGTCTACAACCAGATCAGGTAGGCGGCGCTCGGCGCTAGCCGTTGGTCCGCTCGGGTTGCCGCGGCCCCACCAGAAGCCGCCGGCGACCGCTCTCGTGCCCGACCGACAACGACAGTTCCCCGTCGAGTAGCTGCAAGAGCTCCGCACCGACGAGCTCACGCCGCCAGCCACGGAGCGTTCGCACGCCGGCCTCACCACTGCCGTCACGCCGGGCGGTGACGATGGCCTGAAGATCCGCCCGCGAAGCCAGCAGCTCGTAAGCGAGCCCGGCCTCCCGCGCGCGGGAGCGCAGGAGCGCCTCCGCCAGCGCCACAACCGGCGCATCCTCGGGTTTGGGGAACGGCGGGCGGCGATCTGGCGGAGCCGAGTCGGGGGGACGTTCGCTCCCCCGCCGGACAGCCTGAAGCACCTGCTCCGCGGCGCGAGCAGAGCCGGCTGCGCCGATGCCGCGAATTCGCTCCAGCTCATCTTTGCGAGAAGGCTTGCGCCTGGCCAGCTCCATCAGCGCGGCGTCGCTGAGGATGCTCTGGACCGGCCGGTCCCTGTGCGCCGCCGTCTCCTCGCGCCACGCCACGAGCTCGCGCGCGACGGCCCGGGCGGGCGGATTGAGTCCATGGACGCGTGGCAGGCGCGAGAAGATCACCTCGGGATCGCGGTCGTCGCTCGCCCGCTGCAGCGGCTCGCACTCCTCTCGCGCCCACGCCAGGCGGCCCGCCTCCTGCAGGCGCCGCTGGAGCTCGGCGGCGAGCTCCAGCAGGTGCACGACGTCCTCGCGCGCGTAGCCAAGCTGCTCCCGTGAGAGGGGTCGGGCGTCCCAGCGCGTGAAGCTCGCCGACTTTCTGACGCGCACGTCGAGCAGCTCGCCCAGTAGCGACTCATAGGAGCTCTGGGCTCCGAGGCCCACGAAGCCCGCGGCCACCTGCGTGTCGAAGACGTTCGTCACGTCAGTGTCGAGCCACCTGCGGATCAGCGCGATGTCCTGGCGGCCGGCGTGGACCACGACCTCGACCGCGGGGTCGGCGAGAACAGCGGCCAGGGGACCTCCGTCCACGTTCTCGGCGAGAGGATCGACGATCTCGATCGGGGGTGCCGTGCCCGTGCCCTCGGGTATGGCGAGCTGCACCAGGCAGAGCAGTGTCCGGTAGCGCCCCTCACCCATGAACTCGCTGTCGAGCGCGAGCTTGCCCGACGCGCGCGCGCCGTCGGCGAGCGCCTGCATCTGAGAGCTGTTCGAGGCCACGCTCACGGCCGCGCTCCTGGCAGCAGCCAAAGGACGCCGCTGTCGCTGAGCCCAGCCTGGAGTGACACGTCGGTTCCGTGCGCCCGAACCCACTTGGCTGGAGCCGAGCACGCTGGGTTCAGGGAGGATCCGTGGCGTCCGCAGCTGCTGGTCATGAGGGCATACCGCACCTGTCCCTGAGCGATCAACTGTTCCAGCCGCGAGACGCTCGTGAACACCCTCGAGCCATAGCTCGTCAGCACGAGCACCGGGCGTGCGTCCTGGACGATCAGCGAGCCGATTCCGGTGGCCGACACGGCCGCCACCTCATAGCGGGCGCTTCCCTGATGGGCGCGCAGGTATGCGCTCACCGGGCGCTGCACCGCGGTCGGGAGCGCGCCGACGTAACCGGCGTCCGTGACGTGGTTGTTGATCGCCGTCACGTCGGCGCTGAACGGGATCGCGAGCACGGCGATCAGCGTCAGCACGAGCGCTCCGGTTGGAGCGAACACTGCGCGCAAATCCGACTCGAGAAAGCGCAGGCGGGCGAGCAGGGCGAACGTGGCGGCGCCGAGCGCACCGAGGAGAGCTATCCACCACGCTCCGGTCGTGCCGTAGAGCAGTCGCTCGGCGTAGTACACCGTGATCGCGAGCGTGCCGAGGAGTGCGACGAGGCGCGCGCGCCCGCGCGGGATCACCGCCCACGCCACGCCTACGCCCAGCATCGCGGCGACCGCCGGCGTGAACGCCTCCACGTAACGCGGATGAAGGCGTGACATCGTGCTGAAAAGGGCGATCCCGACGAGCATCCAGACCGCCACACCCGCTGCCCCCGCGCGGCGCAGGCGCATCCGCTTGGCGAGGATTTGCTCATCCTCCCATGCCTCGGGATCCTCGGGCTCGGGTCGCCGCCAACCCCAGATCAGGGCAGGCGTGCCGAGCAGCAGCGCGACGAGCAGCTCGAGCCCCAGCCGCTCACCGGACAGCGGCCCGATCGTTGCGAGCAGGCGCGTGGGTGACGGCGGCACGATCGGGATGTGATCGCGCTCGGACTGTGTCCTCGTGGGGTAATGATGGCCCGGCCGGTAGACGGTGAACTGCGGTTCCGGCGATTTTCCGCCGAGGCGGTCGGTGCCGTTGAAGACAAAGGCCGCGTTCCAGGCGCTGCCGTTCGTCGACCCGATCGCGAACGGCCGGTCCTGCGCTGGAGCGAGCAGCGTCGCGGTAAGCCAGGAGAGCGCAACGACCACGTATACCGCGCCGGCTGCCGCGAGGCGCACCAGGCGCCGTGAAGGAGGACCGGGCAGCGTCATGTAGGCAAACACCGCGAGTCCGGGTACGGCCACCAGCGACTCGAGCAGCTTCACGTCGAAGGAGAGACCGAGCGCGGCCGCGGCGGCGAAGAGCCAGCGGTTTCGTCCCGTCTCGGCTGCGCGCACGAGCAACAGCAGCGCGAGCACGACCAGCACCATCATCACCCCGTCCATCGTGTCGCTGCGCGAGGTGATCACGTCGACCGGGAGCAGCGTCAGAGCGAGCGCCGCCGCCAGTCCCGCCGGGGTGCTCCAGATCCGGCGCACGACCTCGAACAGCAGTGGCACGGACGCGATGCCGGCCAAGACCTCCGGGAGCTTGAGCGTCGTAGAGGTGAAGCCGAGGAGCTTCACGCTGGCGACCTGCAGCCACAGGTCGACCGGCGGCTTGTCGATCGACACGCTGCCCCCGGGCTCGAACGCGCCGAAGAAGAAGTTGTGCCACGACAGCGTCATGCTCCGCACCGCGGCGTCATAGAAGGGATCCGGCGAGACCTTGCCGATGTAGAGCAGCCTCAGAACGGCGGCCAAGATCGTGATCAGCCCGAGCGCGGTCCACTGGTAGGGGCTCACGCGCGCGCGCCGCGCTGCAGCCTGCGGGGCGGGTGGAGCCAGGGGCGGCTGTCTCAGCTTGCTCGTCATGCCCGGAACGCTAGTCTGATCGCTTCGTGGCGAGCGAGAACAGCGACAGCGAGGGTCGGGCCGAGTCGTCCCATGAGCCGCGGGAGTGTATGGCCTGCCGCGGCACCGGGCGCGTGATCTCCAACCTCGGCGGCACCCCCAGCACCGTCACCTGCCCCTGGTGCGAGGGCAGCGGGGTACGAGTGCCTGGGATCGACGCTCAAGCACGCTGGCTCGCCGAGGGCGCTGAGCGCGAGGCGCCAGCCGATTCCCCGGACTCGCCTGCCTAGCCGTCGCACCAGCGCTGGTTTCACCGGCGGCGTGTGCCTTCCCACCGATGCGTCGTACCGCTTCACCTGGGCTCGCCTGGGAGCACATAATCATGTGTCCAAAGCTTCACCTGCACTGCTAAAGATCGGCTGAACGGCTGTCGATGCACGGGTTAGAAAAGAGCCAGCATGAAAGTGCCAAGGCAGAGCGCCTGTATTGGCGTGTAGCAAAGCCGGCGGCTCTTCTGGGGGCGATCTTCAGATCGGATTCAGGAGAGACGTATCGCCATTCGAGGGCGGTGGACAGAGGGCTGGCGTCCTATAACCCGGATCCTAGGAGGATTCAAATGTTGTATCGACTGCGCCAGCGCTCAACGGATGAGGGTGGTTTTACCCTGATCGAGCTTCTGGTCGTCATCCTGATCATCGGCATTCTCGCCGCGATCGCAATTCCGTCGTTCCTGAACCAGAAGGGCAAGGCCAACGACGCGTCGGCGAAGGAGCTGGCACGTACCGCGCAGACCACGGCGGAGACGATTGCCACCGACAACAGCGGG
>DASZFA010000036.1:0-3706 GCA_035940255.1 Solirubrobacteraceae bacterium
CATCAACGCTCCAGCCGCACCGTCCGCCGCCACACGCAAGTAACACGAGAAGGAGGACTATGGACTTTCTAGTTGACTTTACGATCGTCGTCCCAGAGGGGACCGCCGATGCGGAACTACAGCAGCGGGTGTCCGCGGAGAGCGCGCGGGTGGCAGAGCTGGCGGCTGACAGGCACGCGCTCCGTGTCTGGAAACCCGTTCCCGACGACGGGCGCTGGCGCGCGGTGGGCCTGTATCGCGCGGCGGACGACTCCGAGCTCCAGAGCATCCTGGCGACGCTGCCCCACTATCCGTGGATGGAGATCACGGTGCGGCCGCTGGCCGAGCACCCCAACGATCCGGGGCTGGGCAGATGACTGTCGTCGCGCCGAGCGTCGCGGTGATCACCGGCGCCTCGCGGGGGATCGGTGCCGGCCTGGTCGCGGCCTACCGAGAGATGGGATACGCAGTCGACGCAACGTCGCGGTCGATCGCTCCGAGCGACGATCCAATGATTGCGACCGTCCAAGGCGACATCGGCGCGCCTGACACAGCCGATCGCGTCATCGCCGAGGCAACGAACCGCTTCGGCCGGATCGACACGCTGGTCAACAACGCCGGGGTCTTCGTCGCGAAGCGCTTCACCGACTACACCGATGATGACTACGACCACCTAACGGCGGTGAACCTCGACGGGTTCTTTCACATCACCCGACCGGCGATCGCCAGGATGGAGTCTCAGGGCGCGGGCCATGTGGTGACGATCACGACCACGCTTGTCGAGCACGCGAACGTCAGCGTGCCGTCGGTGCTCGCGTCGCTGACGAAAGGCGGCCTCGCCGCGGCAACGAAGTCCCTAGCCATCGAATACGCCGCAGCCGGCATCCGGGTCAATGCCGTCTCCCCAGGGGTGATTCGTACACCGATGCACGCGCCCGACACCCACGAGCAGCTCGCCGGGCTGCACCCGATCGGGCGCATCGGTGAGATCAGCGACATCGTCGCGGCGGTCCGATACCTCGAGTCCGCGCCGTTCGTGACCGGCGAGTTCCTGCACGTCGACGGCGGCCAGAGCGCCGGACACTGATGGGCTTGAACGCACTCGACTGTGGGCAGCTTTCCCAACAAGGACGCCGCCGCTGACAGTCACACATTGACACTCGACCGGAGTAACTGTAAGCGACCGTTAGGCGTCCAACAGTTCGCCAGACGCCCTCGACCTGCACGCAAAAGAAATGTGATCCGCCACGGCGGGAGGTGCACAGAACGGTCGGGACCGCAGACGTTGTTCAACCGCCGTCACGGCAGAAAGAGGTGACCACTTATGAGCGAAGGCAACCTGTTCGAGGCTGAAGATGTGCAGGGCCTCGAGAATGTGCTCACAGACACGACGATCCCGGCGGTCACGCGCCGCAACCTTCTGAGCAAGGCGGCGGTGGGCACGGCCGCGGTCGGGGCGTTCGGGGCGCTCGGCCCGATCCCATCGGCGCTGGCGTCGAGCAGCACGATCAGCACTCTAATCAACACCGCCGCAACGCTCGAGGCGCTGGCGGTGACCTTCGTGAGCGGTGTCGTCGAGAATGCCAGCAAGATCGGCATCGCCAGCAACCTGGTGCCCGTGCTGAAGGCTGCCAACGCCGCCGAGTATGACCACTACAAGGCACTGATCAAGGTCGGCGCGAAGCCGATGACGACGAAGTTCTGGGCGCCGAACAGCGTCCTCGCGTCGAGCGACGCCGTGTTCGCGACGGTCGAGTACGTGGAGACGCAGTTCATCAACGCCTATCTGATCGCGGTCACCGCGTTCGCTAAGGCCGGAATGAACTCGACCGCTCGGCAGGCCGCCGAGATCCTCGGCGTGGAGGCGGAGCACCGCGCGCTCGCGCGATTCGCCCAGAACAAGCTCCCGGACAACCTCGGCTTCGAGGTCTACAAGATCAAGAAGATCGGCGGGATCATCGGCGCGCTGGAGGCCGCCGGGGTCGGGTTCGGCAAGCAGGGCAAGGGTCCGGGCGCGTTCTACACGTACAAGAAGCCGTCGTCGAGCGTCCTGGGAACGCTGAGCAGCAACACGCCGGCCTAGCACGAGCCTCTCGACTGCTAGGCGGAGCCAGACCAGCTCCCGGTCTTGGTCTGGTTCCGCCCGGCGGCTGAGATGCTGCTCGCAGAAGTCGAGGATGGTGGCCTCGTTCCTCCTGTCCGTATCGACACCCCGGTGGACGGCCGACCGGGGACCTGCCCGGGGGGTTGCCCGGACGCGAACGGGCGCAACCGGGGCCAGGCTTCCAGTCACACCAGCATTCCGCCACTCCAAAAAGCAGGAGCGCTATGCCCTCGGAAACGAATGCCTCGCCATTGAGGCTCAATCGCGTTTCGCCCTCACTCCGTCGAGTCGTGCTCGACAACCCGGTCGTCGTTCTCGAGCGTCGTGACGACCTAACGGATCTGCAGAGCGAACTTCTGAACCCATCACGGTGACCGGTCGCGCGCTTGACGGTCGTCCCGATCGAGGGCGGCCCTCCACATCGTCTGGACGCGCCGCGAGGAGGTCAACCGCGCGCGTCTCCGCTTCCACGCCGACGCCACAGCTGCCACGCGCTCAAGCACCAGACAAGCACCCAGTGACGACGATGGAAAAGCCCGTCGAACCGTCCGGCCGGGTGATTGACCGCACGGCAGCCGAGCGCGCCGCTGCTGATCTCCTGAGTGCGCTCGGCGCAGACGTCGCTCATGAGGGGCTGCGCCAGACCCCGCGTCGCATGGTCGACGCCTACGCGGAGCTGCTGACCCCGCGCCCGTTCCGCGCGACGACGTTTCCCAACGACGACGGCTACGACGAGCTCGTGCTCGTTCGCTCGATCCCGTTTCACTCGTTGTGCATGCATCACATGCTGCCGTTCTACGGCACCGCTCACGTCGGGTACCTGCCCGGGGAGCGGATCGTCGGGCTCTCCAAGCTCGGGCGTGTCGTTGAGCTGTTCGCGCGGGACCTGCAGGTCCAGGAGCGGCTGACAACCCAGATCGCCGGCTGGGTCCAGGAGCACCTCAACCCCAAAGGCGTCGGCGTAGTCCTCGAAGCCGAGCACCTGTGCATGTCATTGCGCGGGGTACAGAAATTCGGCGCGACGACCGTCACCTCGTCGCTTCATGGCTTGGTGCGCGACGACCCGCGGACCCGACAGGAATTCCTGACCCTCACCACGAGGAGCGACAGATGAGCGCGTCAGCCCGAACTTTCGCAGTGATCGGCGCCAGCCTGGCGGGGGCCAAGGCGGCGCAGGAACTGCGCGACCAGGGCTTCGACGGTCGCGTCGTGCTGATCGGCGACGAGCAAGAGCTTCCTTATGAGCGCCCGCCGCTGAGCAAGGAGTACCTCCGTGGCGAACAGCCGCGAGAGCAGGCGCGAGTCCACGAGCAAGGCTTCTATGAGGCGCACGACATCGAGCTGAGGACGGGCGTGACCGTCACCGCGATCGACCCGGCCGAGAAGCTCATCCATACGTGCGGCGAGAGCCCGATTGGCTACGAGCGGCTGCTGATCGCCGCGGGCGCTGAGCCGCGCCGGCTCGAGATCGCCGGTGGTGACCTCGACGGCGTTCACTACCTCCGCTCGCTCGCGGATTGCGACGCGCTGCGACAGCGCCTCGCAACCGGCGGCAAGGCGGTCGTCATCGGCGCGGGTTGGATCGGCGCCGAGTTTGCCGCCTCGGCTCGCCAGAGCGGCCTC
>DASZFA010000037.1:0-14119 GCA_035940255.1 Solirubrobacteraceae bacterium
CGAGCACACTTTGATCGTCGCCGACGAGGGCGCCGAGGTGAACTACATCGAGGGCTGCACCGCGCAGACCTACAGCGTCAACTCGATGCATTCGGCTGTCGTCGAGATCTTCGTGCACGAGGGCGCCAAGGCCCGCTACACCACCGTGCAGAACTGGTCCAAGGACGTCTACAACCTCAACACCAAGCGCGCGGTGGTCGACGCCGAGGGAACGGTCGAGTGGGTCGGCGGGTCGATGGGCGCCAAGTACGTGATGCTCTACCCCGGCTCGTTCCTGATGGGAGAGGGTGCGCGCGCCGACCACCTCAACGTGGGCGTGGCCGGCAAGGGTGTCCACAAGGACACGGGTGCCAAGGTCGTGCACCTCGCTCCGAACACGACTTCGAACATCCTCGCCAAGTCGATCTCCAAGGACGGCGGCATCATGGGCTACCGGGGCCTCGTGAAGATGGGCCACAACTCGGCAGGCTCCAAAGCGCGCGTGCAGTGCGACGGGCTGATGATGGATGGCGAATCGCGCTCGGACACCTGGCCTGACATCCAGATTCAGAACCCGCACGTGACCGTCGCGCACGAGGCGACCGTCGGGCGCATCTCCGACGATCAGCTGTTCTACATGGGCTCGCGAGGCTTCACCGAGGACGAGGCCGCGGCGATGATCGTCAACGGCTTCATCGAGCCGGTGACGAAGGAGCTGCCGATGGAGTACGCCGTCGAGCTCAACCGCCTGATCCAGCTGGAGATGGTGGGATCCATCGGCTAGGAGCGTCGGGCGGAACTCGCTAGGCCTGCTTTCGCCAGTCGTCTCCCTGGAACTTCGGCGACCCTCTGGTGAGCAAACCCTGCGCGCGCCAGTAGACACGATCGCCGCGCCGCCGTTCCCCACGCGCCTGCCGTGGGTCAACGTGAAGCGGGCGCCCGCGACCTTCCAGCGCGGAAAGCCCCTGCTCGTGGAGTTCTGGGACTTCTGCCGGCCCAACTCGCTGCGGACGCTTCCCTACGTGAAGGCGTGGAACGAGCGCTATGAGGCGGCCGGCCTGCGCGTCGTCGGCGTCCACTGCCCCGGCTTCGACCCGTCCCGCGAGGAGCGTGCGGTCAGAGAGGCCGTGGCGCGGCTGGGCATCTCCTACCCCGTCCTCATCGACAGCGACCTGGAGCTGTGGCGGGAGTACGAGAACGAGGGATGGCCGGCGCGCTACCTGTTCGACGGCTCCGGGAGGCTTTTCGACTACCACTACGGTGAGGGCGCATACACGGAAACGGAGCTGGCGATCCAGGAGCTGCTCGGCGTCGAGCGCGACCCCTTGGCGGCGCTGCGGCCGGAGGACAACCCGGCAGCGAGGCTCGTGCCTCAGACGCAGGATCAGCCGGGCGCCTACTCGGGCCCGTATGAGGCCGGGGGCGTCTGGGCTGTCCTCGACGGCGCCGGTACGGTGCGCGTCGACGGGATCCCCTCAGCGGGAGGCGCAGAGCTCGAGGTGACCCACCCCGGGGCCTACCCGCTGCTCGAGCACCCTCAGCACACAGTGGGATGGCTGGACCTGGAGATCGGCGCGGGCGTCAGCTGCGTCGCGACCTGCTTCACCCCGGGTGTGGGCTCCCTCGAGCCATGACGGCCCCGACCCAGGCCTGGCGCGGCCCTCGCCTCGCCCACGGGAGGACTCACGCTCGGATCGGCCTGATGTCCTCGCGCGCGCGGTCCTGGAGCATGCGTACGATCACGGGTGGACCAGACTCCTCGACGAGCACGCCCGCCCCGGGCCAGTAGGGGCTCTCCCCGGGCGTGTCTCCCACGAAGATCGAGGCGTAGGTCCAGCTGCCGGCATTGAGCAGTCGAGTACCCCGTCGTCCCTGCCACTCGCGCTCGTCATCGCCAGGCAGCGGCCCCGCGCGATGGGTGTGGCCGAAGATCACGTAGGCGTCGTCAAGGCCGAGCCGCACGGCCACCTCGTCCATCGCCCGCAGCCCCGCGCGCCGCAGCTCGGTGCCGGAGACGTCCGAGCTGAACGGCCCCAGTCCGGCGCGGTTGAGCGCGGCAACCGCCAGCGGGAAGGCCGCGACGAAGGCCCGCCGGCGCAGCTCGCGAAGGGCCCTCGCGCCACGGCCGCGCGGGCCGGGTCGGGAGCCGTCCTGAACCCGGCCACCCGCCCTGGAACGACCAGCGCCATTCAGCGCCCGCCAGGCTCCCACGGTCGCGATCCCGTTGAGGGCGGCGCCCGTGTGGGCGTCCCGTGCAACCGCGTCCCGCCATGCGAAGATCGGGGCGCCGACCGCCTCATAGTCCGACACGCAGGAGAGGGAGTCATCGGGCTTGCGCAGCAGGCGGCCCATCGCGGCCACGCTCAGACGCTCGAGGGTGGGCACCGTGAGGTGGCTGTCGAGATAGTGCCCGTGAATGGCATAGACGTCCGAGCGCACCCACATGCCCGGATAGGCCACGCGTACGCGGGCGGGTGAGGCCCAACCCGCGATCCGCTGATACGCAGGCGAGACCTGCTCCGGATCGAGCAGCTGCTCGAGCTCAAGCGGTGCCGGCTCGTACTCTTCTCCTCGCCCCGCAAGCCACGGTTCCACGAGGCCGTGGTCGTGGTTGCCGGCCACTATCACGAGCTCGTGCCCCGCGAGCGCCTCTCCAAGGTCCTCGAAGAAGGGCCGTGCAGCGGCCATCGCCTCGCGCAGCGGCCCATGGCGGAGCTCGAGGACATCGCCCAGCAGGACCAGCCGGTCGACGTCACCGGCGGCTTGCAGCAGCGGCGCGCGCAGCTCGGGACTGCGAAGGAGATCGGACCCCGAGAGGCTGCCGAGGTGCAGGTCGGAGACGATCAGCGTGCGCATGGACGGCGCGGTGGGCTCGCTGCTCGGCTCTTCGGATGCGGTCGGTGTGGAGACGCCGTCCCGAGAGTCAGGATGCCTCGCCGGCGGCGACCGCTTCGCGAATCTGCTTCGGGAGCATGAAGCGAACATCCTCGCGGAACATTTCGAACTCGGAGATGTCTTCGACGCCTCTTGCGCGGAAGAGCTCGACCAGGTCCTGGACGAGGTTCTCGGGAGCGCTGGCGCCCGAGGAGATGCCGACCACGCGCGCACCGGCCAACCACTCCTCACGCACCTCGCCGGCGTGGTCGATCAGGTGCGCGTCGGTACCGCAGTCCCGCGCGACCTCGACGAGGCGAACCGAGTTGGACGAGTTGCTGGAGCCGATCACGAGCATCAGATCGCAATCGCTCGCCATCTGCTTGACGACCGACTGACGGTTCGTGGTGGCGTAGCAGATGTCATCTGTGCGAGGCCCGACGATGTGCGGAAAGCGCTCGCGCAGGCGGGCGATGATCGAGCTGGTTTCGTCGACTGCGAGCGTGGTCTGCGTGACGTAGGCGATGTGCTCGCTGTCCTCGATCTCGAGCCTGTCCACGTCCTGCTCGCTCTGCACGAGGAAGATCTGATCGGGGGCCTCCCCCATCGTCCCTTCGACCTCCTCGTGGCCGTCGTGGCCGATCAGCACGATCGTGTAGCCGTCGGCCGCGAAGCGAACCGCCTCGCGGTGAACCTTCGTTACGAGCGGACACGTGGCGTCGATCGTGCGCAGGCCGCGCGCCTCGGCGCCCTCGCGGACGCTCGGAGCGATGCCGTGGGCGGAGAACACGCAGACAGCGCCCTCCGGCACCTCGGTCTGCTCCTCAACGAAGATCGCCCCCCGCTCACGCAGCCCGGCGACGACGTGCTTGTTGTGGACGATCTCCTTGCGCACGTAGACGGGCGCCCCGTGGATTTCGAGCGCCCGTTCGACCGTCTGCACGGCCCGATCGACTCCTGCGCAGTAGCCGCGGGGGGCCGCCAGCAGCAGCTTCTGGACCGTGTGAGTCACGATTGCCATTGTAGGGGGAGCCGAGGTAGGCTAAGCACAGATGCCGCAACGCCACCTCGACAGGCTCACGCCGATCGACGCGTCCTTCCTGCACCAGGAGGGCCCCGTCTCGCACATGCACATCGGGGGGGTGACCATCGTCGAGGGGCCGCCCCCGACGATGGAGGAATTCCTCGGCGAGATCCGCACGCGCCTGCACCTGGTCCCGCGCTACCGCCACAAGCTCGCCTATACGGCGCTCGACAGCGGACGCCCGGTCTGGATCGATGACCCGAACTTCAACCTCGAGTATCACGTCCGCCACACCGCGCTTCCCTCCCCTGGGACCTGGGATCAGCTTCAGGAGCTCACCGCGCGCATCTTCTCCCAGCAGCTGGACCGCTCCAAGCCGCTGTGGGAGATGTGGCTGATCGAGGGCCTCGAGGACAACCGTTTCGCGCTGATCACGAAGACCCACCACTCGCTGATCGACGGCATCGCGGGCATCGATCTGGCGACCGTGCTGTTCGACCTCTCCCCCGACCCGCCGCCGATCGCCCACTCGGGCCGCCCGTGGCAGCCGCATCGCGAACCGGGCGCCGCGCAGCTGATCGGCGCGGGCCTGCTGGGGGCGCTTCGCGCCGGCATCGAGCTGGCCGAGGGCGCGATCGACGCGCTGACGCACCCCGAGCACGCGCTGGCGCGCGCGAGGGAAGCCGCCGAGGGAGTCGGCGAGATCATCTGGGCCGGGCTCAATCCCGCCCCGGAGACGCCGTTGAACGTCCCGATCGGGCCTTACCGTCGCTTCGTCGGCATCTCGAGCGAGCTCGACGACTTCAAGACGGTCAAGAACGCGTTTGGCGGCACCGTCAACGACGTCGTGCTCGCCGTCGTCGCGGGTGCCCTGCGCTCGTTCCTGATCTCGAGGGGGCGGCACACCCAGGGCGTGGAGCTGCGCGCGCTGGTGCCGGTCTCCGTTCGCGCCGAGGACCAGCATGATCAGGCCGGAAACCGCATCGTCGTCATGCGGGGGCCCCTGCCGATCTACATCGCCGACCCGATCCAGCGCCTGCGGTTCGTCTCCCAGGCGATGGACGGCCTGAAGGAGTCCAAGCAGGCGCTCGGCGCAGAAATGATCGCCGGCGCGCAGAACTTCGCCCCGCCGACAATCCTCGCGCAGGCCTCGCGCTTGAACTTCTCCACGCGACTTTTCAACCTGATCGTGACGAACATCCCCGGACCGCAGTTCCCGCTCTACGTGCTCGGCCGCGAAATGCTGCAGGCGATGCCTGTCGCCTTCCTGCCGGAGAACCAAGCCCTGGCGATCGCGATCATGTCCTACAACGGGCAGATGAACTTCGGCCTGCTCGGCGACTTCGACGCCCTCCCGGACATCGATTCGATCGGCGAGAACATCGCCGCGGAACTCGCGAACCTTGTCTCGCTCGCGCGGGAGTCCGTCCCGGCGCCGGCATAGCGGCGCTCGCGCGGGAGGATGCCGGACGTGGCCTGCTCGGGCTTTGCGGCCGTCATGCGCCGCCGACGTGTAGTTGGTTGTAGGCGGCGACCCAGTTGGAGGCGATCAGCCTCTGTGCCTGCGCGAGTGTCATCGCGTTGCGACAGACCATCCGCTTGAGCACGTTCTCCAGTCGGTCCTTCGGGTTCAGGTAGAAGCCCGAACGCGTCGCGTAGTCGGGCTCCGGCCACAGGTTGCGCGGATCGTTCACCGCCCCGCCGAGCTCCAATGGCACGTCGTGGTCGTACTCATACAGCGACGCTGAGCCCCGCAAGCCGTAGGCGGCCATGCTCGCGAACTTCTCCGGCTCGGTGATTGATGCGGGCGGGCGCACGGTCGACGTCCAGCCCGACCGGCAGACCGTCGAGCTGATCGTGGCCTGCGTGACGGCCGGGTTGACCGCGCCGGCGGCGCACCGCGGGTCGGGTCGCGCGTAGAGCCCGCGGCCGACGGCGTGGCATGAACCGGCCGCCGGCTGACGTTGCACGGCGTGGCCGCTCGCGCTTGAGTAGACCAGCCCGCTCGGCGCCCTGCCGGTTGCGGCCGTGATCGCCAGTGAAAGCGCGAGCAGTGGAAGCACTCCGGTCATCGTGCGCATCTGCTCGCCCCGCGTTCCCGAGCTGAATCAGAACCCCAGCGCGAACTTGGCGTCCTTCGCGATGGTGGTGTCGCCTGTCGTGGTGTCCGCTGATGTCCCATGATCATCCGGGTCGCTGGCGTTCGGGCGGGTAGCCTCACTGGCCCACCTCGAGAACGGGAGTCGCCATGAAGAAACTCGTTGAGCTCATTCTCTGCATCCTGCATCCGGTTGCCGTGGTCCTCATCTGGATCAACCTGCTGGTCCGCGATGACCTGGGCTTCGTGGCCAAGCTCACCTGGGGCATCGCCGCCATGGTGCCTTTCGTCCCGTTTGTCTATGTCCTCACGGGGAACGACTTCATCTAGATCCCGCCCAGCCACCACGCACCGCCTCGCTCGACCGCTACTCCGCACCCTCGCGCGGGTTTGAGGGCTGGGCTCGGCAGGGACGCCGGGCTCAGAGTAATAAAGGCGGGCCATCGCTTCGCCGCCGGCCTAACTCGAGTCGCCCGAACCGTCCTCTGCGGGCAGCGGCCAACCCGCCGCTCTCGCGAGCTTGTGGGCCATAGCTCGCTGCCGCTTATGGTGGCGCAGGTCGACACCCATAACCTCGTCTGCTGCGGGCGCCCAGAATCGCGGCACCCAGTGCTCAACGAGCAATTGCAGTCGGCCGTGCCAGTCGAAACGCCACTGACGGACCATCGGCTTGAAGCGCGGCACCCCGTCAATCTCCACCTCGTCGGGCGCAAGCTGATCGCTGAAGCTGACACGAATCACCCCCTCGTGAAGTGGGTGCAACGCGCCGTTGATCGTAACGCCATCCGGCGGGCCGGAGAATGCGACCAGCGCAAACGCCGTGTCTCCGGCGAGGAGGAGGACCGCATGACCACCATGAGGCGTAATCGTCCAGGCGGCCTGGTCCGAGGCAATTTCACCGAGAGTCTGACTGAAGTAGGTCCAGGCCTGGCCAAAATGGAGAGCGAACTCCTCATCGCCAGCGTGATGCTGCCACTCCTTGAGCAGTTCGCTTGATCTATCCGGGTCCATGACTAGCCCGCGCGCCCCGTGTTCCCGGCTGAATCAGAACCCGAGCGCGAACTTGGCGTCCTCGCTCATCTTCTCGGGCGACCACGGCGGCGTGAAGACCATCTCCGACTCGACCGTCTTGACGCCCTCCAGTTCGCCGACGAATTCGTCGATCTGCTCGGTCACCTGCGGCCCGATCGGGCAGCCCGGGGTGGTCAGCGTGAAGGTGACGCGCACGGCGCCGGCGTCGATCTCGACACCGTAGATCAGCCCGAGTTCGACGAAGTCGAGCCCGAGCTCCGGATCGATCACGTTCGAGAGGGCCTCCATCACGTCCGCCTCGCTGGGGATCGCGGACTCGCCGGGCATGCCGCCAGTCTAGCTCGCGGTGATCCGATGCCCGTCGCGCCGGGGATCTGGCGTACTGTCCGTCTCACATTTCCTGTCAGAAAGGGGCGGCACGATGAACACCTACGTGATCCTGCGACGCAGCGGCTGGCGATCCTCCGAGGAGCTGCAGGAGGCGGCCGCGCGCTCTAAAGCGGTCGGCGACGAGGAGATGCCCGACGATATCCGCTGGATTCGCAGCTACGTGCTGCAGGAGGACGGCGGCTCGGTAGGGACTGTCTGCATCTATCAGGCGAGCAGCCCGGAGGCGATCCGCGACCACGCGGCCCGCGCCGAGCTTCCAGTCGACGAGATCATCCCCGTCGTCGACACGGTGATCGTGCGCCCGGATCCGGAGGCGGCCGCCGTCTGATCGCGGACGACGCTCGCACGGCCGTGCCCCGAGCGGGTCGCTAGTTGTCGCAGCCGAGGCGATCCCACATGTACAGCTGGATGCACTCGTTTGCGAGCTCGATGGCCCGCGCCTCGGAGAGGCGGGGCAGCACCGTGTCCAGCGCCTGGTCCTCGGCCACGCCGGCCTGGAATGCCTCCTCGCCCCGGAAGCCGGCGGCGATCTTCAGCGCCTCGCGCCGGTTCTCTCCGAGGCTCGGGAAGACGCGCACGAGGAAGTCCGTGTTGGGGATCGGTTGGCCTACCTCGAGCGAGGCGTGCCAGGCCGCGAGCAGGTGCAGGTCGTCCTGGTCGAGGTCGGCGATCGCCTTCGCGTAGTGGACCGTGAGCTCCTGGTCGGGGATGTCATCCACCCAGGCGCGCACGACCTCGCCCACCAGCTGCCGGCGGGCCTCGCGGCCGACTGACTCAGCGATGACGCGGATGGCATCTTGCGGTTGGATGAAGCAGAGTGGCATCGGCGACTCCTGGAGAAAAGAGGAACAGCTGACACCCGTGACTGTAGGCGGCGGTGTGGACGGCACTTTTTCGCGAGCATGGCGGCGGCGGCTCACAGCCCGAGCGCCTCCGTAGCGCGCTCGAGCGCCCGCTGTCGCTGATCCCGGTGGGGAACCCGAGCGTCGCCCGCTGGCCCGAGCCCCAGTTGCCGAGCGCCAGGTCCAGCGTCTCGATCGGCACCGAGACCGCGGCGGCGAGCGCGCCCGCGCGGCGCTCCAGCAGGAGTGTGTCGCCGATCGCGAACACGCGCTTGGCCGCAAGCGCCGTGGGATCGCCGGCCGACGCTCCGGCCGCAGCCGAGAGATGCAGCGAGTCCGGGCGCAACTGATAGAGCCCGAGCCGCCCCAGCGTCAGAAGCAACTCGTAGCGTCCCATGCGCCCGAACCCGGGGAGCGCCAGCCGCTCGAACACACGCTCGAAGCGCCGTTCCGGGCTCCAGCTCGGATCGCCGGAGAACGCTAGCGCCTGACCGCCGGAGCGGCCTGCGTGCTCGACCCACTGGCGGTAGGCGAGCAGCGTGTCGGCGCCGCGCGCCGGATCGTGCGAGGTCCGGGGGCCCAGGGGCACGCCGGCGAGATCGGGCAGCTGCCCCCCGGCGAGCTGATCAGCGGAGCCGCGCGCGAGGGCGACACGGACGCCGGCGAACGGGTCCTCGTCCTCCAGCGGCGACAGGTACGCGATCAAGAAGCAGATCCATGTGGCGCGCTCCCGATCGTGCACGGCCAGCGCGCGGGCCTCCCCGTAGAGGTCGGGCGGGTCCTCGGCCATTGCGCGGATTCGCGCGCTCGAGAACGCGATCTCCTGCGCCAGCAGGCGCGCGTCGGCGGACGCGCGCACGCCGGGGATCAGCTCCGAGCTGAAGCCATCCTGCTGGGAGCGACCCTCGTGATGGACGCGTACGCCCTCGCCGCGGGGAGCTCGCCGCCTTGCGGGCCTGTCCCGTGCCGTCGCGCGCGTGGAGCCGGCGCGCCGGGATGGTTTCGTTTCAGCGGCGTAGCCCGGCAGCGTCTTGCTGCAGATCGGGCAGCGCTCTATGAAGCGGTTGTGGCGGCAGAAGGTCGGCATTGCAGCGGCGGGAGAAAGCCTTTGGCGCGCGCCCGGGCGGCGCCCTCGCGGCGCTCCTTGGCGAGCGCGTGTCGGTAGTCGTCGAAGTCGACCTGGATCGTGTGCCGCTTGGAGGCGACGTAACGTGCCCGCATCGCCGCCTGATCGGCTCTTATGTCTGCGCGCACGCGCGCCGGGTCCGGCAGCTCGTAGTCGCCCAGCAGGTAGTCGCCGACCCAGGCGCCCTGTGCCTCGGCCAGCGGCATGATCGCGCCGAGCGGCTGCAGCAGGCCGACGAAGAAGAGGTTCGGGATCTCCGGGTGAAAGACGCGCCAGAAGAGCTCGATGCGGTTGTCCGGCGCGGAGACGAGATCCTCGTCGAAGAACGGGAACGTGATCTTGTAGCCGGTGCAGTAGACGACTACGTCGGCCTCCACGGCGCTGCCGTCGAGGAACTTCACCCGCGATCCTTCGAAGGAGTCGATATTGGGCTTGGGTGTGATCGTCCCGTGTTGGATGCGGTCCAGGATGCGGCCCGAGATCGTGGGGTGCGCCTCCCCGAACCGGTGATTCGGCTTCGGCAGGCCGTAGCGCTCCGGCGGCCCCGCATAGCTGCGAATCAGCGCCTGGATGAAGCGCTGGCGGACTTTGAACGGCACACGCGGGTCGTTGCGCATCTGGTCGACCGGTTTGCCGAAGACGTACTTCGGGATGATCCACACTCCTCCTCGCGCGGACAGATAGGTCCGCTCGGCGACGTAGGAGCACTCGACGGCGATATCCATCGCCGAGTTGCCCATTCCCAGGATCACCGCCCGCTTTCCGGCGAAGATCGAGTTCTCGCGGTAGGAGTGGGCGTGCATCTGCATGCCGGTGAAGCTGTCGGCGCCGGCGAACGACGGTTCGGGCCAACGCGGATTCCAGTGGTGTCCGTTGGCGACGAGCAGCGCGTCGTACTGGCGCGTCTCGCCCGTGTCGAGGCGCACGCTCCAGACGCCGTTCGCGTTCCTGAACGCCCGCTCGACGCCGGTCTCGAAGGTGATCTTCTCGCGGAATCCGAAGTGGTCGACGTATTTGTCGAAGTAGGCGGCGATGTGCGTGTGGTGCGGAAAATCGGGATAGGACTCCGGCATCGGGTAGTCGGTGTACTCCATGCGCGGGCGCGAGGTGTTGATGAACAGGTCGCGGTAGGCCGCCGACATCCCGTTCTTGTTTCCGTAGACCCAGTTCCCGCCCACGCGGTCGGACTTCTCGAAGCAGTCGAACGGAATCCCGCGCTCGTGCAGGCCCTTGGCGGCGGCGATGCCGGAGGAGCCGGCGCCGATGACACACGCCCGGGGCAGCCTCGCGGAGGTGGCACGCCCATTTTCCCGCTCGCCGCTCATCGGGCTAGCGGGCGACGATTCCCGGGCCGGCGTGAAACGGTGGCCCCTCGGGGCCTTCGTCCGCGTTGGCGTGCCCGGCCAGCGCCTCGTCCTCGACGGCCGGCTCCGCCCGGCCGCCCGCCGCGGCGCGCCGGTTGGCGAGGTGGCGGTCGACGACGCGAGCGCACTGGCGGCCCTCGTTGATCGCCCACACGATCAGCGACTGGCCGCGGCGCGCGTCGCCGGCGGCGAAGACGCCCTCGACAGAGGTTGCGTACGGCTTCACGGCCTTGACGTTGCCGCGCGGGTCCTTCTCGACGCCGAGCTGCTCGAGCAGCTCCTGTTCGGGGTGTAGGAAGCCCATCGCCAGGAGCACCAGCTGCGCAGGCAGCTCGCGCTCGGTGCCGGCGACGGGCGCGAACGGAGGCTCGGGCTCGGCCGCGGTGATCTGCAGCGCGGCCACGGCCCCACGTCCGTCGTCGAGGAAGCGGGTGGTCGCGATCGAATAGTCCTGCTCGCCGACGCCGGCCGTCTGGGCCTCCTGCATCGCGTAGCTGAGGCGGTACTTCTGCGGCCACTGCGGCCAGGGTGTGAGGTCGTCCGGGCGATGCGGCGGCGGCTCGGAGAGCAACTCGAGCTGCGTGATCGAACGGGCGCCCTCGCGGATCGCGTTGCCGACGCAGTCGGCTCCGGTGTCGCCTCCGCCGATCACGACCACGTGCTTGTCGGCGGCCGTGATCTCGCGCTCGCTGCGAGGCTGGGCGACGGTCGGCTCGGGGCCAAACTCGCGGGCGACCCAACGGTTGCGCTGGTAGAGGTAGTCCATCGCGAAGTGCACTCCGTCGAGCTCCCTGCCCGGAACCGGCAGGTCGCGCGGCACGCGGGAGCCGGTCGCGAGCACGATCACCTCGTAGCGCTCGCGCAGCTCCTCGACGCTCACGTCGGTTCCGACATCCACCCCGCAGCGCATCTCGACGCCCTCGGCGACCATCTGCTCGACGCGCCGCTCGACGACGGCCTTCTCGATCTTGAAGTCCGGCACGCCGAAGCGAACCAGGCCGCCGATCGCCTCGTCGCGCTCGAAGAGCGTCACGTGGTGGCCGGCTCGGCGCAGCTGCTGGGCTGCGGCCATGCCAGCCGGGCCCGAGCCGACGACGGCGACCCGACTGCCCGTCTCGCGCCTCGGCGGCCGGGGCACGACCCAGCCCTCCTCCCAGGCGCGGTTGATGATCGAGTTCTCGATCTGCTTGATCGTGACCGCGTCGCCCTCGCGGATCTCAAGCACGCATGCCGCCTCGCAAGGCGCGGGACACAACCGCCCGGTGAACTCCGGGAAGTTGTTCGTCTCGTGCAGCTGGACGATCGCGTCGCGAAAGCGGTCGCGGTAGACAAGGTCGTTCCAGTCGGGTATGAGATTGCCGAGCGGACAGCCGTTGTGGCAGAACGGCACACCGCAGTCCATGCAGCGCGCCCCCTGCTCGCGCAGCTCCTGCGCGGGCCGCTGCAGCAGGAACTCCCGGTAATCGTGCGCGCGCTGCTGCGGGTCCCGCTGGGGGATTCCGTGGCGCTCGATCTGTAGAAAGCCGCCGAGCTTGCCCATCAAGCGCCCGTCTCGCCGACCGCGTCGAGCGGCCGCCGAGCCGACAGGTCCCCGTTTTCTGCAGCGATCGCCGCCCGGGCCTCTTCCTCGGCCAGCTCGCGCAGGACGCGCTTATAGTCGTGGGGCATGACCTTGACGAAGGCCTCCTTCGCCAGCAGCTCATCCCACTCGGCCAGCACGCGCGCCGCGAGCGGCGAGTCTGTCCGTCGCTGGTGCTCTTCGACCATCGTCCGCAGCTCGATCGCGTCGGCTTGCGAGAGCTCCTCGAAGCCGACCATGCCCATGTTGCATCGCTTGTGGAAGTCGCCGTTCTCGTCGAGCACATATGCCACGCCGCCGCTCATGCCGGCCGCGAAGTTGCGACCCGTCGCACCGAGCACGACGACCCGTCCTCCCGTCATGTACTCGCAGCAGTGGTCGCCCACTCCCTCGACGACCGCCCAGGCGCCGGAGTTGCGCACGGCGAAGCGCTCGCCCGCCAGCCCGCGGAAGAAGGCCCTGCCGGCGGTGGCGCCGTACAGCACGGTGTTGCCCACGATCACGTTCTGCTCGGCCTTGAAGTGCTCGCCCATGCCCTCGCGCGGGCGCACGGCGAAGACTCCACCGGACAGGCCCTTGCCGGCATAGTCCTGCGCGTCACCGCGCAGCATGAAGGTGATCCCCGGAGCGAGCCAGCCGGCGAAGCTCTGCCCGGCCGAGCCCTCGAAGTCGACCACGATCGAGTCCTCCGCCAGCCCATCGGCACCATGGGCTCGGGCCACGTGGCTCGAGAGAATGCCGCCGACGCAGCGGTTGCGGTTGCGGATCGGAAGCTCCAGCCGTACCCGCTGCCGGCGCTCGAGGGCCGGCCCGGATGCCTCGAGGAGCTGCCAGTCGAGCGCGTCCTCGAGCACCCGCGGCGGCGGTTCCACACGGCGGCGAGGCGCGCCGTCGGGAAGCTCTATATGCGTGAGGATGTGGGTGAGGTCGACCCCACGGGCCTTCCAGTGGTCGATCGCGGCGCCGACGCCCAGCAGGTCGACGCGTCCGATCGCCTCGTCGAGGGAGCGCAGCCCGACCGAGGCGAGGATCTCGCGCACTTCCTCGGCGACGAAGAAGAAGAAGTTCACGACGTGCTCGGGCGTTCCCTTGAAGCGCTTGCGCAGCTCCGGGTCCTGCGTGGCGATGCCCGCCGGGCAGGTGTTCAGGTGGCAGACGCGCATCATGATGCAGCCCGTCGCCACAAGCGGCGCGGTCGAGAAGCCCATCTCGTCCGCGCCGAGCATCGCCGCGATGACGACGTCGCGGCCGGTTTTGAGCTGGCCGTCGGTCTGCACGACGATCCGCGAGCGAAGGTCGTTGAGCAGCAGCGTCTGTTGGGTCTCGGCCAGCCCGATCTCCCACGGGACGCCGGCCGACTGGATGGAGGACAGGGGCGAGGCGCCGGTGCCGCCGTCGTGGCCCGAGATCAGGACGCGGTCGGCGTTCGCCTTCGAGACGCCCGCTGCGACCGTGCCGACGCCGACCTCGGCGACCAGCTTCACCGACACCTGCGCGCCGGGGTAGTTCCTCGTCGGGGGGTTCGAGCAGCGCAGGTCGTAGATCAACTGCTTGAGGTCCTCGATCGAGTAGATGTCGTGGTGAGGCGGCGGCGAGATCAGGCCAACGCCGGGCGTCGTGTGGCGGATCGAGCCGATGTAGGCGTCGACCTTGTGCCCGGGAAGCTGTCCCCCCTCGCCCGGCTTGGCGCCCTGGGCCATCTTGATCTGGAGCTCGTCGGCGTTGACGAGGTAGTGGATCGTGACACCGAAGCGGCCCGAGGCGACCTGCTTGATGGCCGAGCGGCGACGATCGCCGTTGGCGTCGGGTAC
>DASZFA010000038.1:0-54237 GCA_035940255.1 Solirubrobacteraceae bacterium
GACCATGTCCGTGACCGACCAGGAGAAGGCCGCCAAGGCGCGCGACGCCGCCCTTCAGGGCGCGCTCACGCAGATCGAGCGCGAGTTCGGCAAGGGCACGGTCATGCGCATGGGCGACGAGGGCGCGCAGGTGCGCTGCGACGCGATCCCTACCGGGGCGCTGTCGCTCGACCTGGCGCTGGGCATCGGTGGCGTGCCCCGCGGGCGCATCGTCGAGATCTACGGCCCGGAGTCCTCGGGCAAGACCACCCTGATCTATCACCTGCTCGCCGAGGCCCAGAAGCTGGGCGGCGTGTGCGCCTTCATCGACGCCGAGCATGCGATGGACCCGCTGTACGCGAAGGAGATCGGGGTCGACATCGACGAGCTGCTCGTCTCCCAGCCCGACTACGGCGAGCAGGCGCTGGAGATCGCCGACATGCTCGTGCGCTCCGGCGCCGTGGACGTCGTCGCGATCGACTCCGTCGCCGCGCTCACGCCGCGCGTGGAGCTCGAGGGGCAGATGGGCGACCAGACCGTCGGGGCCCAGGCACGGATGATGTCCCAGGCGATGCGCAAGCTGGCAGGCAACCTGAACCGCACGCAGACGCTCTGCGTCCTCACCAACCAGATCCGCGAAAAGGTCGGCGTAATGTTTGGATCTCCTGAGGTCCAGCCAGGCGGCCGGGCGCTGAAGTTCTACGCCTCGCAGCGGCTCGACATCCGGCGCATCGAGACGCTCAAGGACGGCACCGAGGCGGTCGGCAACCGCGTGCGCGTCAAGGTGGTCAAGAACAAGGTCGCGGCCCCGTTCCGCCAGGCCGAGTTCGACATCGAGTTCGGAAAGGGCATCTCTACGTCGGGCTGCCTGATCGACCTCGGGCTGGAGCACAACATCGTGTCGAAGTCGGGCTCGTTCTTCTCATACGGCAACGATCGCCTCGGCCAGGGGCGCGCCGCTGCCAAGTCGCATCTCGAGGCGAACCCGGAGATCGCGAAACAGATCGAAGAGAAGATCTATGAGGCGCTCGGACTGGGCAGGGACCTCGTGACGCCGATCGACCGCGACACGGAGGCTCCGCCGCCGATCGGGAGCGAACCGGCGGTCGCGGCGGCGTAGTCAAGAGCACGCCCAAAGTCTTGAGCCCAGCTTCTCGCCGGATACGCTCTCCGGATGAAGCGCTACCACCTGACGACCTTCGGGTGCCAGATGAACGAGCACGACTCCGAGCGGATGAAGGGGATGCTCGAGTCGCTCGGCTACAGCGAGGCGGCCGAGCGTGGGGAGGCCGACCTGATCCTCTTCAACACGTGCTCGATCCGGGAGTCGGCTGACAGTCGCTTCATCGCGCATCTCGGGGAGGCGAAGCGGCTCAAGCGGGAGCAGCCCGAGCGGGTCGTGGGGGTTGGCGGCTGCTGGGCGCAGTCGGTCAAGGACGAGGTGTTCGAGCGCTTTCCGTTCGTGGACGTCGCGTTCGGCCCGGGACAGGTGCACAAGCTCGCCGAGTTCCTCACCAGCGACTCGATCACCGCACAGGGCTACTTCGAGTTCGAGGGCTTCACCGGCCACCTGCCGGCGCGTCGCGAGCGCCGGTTCCAGGGATGGCTTCAGATCAGCGTGGGTTGCAATTCAGTCTGCTCGTACTGCATCGTGCCCTCAACGCGCGGGCGCGAGGTGAGCCGTCCACTCGAGGAGCTGCTGAGCGAGGCGCAGGCGATGGCCGACGACGGGGTCCGGGAGGTCACGCTGCTCGGCCAGAACGTCAACTCCTACGGTCGCGACCTGCCTGTGCGGAGGCGTGCGGTGACACCGACCCGCGCGCGGCCCGATCGCCCCGGCTTCGCGGAGCTGTTGAGGTTGCTCGACGGCATCGAAGGGATCGATCGCATCCGCTACACGAGCCCGCATCCGAAGGACATGCGCGAGGACGTGATCCGCGCGCATGCGGAGCTCCCGAGCGTGTGCGAGCACATTCACCTTCCATTGCAGTCCGGCTCCAGCCGGATCCTGAAGGCGATGCGCCGCACCTACGACCGCGACCGCTACCTGGACCGTGTGGCCCTGATCCGCGAGCATGTTCCCGACGTGGCGCTCACGACCGACATCATCGTCGGCTTCCCGAGTGAGACGGAGGAGGACTTCCGAGAGACGATGGAGGTCGTCGAGCAGGTGGGCTACGACGGTGCGTTCACGTTCATCTTCTCGCCTCGTCGCGGCACAGAGGCGGCCGGCATCACGGCGGGAGTGGTACCCCACCCGGTGAAGGTGGAGCGGATGGAACGGCTCGTGGAAGCCGTTCAGCGAGGCGCTCGCGAGCGTGCGCAGCGGTTTGTGGGCCGCACCGTCGAGGTCCTCGTGGAAGGCCCCTCGCGCACCGACCCCGACCGCCTGCGCGGGCGTACCCGCCACAACAAGGCCGTCAACTTCGGCGGTCTCGCGTCACCTGGCGAGCTGACCGATGTCGAGATCCTCGCGGCCACGAGCCAGACGCTCGCCGGCGAGGAGCGGCTGCTGGCACGAACCGCCGCACGATGAAGATCCGCGCGGCCGTTCTCGAGGAGTTCGCCAAGCCGCTCGTCGTACAGGAGGTGGAGTTGGCTGAGCCTCGCGCTGGCGAGGTGCTTGTGCGGCTCGCGGCATGCGGCGTCTGCCACACCGACATGTACACGGCCTCGGGAGTCGACCCGTCGGGCTACGCGCCTACGGTCCTCGGCCACGAGGGCGCCGGCGTCGTCGAGCGCTGCGGCGAGGGAGTCTCGCTCGTGCGGGAGGGCGATCACGTCGTGACGCTGTTCTCGCCGCAGTGCGGCGAGTGCCAGCACTGCCTCAGCCCGCTCACGAATCTCTGCCTGGCGATCCGCGAGCAGCAGAATCTCGGCTACCTTCCCGACGGCACGACCCGCCTCGCGCGGGAAGGCGAGCCGTTGCGTCATTTCATGGGGACCTCGACGTTCGCCGAGTACACGGTCATGCCGGAGATCGCGCTCGCGCGGATCGACCCCGAGGCGCCGCTCGACCGCGCGTGCCTGTTCGCCTGCGGCCTCGCGACGGGGCTCGGAGCGGCGATCAAGACGGCATCCGTTCGCGCGGGCTCGACGTGCGTCGTGTTCGGCGCCGGCATGGTCGGTCTCGGCACGGTCGCCGGCGCGCGCCTGCAGGGCGCGGAGCGGATCGTCAGCGTCGATCTCTCGCCTGAGCGCCTCGAGCTCGCGCGGGGCCAGGGCGCGACCGACGTGATGCTCGGCGGCGATGACGCCGTCGAGCGGATCCTCGAGATGACTGGAGGCTTCGGTGCCGACTACACCTTCGAGGCGACGGGCAACGTGGCCGTGATGAGGCAGGCGCTCGAGGCGGCGCGCATGGGCTGGGGCCTGTGCACCGTATGCGGCGTCGCGGGTCGTGGCGAGACGCTCGACGTCGTGCCACGACTCCTGATCACCGGGCGGCGGGTCTGCGGCTCCTCCTTCGGCGGCCTGAAGGGTAGGGAGGACGTCCCGGCCCTCGTGGGTCGTTATCTCAACGGCGAGATCGACGTCGACCCGTTCATCTCGCATCGAATCGCGCTCGAGGACGTCAACCGCGGCTTCGAGCAGCTGGAGGCCCAGGACGGGATCCGCAGCGTGATCGAGCTCTGAGGCGTTCAGGCGAGGGCGGGGACGGGCACGTCAACCGGCTCGGCCAGGCAGACGCGGTCGCGTCCCTTGCGCTTGGCTCGGTACAACGCCGCATCGGCCTTTGCGAACACGGCGGCGTAATCGAAGGGCTCGTCTCGCGCCGAGGCGCCCACCCCGAAGCTGATCGTGACCGGGATCGCGCCCGCCACCCGCTCGGAGCCGACCCGCGCCCGTAGCCGCTCGGCGAGCCACTCGGCGTGCGCGAGGTCGGAGCCGGGCAGCAGGATGAGGAACTCCTCGCCGCCCAGCCGGTAGGCTAGATCGAAGGCGCGCAGCTGCTTGCGCAGCATGTAGGCGACCTCCTTGAGCACCGTGTCGCCGACGCTGTGCCCATGGGTGTCGTTGATCTCCTTGAAGTGGTCGAGGTCCCCGACGATCACCCCGATCGGCTCGCCGGTCACGGCCGACTGCTGCGTCAGCTCCTGGACGCGCACGCTGAGCGCCTTGCGGTTGAGCATGCCCGTGAGCTGGTCGATCACGGCGTCGCTGCGGTGCTGGATGTCCGAGCGCATCAGCGGCGTTGAGAGCACTGCGACACAGAGGATCAGCGCAAGCGGTGCGGTCACGAGCTCTGGGCTGTGCACCACCGCGTACGCGTCGACACCGAAGGCGACCGCGACGACGAGGCAGGCCGCGCTCGCGACGCCGGCGACGACGCCCCGCATCGAGAAGCGCGAGCTGAGGGTGATCACGGGGATCGCCAGCCAGGACAGGGCCGCCACCCGTGGCCCACCCTCGAGCGCGACGGCGCCGGCAATCGTGAGCTCGCTGCCGATCCAGGCGGCGAACATCAGCAGCTCGGGGCGCGGCACTCGCGGCATCAGGTGATCGGCCGCCGAGAAGAACAAGCCGGCGGGGATGAGGAACAGGAGCGGCCACCATCCGAGCCACGGGCCAACGGCAGCGATCGAGACTGCGAGGATCGCGAACGTCCTGCGCCTGACCGGACGCACGCGCTCCTCCATGTCGAGCATCCGCTCGCGATCGAAGTCATCGCGGCACAACCATGAGGTCGCGCTCGGCCTGGGTCCGGCAGCTTGCGGCGCGCTCTCCATGTCCATTGCCTCGGCCCCCGATCGCCCGCCGATTACCGCCTGGTGCAGTCCTGGACGCACGTTCTCAGGACCGCGAGCGACGGCCCTTGGACGCAGCGTCCGAACCGATGCGGGCCGCTCCTACGATTCGTCTGAGCCGAAGCGCAAGCGCCGTCCTGACGCCGTCTGTCCAGCGCGTATGCGAACATACGTTCGTGCGCTGGAGCAACCTGACGATCGGCGAGCAGGAGCAGCGAACTCTGCCGGGCTATCGCGACCCCGCGGCGGTCCGCCGCTTCGAGGCACCCGAGGCCCTTGACACGAGGTTCTACGAGGTGCACGCGAAGTCAGTGCTCAATCGCGTGCCGGAGAAGTCGCGGATGCCGTTCCGCTGGACGATCAATCCGTACAGGGGATGTTCTCATGCCTGTACTTACTGCACGTGGGGCCACACCCAAGTTCTGATGGCCGATGGGCGCACTGTGCGGATGGGGGACATCCAGGTCGGCGACCAGATCTATGGAACGTCGCGAGAAGGGTCCCATCGCCGCTTTCGAGTCACCCGCGTCCTCGACAAGTGGTCGAGCATCAAAACTGCCTACGCAGTCACGCTGGAGGATGGGACCGAGCTGGTCGCGAGCGGCGATCACCGCTTCCTGACCTCCCGCGGCTGGAAGCATGTGCTCGGGGCCGAGCAGGGTCCGCTTCAGAGGCCCCACCTCACGCTGAACAGCAAGATGATCGGGCCCGGCGGCTTTGCCGAGATGCCGTTCGTCAACGACGAGTATCGGCGTGGATACCTCTGTGGCATGATCAGAGGTGACGGACATATCGGCGCCTACGCCTACGCCCGCGCGGGTTGTGGGGTAGACCGGTATTACAAATTCCGCCTTGCCTTGACCGACACCGAGGCGCTGCGTCGCGCTGATCTGTACCTCGCCTACTTCGACGTCGCCACGAAGGAGTTCGAGTTCGCCGAGGCCATCGGCAACCGGAGGGCGATAACCGCGATCCGCTCACAGTCGAGAGGCAACGTCGAACGCATCGCCCAGCTGATCCGCTGGCCGATCATGCCGACTCTCTCCTGGACGAAGGGGTTCCTCGCGGGCATCTTCGACGCCGAGGGATCGTGCAGCCGCCACGCGCTTCGCATCGCGAACACGGATCGGGAGATCCTTGCGTGGATCGGCGTGTGCCTCAGACGGCTCGGCTTCGCCCACGTCGTCGAGCGTGCGTCCAACGCCAACGGCCTGACGTGTCTGCGCCTCCTTGGCGGCCTGCCAGAGCGCATGCGCTTTTTCCTGAGCACCGACCCCGCCATCACAAGAAAGCGGAGCCTCGAGGGTGCGGCTGTCAAGACGAACGCAAAGCTTCGGGTGACGTCAATCCGCGCCCTGGGCAAGGTCATGCGGATGTACGACATCACGACCGGGACAGGTGACTTCGTCGCCGACGGCGTGGTCAGCCACAACTGCTTCGCAAGGCCAACTCACAAGTACCTCGACTTCGACGCTGGTCGCGACTTCGAGAAGGAGATAGTCGTCAAGGTGAACGCGCCCGAGGTGCTCCGCGCAGAGCTCGCCCGTCCGTCGTGGAAGCGCGAGCACGTCGCGATGGGGACGAACACCGACCCCTACCAGTGGGTAGAGGGGCGCTACCGGCTGATGGTCGGCATCTGGGAAGCGCTGCGCGACGCCGGCAACCCGTGCTCCGTGCTGACGAAGTCGCCGCTGCTGCTTCGCGATCTGGATCTGATGCTCGAGATCGCGGACCGCACCAGCATCACCGCGTGCCTATCGATCCCCACCCTGGACGAGAAGGCATGGCGCGCGACCGAGCCGCACACGCCTAACCCACGGGCGCGGCTGGAGGCCGTCGCCGAGCTCAACCGAGCGGGCATCCCCACGGGCGTGCTGATCGCGCCGCTGATGCCCGGGATCAACGACGCGCCGCATCAGGTCGAGCCACTGCTCGAGCTGGCGAACGAGGCCGGCGCGACCAGCATCGGCGGTATCGCCCTGCACCTGCGCGGAGAGGTGCGCGGGATCTTCATGGACTGGCTGCGCGCCCAGCGCCCAGACCTCCTGCCCCGCTACCAGGAGCTCTACCGCAGCGGCGCCTACGCGCCGAGGGAGGAGCGCGAGCGCCTGTCGCGAATGGTTCGCAGGCGGGGAGCGGACTCCGGATTCAGGCTCGCCGGACATCCGACAGCGGGTCCGGACGCCGGCGATTCGGCCGCGATGCCCCAGGGCCGTCAGGAGGCGCTGTTCTGAGGTCTCAGCGCTTGTCGCTCTGAGCGTCGGCCATCTTGCGCGAGACCTCATCGGAGCCGAGCCTGCGGCCGAGGCTTCCGGCCAGCTCCGGCGCGAGGCTCGCGAAGGTCGTGCCCGCCCGCAGGGCGAGCGGCGCGACATCGACCTCGCCGCGGTTGCGCTCGATAGCGCCGACGACCGCGCGCGCGACGTCCTCGGGGCTACGGGTGCCGAAGCCGCGTGGAAGCTTCACTTCCGCGTCGGCGTACATGCCCGCCTCGCTGATGAAGCCGGGGAAGACGGCCGAGACGCCCACGCCGGTGCCGCGGAGGTCCGACCGCAGCGCCGTGGCGAACCCTCGCAGGCCGAACTTCGAGGCGTTGTAGAGCGCCGCCCGCGGTGTCGCCGCCTTGCCGGCGAGCGAGGACATGAACAGCAGGTGACCTCGGCCGCGCTCGACCATCCCCGGCGCGAGCTCGTGTGCGAGGACGATCGGCGCGCGCAGGTTGACGTCGAGCGAACGGTCGATCTCGTCAACCGAAAACGACTCGAGCGTGCCCGACGCGGGAAGGGCGGCGTTGGCGATCAGGATGTCGACGTCGCCGGCCTCGGTCACGAGACGCTCAACATCGGCTGGGATGCTGAGATCGACGGCCAAGACGCGCGCGTCGAGCTCCGCGCCGAGCCGCTCGAGCACCTCCGCGCGCCGCCCGCTGAGGATCAGCTCGGCCCCGTGGGAGTGTAGGACACGAGCGATCGCGTGCCCGATCCCCCCCGTTGCCCCCGTGAGCAGTACTGTCGAGCCGGAGATCTGCAGAAACTGTGAGCCTACCCGCATGCGGATCATCGCGCTGTTCGGACCGACGGGGGTCGGCAAGACCTCGATCGCGGTCGCCCTGGCGGCCCTGCTGCGGGCGCGGGGCGAGGATCCCGTGGCTGTGTCGGCCGACGCGCTGCAGGTGTACAGCGGGCTAGAGATCCTCACGGGCGTGGCCTCCTCCGCGGAGCGGGCTGCGCTCGAGCATCGGCTGGTCTCCTTCCTGCCCATCGACGCGACGTTCAGCGTCGGGCAGTACTCGGAGCTCGCCCATGCCGAGCTCGACGCTCTGCTGAGCGAAGGACGGCGGCCGATCGTGGTGGGCGGTACGGGGCTGTACCTGCGGGCAGCGCTCACCGACCTCGACCTGCGCCCGCCGCCCGCCGAGGGCTTGCGCGAGCGCTGGACGGCCGAGCTCGAGAAGCACGGTGCGCCCGCGCTGCATGCGACGCTCGCAGAGCGCGCACCATGGGCCGCCGCCGAGATCGAGCCAAATGACCGCCAGCGCGTGGTACGGGCGCTCGAGCTGCTCGATCAGGGAGAGCTCGAGCCGCCGGAGGGCCCGTCGCAGCTGTGGAGTGACGAGCTGCGCCATCCGACGCTGCTCGCAGGCCTGACGATGGAGCGCGAGGCGCTGTACGCGGCGATCGATGCCAGGGTGCAGGCGATGCTCGCCGCGGGTGCGCGCGAGGAGGTCCAGCGAGCTCACACCGCCGGGGCCTCTGAGACGGCCCGCAAGGCGCTCGGATTCGAAGAGCTGCTCGTCGGAGACGTCGAGCGGATGAAGCGTCGCACCCGCAACTACGCCAAGCGCCAGCTCACGTGGATGCGCAAGCTCGCCGGGGTGCGCGTGATCGACGTGACCGGCCGCGACCCGGCCGCGGTCGCGCGGGAGATCCTAGACTGCGGCCCCTTGTGAGATTTGAGAAGTGGCAAGCCCTCGGCAACGACTATCTGATCATCGAGCAGCGTGAGCTGCCGTTCGAGCTGACGCCCGCGCGCGTACGCAGGCTGTGCGACGGACCCTTCGGCGTGTCCGCCGACGGCGTGCTGCTGCTCTCGCCGCCCGCCGATCCGGCGAACATCGCCGACCTGCGCATCTTCAACCCCGACGGCTCGGAGGCGGAGCTGTCTGGCAACGGCGCCCGCGAGGCGATCCTCTACCTGCGCCGGCGGGGCTGGACCGACCGGGACAGCTTCACGATCCACACCGCGGCCGGCGAGATGCGCCCGTCGATAACGGGGCTTGACACGTGCACCGTCGACATGGGCCGGGCGACGCTCCGCTCCCGGGATTTCCCCGACGGCCCCGCCGACGGCCGTGGGGTGCTCTTCGCCGGCGGCCGTGAGTGGGCCTTCCAGCACGTGTCGATCGGCAACCCGCAGTGCGCCATCCACGTCGACTCTGTGGCCGAGCTCGAGGCGCTCGACCTGGAGGCTGTCGGGCCGCCGATCGAAGCGGACGGGCGCTTTCCGAATCGCACGAACGTGTCGTGGTACACGCGCCTGGGCGAGGGACGCATCCGGGCGCGGATCTTCGAGCGAGGTGTGGGGGAGACGCTGTCCTCGGGCACGGGCGCGACGGGCGCAGCCGTCGCCTACGTCGAGGAAAACGGCCGCGGTGGCGCCGGCGTCCGGGTGACGGTGCTGCTCGACGGAGGAGAGCTCGAAGTCGAGGTGGGGGAGGACCTGCGGATCAACCTGACAGGCTGGGCGCGGCCGGTTTTCGAGGGTCGCCTGAGCGAGGATTTCGAAAAGGAGCTGCATGAAACCCAGTAAGCGCCTGGAGCTCATACCCCCGTACGCGTTCGCCCAGCTCGAGCGCAAGGTCGCCGAGAAGCGGGCCGCGGGGATCGACGTCATCAGTCTCGGTATCGGCGACCCCGACCGGCCGACGCCGCCGCTGATCGTGGAGGCGATGCAGGAGGCGGTGACCGAGCCCGAGACGCACCGCTACCCCTCCAACCGGGGCCGGCAAGACTTCCGTGTAGCCGTATCCGACTTCTACGAACGCCGCTTCGACGTGGCGCTGGACCCGGAGCGCGACGTGATTCCCGCGATCGGCGCGAAGGAGGCGATCTTCAACCTCAACCTCGCGTTCCTCGACCCCGGCGACTACGCGCTCGCCGCCGACCCGGGCTACCCGGTCTACACCGGAGGTCCGTGGCTGGCGGGCGCCGAGCCGGTGCTGATGGCGCTGCAGCCAGACAAAGGCTTCGTGCCGGACCTCGGGGCGATCGACGAGCAGGTGGCCGGGCGCGCGAAGCTGATGTACCTGAACTACCCGAACAATCCGACCGGGGCCGTCGTGCCGGAGGGCTTCTTCGAGCGCGTGGTCGAGTTCGCGCGCGCGTACGAGATCCTCGTCGTGCACGACAACGCCTACTCGGAGATCGTCTTCGACGGCTACCGCGCGCCGTCATTCCTCGCCACGCCTGGCGCGAAGGAGGTCGGGATCGAGGTCTTCTCGCTGTCGAAGGGCTACAACATGACGGGCTGGCGCTGCGCCGTGGTCGTCGGCAACGCAGACGCGATCGAGATCTACTGGCGGCTGAAGACGAACATCGACTCGGGCCTGTTCGAGGCGGTGCAGCTCGCCGGCGTCGCCGCCCTTTCACCCGACGGCGATGCGGAGGTCGCCTCGATGAACGAGCTCTACCGGCGCCGCCGGGACCTCGTCTGCGAGGCGCTGCGCGGAATCGGCGTGGACGTCACCCCGCCGCGCGGGACGATCTACGTTTGGGCGCCGGTACCCGCCGGTTTCGCGAGCTCGGCCGCATATTGCGAGCATGTGCTGGAGCGCGCGGCCGTCGTGCTCTCGCCGGGGGCGATCTACGGTCCCGCCGGTGAGGGCTGGTTCCGCATCTCGCTCACGACTCCCGACGCCAGGCTGCTGGAGGCGGTCGAGCGCCTCGGCGCGCTGGGCGACTGATCGCCTGGCCATGGGCGCTCCCGGAGGTCCTAGACTGGTAGGTGGATGGATAGAAGCCGCAACGGCAGGAGCGCCGTAACAGCGAGAGCCGCAGCCGCGGCCCCTCCGAACGGCGGCGAGCCGGCGCAGCGGGCGCGCCAACGCGCTCTTTGCGTGGCAGCGCTGCCCGAGGGCGAGGACCTCTCCGAGCTCGGCGAGCTGCTGCGCACCGCGGGCGTTGCCGTCGTGGGCGAGATGGTCCAGCGGCGCGAGAAGCCGCACCCCAACAGCTATCTCGGTCCGGGCAAGGTGCGCGAGGCGAAGGCCGCCGCGAAGGCCTGCGACGCGAACCTGATCGCCTGCGACGACGAGCTGACCGCGCGCCAAGAGCGCAACCTCGAGGAGGAGCTCGGGCTTCCGGTCGTGGATCGCACGACGGTGATCCTCGACATCTTCGCGTCGCACGCGGGAACGGCGGACGGCAAGCTCCAGGTGGAGCTGGCCCAGCTGGAGTACAACCTCGCTCGCATGCGCGGGCTGTGGAGCCACCTCGAGCGCCTCGGCGGCGGCATCGGCACGAGGGGCCCGGGCGAGACGCAGATCGAGACCGATCGACGCCTGGCTCGCGACCGCATAGCGACGCTGCGCCGGCGGCTCGAGCACGTCAAGGGCACCCGGGCCGTGCAGCGCGCCGAGCGCGAGCGCGCGGCGCTGCCTACGATCGCGCTGGTCGGCTACACGAACGCGGGCAAGTCGACGCTGCTCAACGCCCTCACAGGGTCGGAGGTCGGCGTGCGCGACCGTCTGTTCCACACGCTAGACCCGACCACACGCACGCTGAGGCTCGATGGCCGGCCGTATCTCCTGACGGACACCGTCGGCTTCATCAGCAAGCTGCCCCACCAGCTCATCGACGCGTTCGCCGCAACGCTCGAGGAGACCCGCCGCGCGGAGCTCCTGGTGCATGTGCTCGACGCGTCGGCCCCGGAGGCCCACGCGGAGATCATGCAGCGCTCGGTCGATCAGACGCTCGAGGAGATCGGCGCCGGCGACCGGCCGCGGTTGCTGGTCCTGAACAAGGTCGATCTGATCGACGAGCAGGCCCGCGAGGAGCTGCGGCTGCGACACCCCGACGCCGTTCTGGTCAGCGGGGCGACGGGAGAGGGCCTCGTAGAGCTCGGCGAGCGAATCGAGCGCGAGCTCGCGCACACGCTTCGCAGCCTCGAGTTGCTCGTTCCCTACGCCGACGGCGGCAGCCTGGCGGAACTGCACGACATCGCGGGCGAGGTCAGCCGCGAGGACACCGCCGAGGGAGTGCGCGTCCGCGCGCTCGTTCCAGCGCGCCTGGCCGGTCGCTTCGCGCGCTTCGCGGCGCCCGCCCGGTTGCTCGCCGAGTAGTAGAGCCGCCGTCGCTAGCGGTCATCGCCGCTGCCGGAGAGCGCCCCACGCTGCTGGCGCGAGCTGAGCTTGTCGAGATTGGCCCGCGCGATGTCCTCCAGCTCGAGCCCGAGCTCGCTCGCGAGCTGGGCCACGTACCACATCACGTCGCCGAGCTCCTTCGCCATCGCCACGCGGCGCTCGTCCGTGACAGTGCCTCCGTCATCGCGGATCGCCTTCTTGGCGTGCTCGGCGACCTCGCCGGCCTCTCCCGCCAGTCCCAGCGACGGGTAGGCGAGCCAGGCGTCGCGCGGATACTCGGCGGTGCGGCGGGACAGGCGCTGGTACTCGGAGAGCTCCATCGGCCCGATCGTATGCGGCCCCGCCTCTGGGGAGAAGTGACAGATCGAGCACTTTGCGGCGATCCGTGGGCGAGCTAGACGCCGGCTGCGCGGCGCGCGCTGAGATGCGCGTCGCGCTCGAGCTCGTCGTCGAGGGCAGCGAGCTGGTCCGGCTCGATGCCGAGGGCCGCGCCGATCAGCCAGTCGGCGAACCACGAGTTCTTGGGAAGCAGCGGGCCGTGCAAGTAGGTGCCGATCGTGTTGCCGCTGATCGCGCCCTCGGCGCCGCTGGCGCCGTCGTTGCCGTACCCCTTCAACACCCGTCCGAGGGGCTGCTGGGCGGCCCCCAAACGAGTCCGCCCGCCATGATTCTCGAAGCCCGCGAGCACGCGAGGCGGCGAAGCAGAGACCGCGCGGTGACCGTTGAGCGTGACCTCGATCGCGATGTTGCCGATCAGCCGCGGACCTTCCCGGACCGTTTCCACGTCGAGCAGACCGACGCCGGGGATGCGCTCGTGATCGAGCGTGTAGGAGCGGCCCAGCAGCTGATAGCCGCCGCACACTCCGAGCACGACCGCGTTGCGGGCCACGGCCGCGTGCAATGCGTCGCGCTTGGTCTCGATCAGGTCCCGCGCGCACAGGCGCTGGTCGCGGTCCTGGCCGCCGCCGATGTAGAAGAGGTCCCCGGCGTCTGGATCGAGTGGTTCGCCAAGCCCGCTGGCGATGATCTCGAACCCGATGCCGCGCCAGGCGCAGCGGCGCTCGAGCACGAGCAGGTTGCCGCGGTCGGCATAGATGTTCATGAGGTCGGGATAAAGCGCACAGACGCGCAGCGTCCTCGTGGGGGGGACGCCACCGTCAGGCATGGAGCATCACCACGTCGCTCCCGAGGTAATCGTCCGTGCCCTCCACTCTGCGCGCCACACCGGGACGCAGGCCCGCCGCTATGCCCTCGCGCGTGAGCTGCTCGGCGGTGACGAGGTCCAGCTCGATCACGTCGCGCTCGCCGGCGGTCGTCGCTGCGCGGGCGCCCAGCCGGAGCAGACGGTTCGAGCCCTCCCGCGGCAGTTCGCGACCCCCCGGGAGCACCCGGCGCACACGTTCGATGACCACGCGGTCCTCGCTGGTGGACACGCGGATGGGACGGCTTACATAGTCGACCGCGCCGAGGCGCACGACATCGGGTGGGGGTCCATCCCCGCCACGGGTTACATCGAATGACTCGAAGTCGCTCACGATCGCGCATGCGAGCACGCCGCCTGGACGCAGGTGGCTGCGCACACGGCGCAGGAACGCGGCCCGGCCGGCCTCTCCGCCGAGTAACTGCACTGTCTGCATCGGCACGAGGCACAGTCCGAAATCGCGTCGGCTGAGGTCGAACGTGCGCGCGTCGGCGCACACCACTTCAACCTCCCCGCCGGCGGCACGGGCGCTCAGCGCGTCGAGGAGCCGACGGTCGAGGTCAAGCGCGGTAACCCGATGGCCGGCGCCGGCCAGATCGAGAGCCACTCGTCCGCTCCCGGCGCCGACCTCCAGGATCGGGTCCGCCGGCGAACCGTCGTGTGATCCGTCAGCGAGCTCTCGCCAGAGCGCCAGGTCGGCCTTGTAGCCGCCGCACTCCAGGTCGTGCCATATGACCTGCCGCTCGGCGGCCGCTGGCAGACGTGCGTCTGCGGATCGCGTCACGCCCATGCGCTGCTCGCCTCCCCGCGCGCCACCAGGAGGTCCCGCAGCGACAACATCGCGGTGTAGGTGGGCAGCGCGTACAGTGGCGAGTCGCCCTCTCCCCGATCGCCGGCGGCCTCGCGCAGCGCGCGCTCCAAGTCTCGCTGGACGTGGATGCGCGCCTCCTCGACGCCGGCATACTTGAGCCTCACGGCCAGGTCCGCCGCGCGATTGCCGCTGCAGGTGACCCGTCGAATGCGACTCGCGAGCAGCTCGAAGTCGGCGTCCCAGATCCAGGACACGTCGCGACCGTCGGCGATCTTGTCGTTCAACACGGCCAGCAGGTCATGCTCGCCCGGCTCGAGCGCCAGTGTCCGCAGCACCTCGTTCGCGCCGGCGGGATTCTTCACGAGCAGGATCCGCAGCTCACGATGTCCCTCCGCCGGCGCCCGCTGGGCCGGGGACGCGCCGTCGAGGGACAGGGTCACCGACTCCGCGCGCCCGAAGGCTGCCCTCGTCCCCGACAGGCCGGCGACGATGCTGGGCAGCGGCACGCCCAGCGTGCTTGCGAGCGCTGCGGCGGCAAGCGCGTTGTAGACGTTGTAGAGGCCGGGGAGGCCGAGCCTCACCTCAGCCTGACCTGCCGGCGTGCGCAGCATGAAACGCGCCGAGCGAACGCCTTCGAGCGTCACGTCCGTCGCGGTGATTGCCGGCGCCGGCCTCGACTGTCCGCAGCTCTCGCAGTGGTAGTGCCCCAGGTGTCCGAGGTAGACCGCGTCGAAGACATAGGCGGCGCCGCAGCGCCGGCAGTGCTTCGCGTCTGCGGCGTGCGCCATCCCCGGCATCGCAAGCGAGTCGTCGTCCACGCCGAAGTAGACGACCTCTGAGCGCTCGCGCCCGAGGTCGGCGATCTGAGGGTCGTCGGCGTTCAGGACGAGCCGCGCGTCGGATCGTGCCAAGGCGTCGCTCCAGCGCTCGGCGATCGTCTCGAGCTCGCCGTAACGGTCGAGCTGATCGCGGAACAGGTTCGAGAGCAGGATCGCCCGCGGGCGCAGCTGATCGACGAGAGTGACGAGCCAAAGCTCGTCCACCTCGAAGAGTCCGAGCTCGCCTGCGATGCCGCCACGCGGACGCGCCGCGGCAAGCAGCGTGGTGGCGATCCCGCCGGCCATGTTCGCCCCGGCCTGGTTGCGCACCAGTCCGATGCCGGCCTGCTCGAAGATGCCTGCGGCCATCGCCGCGGTCGTGGTCTTGCCGTTCGTCGCCGAAATGAGCACACTCCCGCGCGAAAGACGCGCGCCGAGGGCGCCAATCGCGCTCGGCTCAAGGCGCATCAGCACCCTTCCGGGGACGCTTGTCGCGCCACCGCCCTGCAGTCGCGAAAGTGCGCCCACGGCCCGCGCGAGGGCCAGCTTGGGCGCGAGCACCGCGGCCATCAGGGGCTCACCGGGGACTCGCCCGGGGCCGCAGCGGGAGCGGTCCTTTCGCCGCCGGCTGCTTGCGTCTGCGCTTTGGCATCTGGGGCCGCGAACGCGGGCCTGGCCTGGCTCTGCAGCGGAACGAGCATGTTGATCGCCCCCTGGAGGGCCCGTACGCGCACCGGGAGCTCAGCGATTGGATCCCCGTCGGCGTACATCGTGAACGGCCGGTCCGCCGAGATCTCCACCTCTTTCGCGCGAAACACGCGCACCGTCGGCAGCTGCACATGAGTTCCCTTGAACACCTTCGGCAAGAGATCCGCGAGGAACCGACGTCTGCTCATGGCGCTCACCACGACGACCTCGAGCAGCCCGTCGTCGAGCAACGCATCAGGCGCCGCATACATGCCTCCGCCGTAGGCCTTCGAGTTGGCGGTCCCGACCGAGTAGCCGGTGAACGTGTGCCGTTCGCCGGGAGGATCAAGCTCGATCTCGAACGTCGCCGGTCGCCATGACGCCAGTGCGCGCAGGGCCCCGTACGTGTACACGAGGCCACCGAGCCAGGATGGAGCCTCGTTGGCGATGCGGTTCGCGTCGCTGTCAAAGCCGACCGAGGCGATGCCGACGAAGGCGCGTCCGGCGGCCTCGCCGACATCCACCGGCCTGGGCGCTCCGTGTGCGATCGTCGCGCAAGCAGCCTGCGGATCATCGGCGATGCCGAGCACGCGGGCAAAGTCGTTGCCGCGTCCGCCTGGAAGGACACCGAGCACGGCTCCCGGGATCGTCCGCAAGGCGTCTGCGATCGCTCCGAGCATGCCGTCGCCGCTGAGAGCGACGACGGTCTCGCCGTGGGTCGCCGCCTCGAGCGCCAGCTCTCGGGCGTGCGGGAGATCGCGCGTTTCGACGCGTCGCACGGTCAGCCCGTGTCCGCGCAGGGTGCGCTCGAGCTCTGGACCCAGGCGTCCGGCCTTGCCGCCACCCGCGGCGGGGTTCACGATCAGGCAAACGGGCGAAGCCACACGCCAAGCCTATTGAGCTGCGTGCAGGGCTTCAGGCGGGGGCGCCTCAGGAGGGTGCCGCGGCGCGCGCCCGATCGCGACGGCGGCGTCCGATGGCGGCCACCACGCCGAGCGCCGCGAGCACGACGAACAGCCCGAGCAGGATGCTCGGCGCCAGGCTCAGGCCGCCGAAGGGGAGCGAGATCAGCTCGACGATGCCCGTTCCGAGGGCGAGCAGGGCGACGATCAAGATCAGGATCAGCAGGATGCCGCGCGCGCGAGCGAGCATCCCAGCGGATGCGGAGGGAACCAGCAGTCCCATCGCCCGCAGGGCGAATAGCTGGCGTCCGCTGGGGGGCGCCTGCCCGAGCCGCTCCACGGCATCTTTGAGGTCGCCCGCCCGTCGTTCGGCGAGCGCGAGCGAAGCGTCGGCCATGCGCCGGATCTGCATCCGCTCCTGCGGACGAGCGGCCGCGATGGCCCGCTGGAAGTAGCCCCGCGCAGCCTCGGCGTCGAATCGCTCCGAGGCACGCGCTCCGAGGATCGCGAGCGCGGCCGACTTGAACTTGGTCTCCGCCTCGAGCTCCTCGTCAGAGCGCTGCTCCAGTGCCTGAATGGCCTCGAGCGCGCCACGCTGCTCCATCCGGATCTGTCGCTGCTTGGGAGCCATTCCGAGCCATTCTACGGTTTGCCGCGCACCCCGGCCCGCACGCCGGTTGCCGTGGCTGCGCCGCCCACAGGCGCCCACGGCAGGCGGTATGCTCGCTCGGTGCGGACCGTTCGCCGCCCACCTCTGCTGTGTCGTGCCGCGTCGCTGTGGTTGAGCTTGCTGCTCACGTTCGCTGTGTGTGCTCTGTCGAGCGCGGCGGCGCTGGCGGCGTCGCCGACCGGAGGCAACGCCTTCAACGAACTAACCGAAGGCCACTCCGAAGCGACCAAAACGGCGACGACCTCGACGGCGTCGCACGTCTCCTCCGAATCCGCGACCAACTCCCAGACCGTCATCATCCTCGCCCTGGTGGCCGCCGTGCTGCTGCTCGTGGGGATCGCGTTCGTGATCGCGCGGGACGCGCGCAAAGTCGCGCCCGCGGGCGACCCCCAACTCACGGCCGGGGTGGCATCCCGCGATTGGGCTGCCAGGCAGCGTAGGCGCCGCGCCAAAGCGAAGGCCGCACGGCAGCAGCGCAAGCGCAACCGCTGACGCCGGGCCGCCTGCGCGCGGTGCTCAGTGGAGAATGCCCACGCGCCGGCGACTCTGCACCGAGGTGCGTATGCGCTTGGGCGCGGGGGAGGGGGGCGCACCGTGCGGGCCGCGACGCGGCCAGCGGGGCAATGGAGAACGGGGAGGACGGGGGTGAGGGTCGAGCGGCCCTCCGGGCAGCGCCTTCGAGCCGCCGTCCTCTTCTGAGGAGCCCGGGGTGTCGGGCGACTGCATCGTCTCGTCGTTGCGGAAGGGAATCCACAGCATCAGCGCCACGATGGGGAGCTTGATGACCAGCGTGGTCACAAGCAGGATCCAGATCCACAGATCCATCGGACTCGATGCTACTACTGGCGTGTGCAAGCGCAAGTGGATCTCGAACTGGCGACTCTGAGCGAGCAGGTGTCCTCCTGCACGCGCTGTCCCCGCCTGGTCGCGTGGCGGCAGGAGGTCGCGCGCCGGCGCCGCCCCGCTTTTGCCTCCGAGGAGTACTGGGGACGCCCACTCCCGGGGTTCGGCGACCCCGCGGCACGCGTGCTCGTGCTGGGCCTTGCGCCGGCAGCCCACGGCGCGAACCGGACGGGACGCATGTTCACCGGGGACCGCTCGGGGGACTTTCTGTTCGCCGCGCTGTGGCGAAGCGGATTTGCGAACCAGCCGAGCTCGAGCGCTCTCGACGACGGCCTGCGGCTGAACGGCGCGTGGATCACGGCGGCGGTTCGCTGCGCGCCGCCGGGCAATCGCCCCACTCCTGACGAGCGCGATGCCTGCCTGCCCTGGAACGTTCGCGAGCTGCGCCTGCTCGGCAACGTGCGGGTGCTCGTATGCCTCGGCGCCTTCGCATGGGATGCCGCGCTGCGATTGACCGCGGCTGCTGATGGTGCTCCGCCGCGGCGCCCACGGCCGCGGTTCGGCCACGGTGCTGAGCTGGAGGCCGAGCCGTACTCGCTGCTCGGTTGCTATCACCCGAGCCAGCAGAACACGTTCACCGGCCGGCTGACGGAGCAGATGATCGACGCGGTGCTCGTCCGCGCCAGGCAGATGGCCACGCTGAATTGAACGCTCCGGCGAGAAGCCGACATGCGTCCAGTGCGCCGATCCGCGGATTAAACCGGCGGCAAGCGCGATAGCATCGTGGGTCGGAGCGCATGTGCGCGCCCTGAGCCGCCCGGGGGTCCGATGAGGGTCGTAGTGGCAGCATCTTTGGCGTCGGCAGCCGGTCTGGCGGCCGCGGGCCTGCTCGGTGTCGCATCAGCTGAAGGGCCCCCGACAAGCACCACGCCGCAGCGGACGGCCAGCGTCCAGGGAGTTGCGACCGAGCCGATCGATCAGCATGCGAATGGCGCCGCTGCGATCGCGGCATACCACCAGGGCCTGATCGACGCGGTTGGCGACGGGCTGAACAAGGCACAGGTCCTGGCCGCCAAGGTCGGAGCGTCGCTCGGGCCGGCCCAGAGCGTGGTCGAGAACGGCGGCTACATCTCGTGCGCCAATGAATCCGGCAATGCCGAATACGAAGGCGCTCAGCCAGACTTCGGCTCGCCGGGTATCTCGATCTCTGCCCCAGGCGCCGGCAGCGCGCGCCCGCTCGGGAGCGTACGCAGGCCGTCCGTCCGGCGGCGCAAGCCGCACCGGAGCCCGGCCGCGAAAACAGCTGCCACGGCAACGTGCGCCCTCTCGACGCAGGTCTCGCTCGTCTACCCCTTGAGCTAGACCGCTGCTGCGAGCGCGTGAGCGCGGTTGCGCGCTGCCGTCACCGCGGAGGTGAGCGTGTCGATGTCGTATGCGCCGTAGTGACGGCGTCCGTTGATGAAGAAGCTCGGGGTCCCTGAAACGCCGCTCGCGTCGGCGCTGGCGACGTCCTCGGCGATGCGCGGCGCGTACTCGTGATGGCGAAGCTCGTCCCAGAAGCGATCCATGTCAAGCCCGATCTCTTCCGCGTAGCGGCCAAGGTCTCGGGGCGAGAGCTCATCCTGATGGGAGAGCAGCGCGTCATACATCTCCCAGAACTTCCCCTGCGCCGCGGCCGCCTCGGAGGCCTCGGCGGCGAGCTGCGCGTTGCCGTGCACGTCGTTCAGCGGCAGATTGCGCCAGACATAGCGCACGTCGTCGCCGAAAGAGAGGAGGAGCTCTCGTATGACCGACTCGGCCTGTCCGCAATAAGGGCACTGGAAGTCGCCGTACTCGACGAGCGTGACCGGCGCGTCATCGGGCCCGCGGACGTGGTCGCGCTCGGGGTTGACGTCCTCGGAGAGGTCAAGGAGGTCCTCCGCCGTGGCCCCGATCTGCCGCGCGCGCACTCGGCTCGGTAGACGTTTGACGGCGGTGAACACGCCCCACGCCAGCAGCGTCGCGACGACAATTGCGCCGAGCGCGCCGAGCTTGGCCTCGTCGAGCTGCTCGCCGTGGAATGCGAGGCTCGAGACGAGCATCGACACGGTGAAGCCGATGCCGGCCGCCGTTGCCCCGCCCGCGAGCACCGGCCAGCTGAGGGTCGGCCGCGGGCCGTGCATCGCGGGTCGTGACGCCAGCCAAGAGGCACCCATGATCCCCACCGGCTTGCCGATTACGTAGCCGACGACGATCCCGAGGGTAATCGGCGAGGTGACCGCGTCTTCAAGCAGATGCCCCGTAACGTGGATGCCGGCGTTCGCGAGCGCAAACAGCGGCACGATCACATAGCTCGTCCAGGGGTGGAGGCTGTATTGGATCCGCTCGTTGAGCGAGATTGCCGAGCGAACACCGACCTGGGCCGACCGCGCCAGCTCCGGCGTCGGCTGCTCGCGGAAGGAGCGCGCGAGCGCCGTGGCCCTCTCCAGGTCCTCACGCGACGGCTGATAGGCGCTTGTCGCCAAGCCGACCGCGAGTCCGGCGACGACCGGGTCGATGCCGGACTTGAACATCGCGACCCACAGTGCCGCGCCCGTGATGACGGCCAGCTGACGCACGAGCGAGAGCCGACCCCGCAACAGCGGTATGTAGCGGAGCGAGAACAGAAACCAGAACAGGGCGAACGCGATGGCGAGCGCGACGAGCGAGACGTGATGGGTGTAGACGGTGGCGATCACGACGAGCGCGCCGAGGTCATCGACGACCGCCAGCGTCAGCAGGAATACACGCAGCCGAGTCGCGATGCGCGGCGTGAGCAGCGCGAGCGCTCCGAGCGCCAGGGCGGTGTCGGTCGACATCGCTGCGCCCCAGCCTCGTCCACCGGGGCCCCCGGCGTTGAACGCGAGATAGATGGCGACAGGCACCGCCATGCCGCCGATCGCCGCGACCACCGGGATCGCGAGACGACGCCGCTCGCGCAGCTCGCCGAGGTCAAGCTCGCGCTTGGCCTCCAGGCCGACCACGAGGAAGAAGAACGTCATCAGGCCTTCGTTGACCCAATGGCGCAGGTCGGTCGAGATCGAGCCGCCGCCGAGCTGAATCGAGAGGTTTGTTGTCCAGACCGATTCATAGGAGTGCCACGCCGGTGAATTGGCCCAAAGCAGGGCCGCGATCGTGGCCGCCACGATCACCGTCGCGCTGCCCGTTTCGGTACTGAGGAAGTCGCGAACGGGAGCGGCGAGGTTCCGCGCCCACGCCGTGCGATCGGTGTAGGGGGCGGACTGTCCGTCGGGCGATTCGGCTTGCGCGTCTGCCATCAGCTGCGATTATCGCGAGCGGCCGCCCTCAGAAGTGCCGTGGATAACCTGGACCCCATGCCCTACACGACGGCCGACGCCAGGCAGCAACTGCTCGACACCCTGGCGGAGGCGACCGAAGCGCTCGGATCAGCGCTGGCGGCTCTCGGCGAGGCGTACGAGCAGTTGGACGAACGCAGCGGAGACGTTCTCGAGCAGGAGCTGTTCCGGCCGGTGCAGCTCGCCTATGGTCGAGCGAGGCGCACGCACACGGCGTTTGCCGAGCGACACGGGCTGGCGATCCGGACGTTCGAGCCGGCGCTCCCCGGTGCGCCATCGAGAAGAGCGAGAGGGTTCATCGACGACGGCGTCGACGCAGCTCGCCGCGCCGACCAAGGCCTTGCGACCCTTCAGGACTCGATGCTTCCCATAGAGGTCGGCGACGCCGAGCTGCGAGCCGGGCTCGAGGAGGTCCGGACGCTGCTTGGGGACCTCCCGGCGAGAGCCCGCGAGTTCGAGCGCACGCTCGGTCGCTAGGCCCGGTGTCCAGTTAGCGCTGCCAGACAGAACGCCGGCGCGCCCGACGCGAGGGTGCTCGCCGGGGTCTCATAAAAGGACGCTGATGGACTACGCTCCTGACATGGACGCCGAGGACGACGCCGATCCCATCCCGGACCTGTCTGACCGCCGGCGCAAAGAGCGCATGCCGGTCGACGAGGGCGGCGGCGGCCAGGCCGAGGGGTTTGAGCTGAGCGAGCAGGAGCTGATCGAACATGCCTCTCACGGGGACGAGCAGAAGCCGTCCCGGATCATCCGCGACGCTGGTCCCGAGGAGGAGGAGGAGTCGGACGCCGTCTACGGCGAGCCTGACGAAGAGCATTACGAGGAGTGAGCGCGATGCCACGTTCTCGCCGGGCGAGACGCGTTGCGCGCGAGCTTGAGGCCTAGCCACGGTGGAAACGGCGACAGCAACGAATGTCGCGGCCGAGACGATTCGCGGAGTCGCGAAGAAGCGCCTGGGCTTCGCGCATCTCAGGCCTGGGCAGTTGCGGGCAATCACCGCTGCCGTCGGTGGACGGGACACGCTGGCGGTGTTGCCGACCGGCGCCGGTAAGTCTGCGATCTACGAGGTCGCTGGTCTCCTGCGGACGGGCCCAACTGTGGTGGTCTCGCCTTTGATCGCCCTGGAGGACGACCAGCTTGCACACCTACGTACGGCGGGCTTGGCGGCCACCGTCCTGAACTCGAAGCTGTCTGCGCGAGCGCGGGCGGCTGCCCTCGCGGCCTCCCGCGACCCGGACGAGTTCGTGTTCGTCTCGCCGGAGCAGCTGACCAACGTGGAGACACGGGAGTGGCTTCGTCGCTCGCAACCGGCTCTGTTCGTGGTCGACGAGGCGCATTTGGTCAGCCAGTGGGGTGAGGACTTCCGACCGGACTACCTGCGTCTACGGGCACAAGCCGACGCCCTCGGGGCGCCGGTGCGTTTGGCGTTGACCGCAACGGCCGCGCCGCCGGTGCGCGCGCAGATCCAACGTCGCCTCGGACTTCAAGACCCCGAAGTGGTGATCGGAGATTTCGACCGGCCGCAGATTGACCTCTCGGTCCATCGCGTGCGCTCGGCTAAGGATAAGCAGCGCCAGATCGACGAGGCGGCATCTGAGTTCTCGGGCTCGGGGATCGTCTACGCCTCGACCCACGCCGGCGCGCAAGCGGCGAGAGACGTCCTCGCGGCGGCAGGACACGATGTGACTCTCTACCACGCGGGCCTCACGACGGCCGCCAGACGCGAGGCGATGACAGCGTTCCTTGACGGGTCCGCGCGAATCATCTCGGCGACGGTGGCGTTCGGGATGGGGATCGACAAGCCCGACGTGCGTTGGGTACTGCACGCTGATGCGCCCGGCTCGCTCGACGCCTACTACCAAGAGCTCGGCCGCGCAGGCCGGGATGGGAAAGCGGCTCATGCGCGCCTGCTGTATCAGCCGAGTGATCTTGCCATCGCCCGACATCTAGCCGCGCGGAGGGTGTCGAGCACCGTCGTCGCGGCAGTGGCGAATCGGCTGGCGACTGTCTCGCGACAGGAAGGCGTCGATGCTCTAGCGGGCGCCCTCGGGATCGGCTCACGCGCGGCCACGTCGGCGCTGGCACGGCTTGTCGATGTCAACGCTGCCAGCTGGACGGCTGACGGAGGCGCTCGCTGGAGCGACGTCCTGGGCGTGCCCGACGCCCTCCAGGCGTCAGAGGACGAGACCGCTCTTGAGAAGGAAGTCGAGCGCTCGCGGCTGGAGATGATGCGCCGCTATGCAGAGCACACCGGCTGCCGGCGTTCGTTCCTGCTGAGCTATTTCGGTCAGGAGTATCCGGGTCCCTGCGGCGCGTGTGACAACGACCGCCGGCGCTCGGTGGGAAGACGCACGACCGAGCCGTTTGCCGTGGGCGCGCGCGTCGAGAGCGGACGATGGGGCGAAGGCACCGTTCAGCGCTACGACGGAGATCAGGTAACGGTGCTCTTCGACGACCACGGCTACCGTGACCTACTCGTACCCCTTGTGCTCAAACGAGACCTGCTGCACGCCGTTTGAGGTTGCGGCCGCGTGTGCGGTACGGCGGCGCCCCGGAGCGCGTCGTCGCCACCACTCGACGATCACAGGTGGTGAGCCCGCCGAAGGAAGGCAACACCACCCGCCGCGATGTCTGTTAGGCTAGGCGCAACCGTTGGTTGCACATCACAAGGAGGCAGTGGCTTGGTCCCCGACCGCATAGAACGTGAGATCGTCATCGACGCGCCGGTGGAGGTCGTGTGGGCGGTCGTGACCGAGCCCGACCAGATCAGCAGTTGGTTCAGCGACTCGGTCGAGCTCGACCTGCGCCCGGACGGCGAGGCGACGTTCGTCTGGGATGAGCACGGAACCGTGCGCGGGCGCGTCGAGCGAGTCGAGCCGCCGCACCTGTTCGCGTTTCGCTGGGTCCCGGACCACAGGGCCGAGCCCGCCGACGGCAACCTGCTGCTGGTCGAGTTCACGCTCACGCCAGAGGGCGAGGGCACGCGGCTCACGGTCGTCGAGACCGGGTTCGCGCAGCTGGCCGGCTCCGACGATGAGCGGCGCAAGCACTTCGACGGCCACACGCGGGGCTGGGGGCTCGAGCTGGGCGAGCTCGTCGCCTACGTCGCCGAGCGCGCGCGGGAGTCGGCCGAGCGGTGACCGCGGTCGTCGAGGAGGTGGACGAGCTGTGGTCGGCGATCGGCGATCCGACCCGTCGCCGCGTGCTCGATCTGATCCTGGACCGCGGAGAGGCGACCGCCACCGTCGTGTCCGCCGAGCTGCCCGTCACGCGCCAAGCGGTGGCCAAGCACCTCGCCGTCCTCGGCCGCGCGGGCCTCGTAGAGGCCAGGCGCGAGGGCCGTGAGGTGCGTTACACGGTCCGCCCGCAGCGCCTGGACGCCGCCGCACGCTCGGTCGCGAGCGTGGCGGCGCAGTGGGACACGCGCTTGGTCGCGATCAAGCGGCTCGCGGAGGCCGCGGCCCGCGCCCAACAAGACCAACAAAAACAGGAGGCAAAGCCATGATGGAGCACACGATCGGCACCCGCGAACAGTGGCTGGCGGCCCGTAAGGAGCTGCTGGCGCGCGAGAAGGAGCACACCCGGCTGGGCGACGAGCTGGCCCGCAGGCGGCGCGAGCTGCCGTGGGTGAGCGTCGAGAAGGAGTACGAGTTCGACACAGACGACGGGCGCAGGACGCTGGCGCAGCTGTTCGACGGGCACTCGCAGCTGCTCGTTTACCACTTCATGCTCGGCCCGGAGTTCGAGGCGGGCTGCCCGTCGTGCTCTTCGATCGCCGACGGCTTCAACGGATTTCACGTCCACCTCGCCAACCGGGCCGACGCGCGGCTGATCGCCGTCTCGCGCGCGCCGCTCGAGAAGCTCCAGGCGTACAAGCGGCGGATGGGGTGGACGTTCCCATGGGCGTCGTCGTTCGGCGGCGACTTTAACTACGACTACGCCGCGTCGGCGACGCCGGAGCAGTTGCACGGAGGCCGCCAGTACAACTTCGCGCCGACCGGGGATCGCACGCAGCTGTACGAGCTCGGCTCCGGGCCACTGTACGAGACGGCGAAGAGCACCGGCGCCTCGCTGCCCGAGTTTCTGCAGGAGAGCCCGGGCATGAGCGCCTTTGCCCTATCCGACGGCGCCGTGTATCACACGTACTCGGCCTACTCGCGCGGGCTCGACGGGCTGTGGGGTGCGTATCAGTGGCTCGACCGCGCGCCCCTGGGACGTAACGGCGACGAGAACATCTGGGTCCGCCATGATGAATACGAGCTGGCCCGCGCCTGAGAGGAGCACGCTGATGGAGTCGACCGCGATACGCCCGGTCCCGCCGTTGGCCAGCCCCACGCGGGCCGGGCTCACCGGCGCCATGCTCGCGCTGGCCGCCGGGGCCTGGGTGGTGACCGCACAGCGGATGGAGGGCATGGACGGCGGTCCGGGCACCGCACTCGGCGGGGTCGGCTGGTTCATGGCGAGCTGGGCGCTGATGATGGCGGCGATGATGCTGCCGTCGCTGGTCCCGGCCGTGCTGGCGTTCGCGCGATCGGGCGAGCGCACCGTCGCGGCATTCGTCGCGGGCTACGCCGGCACGTGGACGGCGGCGGGCCTGGTCGGCTATCTCGTCTTCAACGTCCTGCGCTCGCTTGACGTCTCCTTCCTCGCCTGGGATCGCGCGGGCCGCTACACCGCAGCCGGCGTGATCCTGTTCGCGGCGGCCTACCAGTGCACGACGGCGAAGGCCGGCTGGCTGGGCAGGTGCCGCAATCCGCTCGAGCTCGCGCGCGTGAACCGATCCGGCGTCGGCGGCGGCCTGCGCGGCGGCATCAGGCACGGCGGCTACTGCCTCGGCTGCTGCCTCGCGTTGATGGCGGCGCTGTTCGCGCTCGGCGTGATGAGCGTCATCTGGATGGTCGTGATCGCGGCACTGATCGCCGTCGAGCGGCTGTCGCCGTGGCGCGCGACGGGCGTCTACGGCGTGGCCGTCGTGCTGGCGGTGCTCGGCGTGTGGGTCGCCGCCGCGCCGGGGGACCTGCCCGGCCTCACGATCCCGGGCTCGATGGCGATGATGTAGACGGCCTGGTCACGAACGCGCCTAAGCGGGCGCCGGAGAGGCCGCCGCAGCGTGGGCGAGTATTCGAGAACGTCCCTATGCCGAGGCGGCGACCTGCCGCACTGTCGACTAATAGCTAGGCGAGCAGTGAGCGACGGAGTGCGGTCGCAACCGCTTGAGTGCGTGTGTCGGCGTTGAGCTTTGTCATTGCGTTGCGGATGTGCGACTGGATGGTCTCGGGCGAGATCCGGAGTGCTCGCGCGGCCTTCTCGTTTGTCATGCCGTCGGCCACGAGACCGAGTATCTGCCGCTCGCGTCGCGTGAGGGGGGAGAGCGCCCCGGCTGTCTGGGGTGAGGCGAGTGTACGTGCGAGCTCGGGGGCGACGCACGTGTTGCCGGTCGGAATGCTCGTGAACGCGTGGAGTAGCTCGTCCAGCTGCTCGGCGCGCCTCTGCTCGCTGCGGTCTTGTATCTGCGAGACGAAGTACGACGGGGCGCCGTCGGAGTCGCGGACAAGCGATACGCTGAGGTGAATCCAGATCGTGTGACCGAGCTTGTGAAAGTAACGCTTGTCCATCTGGTAGGTCTCGATCTCTGCTGTGAGCATCTGGCGCACGAACTCGAGGTCGGCGTCGAGGTCGGCTGGATGGGTGATTGCCTGGAAAGTCCCGCCGAGCAACTCGTGCTCTGAGAAGCCAACCAGCTCACATAGCGCTGCGTTAACCTGTTGCCACCGACCGTCTGGCGCGACTAGCGCCATCCCGATCGCTGCGGAGTTGAAGGCTCCGCGGAAGCGGTCCTCAGCCTCTCGGAGCTTGTGCTGTAGCTCCATGTGGGCGGTCGCGTCGACCGAGATTCGGCTCACGCCGCGCCGGCGATCGTCGCCGTCCGGGATGGGTGGCGCTTCGAGTAGCTCGCGGTTCCGGCGGGGTGGGTCGTGTCGCTGCCCGCATTCCGATCGCTGAGCTGCATGCATCCGTATCGGCTGCGCTCACCCACGACTCAAGACCCGGGCGCGGTCCTTGCTCCCCTGGATTCTCGACAGCGCCGACCTCTCATCTCCGCCTCCTGAGATCTTCGACCGCTCCCCGTAATCCGGCAGTCGCTGTCGATCTCTCGAACATCCGTCTACCGCAGACGGGTGAGGATTGCGATATTCCGGTAGGAGGCCGTATTCCCCGGTGCAACGAGACGACCTCACGCAATCGTTCCCTGCCGCCGCTGGTAAGCGCAATCGGGTTCGTGAACCAGCCAGGAGCTGACATGACCGGACATCAAACAACACATCTCATGGATCAAGGGCGCCGCGGAAATCGCCGTCGGATTGCTCTCTCGGTCACGTTGGTGCTCGGTGCAGTCGGGGCGCTCATCGGCGGTGCCTTCGCGACCTTCACGGACACTGTGACGGCTGGTCCGCAGGCGATCACCTCCGGCACGATCAAACTGGCCGTGGGCCCGACGAACGACGTCGCCACGGGGGCGACGAACATAGCGGCCGGCGACACAATCGCTCGCGAGGCCGATCTCAACAACACCGGCGGCACGCTCGCGTCGAAGGAAATCACGCTGAAGTTCACGGCTTCACCAACCTCGCTGCTCGATACTGACCCCACGAACGGATTGCAGGTGAGCATTCAGGCGTGCTCGGAAGCGTGGAAACGCACCGTCGTGGGCTCTCCACCTCCGCCATTTGAATACACCTGCACCCCGGGCGCGACCGTAGTCAAAATCAGCGGGGCCGCGACCGCATCGGTTAGCGCGCTCGAGACGACGCCAGCGGCGCTGACACCGATCAACTCGCTGGCCGCGGGCGGGAAAGACTTCCTGGTGTTCACGCTGACGCTTCCTGCTGGCGCCCCAGGCGACCTGTCGAAAGTGGGCGCCTGTTCCGGTAGCTCCGGCGGTACCGCGGCAACCGAGGATCTGCAAGGTTGTTCGTCGACCCTGACCTACACATTCCAGGCCACGCAGCGGAACGCGGGCCCGCAGTAACGATGTTCGGGCTGCCCGGCGCGTGCAAGCGCGCCGGGATCCTGACGGCCACCTTGCTGATCGCAGGCACGGTGCAGCTCACGAGCCTCAGCATGTCCCTCGCGTCATTCCTCACCACGGGAACCGCCGGTCCCGCGGCGCTCAAAGCGGCGACTCTCGCGACTGCGGCGGGGCTCGCGACCGCGAACGGGGGCTGCGCAGGCGGCAATGAAAAGACCAACGTGTCCGCGAGCTGGAGCGCCTTCGCGGAAAAGGACGCCAACGGGAATCCCCTGATCAACGGCTACACCGTGCTGCGGTCGACGAGCTCGGGCGGTAGCTACTCGTCCGTTGGTTCGACGGGTATCGCGACGAGCTTTACCGACGTGAACCCATCGGGGGCGGAAACGCCGCAGGTCTACGTCGGAAATAACGGTGAACTCGCCAAAACGGTGCACGCCGTCAACACGGCGACCAACGTCGGCACATCGATCACGACCGGGATCATCGGCATCGAGCCCAACGGCATCGCCGTAACACCCGACGGCACCAAGATCGTGGTCGCTGAGGGCGCCACGCATCAAGTGCAGATCATCACCGTTGCGACTCACACGATCGCTGCAACCGTGGCGATCCCAGAAGTAGCAGGCGTCAAATCGCGACCCGACGCCGTCGCCGTCACCCCCAACGGCGTCACGGCGTACGTCGTCGACGGCGCCAACAAACGCGTCTACCCCATCACGATCTCCTCAGGCACGCTCGGCAGCGGGATCGTCGTCGGTAACCAGGGTGACCCGGGAGCCATCGCCGTAACGCCGAACGGAGAAGAGGTGTACGTCGCCAACTTCGCCTCCCACAACGTCTCCGTGATCGCAACGTCGTCCAACACCGTGACCGCAACCGTCACGATCGGTGCTGGCGAAACCGGCAAACCGATCGCTCTCGCAGTGACCCCCAACTCCGCCCACGTCTACATCGCAGACCAGGGAAACGCGAAGATCGACGACATCACCACCTCAAGCCACACGGTCACGGCCACGATCACCGTAGGCAGCATGGTCGACGCCAACGTCGCCGGCGGCGGGGACCCCAACATCCTCGCGATCACTCCCGACGGGAAAAAGCTCTACGCGGCGAGCTTCACCGGCCACGGCGTACAGGACATTGCGACCTCAACCGACACAGTCACGAGCACGATCAGCCTCTTCGAATCCGCGACGGCCAACCCGAACGCCCTCGCGCTGACGCCCAACGGCTGCCAGCTCTACGCTCACGATCACGCCCACAACGTCGTCGACACGATCACCGTGTCAACCGACGCGGTCGCCGCCCACCCCGCCGTCGGAGCGACCGGGGACCCGACCGGCATGTCGGTCACTCCGGACAGCACCCACGTCTACGCTGCCAACCAGGGCGGTCCCAGCGTCTCCGTCATCGCAACAGCGACGAACACGGTCTCCGCCACGCTGGCCGAAGCCACGGTGGGCAAAGCCCCATATGCCGTGCTCGCAACCTCCTCGCCCTACTACTACAAGCTGCAGGCTGCCCACGGCGGCTGGCAGAGCCCGCTCACCGCGTCGGTCAGCTATGCCCTCGGCTGGAACCAGGGGGGCTGGCAGTAGATGTCCACTGAACCGATCGCATATCGAGACGCACAACCGTTACGCCTTGTTGTCGCGCCGCAGCGTCGCGCTTGGACGCGGGGTGCAACGGCGAGAGCCCTCTCGTCAACGCTGCTCGCCGGTGTCGTTCTCGTCATCCTCGTGACGATCGCGGGGATGCTGCTGGGCGCCTGGCGCTTCAGCGTAATCGATACGGGGTCAATGCGGCCGACTCTCAACCCAGGGGATGTCGCCGTCCTGACACCCGAGCCCACTACCGCCCTGAAGCGAGGCCAGATCGTCGCCTTCCACCCACCCGGCGAGCCAAAGCTGACCGTCATCCACCGCGTGGTCTCAATCCACCGCGTCAGCAATGGAGTAATCATCCAAACCAAGGGCGACGCTAACAACGCCGCCGACCAATGGCGCGCACGCATCATCGGCAACACCGTCTGGCGCGAGAGACTGAAAGCGCAAAAGGTCGGATACCTCGCGGCGTGGAGTCAGCGGCGACCCGTTCGCTTTGGGCTGCTCATAATTATCGTGACGTTAGTGGTCAGCATGATGCTTGGCTCGATCTGGCGGTCCACGCAACAGTAGGCAAGGGCTGCGCCGATGGACGAACCAGCGCCCTCTCGGCGGCGCTGCATCCGCTGGGTTACATAACATGCATTATCGAGCACGCCGACGGTCCGCCCACTACCGGTGCTTTCTTTGTCCCCAGCGCCAAGCGCCATACGCGACCGGCCCCACGACAAGAAGTGTCAGCCCGACCAGCCTCATGGTCGCGAGAGGCCCGTTGCGCACGACACCTCCGAGAACGAGGAGACAGACGGACACCAACTGGAGGCACGCCCACCGGTTGCCGCGGTAATAGTCCGGATACGAGCGGAGGAACGCGCCGAAGGTCGGCCGCTGCCCCACATCATCGCGCTCCATAAGCGAGTTATCGGCGCAACCCGTTCCATGCATTATCGAGCGGGTTCGCTGGCGCGGCTCATCGCTCGGGCTAGTTCGACAGCTGCGCGTAAAGAACGGTCGCCGTGCCGTGAACGGTGCCATTGAATTCTCTCCAGATCTCCCAAACCGGCAACTCCCACCGGCCGGGCAAGCCGGTCCTAACGTTGCGACCCTCGATATGCAGCGCCGTCCCCGGGAATTCGCCTTCGAGTTTCATCTCGTAGCTCCCCATCTCGGGGTCGAAGGCCTGCAGTAGTTTCTTCAGCGCGACCACGATCGCCTGCTCGAACGCTCGCTTGTCAGCGATCGCATCCGGGTCCAGGTCCGGTCCCCCCTCCACAGCACGCAGGCTAGCGGCAACCCCCCGACCGCTGCCAGGCGTCACCGTCCATGCATTATCGAGCGCCGTGTTGGGTACTTCGCGCTCGGTCGTACTGCGTCGTCTGCTGTCTACTTTGAGGGGGGCGGCGCTACAGTCGCCACGTGGCGAGCGAAGCGGAAGACACCAGCGTCTGCCCGCGATGCCATGGCGCTGGCAAAGTGCCGAGGTCGTTCTGGGTCTGGATCTTGACCTTCAAGATCTATGGGCCAAGAGAGGAAAAGTGCCCGCGCTGCAAAGGCACCGGCTTGGTGCAGTGAGCTTTGGTTGTCGTTTGCGCTGACCTTCAGAGCCCAATCACGCATTACCGAGTCGGTCGCAAGCCTAGTTTGAGTCGCCGCTGACTACCGTGATCTCGTCCTCTTCCAGCAGCACCTCGACGGTCTCGCCGTTGATCTCGTAGCGAACGACATAGACCACGGCGCCTGGGCTGTGCGAGGCTGCGGCGAGAGCCCGCGAGCGGCTTGGCACGGGCTGATCGCCAAGGATCTCCGTCCTCACGACCACGCCAACCACGCCTTGGCCGACTTCAACGCGCTCGCCTAGCTGGAACCTCTGCACCTCCATGCATTATCGAGCGTTGGGCTTCAGGGCGGGACGGAGTCGTGGCGATTGCGCTCCTCGCTAGGCGTTTACGCTGACGCCATGGCTGGCCACGATCGAAGCGCTCCGTTGGCGCGGACCCCGGACGGCACGACGTGGCAGATCGGGAGCGCGTCTGACGTCGATTGGATCGCGACGGGAACCTCGACGGGCCTCGCGATCACCTCTGCCATCCCACCGGGGTTTCCTGCCTACGCCACGGTCGTCGTCCCGGAGCCAAATCTCCCCATTGAGCAGCAGGCGCGCGACCGCGCTCTGCTCGATGTGCTCGGCCGCCACTCAGCACAGGAGCCGTGGTGGCTGGGGTATCTGGACACCGGCGCCTCTGATGTCGTGTTCGCCGACGCGCCGATGGTCACGTTGTATGCAGACTGGCGATACGTCCTCGTCTCTGCCGGTCAGGAACAAGCTGCGCGATGGCGTTCGACCGATCCATGGAAGGGCTGCCTGCCCGACCTGATGTTCCCTGCGGACCGCTCGTGGCTGGTCTCGACGTTGTGGGATGACGACTGGACCTGTGTGGGTGGATCCGAGCAACTCGTCGCGGAGCTCGTCAGCCACCCTGATCTCCTGGCCCACGCGAGGCGTGTGACCACCGACGAGGACGCCACCCCGCCCGGTCACCAGGCCTTTTGACGCGGGCTGGATTGGGCTAGAGGGCACGAGGAGCCACGGTTGTTGGAGCGTGGGTGGCCGGGCGCCACCAGGCCAGCCTCAACGCTCGATGCATTATCGCGCCTCCCTTGGCTTTGCGACCCCGGCGCTGTCGGTCCCGGTTACCTGGGTGCGTCGATTCCAAATGATCTCCCAGAGGTGTCCATCGAGGTCGCGAAAATACCCCGAGTAGATCCCCCACGGCCGGTCATGCGGTGGCCCGGTGAGTATGGCGCCAGCGGCTTCGGCCTGCGCGAGCAGAGCATCAACGTCTTCCTTCGTCGCGACGAGATGCCCGATGCTGAACTCGCCCGACTTCGGTGGCCCGAACGGCACCGTCGCGTCCTTCGCCAGCTCTGTACGCGGGTACAAGGCGAGAATGAGGTTCCCGTCGAGGTCGAACATCGCAATGTCTCCGGCCGGGTTTTCGTCGTCGCCGACGAACTCGGTCGCGATCACGCCCGCCGAGTTCAGGCCGAGGCCCTCGCGGTAGAACGCGAGCGCACGATCGAGATCAGCTACAGCCAGCGTGATCACATGGATGCGCGCTTCCATGGCCATCTGGAGAGGTAGCGTATTGCCTGGGTCGAGCCAGTGGCGTGCCGCAGCCTGCGGCGCCTTAACGAGCGCTTAGAAGCCTCTAATCCCCTGCAAATATGGATGTTGTTTGCTCCTCGACATGGGACCCATTGGACCTCATGTCTGTCCGCGGTGCGGTGAGCGCGTGAGCGCATTCGCCGCCGGTTGCGCGCTCTGTGGCGCCGACTTGGATCCGCGGCGCGGCCAGCGGCCGCCGACGCTTGTCACGCGCCTGCGGCGTCGCGTTGGCGCGTTGGCTCGCCGACGGCGCGAAGCCTCGCCCGTTCGTCGCTGAGCGCTGAGGACCGACCAAGGTAGAGTTGCCCGACATCTTGTCCAGCCTCCCTCGGTGCCGTCTTATGACAACCAGCGTGGCCGCCCCTCCGCGAGGACGCTAGGCACGCGGCGGCAGAGACTCGAGCAGGCGTTTCACCGTGGCCCCTACCTGCTCGCGCGTGGTCCCGTCGTCATCGGCCCTTGCGATCAGCATCGCGCCCTCGTCGATCGCGCCGAGCAACAGATGTGAGAGGGCGTCGACGGGTTGGCGCTCGATCAGTCCGGCGTCCATCGCCGCCTCCACCGTCGCCCGCACGAGCCCGAAGCCGTAGCGCAGGCCAATCTCGCGCCATTGCTCCCACCCGAGCACCGATGGTGCGTCGACCAGCGCGATCTGCTGCACCGCGGGGTCTTCGCACGCGTCGAGGAACGCCTGGGCCCCGGCGTGGAGCGCCTCCAGCGGATCGGCTGCCGAAGAGATTGCCGACGCGGCGATCTGCTCCACCAGCTGGCGCTCGACGTCCTCATAGACGGCCTCGAACAGCTCCTTCTTGCCGGCGAAGTGGTGATAGAGCGCGCCGCGCGTAACGCCCGCCGTGCGCACGATCTCCTCGGTGCCCACTCCCGCGTAGCCACGCTCGGCGAACAAGGCGCGGGCCGTGGCGATCAGCGCCGCCCGCGTCGCCTCCGATTGCGCTGCCTTCGCACTGAGTGCCGGACTCCCCTCCTCCGGGTTCGGGTTGACATGCATACTGTCTGTATGATAAACACATACCGGCTGTATGTGTAGCAAAGCGTGATCGACGCGCGCCGCGTGCCTGGCCGCGCTTCCTGCGTATGCAAGCGCGCGCCGCCCTTGCCAACATCTCGAGAAGGAGAACACGATGAACGAGGTACGCCTAACCCAGGGAACCGTCCGCTACCGCGAGCAGGGCGTCGGCGAGCCGATCGTGCTCGTGCACGGCCTGCTGACGAACGGCGAGCTCTGGCGCGACGTCGCCCCGCGCCTCGCCGGCGACTTCCGCGTGATCGCGCCCGACTGGCCACTCGGCTCTCAGGAGCTCCCGCTCGATCCGGGCGTGGACCTCTCCCCCCTCGGCCTCGCGCGCATCATCGCGGACTTCCTCGAGGCACTGGGGCTCGAGCGGGTCACACTGGTGGGCAACGACACGGGCGGAGCGCTCTGCCAGCTCGTTGCCGTCCACTACCCGGAGCGCGTCGCAAGGCTCGTGCTGACGCCCTGTGACGCTTTTGAGCACTTCCCACCTCCCGCCTTCCGTCCGCTCAGCGCGATCGCACGGATCCCCGGGTCGGTATTCCTGATCCTGCAGTCGCTGCGCTCGCGCGCCGCGCGCCGGCTTCCAATCTCTTACGGCTGGCTGATGAAGAGATTCGACGACGGCCTGGCGCAGTCCTGGCTGCGGCCGGCGCGCTCGAACACGGTCATTCGCCGCCAGGTCACGGAGATCATCGTCGGCATGTCCCCGCGCTACACACTCGAGGCGGCCGAGCGCTTCGGCGAGTTCAACAAACCGGTGCTGATCGCCTGGGCTCCCGAAGACCGCTTCTTCAAGTTCGGCGTCGCAGAACGCCTCGCCGAGGCCTTCCCGGACGCCCGCCTGGAGCGAATCGAGAACAGCTACACGTTCGTGTCGATCGACCAGCCCGAGCGCACTGCCGAGCTCATCGCGTCCTTCGCGCGGGAGCCGCTTCGCGATGCGAATGCGAGCCTGCCTGCCTGAAGTCCCGGCTGTCCGGTACCGGGTCGTTGGCTGATCGCGGCCGCTTACGGCCAGCCAGCGCCCGGTACCGGCGCCTCAACGCTCAAGACCTGGCCCGTCCGGGAGCCGTCGGCCGCGCTCGCTGGACCGCTCCACTCCCGCGCCACCATGAACAGGGTGCTGTTGTCCGGTCCTCCGAGCATGCAGGCGAAGCAGCCGCGGTCGAGCTCGATCGTCTGCAGGACCTCGCCACCCTCGCGAACGCGCACGCAACGCTTGTTGGGGACGTCTGCGTACCAGACGGCGTTGTCCCGATCGAGGCAGATGCCATCCGGGACACCGTCGCCGAGCGCGGCCCACGTCCGCCGGTTGGAGAGGCTGCCGTCAGCGGCGACGTCGAAGGCCGTGAGCCTGTTCGCGTAGGACTCGGCGAGGATCAATGTCGAGTTGTCCGCTGTCACGACCATGCCATTCGGGAACGCGACGTCGTCCGCCACCTGCCGCGTCGAGCCATCGGCAGTGACAAGCGCGAGGCTCCCCGGACCGGGCTGCGCATCGGGTGAGAAGTCAAACCCGATGTTGTTGACATACGCGTTGTCTCTCCCGTCGACGACGATCTCGTTCCACGGGAAACCCGACAGGCCGGCCAGGTCGGCATGAGTGACGAGCGACCCGTCGGCTTCCAGGCGAAGCAGCCGCCGATCGCTCGCCGAGACGATCAGCAGGCGCCCATCGGCAAGCCAGTCGATCGAAAACGGAAATGAGGCGACCTTGAGGATGGCCTCGCTGTTGCCGGCGAGATCGACTGCGATTACCTCCTGTGCGCCCCAGTCGGAGAACCACAGTCGGTTCTCGTGCCAGCGCGGCGACTCGCCGAACATGATGCCGTTCATCACGGTGTGCACTGCGAACGCCATCAGTCGTCCCATCCCGCCACCGCGGAATAGCGCAGCGAGCCGGGTGTCGTCAGAGTCTCGCCCGTCTCGAGCAGCGTCTTGAGGCCCGAGAGGATCATCGGCCAGCCACCGTAGAGTTCGTCGTTCGCGCCGTCGCGCAGCTGATCGTGGATGACCGTCAGGCGGCATGAGTCGCCGACCGGCTCGATCTCCCACGTCACGCGGGAGGTCCCTTCCTCCTTTACGCCATCTCCCCACAGCGCGTTGAAGCTCTGCACGAGCCGGCGCGGCGACTCGACCTCGAGGTTCTCCCCCTCGGCGATCTCGATCGATCCGGCCGTCGACGCGTACCGCGACCCAGGTGTCCAGTCGGACTCCACGCCTACGCCGAAGTTGTACTTGCGCCTCATCTCGCCGTCGGTGATCGCCTCCCACAGGCGCTCGGGCGTTGTCTTGATGTAGATCTCGAAGATCTTCTCCATGGTCTTGTCCTCCAGTTCGTGCTTGATATCGCTGAGCGTCGCCGCCCAGGGCTCGGCGTACTTGCTCACCCATCGGTCGTGGACGAGCCTGATCGGGACGGGATTCAGGTAATGGAGCTTCTCTCGGCCGCGTCGTCGCGTGACCACGAGGCCGGCGTCCTCGAGGACGCGCAGGTGCTTCATCACGCCGAAGCGCGTCATCGGCAGGCGCTGCTCGAGTGCGCTGAGCGTTTGCCCGTCCTGCTTGAAGAGCTCATCCAGCAGGCTCCTACGCGTCGGGTCCGCCAGCGCCTTGAAGACCTCGTCCATCCCACCATTATATGTGACTCTTTGGTCACATGTCAAGGCCCTGCAGCTAACGCACGTCCGTCGGCACGTCCCACATTTGTCGACCGCCCGCGCTGAAACGATCCACCCGAGCTAACACCTGGCCATGAGTGCAGGCGCATCCGGGGCTTCCACCCGCCGGACGCTCCGCCAAACCGAGCGAGATAAGCAGTGGCGAGACTTCAGAAAACACCCATTCCCGCCGATCCTGCTGCAGTGAGCGAGTCCGTCGCAATCCTTGAGGCACAGCCCGAGGGCGAGATCGCCATCCGCCGGCAGCTTGCCGGCGAGCGCGACGCACGCCCGGCGGCATTGGAGATTGCGGGAGAGCGCCTGGCAGCGGGTGCTCCAGCGCCCCGTGCCAACTCCCCCATCCGGGCGGCTGACCATGCGCGCATCGAGGACTACCTGCGCGCGTATCTCGAGGATCAGCGCTTCAGGTCGGCCCATCCACTGGCGCGCGGACGCTGGATCGTTGCGTGGGAAATGCTCTGGTGCGCCGACTCCCATTCAAAGGTGATAGCCGTCGGGCAGAGGGCCGGCGATGCGATGCACGCGTTTTCCGGCTCGATGCTCGAACGCTGCATGCACTTCGCCATGGATTCGCACCGGCGCGACCCGCTTGCCGACGGGTCGCAGAGACCTGGGCCGCTCGACGGCCTGGCCAGCATCACGGACGCCTACGGCGAGCAGCTCGGCGCAGGCCGCAGCCAGCTCCTGCGGGAGATGTTCGAGCCGTGGCGCGCTCTGAGCGGGAAGCTGCAACTCCACGAGCAGGGACTCCGGCCGCCACACGAGCGACTGCGCTGGGAGGACGGACGGCGCCTCGTGCTGTTCACCGCGCTCGTGATGGTCGAGTTCGACCGCAGCTTCGCCTAGTCAGTCACGTCGTCAGCAGCCGCACGATCGCGAAGATCCCGACGACGACGATCAGCGCCCGCAGGAGGCCCGACGGCAGACGCCGCCCGTAGCGCGCTCCGAGCTGGGCGCCGATCACCGAGGCCCCGGCGATGATCGCGGCCGGCGCCCACTCGACGTGGGCGGCGAACACGAAGTAAACCCCTGCGACGCCGTTGACGAGACCCGCGAGGACGTTCTTCAGCGCGTTCGTGCGCTGGAGGTCCTGCGGGAGCGCCAGCCCGAGAATCGCCAGCAGCATGATCCCCTGCGCGGCGCCAAAGTACCCTCCGTAGACGCCCGTGGCGTAGATGGCCAGCAGCGTCAACAGCCTGTGCCTGCCGTCGAGGTGGATCTCCCGCTTGAGGAGCCATCGATCCAGCTGTGGCTGCAGCAGGATGAGCGCGAGCGCGAGCGCGATGAAAACCGGCACGATCGCCTTGAACGCCGATTCGGGAAGCACGAGCAGCAGCACGGCGCCCGTCGCGCCCCCCAGCGCCGATGCCACGCCGAAGCGCAGCGCGCGCGCCCGCTGGCCCCTCAGCTCACGCCTGTAGCCGATTGCGCCGGAAACCGATCCGGGGACGAGACCGACCGTGTTGGAGACGTTGGCCGTCACCGGTGCATAGCCCCACGCGAGCAGCACCGGGAACGTGATCAGCGTGCCGCTGCCGACGAGCGTGTTGATCGCGCCCGCCGCCAGCCCGGCGAGAGCGATCGATGCGACCTCGGCGGCGCTCACTGCGGTTCGGTCTTCGGACGCGTGATGGCCTGCCCCTCTTTCCGCTCGCCGATTCCGAGCAGGCTATCCGGGCCGGGGGCCGGGGCGGCCCAGCGCGCAGCGTCACGCGTCTCGCGTGGAGCGCCGCCTATTTGACGACGAGCGTCCCTTCCATGCCGGCCTGGCGGTGCCCCGGAACCGTGCAGTAGAACTTGTAGGTGCCGGGCGTGAGGCTCACCGTCAGGTCCTTCGCACCGCCCGTGAACGTCGGCGTGGCGCCGGCGACGGCACCCGAAGCCGATGCCACCGTGAGGTTGTGTTCGACTGGCGCGCTGTTGGTGAAGGCAAACGTGACTTTGCCAGCCTTCGCGCTCAACGTGGAGGGCATGTATTTGAACAGGCCTTGGGGGTTGGCCGACACGGCGATCGTTTCCGCCCCTGCCGCGGGAGCACTGGTCGTATTGGAGCTGGTCGTCGCCGGTGTCGCCGCCGTCGTCGCGGTCGCAGATGTACCCGAGCTCGTGCTGTTGGAAGAGCTCCCGCAGCCCGCCAGCGCGAGGAGGCCAAGGGCCAGCGCCAGCATCGAGAGCCTGAGCGGGGAAGACTTCTGTGCGCGACCTGCGATCTTGGGTTTCACGGCCGGTCCTCCAATCTTCGGGGCGTAGTCCGCCAAGAGGCGACTGGTGCTGAGAGCTTTCCCGCCCGTCATCCGCTGCACGCGCGGGTTCGTTCCTCTGAGGTATACCGCCAGCGGCGATCGCGTGAGGTGCGAGCGGGGTGCCCTCAGTACCCGTATCCGGGCGACGGGTAGCCCGGGGAGGGACTCGGAGGCGACGGCGACATCGTGGGTGTCCCGGGGCTCGCGCCGCTCGCCGCCGTGACCGCGTGCCAGACGTGGCCGCCTGGGAACGTGATCCCCTCGCCGTTGGCTTCAGCCTTGCCGCTGTCGCCCGAGAAGCGATAGAGCGGTCGACCGCGCAGTGTCACCTGCAGGAGCCCGCCGGGACGCGCGATGACGCCCAGCTTCCCGTGCACGCCGGAGCCGTCCTTGAGTTTCGTGCTCTTCGAGCTCACCCTCACCGGCGGCCAGAACCTCAGGCATTCCGCGCTCGTGCAGAACTGGCGGCTCTTGCTCTCGCCGCTGAGCGCGTAGAGCGTGCGGCCCTGCGAGTTGACGGCGACACGCTCGCCAAGCTTCGAGCTCGAGGCCGAGCTGATCGTCAGCGTTGCGCTCGCAAGTGCTATCGCGACGAACGAGAGGGCGAGCCCGGATGCCGCCGCGACCGCTGCGGTGACGATCGCCCTGCGGTGCTCAGGACCCTGCGCCCGCTCCCTCTTCTCACGCCTTGAACCGGTCATGAGTTCTCCCTTCGCTCGTTGCCGACTGCCCATGCGCTCCCTCAACCCGGACCACTGCTGCACAGACTCCGGCATGGCTCGATTACTTCCCGGCGCCTGCACCGAAGGGTCCGCGGTGGCGTGGCCAAGGGTCAGGGCTCGGTGTGGACGACCACATCCGCGATCTCCGGGACCTGCTGGCGCAGCTCCTCCTCGAGCTCCCCCGCGAGCCGGTGTGCGCCCGCCAGCGTCTCGCCAGGGTCCACACGGAGGGTGAGGAAGACCACGCGTCCGGCGTCCGTCGAGAGCAGCCGCACCTTTTGCGGATCGGCCCCGGTGCGTTCGCGCACGAGGCGCTCGATGTCTCGCTTCGCGCGGACGTTCGCGTCCTCGTCCGGCGGGCGAGCCGAGAGCGTGCGCTCGAGCGGCTCGAGGTGCGTCTGGACGTCGGCGACATCCGGCCGCGCGAGAATCGCCTGCTCGACCCCCTCGGCGACCTGATGTGCAGTCCGCAGGTCGAGGTCGGCCGGGAACTTCAGATGCAGCGAGACGCTGCTGGAACCTTCCTGCTCGAAGATCGTGATGTCGTGCGCCTCGCGGACGAGCGGCTCGGCGAGGGCGATCGCGAGCACACGGTCGCGGAAGTCCAGTCCGCTGCGGCGAGGCTCGACATGGACGACCACGTCACTCCCGGGCAGGGCACGCTCGACGGCAGCCTCGATGCGGTCGGCGGCCCGGTGGCCCTCGACCACGGCACGGCCTGGAGGGACGCTCGCGACAACATCGGCGAAGAAGCGCCCGGCGGACTCCCGCAGCCGCAGTCGGCTGAGCTCCACGTCGCCGCCCACGGCAGAGATCGCGCGCTCAGCGGCCTCGCGCGCCTCGGAGGGCGTGCGGTCCATGAGCACGTTGGCGTTTTCACCGATCAGGCGGCCTGCGGCGGTGAAGGTAAGCGCCGCGACGAGAAGCGCGGCGATCGCGTCGCCTGCTTCGAACCCGGCGTCCACGGCGAGCAGCCCAAAGAGAACCACGAGCGAGCCCGCCATGTCGGTGGCGAAATGAAGCGCGTTGGAGCGCAGAGCAGGGCTCGCGTAACGACGCGCGGCCAGCAGCGACGCTCTGGTGCGACCAAGATCGACGACCAGCGCTACCGCGATGACCGCGAACTCGTACCAGTGGATGCTTGGGGCTCTGCCGCCTTCGAGGAGGTGGGCGATCGCCTGGATGCTGACGAGCAGGCCGCCCAGGAGCAGTAGCCCGGCCTCTCCGAGCGCCCCGAGGTTCTCGGCCCTGCGGTGGCCGTAGGGGTGGCCGCGGTCGGCTGGCCGGCCACCGAGTCGCACGGCGAAGAAGGTCAGGATCGCGGCGATCAGATCGCCGCTTGACTCGACGCCGGCGGAGATCAGCCCGAGGCTCCCGGTGGCCAGCCCGACCCCCAGCTTGAGCGCGATCAGCAACACCGCCGCGCCGACGGAGAGGAGCGTCGTACGTCGTTGCGCGAGCACGAGTTGGGGATTCCCGGCACGAGCCATCGGTTAGAGACTAGGGTCCAGGGTTGGCGGAAGGAATCCGGCCCGCTGGGAGTCCTTAAGGACAGCGACTCACCTTTCAAAGCGGCGGATTGATTCCGCCCCGCTCGGCTGAAAAGGAGCCCCTGATGCGCACCAGCTTGAAGTGCCTCGTCCCGGCGGTCGCCGCGTCCGTGACGCTGGCCGCTTGCGGCAGCAGCAGCTCCGGGACAGGGTCCTCCTCGAGCTCGAGCAGCGCATCCTCCTCGAGCCAGCCGAGCGCCGCGGGGGCCGTGGTGAAGACGGCTTCGAACACGACGATCGGTGCCACGGTGCTCACGAACGCGCAAGGCATGACGCTCTACAGCCTCAGCGCCGAGCGCGGAGGCAAGTTCATCTGCACGAGCACCTCCTGCACGCAGGTCTGGCATCCGCTCCTCGCGACCGCCGGCACGCCGAGCGGAGTCGCGTCCCTGAGCACCGTCGCGCGCCCCGACGGCAGCCAGCAAGTGACCTACAAGGGAATGCCTCTATACACCTTCGCCCAGGATCAGCACCCAGGTGACGCCAAGGGACAGGGGTTCAAGGACGTCGGCACGTGGAGCGCGGTGACGGTCAGCGGCGCAGCGGCGCCGGCGACGAGCGGCGAATCGACGCACAGCACGTCGACGTCGTCCGGCGGGCGCTCCGGCTACTGAGCTTGCGCGGGACGGCGGGCGAGGCGCGCCTGCCCCGCGGCGCCGGCTGGGGCTATCGTGAGCCGATGGCCCACGCCCACATCGCTCACTCGCCCGGAGCCGGCGGAGAAGCCGACCGTGGCAGGCTGACCTTCGCGCTGGCGCTAATCGTCGCCTTCATGGGCGTCGAGATCGCAGCCGGCGTGCTCGCGCACTCGCTCGCCTTGCTGTCCGACGCCGGGCACATGCTCGCCGACGCGGGCGCCCTCGGTTTCTCGCTGGTTGCGCTGCGGCTCGCCGCCCGTCCGGCCGCTGGTGCGATGACGTTCGGCTTCAAGCGTGCGGAGATCCTCTCTGCGCAGGCGAACGGGGTCACGTTGCTGATCCTCGCCGCCTTCATCGCCTATGAGGCCATCGTGAGGCTCTTCCATCCGCCCGTCGTCCGCGGCGCGCTGATGCTGATCGTGGCGATTCTGGGCATCTTCGTAAACCTCGCCGCGGCCCGGTCGCTCGCACAGGCGAACCGCGAGAGCCTCAACGTGGAGGGCAGCTTGCAGCACATCCTCACGGACCTGTACGCGTTCATCGGCACGGCCGTGGCCGCGGGGGTCATCCTGCTCACCGGCTTTGAGCGGGCCGACCCGATCGTCTCGCTGCTGATAGCGGCGTTGATGATCCGCTCTGGCGTGTCGCTCCTGAGCGCTTCAGGGCGCATCTTCCTCGAGGCGGCGCCCGAGGGGCTCGACCCGCAGGCGATCGGAGAAGCGCTCGTGCACGAGCCGAACGTGATCGAGGTTCACGACCTCCACGTGTGGGAGGTCACGAGCGGCTTCCCGGCGCTCTCCGCGCACGTGCTCGTCGCCCGCGACAGCGACTGCCACGCTGCGCGGCGCGAGATGGAGGCGATGCTGCACGCGCGCTTCGACGTCGACCACACGACGCTCCAGGTCGATCACATCGGCGGGGCGCTGCTCGACATCGTGCCGCCACGCGAGGCCGCCGACGCCGGTCGCGGCGAAGCGTCCAGGATCCCCAACAAACCCCGACAGCAAAGGACAGGAGATAGGGATGGCTAACACGATTTACACGGCGCAGGCGCACGTCACCGGCGGCCGCGCCAACGGTCATGGCCGCTCCGCCGACGGGGAGCTCGAGGTCGACCTGCGCCTGCCCGCCGAGATGGGCGGAGAAGGCGACGGGACCAACCCCGAGGAGCTGTTCGCGGTCGGCTACGCGGCCTGCTTCGAGGGCGCGCTCGGGACCGTCGCACGGCGCAAAAAGGAAGAGACGGGCGACGTCGCGATCGACTCGAAGGTGATGCTCGTGACGACCGAGGACCGGGCCTTCACCGTCGCGGTCGAGCTCGACGTCAAGCTCCCTGCGATCGACGACCCGGCTGCGGCCGTGGAGCTCGTCGCCGCGGCCCACAAGGTCTGCCCGTACTCCAACGCAACCAGAGGCAACATCGACGTCACGCTGACTGCCAACGGGCAGCCGGTCCCATAGTCGCGCTTGCAGCGGCGCGGCGGGGAGCGGCCTAGCTCAGATGCCGGCCGCTGACCGGCGTTCAGCCGGCCTGACCGGTCGGACGAATCAGCAGCTCGTTGACGCTGACATGCTGAGGCTGGCCAATCGTGTAGAGGATCGCGTCCGCGATGTCCTCGGCGCTGAGCAGCGTGAACCCCCCGAAGCGTCTCGCGATCTGCTCGAGAACCTCGGGACGGTTATGACCGGCCAGCTCCGTGGCGACCGCACCAGGCTCGACGACCGTCACGCGAACGCCCATCTCGACCGCCTCCTGGCGCAGCGCCTCCGAGAATGCCCCCACCCCCCACTTCGTGAGGTTGTAGACGGCCGAGCCTGCCCGGGCGACGCGCCCGGCGACGGAGCTGATGTTGATGATGTGACCGGAGCCCTGCTCGTGCATCAGCGGCAGGGCCGCATGCGTGCAATAGAGGACGCCAAACACGTTCACGTGGATCATCTGGCGCCATTCATCGGTCGGCGCGTTCTCGATCGGGCCGAGCAGCATCACGCCGGCGTTGTTCACGAGCACATCCAGCCGCCCGAGCTCCGAGTGCGCGCGCTCGACGAACGCACGGGCCTGGCCCTCATCGCCCACATCCGCCGGCACGGCGATCGCACGCCCTCCCTCGCCCGCGATACGCTCGGCCAGCGCCTGTATGCGATCCGCGCGCCGTGCCGCCAGCGCAACCGCGGCCCCGGCGCGCGCGCATGCAAGGGCCGTGGCCTCGCCAATGCCGGATGAGGCGCCGGTGACCGCAACCACCTGTCCCGAGAGATCGGCTTCAATGCTCATGCGCCGAGCTTACTGGGCAGTTGATCACGTTCCAGCTTGTGCAAACCGATACTTGTCCTAGCACAACGGGCGATCCTTTCGAGCGCACGGCGGGTTCCGGCTGCTGTGGGCCGGGGCGCTTTCCGGCCTATTCGGGCAGGTAGGCCGTACCGAGCGTCGAACGAGGTCTCTCAGAATGCGCGCGAAGGATGGTTGACAACGCAACTATCGCGCTCTATAATTCCGACTACAAGCATCGGATTAAGAAGGCCATCATGTCAGACAAGCCCAAAAACCAAGCACAAACGCTCGAGCCAACCGGTTCGGCGGCTGTCGCCGAGCTCGAGCCGGAGACCACCGTCGAGGATGGCGCGGTTGCTGCTGCGCCGGAGCAGCTGGACAGCCCCATCGAGCGCACAGATCTCGGCACCTCCGACACGTTCATCCCGGAGGCGGTCGACCAGCTTCTCGCGCACTCGCGCCGCTATCCCCTACTCACCCCCCAGCAGGAGATCGACCTCGCCAAGCGGATTGAGCGCGGAGACCTGCACGCCAAGGAACTGCTGGTGAACTCCAACCTGCGCCTCGTGGCCTCGAACGCCCGGCGCTACCAGAACCAGGGCCTGCCGCTCGGAGACCTCGTCCAGGAGGGCATGCTCGGCCTGATCCGCGCCAGCGAGAAGTTCGATTGGCGCAAGGGCTTCCGCTTCTCCACCTACGCCACGCTGTGGATCCGTCAGGCGATCCAGCGGGGCCTCGAGAACTCCGGGCGCACAATCCGGCTGCCCGTGCACGTCGCCCAGCGCTCACGCAAGGTGGGCCGGGTCGAGCGCGAGCTGTCGGTGCGACTCGGCCGTGAGCCCACACTCGAGGAGCTGGCCGAGGAGACGGGCCTGCCGGTGGACCAGGTCGAGGAGGTTCGCCACCAGCGCGCAGCCCTCGTCAGCCTCGATCAGCAGATCGGCGAGGACGGCGACACCGCCCTCGGGGACCTGTTGCCCGCGGACACGGAGGCACCGGAGGACACCGCCTGGGACAACGAGCGTGAGCGGATCGTGCACGAGGCGATCTCGCACCTGCCGGAAACCGAGCGGACGGTGCTCACGCTCCGCTTCGGGACCGGCCGCGAGGAGCCTCAGACGCTCACCGCGATCGGCAAACGACTCGGCTTCTCCGCCGAGCGCGCCTCGCAGCTCGAGCAGCGGGCGCTCAAGAAGCTCGCCGAGTCGCCCGAGCTCGCCGCATTGCGCGAGGCGGCTTAGGCTGCCCCTGATTCGCAAGGCCCCGGCTGGAAGCGCTCAGCCGGGGTTTTTTGCGTTCCCGACCCTGATATCGGGTCTTCCGGCCGGTACATGCGTCCGTTTCGGCTATAGGATGGGCGCCGTGAGCGAGCCGCAGGGCAAGTCGCGGTGGGATCTCCTCGTCGCGTGGACGATCAAGGTCGGCGAAGCGATCCTCGCGCCGATCGAGCGCTTCATCGGCAAGCGCTCGCTGGTGGGCGATGCGACGTTCTTTCCCACGGAGCGGTTCTCGTGGGTGAAGCACGTCGAGGACAACTGGATGGTGATTCGCGAGGAGGCCGAAAGGCTGCTCGAGGATCGGGCCGACCTGGCCAACTTCCAGGACATCTCCAAGGACCAGATCGAGATCACCGACGACGACCGCTGGAAGACCTTCTTCATCTATGGATACGGCTTCGAGGCGAAGCTCGGCGTCGAGATGTGTCCCCGGACCGCCGCCCTGATGCGCGAAATCCCCGGGATGACCACGGCCATGATCTCGATCCTCTCGCCGCGAAAGCACATCCTCGACCACCGCGGCCCCTACAAGGGCGTGCTGCGATACCACCTTGGGCTGATCGTGCCTCAGGACGCGGAGTCCTGCCGCATTCGCGTCGGCGATGACTTCCGCCACTGGGAGGAGGGCAAGAGCCTTATCTTCGACGACACGTTCAACCACGAGGTGTGGAACGACACCGACGAGACGCGGGTCGTTCTGTTCGTGGACGTTCTGCGCCCCCTGCCGTTCCCAGACTCGGCGATCAACCGCGCCATCATCAAGGCGATCGGCTTCTCGCCCTTCGTGCTCGACGCCAAGCGCAACCAGGAGGCCTGGGAACGGCGCTACCTCGAGGGCCGAGGCCAGCCCTCGCCGGCTACTCAGTCCGCCGCCTGAGCCGTCACATCCACCCGATCGGGAGAGGAGCCCCATGGCAATCATCAGGATCATCCGGCCGCCCATGATCACAGCGGAGGTCTACGACGAGGTGAACGCAAAGGCGGGGGTCAGCGAGAACCCTCCGGCGGGGTTGCTGCTGCACACCGCCGGCGAGGTCGACGGGCAGTGGCAGATAGTCGACGTCTGGGAGTCAGAGGAGCACTCGCGGCGATTCGACGAGGAGCGCCTCGCTCCCGCGATCGAAGCCGTCGTCGGCTCCGCCCCTCCCGGCCCTCCCCCGAGAACCGTCTATGAGCTGCACAACGTGATCCGCCCCTGACGCCGGCGAGCGCGCGAAGGAGCCCTGGGCACGGTGATCCGCTTAGGCCTAGATCTTTTCCTGCCATTTGCCCAACGGGAGCGTCCTTGACACCCAACTGTTGAGCACCGTGAACTCCCCGGTGAGGATCAGCACGCCGAGCACGATCATCACCACGCCGCCGGCTCCGATGATCACCGGGAAGTGGCGCTTGACGACCGCGAGGGTATCGGTCATCCGCTCGAAGGCGACGGCGATCAGCAGAAAGGGGATCGCGAGGCCCGCCGAGTAGAAGGCCAGCAGCAGCGCTCCGTGTGCGGCAGAGCTCGACACGGCGGCCTGGGTGAGGATCGCACCGAGCGTGATGCTCGTGCAGGGTGTCCACGCGATCGCGAAGGCCGCGCCCGCGACGACGGGGCCGCCCCGGCCTGCGAGGCGGAGCAAGGTCTCCGAGTGCCACTCGCGATTGAGCAGGCGTACGAAGGGCGTCGCGAGGAACAGCAGGCCCATCGCGATGATCAGGGCGCCGCCGACGTTCTCGAGGGTCTGTTTGTGAGCGTTGAGCGTCGAGCCGATCACCGTCGCGCTCATTCCGAGCAGGATGAAGATCAGCGAGAAGCTGCCGATGAACAGCAGGCTCGGCACGAGCACGCGGCGCGCCCCAACGCCTCCCTTGAGGTCGGCAGGTGTCACGCCGATCACCGTCGAGAGGTAGCCCGGGACGAGCGGCAGCACGCAGGGCGAGAGGAACGAGACCAGCCCCGCCGCGACCGCGAGCGGGATCCCTACCCCGGAGGCGGCGTCGGAGGACGCGGCGATCATCAGATGGGCGTCGGTCATTCGCCCGTCGCCGAGTCGGCGTTGGGACTCAGTGCCTCCGTTGAGCTGTCGCGGCCTGCTCGCAGATCGGCCATTTCTCGCTCCAGCCTGGCCACTCGCTCGTGCAGGGATGGACCGGACTCGCCACCCACGGGCGCGACGTACGCCGCCGGCCCGGGCGAAGCAGGCTCGGCGTCGCCGTCCGGCGCGAGGCCGGGCCAGTGCTCGCGCGCCGCGACGCCGTCATCGGCGCGATCCTCGAGCAACTGGGCGTATCGCTCCTCCTTCTGACCCGGCCGGCGATCGAGACGAGCGACGAGACCGCGCTCGATCAGCCGCCCGAGGGTGGCCTGCACGTCCTCGAGCCCCGCGAACGCGTGCATGCGCTCGGCACGCTGCTTGAGCTCGCCTGGCGTCTGCGTGCCGCGCAGCATGAGAACGCAGATCAGCGCCTGCTCGCCGTCACCCATCGGCAGCGCATCGGCGAGCAGGTGGCGATGCTTCGGCGCACGGCTGCCGCGGCCGCTCGCCAGGCGCGTGAAGCCACGCCGCTCCAGGCGATGGAGCGCGTCGCGAATGACGCCGTCGTCGTAGCCGACGACCGGGTCGCGGTTCGTCGACTGGTTGCACGCCAGGCGCAGCGCGTTCAGCGTGAGCGGATACATGTCGGGCGTCGTGCGCTGCTTCTCGAGCAGGCAGCCGAGCACGCGTATCTCCTCGGCCGAGAGGTTCATCGTCCCCTCAATCATGCCTGCAATGTAGCCTGGGTCGGGGCGCGCGGCGACGATAAAGTCATTGCCATGAGCAGTCAGCCCTTCTCCGGGGGACGCTCCGGCGATGGGCCTCATCGATCCACTCCGGCGCTCCGGCCCGAGGACGTACCAGCATTGCCCGTCTCCCTGCGCCGGGTGAGCCGGTTGTTCGCGCCGTATCGCGCTCGCTTGAGCGGGCTGCTCACCCTGATCTTCATCGGCGCGGGCCTCGGTGTGATCAGCCCGTTCCTGATCCGGGAAGTGCTCGACAAGGCGCTGCCGCAGCACAACACGACGTTGCTGACTGAGCTCGTCCTCGGGATGATCGCGCTGTCGATCATCACCAGTGTCATCGGAGTGGCGCAGACATGGATCTCGAACCAGGTGGGCCAGCGCGTCATGCACGACCTGAGGGCCTCCGTCTACGCCCACCTCCAACGCATGTCCCTGGCGTTCTTCACGCGCACGCGCACGGGCGAGGTGCAGTCGCGCATCGCCAACGACATTGGGGGGATCGACAGCGTCGTGACCTCGACCGCGACGTCCATCGTGCAGAACGTCACGACTGTCGTTGCGACCGTCGTGGCGATGGTGCTGCTCGACTGGCGTCTTGCAGCGTTCTCGCTGGTGCTGCTCCCGTTCTTCGTGTGGCTCACGCGCCGGGTCGGCGAGGAGCGCCGGCGCATCCAGTCCGTGCGCCAGAGTCGTCTCGCCGACATGTCCACGCTCGTCGAGGAGTCGCTCTCCGTGTCGGGCATCCTGCTCGGCAAGACGATGGGCCGTGCCCCGGAGCTGGTGCAGCGGTTCAGCGACGAGTCGGGCGAACTGGCCGACCTGGAGGTGCGCGCGCGGATGGCGGGCCGCTGGCGGATGGCCTCCGTGCAGATGAGCTTCGCGATCATGCCCGCCGCCGTCTACTGGTTCGCAGGGGTGGCCCCGAACGCGATCTCGATCGGGACCGTCGTCGCCTTCACGACGCTGCAGACGCGGGTGCTGTTCCCCATCCAGTCGCTGCTTTCGGTTGGCCTCGAAGTGCAGACCTCGCTGGCGCTGTTCGGGCGGATCTTCGAGTACCTCGACCTGCCGGTCGACATCGTCGAGCGCCCGGGAGCGCGCGCGCTGACCGACGTGCGCGGAGACGTCCGCCTCGACGACGTCTGGTTCCGCTACGCGCCCGATGCGCCGTGGACGCTCGAGGAGATCAGCGCTGAGACGCCCGCCGGCACCCGCACCGCGCTCGTGGGCGAGACGGGCTCCGGCAAGACCACGCTCGCATATCTGGTCGCGAGGCTGTATGAGCCCGAGCGCGGCTGCGTGAGCATCGACGGTGTCGACCTCCGCGACATGACGCTCCAGTCGCTGGCCGCGACGGTGGGCTTGGTCTCTCAGGAGACCTACCTCTTCCACGCCTCGATCCGGGAGAACCTGCGTTTCGCGTGCCCGGAGGCAACCGACGAGGAGATCGAAGACGCGGCCAGGGTCGCGCAGATACACGACCTGATCTCCGGACTGCCCGAGGGCTACGACACGCCAGTGGGCGAGCGTGGCTATCGCTTCTCAGGCGGCGAGAAGCAGCGCATGGCAATCGCCCGCACGGTCCTGCGAAACCCACCAGTGCTGGTCCTCGACGAGGCGACCTCGGCGCTCGACAACGAGACCGAGCGCGCGGTGCAGCAGGCGCTCGACGACCTCTCGCGCGGACGCACGACGATCGCCATCGCTCACCGCCTCTCCACCATTCGCGACGCCGACCAGATCCTCGTGCTCGACTCCGGCCGGATCGTCGAGCGCGGAACCCATGAGGAGCTCCTGCAGCTGGGCGGCCGTTACGCCGCGCTGCTCAGCGGCGCGGAGGTCGCGCCCGACCACGAGATCGTCAGTTCCAGCTCCGCGCTGGCCTGAGCTCGCTGCGCTACGCGACGGCGTCGATGTTCAGGCGCACGTAGTCGACGGTCACCGGCTCGCCGAGCATCTCGAGCAGCTCGTCGATGAAGCGCTCGCCGAGCGGCTCGGGCAGTCGCCGCAGGTACGGCTCGAAGATGATCGTCGAGAGGAACTCCCGCGGGTGCTCGGGCTGCTGCGGCGCGGGCGCGAGCCAGCAATCGGCCGAGGCGAAGCCGGCGGCGAGCAGGCGCTCGCGCGTCCGCTCGGCCCCGGCGTAGTTCCACGGGGGCCGCCAGCCGATGAGATGCACCGCGAAGGGCTCCCGCTCAAGGACGGCACGCCCGGTGGCTCGCAGGACGTCGATATTGCCCTCTCCCCCGCACTGGGCGACCAGCCGTCCGCCGCGGCGCAGCGCTCCGCGCAGCCGCCGGAACAGCCGGTCGTGGTCTGAGATCCAATGAAAGGTGGCCGTCGACAGGATCGCGTCCACGGGTTCCCCGAGGTCAAGGTCGAGCAGGTCCATCTCGCGCACGTCGGCATCGGCCCCGAGGCGCCGTCGCGCCGCCTCGACCATCGAGGGAGACTCGTCGAGCGCGATCGCGCGACCCTGCGGCAGCCGCTGCACCAACGCTTCGGTGATCCGGCCCGACCCGCAGCCTGCGTCGAGCACGACCTCGTCACCGCGGAGATCGAGCCGCGCGAGGACCTCGCGCCCGAGCGCCTCCATCGGTCCGGAGATGCGGTCGTAGCTGGTTCCATCCCACTCGCGCACTGGCATACGTGAGTACGCTATCACGTACGCGCGGAGGCCGTGAGCTCCGCCAGCAGCTCCGAGAGCGCCCCGCCCTGCCACGCGATCGGCGAGGGGATGGGCGGTCCCGCATCCTCAACGACGAGCCTCGCCGCGGGAATCGCCCGCGCATAGCGTTCACCGATGTTGAGCGGGTGCCCCGGATCGGCCTCGTCGCGGCTCGCGACCACGAGCACCGGCGCCTCGATCCCGGCGAGCTCGTCGAGCGATTCGAAGGGGCGCGAGCGCGGCACCGCCTGCAGCGCGTCGGCGACCGCCTCGGGGTGCTCGTGCGCTGAGAGGCGCTGGCGCAGCACCTTTGCGATCGTCTCGCGCCAGCGATCGGGCACGGCGTCGAGGTCGTATGCCTTGACGAACCCCTCCACGCCCCCGGCGCGCAATCCCTCGGCGAGCGCGTCCCAGCGCGCGAGCTCCTCGGCATCGCTCGGCTGTGACGGGTCGAAGGCGGGCGTGATCAGCGCGAGTGCCGCGACCCGCTCGGGGTGCTCCAGGGCGAAACGCACCGCAGTGTGAGCCCCCATCGATGCGCCGGCGAGCACCGCCCGCCGGACGCCCGCCGCGTCAAGCACCGCCTCGAGGTCGCCCCCGAGCAGCTCGTACGTGTACTCCGCCGGCGCGCCCGCTGGGGCGGATGCTCCGTGACCGCGAGCGTCATAGCTGATCACACGGTGTCCCGAGCGCTCCAGCGATCGCGAGCCCATCACGACGTAGCGACGCGTCGCCGTGAGCCCGTGCAGGAGCACGACAGGCGCCCCTTCACCACTCTGCTCGCCAGAGATCGCCACCCCGTCGTGCTCGGCGCTGAACGGGGCGGGATCCGCGGACACGACCTCAGGTCTATCACGCGACGGCGGCCCCCTCAGGAGCCGCCGTGGGCGTATGGAGGGGACGGCCCCGGGTCAGGCGGGGACGGCGGCGTGAGCGCGCAGGAGCTCGGCCGCACGCTCGGGCTGCTCCCAGAAGAACATGTGACCGACGCCGTCGAAGATCTCGAGCTTCGAGCCGGGCATCAGCGACGCGATCTGCCGGCCGTTCTCGACGGGAAGCAGCTGATCCTCGGTGCCGTGGATTACGAGCGTGGGCGTCGTCAGCTCGCCCAGCCGCGTGCTCGCGTCGTGTGCGAGACAAGCCTGCAGTTGAGCCATCACGACCGGCACGGCAACCGCGCGCCGCTCGGCGATCGCCCGGAAGGCCGCGTATGCCTCGGGGTCCCCGGCCTTCGCGCGCGAGACGTTGATCTCCCAGCCGCTCAGCAGCGCTCGCTCGCGATCGCCGGACATCATCGCCTCGGCAAGCCGCTTCAGTACCTCGGGCGCCGTCTGCGTGCTGTCCGTGCCGCCGCAGTAGCTGCAGCCGAGCGTCAGCGTCGTGACCTGGTCGGGGTGAGCCAATGCGAGCTCCTGGGCGATCATCCCCCCCATCGAGATCCCAAGCACGTGCGCTGATTGCAGCCGCAGGGCAGATAGGAGGCCCGACGCGTCCTGCGCCATCTGGGCGATCGTGATCGGTCCCTCCAGGCGGGTGCTCGCGCCGACCCCCCGATGGTCGTAGACGATCACCTCGAAGTCGCGACGCAGCAACTCGAGGAATGGCTCGCCCCAGTGCAGCGCGGTGCCGCTCATGCCCATGATCAGGAGCAGCGGCGGACCCGATCCGCTGCGCTCGTAGTCGAGCTCGACGTCGCCGCTTCGGACCTTGGGCACGGCCTGATCGTATCCTCGCCCCGTAGCGCCCGCGCGTGGACGGCGCCTAGACAGGCAGCGCGAGCTGCTCCTCCGCAGCCCGCTCGAGCGGCCCGCCTGCGACCCCCGGCACTTCGCCGAGCGCCTCGCCCGACGGTGCGTCCGAGCTCAGGCCGGCGACGCGTACGCCGAGGAGCCGCACCGGGCGCGGCGGGGAGTACTCACGCAGCAGTTCCAGCGCCACCTCGGTCACGAGCTTCACGTCGCAGGTCGCCTCCGAGACCGTGCGCGCCCGCGTCACGGTTGTGAAGTCGTCCAGCCGCACCTTGATCCCGATCGTGCGGCCGCGGCGACCGTGGTCGGCGAGGCCGTCGCAGAGCTCCGCGGCCATCCGCGCGAGCGCATCGCACAGCTGCGCCGGGTCGTGAAGATCATGGTCGAAGGTGCGCTCGCGAGACTCTGACGCGACCTTGCGCGGGGCCCCGATCGCGCCGTCGTGTTCGAAGCGCGCCCGCCTGCCGATGTCAGGCCCGTGGTTGGTCCCGAAGCGCTCGACCAACAGCCGCTCCGGCGCTGTGGCGACGGCCGCGAGCGTCGTCAGCCCGAGCTCGCCAAGGCGCGCCGCGGTCTTTGGGCCGATGCCGGGGATGAGCCCGGGCGGCGCGGTTGCGAAGCGCTCGCACGCCTGCCGGCGGCTCAGCACCACGAAACCCGCCGGCTTCTCGGCGTCGGACGCCACCTTCGCGACCAGCTTGTTCGGCCCGATGCCCACCGAGCAGGTCAGCTGCACGGTGGCTCTGATCTCGGCCACCAGGCGGCGCATCGCTGCGCGAGGCGCGTACAGGCCCTCGAGGTCTAGGTAGGCCTCGTCGAGCCCGACCACCTCGACGCGCTCGACGTGCGAGCGCAGGAGCTCCATCATGCGAGCCGAGACCTCGCGGTAGGTGGTGAAGTCCGGGGGTATGAAGACGGCATTGGGGCACAGCCGCCGCGCCCTGCTTGCGGGCATCGCCGAGCCCACTCCGTAACGTCGCGCCTCGTAGCTGGCGGTGGTTACGACGGCGCGCGGGCCGGTTCCCGAGACGACCACCGGCCGGCCGCGCAGCTCGGGCCGACGGCGGAGCTCGATGGAGACGTAGAAAGCGTCAGCGTCGAGATGCGCGACGCTCAGCTCCGCTCGCTCGTCGAGGGCCATGCCTCGAATCTAGCGGTGCACGCGGCGGTGGTCTCGGCCTCAGGCTCCGGGCACGCCCGCACCCTGCTCGAGGCGTTGCTTGAGACGCTGCAGCGCCTTCGCGTTGCCGCTTTTCATCCCGAAGGCCATCAGCGGCGAGAGGAGCGTGAACACCCCGCCCGGTTTCGGCGTCATGACGAGCTTGACGCGCGTGCCGGCGCCCTCCTCGGCCAGCACCCACCTCCCCGATGGCTCCATCGAGCCGGGCCCCGATTTGGCCGGCGGACCGTGCCAGGCCAGCTCGGAGGGCTCGCTGAACTCTGTCCACTGGAACGTCCCCTGGACCTTGCCGCGC
>DASZFA010000039.1:0-2685 GCA_035940255.1 Solirubrobacteraceae bacterium
GAGCTGGCGTTCGCGGCGCTCCATCAGGTGTGCGCGCCGATGCTGGATCGACTCGGTCGTCTCCCGGACCAGCAGCAAAGGGCCCTCCGAACCGTGTTTGGCCTCCAGGACGGGCCGGCCCCTGACGCGTTCCTCGTGGGCCTGGCGGTCCTCAGCCTGCTCTCCGAGGCGGCCGTGGAGCAGCCGCTCGTGTGCGTGGTCGATGACGCTCAGTGGCTCGATCACGCCTCCGCGCAGACGCTCGCCGTCGCCGCTCGGCGCCTGTCAGCCGAATCGGTCGCGCTCGTCTTTGCCGTGCGCACCCCCGACGACCAGATGGAACTGCCGGGACTCCCCGAGCTGGTGATCGGCGGTCTGGATGAGAGCGCGGCACGGAGCCTGTTGAGCTCGGTGTTCCCAGCCACGCTCGACGAGCGTGTGCGTGATCGGATCGTCGCCGAAACCGGCGGCAATCCCCTGGCGATCCTCGAGCTGCCACGCGGGCTGACGCCCAAGGAGCTCGCAAGCGGCCTCATGCTCGCCCCAGCCCGCGGACTCGCAGGGGCGATCGAAAGCAGCTTCGCCAAGCATTTCTCGGGGCTGCCGCCCAACACCAGGCGGTTGCTGCTGATCGCCTCCGCCGAGCCGCTCGGAGACCTCGCGCTCGTCTGCCGCACGGCCGAGCGGCTCGGCATCGGTCTCGAGGCCGCAGCCCCGGCCGCCGCCGCCGGCCTGGTGGAACCGGGCCCGCGCATGCGCTTTCGCCACCCGCTCGCCCGCTCCGCCGTGTATCGCACGGCACCGACGGAGGACCGACGGACTGTGCATCAGGCACTCGCGGAGGCGATGGACCCCGACGCCGGTCCGGATCGATACGTCTGGCACCTAGCACAGGCGGCGGCCGGTCTTGACGAGCAGCTGGCGGTGCAACTCGAACGCTCGGCGGAGCTTGCGCAGGCGAGAGGAGGTTTCGCCCAAGCCGCGGTCTTTCTCCAGCTCGCGGCCGTGATGACCCCTGAACCACTCCCGCGCGCGCAGCGGGCGCTCGCGGCTGCACGCGCCCAGCACCTCGCAGGCGACTTCGAGGGCGCGCTGTCGTCTCTCGCCGCGGCGCAGGCAGGGCCGCTCGATGAGCTCGGCCGGGCCCACGGAGATCTTCTCCGCGCGCAGATCGCTTTCGCGGTTGACCGCGGTGGCGATGCCGCGTCTCTCCTACTGAAAGCCGCGAAGCGACTCGAACCGCTCGACGTCACCCTGGCGCGCAGCACCTACCTCGAGGCGCTGGCGGCTGCGCAGTTCGCCGGGCGCCTCGCCACGGGTGAGGACGTGTTCACCGTCGCGCAGGCCGCCCTATCGGCCCCGCCTGCGCAAGCCGCCCGTGCCTCAGACTTCCTACTCGACGCTTTGGCGACGCTGATCGCCGAGGGATACGAAATCGGCGCCCCGGTAGTCAAGCGAGCCCTGAGCGAGTTTCGCCGCGAGGACCTACCCGACCAGGACGCGATCCGCTGGCTCTGGCTCGCGTGTCGGATCTCGATAGACGTGTGGGATTTCGACGACTGGGATGCACTATCAGAACGGCTCGTCGCGCTCGTCCGAGAGTCGGGTGCTGTGGCGGCACTTCCCCTCGCGCTCACCGTACGGCTGGGCGTGCACATGGAAGCAGGAGAGCCATCCGCCGCCGCCGCGCTCCAGCAAGAAGTCGAGGCGATCAATCAGGCGACCCGGAGCCATCTCGCACCATACGGCGCCCTCCTGCACCTGGCATGGAAGGGCGCAGAGGGCGAGACCATGGCTTTGATCGAAGCGACCGTGCGCGAGGTGAACTCGCGGGGAGAGGGCCAGGGGCTGGCAGTCGCTTACTATTCGCGCGCAGTGCTGCTGAACGGCCTTGGCCGCTACGAGGACGCTCTACGCGCGGCGAGGCTCGGCAGCTCCTATCCCGGCGATCTGGCGTTTCGCAACTGGACCCTGGCCGAGCTGATCGAGGCCGCAACCCGGACCGGCGATCTTGCAGCCGCCGCCGAGGCACTGGCGGACTTGACCATGACGACAGGTCCCAGCGGCACCAATTGGGCCGCTGGCATCGAGGCGCAATGTCGCGCCCTTCTCAGCGACGGTGACACCGCCGAGGAGCTCTACAGCGAAGCGATCACCGAACTTCAAAGGAGCCGGGTTCGCCTGGCTTTGGCCCGCGCGCACCTGCTCTACGGCGAATGGCTCCGACGCGACCGTCGCCACCTCGCCGCCCGCAACCAGTTGCGCACCGCGCACGAGATGCTCACCGACATGGGGATCCACGCATTCGCCGAGCGAGCAGCGCGGGAACTGCGCGCCACCGGCGCGACCGTCCGCAAACCAACCGCCGGGTCCAACGGCGACCTCACGCCACAAGAGACCCAGATCGCCAGACTCGCGAGCGAAGGACTCTCAAACCCCGAAATCGGCAGCCGCCTATTCCTCAGCCCGCGCACCGTCGAATACCACCTGCGCAAAGTGTTCGCCAAGCTGCGGATCAACTCCCGCAAAGAACTTATAAGCGTCCTCGGGTCGCAGGGCGGACTAAATTGTTAAACCGCGCAACCAAAGTAACCGAAGGATAACAAGAGCGGGTGAACGCACCGGGGGATTCCGCGGCGTGTTCGCTCTCTGGTTGCCACCTGGCCATGTATGGCCGGTAGGTAGGTGCGGTGCATCTGCTCCCGG
>DASZFA010000040.1:0-8702 GCA_035940255.1 Solirubrobacteraceae bacterium
GCGATCATGAGCTTCTCGGGCTCGATGCCCTTCTCGCGCGCGAGCGCGTGCATCGCATCAAGGATTTCGCGTGACATGGCCGCCTACTCCCCGATCAGGTTCGAACGGCGGATCTCCGAATAGGGGATCGCGATGACGCCGCCGTCGGCGGCGAGGGTGACCTCCTCCTCGGAGGCTCCGACGAGCTCGCCCGTGAAGCTGCGGACGGACGTCTCGCCCGAGGACTGGGCGCCCCCGGCGACCGGGCGCGGATGGCGAGTGCGAACGCGCGCGCGGCGCCCGACGAAGCGGCGGAAATGCGCGGGCTTGGTGAGCGGGCGCTCGCTGCCCGGGGAGGAAACCTCGAGGGAGTAGCGCTCCCGGAGGTCGTTGAGGTGCGTCGTGACGCGCTCACAGAGGGCGAGCGTGACGCCGTCGGGATGGTCGATGAAAACGCGCAGGCACCTGCCGCCGACGACCTCGGCGAGCAGAACCTCGACCTCAGGCTCGCTCTGGGCCAAACGCCTCTCGATATCTGTCTGCAGGGCTGTCATCAACTGTCTCCTCACACAAAAAAAAGCGGGCGTGCGCCCACTTTCGGTCCTACTACCGGCCTTCACACCGGCACGAAAGCTGTTGATCGAGCATAGCATCGGGGCGCTTGCCCACGGCCGCCTCAGGCCCACTGCGCGTCGCGCCGCGCGCGATCGCGATACAGCCGGTAGTCGGCACGCTCAGGCCGCAGCGAGCACGCGAGCGCCAGCGGCTTGCAGGCCTCCCGGTGGCGTCCGAGGAGCTGCATCGAACGACCGAGGCAGAAGAGCGCGTAGTCGTTCGTTGGCGTGCGCTGTGCGACCGCGTCGAACTCCTCGGCGGCTCCCGCGTAGCGTCGCGCGTGGAACAGCGCGCGCCCCAGGGCCTCGCGGATCGAGGCCTTGTCCGGCTCCAGGTCTCTCGCTTTCGTGAGCGGCACGATCGCCGCCTGATGGTCGCCGTGGTCCAGCAGCTCGCACCCGCGCTGGTACAGGTCGTAAACGCTCTCCATCGGACGAGTTTAACCGCTCGCCCGCAAGCGCTGGGCGGCGTCCAGGATCGCATCGGCGACCTCGGCCTTGGACGCGCGGGGAACGTGCAGGGCCTCGATCCGGGAGCGGTCGCCGGGGGCGCTGAGGATCGTCACCTCATTCGCGTCGGCGTCGAAGCCGATGTCCGCACGCGATATGTCGTTGACGACGACGGCGTCGATTCCCTTCGCCGCGAGCTTCTCGCGCGCGCTCTCGACCGCCTGCTCGCCGTGCTCGGCGGCGAAGCCGATCAGCGTCTGGCCTGGGCGGCGCCGGGCGGCAAGGCCGCTGAGCACGTCCGCCGTCGGCTCGAGCACGAGCTCGAGCCGCTCGCGCCCGGACTTCTTGATCTTCCCGTCCTCAGCGGCCACGGTGAAGTCGGCGACGGCCGCAGCCATCAGCAGGATCTCGCAGTCCGGAAACTCCTCTGCGCACCTCGCCTGCATCTCGGCCGCACTGACCACCTCCCGAACGATCACGCCGGCCGGCGCCGGCAGGGCGACGTTGGCCGCTACGAGCGTGACCTGTGCGCCGCGAGCCTGTGCGGCCTGCGCGAGCGCCAGCCCCATGCGCCCCGACGAGCTGTTTCCGACGAAGCGCACGCTGTCGATCGCCTCGCGCGTCCCGCCTGCCGTGACCAGCACCCTCACGCCTCGCAGGCTGTGCGGCGCTCCGTCGCGACCAGCGCCCGAGTTGGCGCTCCCCGGACCCGCCGGCCCGTGCGCCAGCACCGCCTCGCAGGCGGCCAGCAGCCGGGCGGGCTCGGCCAGGCGCCCGACCCCCTCCTCTCCCTTGGAGGCGAGCCTGCCCGAGTCCGGCTCGACGATCGTCACGCCCCGCGCCCGCAGCGTGTCCACGTTCGCGCGGGTGGCCGGATGCTCGTACATGCGCGCGTTCATCGCCGGGGCGACGATCAGCGGGCAGCTCGCGGCGAGCGCGCAGCTGCTCAGCAGGTTGTCGGCGAGCCCGCTCGCGAGCTTGGCGAGCGTGTTCGCGGACGCCGGTGCGATCAGGTAGACCTCGGCGTTGGCTACGAGCTCGAGGTGGCTCAGCGGCTGATGCTCTGGCGGATGCTGGTCGGGGAAGGCGCCACGAGCCGGATCGGGCTCGAACTCGCTGACGAGCACGGGCGCTCCGGTCAACGCCGCGAAGGAGGCCTCGCCGACGAAACGACGGCTCGCGGGCGTCTGCACGACCCGCACGGCATGCCCCGCCGCGGTCGCGAGGCGCACCAGCTCGAGCGCCTTGTATGCGGCGATACCGCCGCTGACGCCGAGCAGGATGCGAGACATGGTCTTTGAGGTTTAGACGGCGCGCCCTCGCGCGACAAGCCGTGGTGCGACGCTTGCGCTCAGCGGTAGTGGTACTTGATCTTCCCCGCCGCTACCTCCTCGAGTGCCATCGTGAGGTAGTTTTTCGATGAGGTTTCCACCATCGGGGGCGGAAACTCGTCGAACGTTCCCTCGCCGAGGTTGTGGTAGTAGCTGTTGATCTGGCGGGCGCGCTTAGCTGCGACGACCACGCTCGCGTAGTTTGAGTCGACCTGCTCGAGCAGCCGGTCGATGCGGGGTGAGATCACGTTTGCTTCGCCTTTCCTTGTGGACCTCGCAGTGTAGTGGCATGCGCCGGGCGCCCCGGCCGCGTGCGGGCTTCGCGGCCTCAGCCGAGCTCACGGGAGACGATCGCCGACAGCTCCCCGAGCGCGTCCTCCAGCCGGTCGTTGACGACCACGTGGCCGAACTCGGGCTGAGCGGCGAGCTCCTGGCCCGCGACCTGCAGCCGCCGCTCTACCTCCTTCGAGTCGTCGGTGCCGCGCGCGTTGAGGCGCGCTCGCAACGCCTCGAGGGAGGGCGGCGCGATGAACACCTGCACGGCCTCCGGCAGCGCGGCTCGGACCTGGCGGGCGCCCTGCACCTCGATCTCCAGTACCACTGGCGCGCCCGCGCGAACGCGATCCTCGAGCTCCGAGCGCAGCGTCCCGTAGCTGCGCCCCGCATAGTCGGCGTGCTCGACGAACTCCCCGTGGGCCACGCGGCGGTCGAACTCCTCGCGCGTCAGGAAGTGGTAGTCGACCCCGTCCTGCTCGCCCGCACGGGGTGCGCGGGTGGTCGCCGACACCGACAGCTCGAGCCCCGGCAGCCGCTCCATCAGCCCGCGGATGAGCGTTCCCTTGCCAACCCCGGAGGGTCCAGTGATGACGAAAACGCGCGCCACTGACCGGCACCCTAATGCCGCGCTCGGCAGGAACTCGCTAGTGGTGCAGCAGCGAGATCAGCTCGCTTCGCTGGCGCTCGGAGAGGCCGCCGATCGTCTTGCTCGGGGCAATCCGGCAATGCGAGAGGATCTTGTTGACCTTGACGCGGCCGTACTTCGGGACCGCGAGCAGCATGTCGAAGACCTTCGCCGTCTCGACATACTCGGGCGGATCGAGCAGCAGCGAATGGATCGACCGGCGTCCGGACTTCAGGTCCCGCTTCAGCTGGGCCCGCTCGATGCGAATCTGGTTGGCCCTCGCCAGCGCGTCCATTCTCTGGTTCAAGGATCGCTCTGGCGCGGTCGAGCTGTTTGAGGACGTCGTGCTGGTCGCCGTCGCCATGGGCGGCGAGTCTACACACCCGCGGCCGGTGATCAAGGCTAACTTGGCGAATTCATCTCCACCTCAGCCTGAGGTTCACTGACATCGAGGCTGATGGACGGTGTCACCAGCGTTTCCGGGGGTTTCCAACCGCGAACGATCCCGGCAAACTGGGCCCTCTCCACGCCTGGCCGGGCGAGCTTCGTGCGCGTGCCGGCGCTCGCCTTTTGCTCGGAAATTGCGGCTTCACGAGGTCCCGATGGCCTCGAGTTCGGCCGCGATCCTGGCCCCCGCGGCCGGCTCGCGGAAGCTCTCGGTGCCGACCGCCACCAGCACCGCCCCCACGTCGATCAGCTCCTTGGCGTGCGCGCCGCACTGCACGCCGCCCATCCCGATCACCGGGATCGCGACGCGTTCTGCGACCGCGGCCACCTGTGCCAGCGCGATGACCCGGATCGCCGGGCCGGAGAGGCCGCCCGTGCGCCCGCCGAGCCATGCGCGGCGATCGGCTGCCCGCGCCGGCGCGGGCGGCGTCAGCGCCATCGCGCGCAGCGTGTTGATCAGTGAGACCGCGTCCGCGCCGCCCGCCTGCGCCCCCTCGGCACAGGCCGCGACGTCGGCCGTGTTCGGCGTCAGCTTCACGATCAGCGGCTTGCGCGTGAGCCCGCGGACGGCGCGCACGAGGAGCTCGAGCTGCAACGGGTCCGCGCCGATGTCGAGACCCGTCTTCACGTTCGGACAGGACACGTTCAGCTCGAGAGCCGCGATCTCCTCTCGCGCGTCGCACGCCTCGACGAGCTTCGAGAACTCAAGCGTCGTCGAGCCCATCACGTTCGTCACGACCGGCACGAGGAGGCGCTCGGCGCCGGGCCCCGCACCTGTCCTCATGCGGGTCAGCTTGGGCAGATCCTCTGCAAGGTAGCCCTCAAGACCCTTGTTCGGCAGGCCGATCGAGTTGATCAGTCCCGCCGCCGCCTCCCACAGCCTCGGCGGGGGGTTGCCCTCGCGCGGCGTCAACGTGATCGTCTTTGAGACGTAGGCCGCAAACGGGAAGTCGATGCGCAGATCCTCGGCGAACGCCCGATTCGCGGCGATCGCGTCGAACGTGCCCGAGCCGTTGATGATCGAATGCGCGAGCGCCAGCCCGCAGAAGCTCACGCTCACTCGGGTGCTCCCGCGTGGACGTCCACATGGTCGAGCTCGGCCGCGTCGATGACCGGGCCGTCGACGCACACGCGCACGTAGCCGCCGCCGCGGCGGGGCACGACGCAGCCAAAGCAGGCGCCGAAGCCGCACGCCATGCCGGCCTCGAGCGCGAGCTGGGCGGGCACCGAGCCGGACGCGCACAGCGCCCTGACGCCCTCGAGCATGCCCGCGGGGCCGCAGGCGTAGACGACCGCCATCGGATCACGCTCGAGCTCGGCCGCCAAGAGGTCGGTCACGAGCCCGTGATGCCCCGCCGATCCGTCGTCGGTCGCGACCCTGGCGCCGTCGAGCAGCGACGCCCCCTCGGCGCGCGGGCCGTCGCGAAAGCCGAGCAGCACGATCGCATCGTCCCGCAGCAGGTCCTGGAAGATCGCCAGCGGCGCGATCCCCACGCCGCCGCCGACGAGGATCGCGCGCCGGCCGCCCGAAGGGGCGGTGAAGCCGCGGCCGAGCGGCCCGAGCGTCCAGAGCATCTCCCCCGCCTCGAGCTGGCACAGCAACCGAGATCCGGGGCCGACGTCCTCGAGCAGGAAATGCGACTCGCCGTCACGGTGGCGTGCGACCGAGAACGCGCGTGGCAGGTAGGGCCGCTCCCGCGCTCCCCCGCCCCAGCCCTCGCGCGTGGCGAGCATCGCGAACTGGCCCGGTTCCGGCACCGGACCGGTCGGGTCCGCGACCCGCAGGACGACGTAGGCGCCGAGCCGATCGACGCCGGACACGCTCAGCAGCCTGCGCTCGAAGGGCGCCTGCCTCACGGCGTACGCCCCCCGTGCAGCTCCTGCAGGCACAGCACCTCCGGCTCGCCGTCGCGGCGCGCCCCGGCGATCGCGCGGGCTGCCGAGACGCCGGCCGACAGGGTGGTCAGGCACGGAATCCCGTGCATCACGGCAGCCCGGCGGATCTCGTAGCCGTCGGTTCGTGCGCCGACGCCGGTCGGCGTGTTCACGACCAGGTCGACGTCGCCGCGCTCGATCCAGTCGAGCACGTGCGGGGAGCCTTCGCCGATCTTGTTGAGCGGCTGTACGGGCACGCCCATGCGGGCGATCGCCTCGGCGGTGCCCCTCGTCGCCACAATCCGAAAGCCGTTGTCGTGCAGGATCTGGGCGACCGCGAAGGCGCCCGGCTTGTCGGAGTCGGTGACGGTGATGAAGGCGGTGCCGCTGCTCGGCAGCGGCACTCCCGCGGCGGCCTGCGCCTTCGCGAAGGCGGTCGGGAAGTCGCGTGCGATCCCCATCACCTCGCCGGTGGAGCGCATCTCCGGACCGAGCACGGCATCGGATCCCTCGAAGCGGTCGAAGGGCAGGACCGCCTCCTTGACGGAGATGTGCTCGCCGAAGCCGATCCCCTGACGCCCCTGCGGCAGTCCGAGATCGGCGATCCGCTCGCCCAGCATGATGCGGCAGGCGAGCTTCGCGAGCGCCAAGCCAACCGCCTTGGACACGAAGGGGACGGTGCGTGAGGCGCGGGGGTTGGCCTCGATCACATAGAGCTCGCCGGCGTGAACCGCGTATTGGACGTTCAGCAGCCCAACGACGCCGATCGCCAGCGCAATCTCCCTCGTGGCGGCGCGGATCTGCTCGAGCATCTCCTCGCCGAGCGAGTGCGGGGGCAGCACGCAGGCGCTGTCGCCCGAGTGGATGCCCGCCTCCTCGACGTGCTGCATTATGCCGCCGATCCAGACGTCCTCGCCGTCGCAAAGCGCGTCCACGTCGACCTCTGTCGCGTTCTCCAGGAAGCGGTCGAGGAATATCTCCCCGCCCTCCCCGGCCTCCCGGCGCAGGTAGTCCTCGAGCCCCTCGGGCGAGTAGACGATCTCCATCGCGCGCCCGCCAAGCACGTAGGAGGGGCGCACGAGCAGGGGATAGCCGACGTTGACAGCGCACTGCACCGCCTCGGAGACCGAGCGGGCAGTCGCGTAGGCGGGCGCCTTGTAGCCGATCCGCTCGAGCAGGGCGCCGAAGCGCGCGCGATCCTCGGCGAGGTCGATCGACTCAACGCTCGTGCCCAGCAGCGGGACCCCCGCCTCGGCGAGACCGGCGGCGAGCTTTAGCGGCGTCTGGCCGCCGAACTGGACGATGACCCCGGTGGGACGCTCCGCCTCGACGACGGCGAGCACGTCCTCGAGCGTGAGCGGCTCGAAGTAGAGCCGGTCGGAGGTGTCGTAGTCGGTGGAGACCGTCTCGGGGTTGCAGTTGATCATCACGGCATCGCGTCCGGAGGCGCGAACGGTCATCGCCGCGTGCACGCAGCAATAGTCGAACTCGATCCCCTGGCCGATCCGGTTCGGCCCGGCGCCGAGGATCACGATCGACTCGCGCTCCCCGCGCTGCAGCTCGTGCCGGGCGGAGCGCTCCCAGCCCGAGTAGTAATACGGCGTCCGCGCTGGGAACTCGGCAGCGCAGGTGTCAACGGCCCTGAACGAGCGCTCGCCCGCAAATGGGGCCTGCGGGTCCAGTGCGAGGGCTCGCAGCTCGCCCAGAAACCAGGGGTCGATCGACGTCAGCTCGTTGATCTGCTCGACGGCGATCCCCCGTCCGAGGAGCTCGAGCACCGCCTCGAAGCGATCGGGCCCGGGGACGCGGATGCCCTCCAGCAGCTCTTCCGAGGCGGTATTCCGCAAGCACGGCTGCTTGTCGAGCTCGCGCGAGCGCAGCGCCTTGGCGAACGCCTGCGCGAAGGTGCGGCCGATCGCCATCGCCTCGCCGACGGACTTCATGTGCGTGGAGAGCGTCGGATCGCTGCCCGGGAACTTCTCGAATGCGAACCGCGGCCACTTGACGACCACGTAGTCGATGGTCGGCTCGAAACAGGCGGGCGTCACTCCGGTGATGTCGTTGTCGATCTCATCGAGGCGGTAGCCGACCGCGAGGCGTGCGGCTATCTTCGCGATCGGAAAGCCCGTCGCCTTGGAGGCCAGGGCGGAGGAGCGCGAGACGCGGGGATTCATCTCGATCACGAGGATCTCCTCTGTGTCCGGCTTCACCGCGAACTGCACGTTGGAGCCACCCGTCTCGACGCCCACGGCGCGGATCACCGCGATCGCCTGGTCGCGCAGCCGCTGGTAGAGGCGGTCGGTGAGCGTTTGCTGCGGGGCCACGGTGATCGAGTCGCCGGTGTGCACCCCCATCGGGTCGACGTTCTCGATCGAGCAGACAATCACCACGTTGTCGGCACGATCGCGCATCACCTCGAGCTCGAACTCGCCCCAGCCGAGCACCGACTGGTCGAGCAGCACCTGACCGATCGGCGACACCTCGATGCCGCGTGCGGCGAGCGCAGCCAGCTCGTTCTCGGTGCGCGCGATGCCCCCGCCGCGCCCGCCGAGCGTGAAGGCGGGACGCACGATGCACGGGAGGCCGAGGTCGCCGAGCACCGAAATCGCCTGCTCGACGCTCGTGGCGATGGCGCTCTTGGGCATCCGAAGCCCGGCGCGCGCCATCGCGGCTCCGAACAGCTCGCGGTCCTCCGCGCAGGCGATGGCCTCGTAGTTGGCGCCGATCAGCTCGACGCGGAAGCGATCGAGCGTGCCGTCGTCGTAGAGGGCCTTGGCGAGGTTCAGCGCCGTCTGGCCGCCGAGCGTGCCCAACAGGGCGTCGGGACGCTCGCGCTCGATCACCTTCGCGACCGGACCCGGCAGCAGCGGCTCGATGTAGGTCGCGTCGGCGAGCTCCGGGTCGGTCATGATCGTGGCGGGGTTCGAGTTCACGAGCACCACCTCGTAGCCCTCCTCGCGCAGCACCTTGCACGCCTGTACGCCCGAGTAGTCGAACTCGGCGGCCTGTCCGATCACGATCGGGCCGGAGCCGAGGATGAGGATCTTGTGGATGTCGCTACGCCGCGGCAATGCGGTCCAGGAAGCGGTCGAACAGGTAAAGGCT
>DASZFA010000041.1:0-9766 GCA_035940255.1 Solirubrobacteraceae bacterium
ATCAACACCTGTCCCGGTCCCGGCTGCGGATCGGGCGCCTCGATGAGCGCCGCCACGGCGCCGTACTCGTTCACGGCAATTGCACGCATCGTGCCCTCCTCCCTCGTAACACCACGCCAGTGCGTACCGGAGACCAGCACCGGCGCGTCACGGCAGCCTCACCAGGTTGACGCCAACGAGCGGGCCCCCCGCCTGCTGCATGCGTCCTCCGGTCACGAGATCACCGAGATCGATCGGGAAGAACCCGGCGCCCTCGAAGAGGTCTGCGACTACCGCCTTGGCGGCAGCGTCGTCCCCGGAGAGGAACAGCACACGGCGGCCGCCGGCCTCATCCGGATCGCTCCCAAGGAGCTGCGCACCAAGCGTGTTGGCGGCCTTCACGACCCGTGCACCTTCGACGAGCTCCGCCACGATCTCACTCGATGAACGCCCGCCGAGACCAGCGGGCTTCATCTCGGACAAGAGAAAGGCGTTGGTCTGGTCGACGACGATCTTTCCCTCCCAGGCCAGGCTCGCAACCGCCTCGGGGACGCTCGCCCACGGCACAGCGAGGACGACCACCACAGCTGCCGCTCCTTCATGGGCCGTACCGGCCGACACACCTGTTCCTAGCGCCTCGACCAAGGCCGCCAGGGACTGCGGGCCGCCGCTGTTGGCGATCACGACCTCGCGACCCGCCCGCTGCGCCACGCGAGCAAACGCCTGACCAGCGTGTCCCGCTCCGATGACTCCGATCGTCGCCATTTCGCCCCCAGTGTTGCCCCGCGAGCCCGCGCTCGCATCCGCCGGTGGCCAGCGCGGGTGGACAGTCGTCGGCCAAGGTGATCACGGAGGTGGCGCAGGCCACCAGCTGCCGCGCCCGGCGCGAGCGCCGGACACTCCGCGAAAATCGGGTAGCCCCGTAATAGCGCCTCGGGGGGCGGTACTTGCGTCCGGCCGAGAGCGGGTACCGTGCCCCACGTCAACGCTCTCGCGCTTGTGCTGGAGGAGGCGTAAACGTCTTAGCGCCCAGTCGCCGACTCAGCGAGGAACGTGCCAAAGATGGCTCTTCGCGGCCCTTATGGGCGCGGCGGGTTTCGAACCTGCGACCTCTCGCGTGTGAAGCGAGCGCTCTCCCACTGAGCTACGCGCCCTCGACGCCCGATTCTACGGGCTGTGCGTGCTGTCCTCCGTCGTGAGCGGCGGTGTTGCTTCTGCTGCTGCTACCCGTTGCTACCCAATCACGGCCCTCAACCAAGGCCCTGAGCCTGTCGGGCTCTCCGTCCCTGCGGTTCATCACGCGGGCGTAGAAGCGCAGGGTGATGGTCGGATCGGTGTGTCCCAGCTGGGACTGCACGTGGGGCGGGCTCTCTCCGAGCGCGAACAGGATGCGCGCGAACGTTCGCCGCAAACTCTGCGGTGTCAGTCCCTCGGGCATCGCGTCGCTGGCCGCTTCTGCCCGGAGCACGAGCACGAGCGGCCCGCGATGGCTCCCCAAAGTAGGCGTGCCGCGTGATGGACGCACTCGACGCACTCAACCCTGAGCCAGAGCTGGCGCTAGGTCCTAAGCCGCGCGCTTGTGGCACTCTCGCGCCGTTGCCGGCGCAGCTCGACCTGGACGGCAACCTCCACGAGATTGCGCCGCAGACCGAGCGGATGCGGCTATTCGAGCCTGCGCCAGCGCAGCTCCCCGGACAGACGCACATCGACACCGACAGCGAGCACCCCCGCGGCGAGTAACGCGCGCTCAGACGGACCGGATCAGGCCCGCTCAGTCGGGCCTTTTCCATGCCCGCAGCGGCCTTATCGGGTAGCCAAACGCGACCGCTACCCGAACGGCCGTCTCAGCCATCCCGGGAGTGTCTGAGAACGCTGGGCAATCCGGGCGAAGTGAGCGCTTGCTGGCATAGCGGCGAGTCGGGACGGCATAATGCCTCCGGTGTCACGTACTGCCGCGCTTGCAGTCGGCGTCGTTGCGTTCGTTGTGTTCGCCGGGCTTTTCGCCGTCTCGTGGATCGCCGCATTTGGCTTCTTGGCTCTCTGGCTAGCGGCGACGGTCCTGTACCGGCGTAATCAGCGACGCTGAGGGCGTCGCGTGCGCGCGTTTACGCGGCGGCGCTGGACACTCAGCCGGCGACCGCCGGCTTTGCCTTTCCTGGGTGCTCGTGCGCTCTAGCGTTCGGATACAACCGTATAGGGCGTATGTGGCGGCGTTTCAGGTGTACCTCTAGTCGGTGCGCCGTCGCGGCGCACCATCGGTGAGGGTTGCTTATGGCGAGTCGGCGCCGTCGGCCTCTTGGCGGAATGAGTCGCCTACGACTAGCCGGCCTAGCGAGGACCGCGCCGGTGAATATCCGCATCTCCCCTGGCGGCCAGGCGAGACTTTCGGAAATATGAGCAAAGCAGCCGTCTCGCGGATTACGACGTGGGGCTGCTGGTCCTCGTCCGGTGCGAAAGCCGGCGGCCGCTCCGCGGGGACGAGTCCTTTCACAGTGAAGCGCTCGTGCCTGTAACGACCGCCGGCGAACCACGCCTGGCACCAGTCTCATCCTCGGACATCGGTCCCGCGCTGCGAACGCGCAAGCCCGTCCCGGTCTGGCGCCATGACGGTCGGGTGGTCGATCACTGCGTCAGCGTTGACGCCACTCGGGCTGACTCGAGCCTCGGGGTACGAGGATCGGGTCCTGCCAGCGGGCAGGTGTCTGCGAGAAGCGCACCGGCGGCGCAAGCTGTTGGAGGATCCCAAGCGGCGTCTCCGCGCTGACGCCGTTCGGCTCTCGCGGCGTGTGCTCGGGCGAGCTGCCGGCGAGGGCGGCGTCGACCTCACCGAGGCGGGCGATGAACATACCGGTGCGGGCGAGAGACACGTTTACGCGATAGCTGCCGCCCTCCCGGGCCCGCCGACGTAGCGCGGCGATCGCCCCGGTCGCTCCGAGGTATCCGGTGATGAAGTCGTTAAGCATGCCCGTCGGTGGCAGCTTCGGGTCTCCGTCGGCGCCTTCGATCGACATCACGCCAGAGGCTGCGGACCCGTTCATGTCGAAGCCCGCGCGGTCTGCCCAAGGTCCGTCCGATCCGAAGGCGCTGATCGAGACGGACACCACGCCCGGGCGTCGTTGGGCAAGCTGCTCGGGGCCGAGGCTGTGCGCGTCCATCTTGCCTGGGCGATGGTTGTTGACGACCACGTCGGCGTCAGCGAGCAGCTCCTCGACGCGCGCGCGGTGCTCGTCGATCTCTAGATCGAGGTTTGCGCTGCGGCTGCCGACGTTCGCCTCGTTGTAGATGAAGTCATGCTCGTAGTGGTTCGGGAAGGTCGCGTTGAGCACGTCCGCGCCGTGCTCGGCGAGCGTCCGGCCCACAGTCGGGCCGGCGATCGCGTGCGTAAAGGAAAGAACGCGGACGTCTGCGAGCGGCCGCTCGGCAGCCGCCAGCGTTTGCCGGTCGGAGTCCGCGATCTTCTCGATCTCGATCACGGGCTTGCTCGCCAGCAGCGCTCCCTGGGGGTGGGCCAGCCACTCCTGCGGGGTGCGGGCGATCGTCAACGGCAGGCCAAGCTCGGTCGCCTCGTCCTCAAGCGTCCTTGAGTCCCAGCGTGCGAACGCCGCGACGATCTTCTCCCAATCCGGGGGGCAGTCCAGGAACCGCAGCCAGCCAGCCGCCATATGCGGGTAGACGCCCGAGGCCATGACGATGCGCCCGTCTCGCGTCCTGTAAGGCGCCAGCAGGAAGAAGTTGTCGAATACGAGTGCGTGCCCGTGGGGCAGACCGTTGATGGTTGGGTGCCACGCGAAGTGCGGCGTGATCCCGTGAATCGCCTTACGTAAGTCAAGGTCGAGATCCTGCCCCTGACCACCGCGCTCTCGCCAGATCGCCGCGATCCCGACCGCGGCCGCCATGATCGGCAAGCCGATCGCCGCGCCAAGCCGCAGCCTACTCTCGAAGATCGGATCAGCCCCCGAGAAGCTGACCGTGCCACCCGCGTCGGAAACCGAGAGGCCAACCTCCGCGAGAAGGCTCTCCAGCGTCGCCAGTGGATCGAGCTCGCCGCGCTTAGCGCCCTGTACCACCGTCGTCCCCATGCTGCCTTCGGCTCCTCATCTCATTGACCGCGGTCATTCTCACTGCGCTCGAACATGAGCGCAACAGAACTTCCGCTCCCTAGAATGAACCTAACTCATGTTGAATCTCGCCCGCATAAGGGTGTTCTACGAGGTCTCGCGTCACCGGTCGTTCGCTCGCGCGGCTGACGAGCTGAACTACACGCCGTCGGCCGTCTCGCACCAGATCTCGACCCTCGAGCGAGAACTCGCCGTGCCACTGATCAACCGGGCCGGTCGGCCGTGGCGCCTCACCGAGGCCGGCGAGCGACTATTCAGGCGCGCCCAGTCAGCGCTTGGTGAGCTCATGGCATTCGAAGCGGAACTCGCGGCGCTCGCCGCGACCGGCGCGGGACACCTCCGGCTCGGCTCTGTCGCATCGGGGCTGCGCAGTGTCGTCCCGCCGGCGGTCGAGGCATTCAAAACCAAGCACCCCGACGTCAAACTGCACCTCAGCGAGGCACAACCCGCCGAGATCCTGCGCAGGCTGCGCGCCGGGACGCTCGACATCGGCATCATCGTCACCGCAGCGGGACAAAGCGCCCCACGCTCGCGGCGGCTCAGCGTCACAACTCTCCTAGAGCAGAGCCTGATGGTGGCCGTCGCATCCAGCAGCCGCCTGGGTCGTTCACGGCATTTGACGCTGCGCCAGCTCCGCGCCCATTCGTGGCTTCTGCCCTCGCGAGATCGGGTTCCCGAGTTCCGCAAAGAGATCGACGAGCTCTTTTGGGACGCCGGCTACCAACCGATAGTCGCCCTCGAGCTCGACGACGAGGTCGCCGCTGGAGCCCTCATCGCCGCAGGAATGGGGATCGGCCTCATCCCCGGCCTCGCGGCACCGGCTCCCCACCGCAACGTGACGAACGTCCCGCTGCGGCCGAGGCGCCTCAGAGCGCTCCACGCGGTCACCACCAGGACACCACACAACAAGCCGCTCCTGACACTCCTCGGCGACCTTAAGCGCGCATCCTCTGGGATCTCCGCCAACACGGTGCAGTAGGAACCGGCGATAGAGCTGCCGAGCTAAGGCGTCGTCGATCGGCGCTCTCCGCATAGACGGGGAGACACCGGCAAGCTCCCTGCGACGCTCTGACATGTGCACGCTCGGATCTCGCGGCGCCTGACGCGCGGCCTCGTGCTTCCGCCTGCAAAGTGAGAGTCTCGGTTGTCGCTTCCAGGCGCTCGCTCTGGACGACCAGGAGCTGCTGGAGCCGGCGACGCGATTACGCCTGCTTCGCCCCACGGAAAGCGATCGTCTGCTGGCCCCCAGCCGACGCGCTTGGACGTCGTCCGATCCGAGCGCCAGCACGGCCCCTTCTCGGACGCTCGCTCGCGTCTGCAACCGGCAGCCACGCTCTGCGCTCCGGGGGTACTCGAGCCATTGGGCGCTGCATCGAGGGAGCGACCCATCCGACTCCTGAGAACTGCATTACGATCTCTTGCTCGGGAGTCTGTTTCGGGGGTTGTGGTGTCGGAGTCGGTTGAGCTTGCGACGATCCTGCTGACCGACCTGGTCGGCTCAACGCGCTTGGCCACCTCGGTGGGCCCGGTGCGGGCCGACGAACTGCGCGAGGAGCACTTCGGCCTACTACGCGACGCGGTCGGCGCCAGCGAGGGCAAGGAGGTCAAGAACACGGGCGATGGGCTCATGTTCGCGTTCCCCTCTGCCTCCGTCGCGGTGAGGTGTGCTGTCGCGATGCAGCAGCTCTTCGAGCGCCGTTTCCGTAACGCCGAGCAGGCGTTGCATATTCGTATTGGCCTCGGCGCGGGGGAGTCCACCGTCAAGGACGGGGACTACTTCGGCATGCCCTCGATCGAGGCGGCGCGTTTGTGCGCGCAGGCGCCCTCGGACGGCATCCTCATCTCGGGGCTCGCCAAGACGCTCGCGGGGCGCTGCGAGGGCGTCGAGTTTGCCTCGGCGGGTGAGCTCGAGCTGAAGGGCTTCGCGGAGCCGGTTGAGGCGTTCTCGGTCTCCTGGGCGCCGCTTGCCGAGGAGGCCGGGGGCGCGAGTCGATGGCCGCTGCCGGCGGTGCTGCGCTCGGTGCCGCCCCTCTCCTACGTGGGGCGCGTCGAGGAGCGCGCCGGGATCGAGGAGGCGATGGTGCTCGCCCGTGACGGGGGGCGCCAACTGGTCCTGCTTTCGGGTGAGCCGGGGATCGGCAAGACGAGACTCGCGAGCTTTGCAGCGCACCGCGCGCACGCCGAGGGCTTCGCCGTGTGCTGGGGCGCGTGCTCTGAGGAGCTCGCGGTGCCGTATGAGCCGTGGATCGAGGTGTGCTCGCAGATAGTCGAGCACGCCCCGCAGGAGCTGCTCGCCGCGCATGTGGAGCGTCATGGGGGTGAGCTTGTGCGGCTGGCACGCAACCTCTCTGGGCGCGTGCAGGGCCTTCCCACACCCCAGACATCTGACCCGGAGACTGAGCGCTACCTGCTGTTCTCGGCCGTCGCAGGACTGCTTCAAGGGGTGGCGCAGAGCGTGCCCGTGTGCCTGGTGCTCGATGACCTGCACTGGGCCGACGGGCAGTCGGTGGCGCTGCTCAAGCATCTGGTGCGCACCGTCGAGCAGGGTGCGCTGCATCTGATCGCGACCTACCGCGACTCAGACCTCGGCAAGGACCACCCGCTCATCGCGATGCTGGCCGACCTGCGCGCGGCCGAGGGCGTGCAGCGCATCTCCCTGCACGGTCTCGGAGCGGATGAGGTGGCCCAGATCATGACCATCGTGGCCGGGCACGAGCTCGACGAGGACATCCTTCAGCTGGCGGGGGAGATCGCCGCTGAGACCGATGGCAACCCGTTCTTCGTGGGGGAGATCCTGCGCGGCCTTTGGGAGTCCGGCGCGCTTGTCTTCGACGAGGCCAGTGGGCGCTTCAGCGTCGACCGCTCGGGTGGGATTGCGCTGCCCGAGAGCGTGCGCGAGGTGATCGAGCGCCGCGTGGAGCGCCTAGGCGATGAGGCGCTTGAGGTCCTGACCCAGGCGGCGGTGATCGGGCGCGTCTTTGATCTCGAGCTGCTGGAGTCGATGCTCGACATCGACGAAAGCCAGCTGCTCGACCAGCTGGAGGCTGCGGTTGCCGCCTCAGTACTGGCCGAGTCCGACGAGCGTGTGGGTCAGTTTCGCTTCGCCCACGCACTCATCAACCAGACGCTGTATGAGGGTCTCGGCGCCACCCGCCGCGCGCGCATGCACGGGCGTGTTGCCCAAGCGCTCGAGAACCTCTACGGCGAGGATCCGGGCGAGCACCTGGCAGAGCTCGCGCTTCACTGGCGGCTCGCCGCCGTATCGGTCGACAAAGCCAAGGCGGCCGACTACGCCCTCAGGGCCGGTCAGCGCGCCCTTCAGAGCCTCGCGCCGGCCGAGGCGCTGAAACTGTTCACCGACGCCGTCGAGCTGATGGGCAATGTCGAAAGCGCCGAGCGTTGTGACGCGCTGATCGGTCTCGGCGAGGCGCAGCTCCAGACCGGCGATGCCGCCTACCGCGAGACCCTACTCGACGCGGCGCGGATCGCCTCCGCCCTCGGGGACGCCGAGCTCGCCGCGCGAGCGGCGCTGGCGAACAACCGCGGAGGGGTCTCAAGCACGTTCGGTGAGGTCGACGGACAGCGGCTTGCGGCGATCGAGCGGGCGATCGAGCTCGACGACCCGCCGAATCAGCTGCGCCGCGCGCGACTGCTCGCGCTCAAGGCGCTGGAACTCCAGTGGGACCCGGACTTCAGGACGCGTCGCGCGCTCGCCGAGGAGGCGATCTCGCGGGCTCGCGCCACGGAGGACACGAGGACGCTCGCCGAAGTCCTCCGGAACGTACTTGAACCGATCCGAGCACCGGACACGCAGGCCTGGCGAATCGGTCTTGTCGAGGAGCTCGTCGACTGCGCCGCCGCGGTGGGCGATCCTGCGCTTGGTTTCTCGGTGACCTTCCTCGAGTTTCACACCTGCCTAGAGCGGGGGGACCTCGAGCGCGCGAAGCTCGCGCTAGAGCGGATGGAGCTGATCGCGCGCGAGCTCGATCAGCCCACAATGAACTGGGTCGCCACGTACACCATGGCCGGCTGGAAGCTCATGCGCGGCGATCTGGTCGCCGGCGAGCGCCTGTTCGAGCGCGCGCTGCAGATCGGGCAGGAGGCGGGACAACCCGACGCCGTCTTTACCTACGCCGCCGCGCTGCAGCAAGCGCGTATCTATCAAGGCCGCGCAGCGGAGATCGTCGAAATGATGGAGCAGAGTGTGAGCGCCTATCCGGCGATCGCGGCCTGGCGAGCCGGACTGGCAGCGACTCTGTGCTATCTCGATCGAGGAGTTGAGGCCGCGAAGATTCTCGAGCAGGCTGCGGGTGACCGCTTCGAGCACATCGCGCCCAACACGGCCACGTTGACCGCTCTGGCGCTGTATGCCGACGCCGCCGTGGAAACCGACAGCTCAGGCCCCGCCTCGATCCTGTACGAGCTCATCGAGCCGTGGGCCGACCAGATCCTCTGGAACGGCATCATCGGCTACGGGCACGCCCGCATGTGGCTGGGCCTGCTAGCCGGCGTCATGGGAGAGCACGAGCAGGCCGATCAGCACTTGGCGTTCGCGTGCGACTTCCACGAGACCAACGGGCTGCTTCTGTGGGCAGCCCGCGCGCATTTGGGCTGGGCAGAGGCGCTCGCCGGGCGGGGCGATGCTGCACGAGCGCGGGAGCACGCCGCCCGCGCGCTCGAGCTGTCGCGCGAGCACGGCTACGGCCTCTTTGAGGAGCGCGCAGCGGCGCTGGTCGAGGCGCAGTCAACCGCCTAGATGTGACCGGGCGATGCGGCGCTGGGGTGTCGCCAGGCTGATGCTTACATGGCATTGCGAGCGCCCGGCGAACAGCGTGGATCGCTGCCGCTCCGGACGAGGACCAGGCGTGAGCGACGACGATCTCGCGGCTATCGCGTTGCCCGGTTTGCGAGCGTCGCGGAGCTTGTCTCCAGACCTCCGATCTGGAGCCAGTAGGCTGAGCTTATTCATGGCGCTGAGTGTGCAAAGCCTGCTTGCCCGGGATTGGGTAGCGCCCTGGTGGCTGCTACCCGAATACAGCGGTCAGGGCCGGATACAGCCATCTCCGCCAGTGGTGGGCAGGGCCAGTATCCGCAGGGAACGCCGGGAACACTGGCCCTGCCGCGAGACTGTCGGGTCGCGTGTGAAGCGAGCGCTCTCCCACTGAGCTACGCGCCCTCAATGCAGGGAAAACCCCTGCTACATCAATGTTTCCGCTAGTGGCCGTTCCTCTCGACCGTGCTGGTGGAATCCCCATCTTGTCCGTTAGTGCCCGAAATAATGCCCGAAACCTTGGCTTGTGCCCCAACATCCGCGCCAACGAGGGCCTTGAGACAGTCCTTTGATGCCTGGTCGCGACGCATGCTGTGACGGTACACCGCGAGCGTGAACTTGGCATCGGCGTGCCCGAGCAGTTCCAGCATCGACGGTGCTACGGGATACTCACGGCACCATGGCTGAGGAGTCCACGACCCCCGACCTGGTCGAGCTCGCAAGCAGAAGCATTGAGACCGAGGACCTTGAGGCAGCCCTGAGCTTCTACGCTCCCCACGCTGTCTGGGACGCATCGCCCTGGGGGATGGGCGTCTTCGAGGGCCAGGCAGCCGTGCGAGGCTTCTTTGAGGACTGGCGCAGCTCATACTCCGACATCGAGTGGAAGGCCGAGGAGATT
>DASZFA010000042.1:0-77779 GCA_035940255.1 Solirubrobacteraceae bacterium
CAATACGAGGTCAGTCAGGATGGCTTTCGACACGCAGTCGGGACCGCGCTCGTGTTCGCTGTCCGCCCAGCGAAAGTCCTTGCCTTCACCAAGGGCGGCTTCAGCCACACGCGACATCGCTTCTGAGGCGCCGACGCCACACACGACGCAGACCAGATAGACGGCGACCGTACGGAACGAAGCCGGACCAACCCCGCGGATCGAGACCTCGACACCATGCGCCCAGTATCCACCCTCCCCGTGCAGGAGGGCCAACTGACCAGCCTCCTCTTGACTCTCCTCCTGCGGGGCCCACGAAGCTCGACAACACAGCAACACGAACCAGAGGAGAGCAACATGTCTAGCTTGGGCCGCGCTCCAAATGCAGTCAAGCGGTATTTCGAGGCCGACGCCGAGCGGGACATCGACGCGATCGTCGAGCTGTTCGCCGGCGACGCCACCGTGATCGACGAGGGACAGGCCCGTCGCGGGCCGGACGAGATCCGCGAATGGCAGGCCGGACCCGCGTCCCAGTACGACTATCGCGTCACGATCACCGGCGAAGAGCGACTGGTGGACGGCCGCCACCGAGTCGTCGCGCGCCTGGACGGAAACTTCCCGGGCGGAACCGCCAGCCTGAACTTCGACTTCGGCCTCGACGGCGAGCTCATCCGCTCCCTGGTGATCGCGCCATGAGCGGCAGCTCATCAGAAGCGCTGCGGGGCGAGCGGGCCCTTGCCGTGATCATCAAAAATCAGAAGCTGATTATTTGCAGGGAAAAAATGGAGACGGTGGGAATCGAACCCACGTCCGTAATCGCGTGAGAGTGGCTTCTACGAGCGTATCCAGCGCTCTGATCTCGTCCCCCGCTCGCCTCGCCGGCGGGGTTGCGGGGGACCAGCCTCCTTGAGCTTCCCCGGCTTGGCGAAGGCGGACCGCACCGGGTGAGCCTGCTTCTGATCCCGGCCTTCCCCGCCGCAGGCGAGCGGGGCCCGAGACCTCACGGCTTAGCTATTGACTAAGCGGCGAGGGCGTACTCGTGAGAGTCCGCACTTATTGTTTTCCCGGGTGTTTTACGAGGCCGCCCGGGACCTCGACTCGCCACCACCCCCACGAGCCGACCACGTCGAAGCCTGTCGTCCCCGGGGATGCTTTGCCTAACCAGTTTAGCCCGATGGCTCGTGCCTGCACGCACAGCTGATCTCCCGGCGCCGGCGAAGCGGCGAATGGCAGTCGCGCGAGGCCCGGAGACAAAAGCGACGCGGTTCCAAGCCGCTTTGAGGAACCCGTTTTCGTCCGGCCCGAAGGCCTTTCGTTTCGGGTGGCGCGGCCTCACACCTCAGTGGCCTCGCTCTTTGCGGCTCGGTCCCGCGTCTGGATTCAAAGTACCCCGGCGACGCGGCGATTGCAATCCCTTCGAGGGCCTCATCCCGCACCTTGCGAAAAAAAAGCATCGCTCGTCCCGCTCGCAGCCGCGCAGCGCCCGTTAGGCCCCGCTTATCCCTGCTGCCACAATGAAGTCATGGAGAATCCGGACGCTTCGCTGCCCGCTCCCGCGCCGCTGCTCCCCGGGCCTCCCGGCCCGCTCAGCACGCATGCCGGCGAGGATCCTTTCGCCCAGCCGGCCGGCGGCCTCGCCGGCGGGGCACGGAGCTTGCGCAAGCGTCTCGCGGGTCTGCTCGCGGCGATCGTGGCGCTCGGCGCGAAGTTCTGGGCCGCGATCAAAGGCGGTGTGCTTCTTCTGCCGAAGCTCAAGCTGCTCACGACGGCCGGAACGGCGCTTGTGTCCGTCGCCGCATACTCGCTCTTCTGGGGCTGGACGTTCGCGCTCGGTTTCGTTGTGCTGCTGTTCGTACACGAGATGGGCCATGTGATCCAGCTGCGCCGGGAGGGGGTCAAGGCGAGCGCGCCCATGTTCATCCCCTTCTTGGGCGCCGTAGTCATGGCGAAGACGCTCGGCGAGAACGCGCTGGCCGAGGCTCGCGTGGGGCTGGCCGGACCTGTACTGGGCACCGTAGGCGCGGCCGCTTGCTTCGTGATCGGCGAAGCGACCAACAGCGACTTCTTCAGGGCGCTTGCCTACATCGGCTTCTTCCTGAACCTGTTCAACCTCCTGCCCGTGGTCCCGCTGGACGGCGGACGGGCGATGGCGGCGATGGCGCCTTGGATGTGGTTCCTTGGCCTGGGTGCGCTTGTCGCGATGCTCTTCGTCTTCCCCAACTTCATCCTCCTTCTGATCGTCTTCTTCGGTGCGCTGGAGACATGGCGGCGCTGGAAGGAGCGCAAGACGCGGTCGATCGAGCAGGCGGCTTACTACCGAGTCTCCCCTCGCAACAGGCTGCTCGTGGCGGCCGTGTACGTCGGCTTGATCCTCGTGCTCGCCTTCGGGATGTACGAAACGCACATCCTCTCCTCTGCGGGCCACAGCTTCCGCTCGCTGTAGCTGCCGAGCCCGTAGGCGCACCGCCGGCTCCTCAGCGCCTCGCCTCCCTTACGGCGCGTTCCATGTCACGCTTGGTCTCCCGCTCGCGGATCGACTGGCGCTTGTCATAGAGGTCCTTGCCGCGACCGAGGGCGATCTCGACCTTCGCGTGCGAGCCCGAGAAGTAGATACGCGTGGGCACGAGCGTCAGACCTCGCTCCTGCGCGCGTCCGGCGATCCGGTCGATCTCGCGCCGGTGCAGAAGCAGCTTGCGCGGGCGCTCAGGTTCGTGATTTTCGCGCGAGGCGGGCGCGTAGGGCGGGATGTGGACCGAGTAGAGCCACAGCTCGCCGTCGCGGACCGCCGCATAGCCATCCTTGAGCTGGGCGCCGGAGGCCCGGAGCGCCTTCACCTCGGTGCCCTCGAGCACGATCCCGGACTCGATCCGCTCGATCAACTCATAGCGGTGCGAGGCGTAGCGGTTCGACGCGACGTCTCCCGCGCCGATCTTGCGCTTCTTGCCCTTTGCCATGCGCCGAGCCTAACCTGCCGTCGTCAGGTCCACGCGACCGCGGATCGCGTCCACGCGCGCGACGCGGACCTCGATCGCATCGCCCAGCCGCAGCGTCGCTCCCGTTCGCTCGCCGCGGAGCATCGTCCCCTGCTCGCCCAGCTCCCACCACTCCCGCCCGCGATCTCGGTCGGAGGGGCCTGTGGCTGCGCCTCCCCCTCTCCGCCGGCCCTGTGGAGCATCGCGCCCGTCGCGAGCGCCGCGGGCCTCGCGGGCCCGGGCTGATCTCCCTGACCGCGCGGCCGCCTCGGCCAACGCCGCCAGCGACCTCAGCGGGAGCATCCCCTGAAACGGAGGCGCAGCCACGTCGGCCAGGAGATCGGCGTCGCCAGGGCCGAAGGCGACGAATGCACCGGCGGAGATCAACCCCGAAATCTCGCCGGCGAACGACCGCTCGTGGCCTCGCTCGTAGAGCAGCCGCTCCAGAGCGAAGCAGCTCGCCACATCGTCGGCGTCGCGCTCGATCGTCATCGCCTCACGCTCGCGTTCGGAGGTCCATGCCCCCAGCTCGACCAGCTCGCCGGCGCGCGGACCTCGCTCCCCGCCACCGACGGCGGAGAGCAGAGCGCGGTGGCAGACGATGTCCGGATAGCGGCGAATGGGCGATGTGAAGTGGCAGTAGCTCGCGGAGCGAAGGCCCGCGTGGCCGAGGTTCTTGGGCGAGTAGTAGGCCTGCTTGAGCGAGCGAAGCACGAGCGAGCTGAGCGCGAGCCGGCCGTGGCGTGTGCGCCGGACGTACTGCTCCACCTTCTGCGAGATCGCCGCGACGAGATCGGCGGCCTGTTGGGCGGACATCCGCTCGGGCAGCGCCGGCGTGGGCACGCCGAGCGACGCGAGCTGATTCGCGAGCCGCTCGACGCTTTCGGGATCGGGCCGCTCATGGACGCGGTACAGGCACGGCACGCTGCGCTCCGCGAGCAGGCTGGCGACGGCCTCGTTCGCGGCGATCATCAGATGCTCGATGAGCCGGTGCGACTCGCTCTGCACGCGCGAGCGGATCTCGCTGACGTTGCCCTGCTGATCGAACGAGACCTCAGGCTCCTTGGAGTCGACCACGAGCGCGCCGCTGCGCTCGCGCTTCTGCTGCAACGCGGCCGCGGTGGCGCGCGCCACCCGCAGGGGCTCGCCCCAGGGCTCGGCCGCGGGCTCCTTGCCTGCGAAGATGCGGTCCACGCGGTCGTAGTCGAGCCCTTCGTCCGAGCGGATCAGCGAGCGATAGAAGGCGGCTCGGACGACCTCGGTGCCCCGTAGCTCGAGCTCGACGGTGACCGCGCGGCGCTCGAGGCCCGCCCGCAGAGAGCAGGCGTCGCTGGACAGCGCGTGGGGCAGCATCGGCTCCACTGCCCCGGGGACGTAGACGCTGGTGGCCCGCCTGCGCGCCTCGCGGTCCAGGAGCGACTCTTCCGGCACGTGTGCGGTGACGTCGGCGATGTGCACCCACACGCGAGCGAGGCCATCGTCGAGCAGCTCGGCCGATATCGCGTCGTCGAAGTCCTCGGCCGTAACCGGGTCGATCGTGAATGTGGCCAGCTCGCGTAGGTCGCGACGCTCGTTCTCGGAGCGTCGGACGCGCTCCGCGGCCTCGCGCGCCTCCCGCTCGACGTCATCGGGGAAGCCTCGGCGCAGGCCGCGATCGAGCATCAGCGCCTCGATCACGTCACGCGCCACGTCCGCGCGGCCGATCACGCGTAGGACGCGCGCTCCCGATCCGCGGGCAGGACGCTGGACGAGCACGATGTCGCCTGCGCTTGCGCGAACTCCGCCGCCCCGCGCCGAGCCCGACGATCCCACGACCATCCGCGCGGAGCCGCGCCTGCGTGGCGGGCCGCCGGCGACGTCACGTCGCGGAAACAGCGGCTCTGCGGTGAGGAAGCGCCCGCGGCGCTCGAGCAGTGCCACGATCGCGCCGGCGGGCGCGGGTCCCGCGGTCGCGGCGCCGGCGACGACCCGCCGCCGCGTGCGGGGGCTGCTCACTTGACCTTCGTCGCGAGGGTGCTGAGCGCGGCGTTCAGGCCCTGAGGGCGGTCGACGACGCCCTGGCCGACCGCTACGTCGGGGGTGATGCCGGCGCCCTCCTTGACCCCACCTCCGCCGAGGTTGCGCCCATTCGGGGTGAAGTACTCGCCCACCGTGATGTCGAGGGCGCCGCCGTTGGACAGCGGCTCCTCCTCCTGGAAGACGCCCTTGCCGAACGTGTGCGTGCCGACGACGATCGCGCGGCGGTGGTCCTGCAGCGCAGCGGTGACGATCTCTGACGCCGATGCCGTGTTGGAGTCCACGAGCACGACGAGCGGGATCGAGCTTGCGATTGCGTCGCCTGTCGCGGCCAACGTCTGTGTGGGCTGGCTGCGGCCTCGTGTCGTGACGATCGTCCCCTTCGGGATGAATATGCTCGCGATCAGCTGCGCCTCCTCGACCAGGCCGCCACCGTTGGAGCGCAGGTCGAGCACGATGCCGCGCGCGCCCTGGCGCAGCATGTGTTCGACGGCTTCGCGGACTTCGCCGTGCGCACCCGGGCTGAAGGTCGCAAGGGCGACCACGCCGAGCTTGACGCCATGCACGGTCTTGATCGCGGAGGCGACGACCGGCTGTGAGATGGTCGCGCGGGTGATCGTGAGCGTGCGGGCGGCGCTACGCCTGGCGCGCGGAGCCGTCTTGCGTTCGATCGCGATCTTGACGTCGGTGCCGGGCTGGCCCTTGATTAGCGAGATCGCGGCGTCGGCCGACAGCCCTTCGAGCCTACGACCGTTTACGGCGACGATCAGCTCGCCTGGCTGAAGGCCCGCACGCGCGGCGGGCGATGCGTCGAACACGCGCCCGATCAGCAGTCCCCGTCGTTCCGGTCCGACGGCAACGCCGATGCCGGTGAAGCTGGGCGGCGAGTTGAACTGGCGAAATTCACTCGGCGTGAGGTAATGCGAGAAGCGGTCGCCGAGGCTCTTGACGACGCCCGCGAGAGAAGCGTTCGAGAGCTGGCTCGTGGAGATCGGGCGGTAGTAGTCGCTCGCGATCCTCTGAATCGCTTCGTCCACGACGCGTGTCTGATGGTCGGCAACGAGCGCGTTGCGGACGAAGCCGGGCAGCCGGTCGGGATGCCCGCCCAGCCAGATGCCCGCGATCAGCAGGATCGGGAGCAGCACCACGAGGATGGCTGGCAACGGCGGTCGTCGTGAGGGAGGCATGGACTGCAAGCAAGCGTATCCGGGGGCGCCGCTCTTCGAGGCGGGCTCACGCAGACCGTTGAGAGGCTTCAGATCAGCGTAGCAACGGGTTTCGGGCGAACCTTCTAGTGTGAGGCGATGGCCAGCATCAGCTCCAGCGTCGTCCCCTCCAACGGCCTACCCGTGCACCGGATCGAGCTTCCCGGGACGCGGGCGTTGACCGTGCTCGTCGCGTTCGACGCCGGCGCGCGCAACGAGCGCCCGGAGGAGAATGGGATGGCTCACTTCCTAGAGCATCTGGTCTTCAAGGGCGGGGAGAGCTACCCCACTTATAAGGACGTCAACGAGACCGCCGAGCGGCTGGGCGGCGTGCTGAACGCCTATACGAGCCACGACCTGGTGGCCTTCCACATCACCGTGCGGGCCGAGAGCGCCCTGCGGGCGATCGACCTGCTGAGCGACTTCGTGGGGCGTCCGCGGCTGGACGCTGAGGAGCTCGACCGCGAGCGTGGCGTCGTGATCCAGGAGATCAACCGTGCGTATGACCAGCCATCGGTAGTCGCCGAGTACTTGATCGACCGGGCGGCATTCGGCGAGCACCCGCTTGGGCGCACGGTCCTGGGACCGGAGGAGAACCTGAGGAGCTTCAGCCGCGAGGGCATCGTCGCCTTCCGCGAGCGCCGCTGGGCCGGCTCGCACGGTGGAGCGTTCCTGGCTGGCAACCTGGAGCACCTCCCGCCGGAGGAGCCGCTGCTTGAGTTCTTCGCCCGCTTTCCGGCCCTCCCGCCGCCCGGCCCCTACGTCCCGGTCCCCGACTTCGTCCCCGAGAAGCTGGTCGAGACTCGGGACACGAACCAGTCGCACCTGCGCATGATCTACCGGCCGCAGATCGCCGTCACTGACGTGCGCGAAAAGGCCGCACTGTCGATCTACGGGACGCTGCTTGGAGGCTCGATGGGCTCACGCCTGTTCGAGGAGATCCGCGAGAAGCGCGGCCTCGCCTACTCGGTCTACGCCGGCGATCACGCGTTCGCCGACGTGCCGATCCTGCAGCTCGGCGCCGGGCTCGAGTCGGCGAAGACGATCGAGGCCTACACGCGGATGCGGGGGATCGTGGATGAGCTGCGCGAGCAGGGGCCGACGGAGGAGGAGGTCGAGCGCGCCCGCGCCTACGCCGCGGGACGGCTCGTGCTCGCGTTCGAGAACACCAACGCGGTGGCCCGCTATGCGGCCAACCAGAAGATCGTCTTCGGCGAGGACATCGACCCCGACGCGGCGATAGCGGCCCTGGACACCGTCAGCTTCCAGGAGGTCCGCGACGTGGCTGCCGGCGTGGCAGACAACCTCGCCGTGGCAGTCGTGGGCCCGCACACTGCGGACGAGTTCTAGACGCCCGCGTCCGGCGCGTCTTTGGCCTTGGGACGAAGAGGCGGCGGCTCGGCCTGAGCGCGACGTAAGGCCCGAAGCTCCGCCAGCCTCTCGACACGCGGATCGTCGCCGACCATCTCGCGGACCCAGCGCATCGCCTCATCGACGTCGAGCGATCGCGCCTCGACCATCGCTTCGATGTCGACCCAGTCGCGCGGGCGCGCGAACATCGCCTTGAACACGGCGAGGCCGGTGCAGTCGAGAACGGGGATCGTGCGATCACCGAAGGAGACGTTTCGGATGTTGCGCTCGACCTCGTCGTGGAAGGGCAGCACGCTGAAGAAGACGTCGATCGGTGTCGCGTCCCACAGCAGTCGCACCTGGCCGTCCCGTTCCGCGACCTCAAGATCCCTTGCGGTCACGCGGACGCCGTCCGGCAACGCCGCAAGCACTTCTCGCGTTCGGCTCGGCGCGAGGAAGACGTTGACGTCCACGTCCTGTGTACCGCGCGCCTCGAGCGTGCAGTAGCCGAGAGCGATGGCCCCGCCGATGGCATGCGGCAACCCGGCCGCCCGCAGGGCGTCGTGGACGGCGAGCATGCGGTCAGCGACGCCGATCACGATGCCAGCCGGATCAGTGGCGGGTAGGTCAACTCGCCGCGTTGCTTCGACGGCATGCGATCGGCGAGCTCGAGCACCTGGATCAGAACCTCGCCGGAGCGCTCCAGCGCATCGGCGTCGGCGAGGGGCGAGATCTCCAGCTCCAACCCTGCTGCGCGCGCGATCCGAGCCAGCGCCGCAACCGATGGCTGGCGGTGAGCGTGCTCGTAGGCGCTCAGCACCGACGACTGCAGCCCGGAGCGGCGCGCGAGCTCGGCTTGGCTCAGGCCCGAGGTGCGCCGGATCTGGGCGATCAGCTCGCCGGCGACCCGATCGTTGCTGCCAGACATGGCCTTATCGTAGCACTTCCGCTAATAACTAGCCCTATTCGTTAGCGAAATCGCTATGTCAGCCGATCGCGACCATGCGGTCGATCGGCACCCGCGCCCGAGTCGCGATCTCCTCGGGGACGCGAACCTCGAACTTCATCTCCCGCAGCGCGTCGCGCAGCTTCGGCAGGGTGATCATCTTCATGTACACGCACTCGGCCAGCGGGTTTGCGGGGATGAAGTCGATGTGCGGGGCGGCCATCCGCAGCGGGTAGAGCATCCCCGTCTCGGTCGCGACCACGGCCTCCCGTAGCTTGCCGGGGACGTCCGCGGTGGTCCGCTCGGATGAGTGCTCGAGGCCCGGTTCGCGGACCTGTGCATCGGACTCCGGCGCCGGTGCACGATCGGCCGACTCGGCGAACTTCAGCATCCCCCCGGTGGACAGCATGTGCACGCCCTCAGAGGAGATGTCGCCCGCGGCGACGTACTCCATGACACTCGTCGAGCACCCGCACTCGGGGTGGATGAGGAAGTCGGCGCCCGGGTGGGCTGCCCGGGTCGCTTCGATGTCGCTCGGACGGATGCCGGCGTGGACATGGCACTCCCCGTCCCACACGTGCATGCGCCGGCCCAGCTGCTTCTCGACGTAAGCCCCCAGCCACATGTCCGGGCCGAAGAGGATCTCGGTCTCCTCGCCGTGGGTCTCGTAGATGTGGCGCACGACGTCCACCGCGTTGGCCGAGGTGCAGCAGTAGTCGGTCAACGCCTTCACCTCGGCGGTCGTGTTCACGTACATCACCACCACGCCCTCCGGGTATTGCGCACGCCAGTCGGCGAGCTGCTCCGCGTCGATCGACGCGGCGAGCGAGCAGCCGGCGTCGAGGTCCGGGATCAGCACGGTCTTCTCGGGGCAGAGGATGGAGGCGGTCTCGGCCATGAAGTGCACGCCGCAGAAGACGATCGTCTCGCCGTCGGCGCGCGCGGCCTCGCGCGAGAGCCCCAGGGAGTCGCCGACGTAATCGGCCACGTCCTGCACCTCGGGCACCTGGTAGTTGTGCGCGAGGATCACGGCACCGCGCTGCTGGGCCAGGGCACGCACCTCGGCCTTCAGCGCCTCGATCTCCGCGGACGAGAGCGTCGTACGCGTCGGGGCCATTGGCAAAGTCGGGGCCATGGGCAGGTTCATGGCAGAGACTCCATCGTCAGCGAAAGGTCCAGCGCGGGCGCCGAGTGGGTGAGCGCCCCCATCGAGATCCATTCTATCCCCGCCAGCGCCCGTGCCCGAAGCGTCTGCAGCGTCACCCCTCCGCTCGCCTCGAGCCGTGCCCTGCCGCCCACCTGCGCGACCGCCGCGCGAAGCTGCCCCTCGTCCATGTTGTCGAGCAGCAGGCGCGGCGCACCCGCCGCCAGCGCCTGATCGATCTCCTGCGGATCGCGAACCTCGACCTCGAGCGTGTCGGCCAGACCGGGGGCCGCCGCACGCGCGCGGGCGACGGCCTGGGCGATGCCGCCGGCCGCGGCGATGTGGTTCTCCTTGATCAGGATCGCGTCATACAGCCCGGCGCGGTGGTTGTCCGCGCCGCCCGCCGCCACGGCCGCCTTCTCCAGCGTGCGCATGCCCGGGGTCGTCTTGCGCGTGTCCAGCACCGTGGCCCCCGTCCCCTGCACCTCGCGCGCGGCCCGCGCGGCCATCGTCGCCACCCCGGAGAGGTGTCCGAGAAAGTTCAGCGCGGTCCGCTCCGCGGTGAGCAGCGCCCGGGCGGCGCCCTCGATCGACATCACCGGGCCGCCCTCCTCGCGCCAGGCGCCCTCAGGCGCGAGCCGCTTGACGAGCGCGTCCGGGTCGAGCTCGAGGAAGGCCAGCTCGGCCGCCCGCATGCCGTAGATGACCCCCGGCTGCTTCTGGGTGATCAGCGCCCTCGCCCGGGCGTCCGGGGCGACCGTCGCTTGCGTGGTGACGTCCCCCGAGCCGACGTCCTCCGCCAGCGCCCGCCGTACCAGCGCCGTGAGCTCGTCCACTCCTATCCGCCCGAGGAGGCGGCGGACAGCAGGAACGCACGCACGAATCCATCGAGGTCTCCATCGAGAACGCGCTGCACGTCGCCCATCTCGTAACCGGTGCGGTGGTCCTTGACCATCGTGTACGGGTGCAGGACATAGGAACGGATCTGCGAGCCGAAGTTCACATCCTGCGCCTCCCCCTTCTCCTTCGCGATCTCCGCCTGGCGTTCGCGCTCCTGGCGCTCGAGCAGCTTCGCGCGCAGCATCGCCATCGCCGTCGCCCGGTTGGAGGACTGCGAGCGCTCGTTCTGGCACTGAACGACGGTGCCCGTCGGCCGGTGCGTGATGCGGACCGCTGAGTCTGTCTTGTTGACGTGCTGGCCGCCGGCGCCCGAGGCGCGGTAGGTGTCGACCTGCAGATCGTCCTCGTTGATCTCGACCTCGGCCGTATCCTGCACGACCGGCGCGACCTCAACACCGGCGAAGCTCGTCTGCCGGCGGTGGGCCGAGTCGAACGGCGACAGGCGTACGAGCCGGTGGACGCCGCGCTCGGCCCCGAACAGCCCGTACGCGTTCTCGCCCGAGGCGCGGAACGTGGCCGACTTGATCCCGGCCTCCTCTCCCGGGCTCACCTCGAGCAGCTCGATCTCAAAGCCGCGGCGCTCGGCCCAGCGCATCTCCATGCGCAGCACCATCTCGGCCCAGTCCTGCGCGTCGGTCCCACCCGCACCCGCGTTCACGCTGACGAGCGCGTCGCCCGTGTCGTAGCGTCCAGAGAAAAGACGCTGCTCCTCGAGCTCCGCCAGCCGCTCCTCGACCGACACGATCTGCGCCTCGACCTCGGACAGCAGCGACTCCTCCTCGGTGGCCATCTCGAGCAGCCCGTCGAGATCCTCGGCGTCGGCCTGAAGCGCGGTGAACATCTGCAGGCGCCTCGAAGCCCGCGAGTGCTCGGCCGACACCGCGGCGGCCCGCTCGGAGTCATCCCAGAATCCGGGCTCCCCCATCTCCCCCTCGAGCGCCGCCACGCGCCCGGCCAGCGCAGCCGGGTCAAAGATAGTCCGCGAGGAGCTTCAGCTGCTCGCGGATTGCGGCGAGGCGCTGGGGGATCGACTCGCTTGGGGCGCTTGTGGCCATGCCCTCACGCTATCAGCGCACGGCTGCGCGCTAGGCGCCGTGGCACTTCTTGAACTTCTTGCCCGACCCGCACCAACATGGGTCGTTACGTCCGACTTGATGCTCGTTGTCGACGACTCGCTGCTCGACAACCGGCAGCGCTTCGCCTTCCTCGCCGGCATAGGCCTGCGCGGCGCCTGGCCCGGCGGCCGCAGCAGCCGCGGCCAGCGCTCCGGCCCCGGCTGCGCTCTGGCCCGAGTAGGAGACGCGGCCGGCGCGCGTCGAGCTGCCGGCGGGTACGAAGGACGGCGGCGGCGCGCCGCCTCCGTTCTGGCCCTCGACGTTCACCTGGACGTTGAAGATCATCCGCGTGTAGTCGGCCCAGACGCTGTTCATGAGGTCTCCGAACAGCGTGAAGGCCTCGTTCTTGTACGCCACGAGGGGGTCGATCTGGGCGAAGCCGCGCAGGTGTATGCCCTCGCGCAGGTAGTCCATGTCGAACAGATGCTCGCGCCAGCGCTCGTCGATGATCTGCAGCAAAAGGAAACGCTCGAGCGCGCCCATCAGCTCCTCGCCCAGCTCCTGTTCGCGGGCGTCATAGCGCTCTGTCGCCATCGCGACGATTCGGTCGCTCAGCAGGCCGCGGTCCATCCTCTCGGGGTCGAGGTCCTCCTTGCCGAGGTCGATCGGGAAGAACTGGCCGAGCGCGGTGAACAGGCCGTCGAGATCCCAGTCCTCCATGAAGTCGCCCGGCGTGTACTCGTCGATCGTGCGCTCGATCACCTTCCGGACTTCCTCGCGGGCCTCCTCGCCGATGCTGTTGCCCTCGAGCACCTCGTCCCGGTACGCGTAGATCACACGCCGCTGCTCGTTCATCACGTCGTCGTACTCGAGCACCCGTTTGCGGATCAGGAAGTTCTGCTCCTCGACCTTCTTCTGCGCTTTCTCGATCTGTTTGGAGAGCATCCCGGCCTCGATCGGTTCCTCATTGCCCTCATCGTCGACGCCGCCCAGCCGGTCGAGGATCTTGTAGATGCGGTCGCCCGCGAACAGCCGCACGAGGTCGTCCTCGGCGGACAGGAAGAAGCGCGATTCGCCCGGGTCGCCCTGGCGTCCCGAGCGCCCGCGCAGCTGGTTATCGATGCGACGGGACTCGTGGCGCTCGGTCCCGCAGATGAACAGGCCGCCGGCCGCGACCACCTGCTCGCGGTTCTCCTGGACCGTGCGTTCGACGGTCGGAAGCACCTTTTGGAGCAGCTCCGCTTGCTCGGTCTCGTCGGCCGCGTGCAGGCCGTCCCTGGCGAGCTGCTGGAGCGCGAGGTGCTCCGGATTTCCCCCGAGCTTGATGTCCACACCGCGTCCGGCCATGTTCGTAGCGATCGTCACGGCGCCGGGCTGCCCCGCCTCGGCGACGATCTCGGCCTCGCGCGCCGCATGCTCGGGCTTCGCGTTCAGCACGGTGTGCTTGATCCCCGCCTTGGTAAGGCGGTCGGACAGCAGCTCTGAGACCTCGACCGAGATCGTTCCGACGAGCACCGGCTGCCCGTTCTCATGGCGCGCGGCGATCTCCATCACGACCGCGCTCCACTTGCCCTCCTTGGTCTTGTAGATCTGATCGTTGCGGTCCGCGCGGACCATCTCCATGTTCGTTGGCACCTGCACGACGGGGAGGTCGTAGATCTTCATGAACTCGGTCGCCTCGGTCAGCGCCGTGCCGGTCATGCCCGCGAGCTTGTCGTAGAGACGGAAGTAGTTCTGATAGGTGATCGTCGCGAGCGTCTGGTTCTCCTCCTGGATCGGCACGCGCTCCTTCGCCTCGACGGCCTGATGCAGTCCTTCCGACCAGCGCCTGCCCTCGAGGATGCGCCCGGTGAACTCGTCGATGATCTTCACCTCACCGTCGATCGCGGCGTAGTCGACGTCGCGCTTGTACAGCGACTCGGCGCGCAGGGCCTGGATCAGGTGGTTGACGAGGTGGCCGTTCTCCGCCCGGTAGAGGTGGTCGATGCCGAGGAATCGCTCGGCCTTGGCGACGCCCTGCTCGGTGATCGAGACGGTCTTGTGCTTCTCGTCGATCTCGTAGTCGAAGTCGGCGACGAACTGCTTCTTGGAGCGCGGGTCCATGCCTTCCGGCGTCTTGCCGGCTTTCATCTGCGGCGCCAGGCGCGCGAACCTCACGTACAGGTCCGCTGCCTGTTCGGGCGCGCCCGAGATGATCAGCGGCGTTCGCGCCTCATCGATCAGGATGTTGTCGACCTCGTCCACGATTGCGAAGGAGTGCCCGCGCTGAACCTTCTCGGCGAGGTCCTTGGCCATGTTGTCGCGCAGGTAGTCGAAGCCGAACTCGGAGTTGGTGCCATAGACGACGTCGCACGCGTAGGCCTCGTGCTTGTCCTCGTAGGACTGCATGTTTTCCAGCACCCCGACCGAGACGCCGAGCGCGTCGTAGATCGGGCTCATCCATTCGGCGTCGCGACGCGCGAGGTAGTCGTTGACGGTCACCACGTGCACGCCCTTGCGTTCGGGCGTCTCGTCCTCGGAGTCCAGGTCACGGACGGCGAGCGAGTTGAGAACGACCGGCAACGTGGCGGTCAGCGTCTTGCCCTCGCCGGTCTTCATCTCCGCGATCTGACCGTCGTGCAGCGCCATCCCTCCGATCAGCTGCACGTCGAAGTGGCGCATCCCCATCGTTCGCCTGCCGGTCTCTCGCACGATCGCGAAGCACTCGGGCAGCAGCGCTTCGAGCGACTCCCCGTCGCGCGCGCGCTCCCGCAGCGTGTCGATCCGCTCGCGCAGCTCTGCGTCGCTGTCGTGTTCGAGCTCCGGCTCGAAGGCGCCGATCAGCGCGACCCGTTTCTGATAGCTCTTGTACTTCTTCGCCTCGCCGACGTTGAGCGCGCGATCCAGCAGGGAGGGCATGCGCCAAGGATAGCTGTCGGGCGAGCTCCCTCTGCGCGTTGCCCGCGCCCGTCAGCCGCCGAAGCTGGAGGTGATCGGCGCGGCTCCGCCGGGACAGTCGGCGAGCGTCACCCTGAGCGGGCCGTCGCTCGTGACGTGCAGCTGCGCCGCGCAGTCGACCTTCGCCCTGGCGGCGTCGATCGTGACGTTCGAGGCGTTGCGGGCGGTGATGTCGAGTGCGTCGGCGACCGGCGCGGCGGGGGCTCCCCCCCAGGTCTTGCTCTGGCTCGTGAAGGGGATCGCCGGGATCTGGCCTCCCGTCAGCGCGCCGGTTCCATGCTGCGTGGCGGAGGGCGCCGGGTCCGCGACTCCGAATCCCTCCGAGCGCACGTCGACGGTGCCGAGCGGCGCGCTGCCTTCCCCGTTTCGCAACGTGATCCCGTAGACCCAGTAGGCGTGGCCGGCGGTCGTCCCGTCGGCCGGGAAGTCCATCGTCGGGTTGTACGTGTAGGTCACGTGCGGCGGGTTGGGCTGCACGGTGTTCGTGCCGAGGAACGCCGCCGCCGGGGAGTATTCGTCGTTGATCGCAAGCGTCAGGTGGTCGCCGGCCTGGAACTGGTCGAATTCGTAGCGGTAGCCGAGGCTGTCGAACGTGTTCACCTGTTCGAGCACGCCGGCGATCGGCACGAGCTCGTCCGTGGTCTCGTCCCAGATCAAAAACGGCACGTTGCGCACCGACGCGAGCATGCGCTGCGTGAGCGACTGGGTGCCGCCCGGCTGCGGTTCGGCGGGCGGCAGCCAGATGCCCAGTCCGGGCGGACCGACCGTCGGCTGTGCCTTGGCGAACAGATCCGGGAACTGGCTGGTGAACTTGTACGTCCCGTACCCGCCCATCGAGTAGCCGGCGATATCGGTAAACGAAGGGTTCAGCTGGTAGTGGGAGGCAGCGTCCGCCCACACTTCGAAGGTGTCGGCCCCAGCGTGGTCGTAGTACCAGCCGTCGGGTCCGCGCCCGGACGGCGTGATCACGATCGAGCCCGAGCCGCGGTTTGCGAACTGCGACTGGTTGCGCGAGCCCTCGAACTGGTTGTAGTTGGCCGACAGCGAGTGCAGCAGCAGCGTCAGGCCGAAGCCGCCGGCGGGTGCTGCTCCGCTCGGAACATAGATCGCGTAGGGCAGCAGCTGGCCTCGCATCTCGCCGATGCACGCTTGCGAAGAGCCGCAGCCACCGGTGGCGTAGTCGGCACCCTGGCCGTCGGAGAAGTGCGAGGCGAGGATCCGGGCGAAGGCACCCGTCTGCGGTACGCCCGTGGGTCCGTTCGGCATGTCGTCGTTGACTTTCGAGTGCAGCTTGGCGAAGTCCACTGATGCGAAGAAGGGGCTGATATCGCCTTTTGTCAGCGCCTGCGCCTGTGCTGACTCGCGCCAGTATGCGGGGTTCGCCGTGCTTTCGGGCCCCGGCGTGCCGGGCACGGGCTCCTGCGCGTTGAAGCGGAATGCGACGTCGAAGAAGGCCGGGGGCGCGGGGTCGGGGCCGGCCCCACCGGGCTGCGTGGCGCTTCGCTGCGCTACTGGCAGCAGGTAGCTGTTGGCGGAGGCGTTCCACAGGCCGACGCCGGCTGCAAGACGCACTGTCGCGTTGCCCGGGTTCCACTCGCTGTGGGGCACGAGTACCGTGATCTGCCGGCGCACGAGATCGACGCTGACGCTCGGCGCGGGACCTGCGACTTCTTTCCCGGTCAGCGCGTCGGTGAGCACGGCCGTGCTTCCGTGGATCGTGAGGAAGTAGCGCGCCGGAGCACTCACGTTGGCGCCGAAGGGGAATGGATGGGTTTCGCCCGCCGTTCCCCCGATCGCGATGGCGGTCGAGATCAGTTGGGCGTTCTCCAGCGTGTTGAGGGTGATGCGGAACGCCGTGGCGCCAGAGAGCGGCTTGACGCGCAGCTCGATGAGGTTGGCAGCGTTTTCGTCGTAGCCGGGACCGCTCGGATAGTCGTATGTGCCGGTCGGCGCCGAGAAGAGGTCTCCGCCGGAGGAGTCGCCACCGGGCGAGTGCATCGGGTTGGTGGGATCGGTGAGGAGCTTCGCGCCGTGATCGTCGTATACGTAGCCCTGGTAGACGAACTCGCCCTGCCTGTAGGCGCTCGCGCCAGAGACGAGTATCGACGGAGCTCGCCAGACCGACCCCCGTTCGTTTTCAAGCTGGGGAGCGCGCGCCGGTGGTTCATAGAGGAGCGCCGGTCCCGGGGGCGGAGCGCTTCCTTCTTTGGCCGGGAGCGACGAGGAGGCACCGAACGCGAAGGGCGCGGTCAGCATCGAACCGACTGCGAAGGCCCCCGACACAGCAAGTAGACCACGTACCCCCATCCAGTGCGTAGAGCTACCCGGCGAGTCTGCGTTCTAAACGTTGGCGGGACCGCGTGGTTGCCGGCGTCAGCGCTCGGTGTCCGGAGCCCGTCGTGGGGATCCGGTCCAACGGCCCGGGTACGCGGCAGGCGGCGAGTTCGAGTCGAAGATGTCCAGCCCCCAGCGGCACCGGAGGCGGGCCGGGTCGGGCCGCTCGCGCCTGCCTTACAGCGACGGCTGGGACGTGGCGCGCACCGCCGCACGGGCGGCTTCGCGCGACGCTGCGCGATGCGCCTCGCGGCGGTGGCGCAGTTTGTCGCGGTGGCGCTTGACCTGGCGCGCGAGCTCGTCGACGACCAGGTTGAGCGAATGGAGCATCTCCGGCGAGGCATCGCGCGCTCGCAGGGTGACGCCCTTGAGGTAGAGCGTGGCCTCGGCGACCTGGCAGTTGGCGACCCGCGGGTTCGGCTCCTTGAAGATCTCGATCTCGAGTTGGGCCAGGTCGGAAACCTGACGCGCCACCTTGTTCAGGCGGCGTTCGACGTGCGTGCGCATGTCGGCGGTGACCGGGATGTTGCGACCCTTGATGTCGATTTGCATCATGGCTCCCTTCGTCCGCTTTGGAGTCCGCCTTCGATGCTACGCCTGCCCGCGGCGGATGTAAATGGGCATCGGCCGGGCGTCCAGCAAACCCCGACCGGTGCTGCCACGTTGCCGGGCGCCCGCGAGTGGGACAATCGGGGCGGATGAGCCCCGACCTCTCCTGGACGCTCAGCCCCGGCGTGCTGATCGCCCTCGCGATCGTCGGTTGGGCCTACGTCCGGCGCTGGCGCCAGGTACGCCTGGGGCCCTCCCCGCGGCGCGCGGCGGAGGCGCCCGTGTGGCGGCTGTGCTGCTTCATCGCCTCCCTGATCTGCGTGCTGCTCGCCCTGATGTCGCCTCTGGACTCGCTCGCCGACCAGCTGTTCTTCACGCACATGGTTCAGCACATGCTGCTGCTCGATCTAGTGCCGATCCTCGCGATCCTCGGCTTCACGAAGGTGATCCTGCGGCCGCTGACGCGCGCCGTCAACGACGCTGAGCGCCGTGCCGGCCCGCTCGCGCACCCGGCCTTCGCGGTCGTTCTCTATGTCGCGGTGATCTGGGTGTGGCACGTTCCGGCCGCCTACGACCTGGCGGTTCGCCATTCGTTCGTGCACGCGCTCGAGCACCTCACGTTCGTGATCGCGGGCACCCTCTACTGGTGGCATCTGCTCTCCCCGATACGGGCGCGGCTGCGCCTCGACGGGCTCGGGCCGGTCGTGTACATGGGCTCGACGAAGGTGCTCGTCGGGGCGCTCGGGATGGGACTCGCCTTCGCCCCGTCGGCGCTCTACCCCTACTACGTGCACCATGCGCGCGTGTGGGGCATCTCCGCGTTGGACGACCAGGCGATGGCTGGCCTGATCATGGCCGTCGAGCAGTCAATCGTGATGGGGATCGCCCTGGTCGTGCTGTTCGTGCGGGCGCTCGCCGAGTCAGAGCGCGAGCAGCAACGGCGCGAGCGCTACGACTTGGCGTCCCAGCAACCCTGAACAGCTAGCCGCGCGGGCGCAGGCTGGCGAGGATGCCCCCGTGGCCGGCGATCGCGCCGATCAGGATCGACTCCGGCGGGACCTCCGTTCCCGGGAACAGGATGCTGCCCCGCAGCTGTGCGCCGTCGCCGATGCTCACGCCGTCGCCGACCACGAGCGGGCACATCAGGCGCACGCCCTCGCCGATCCGCACGTCACGTCCAATCCATGCCGGGCCTTCGAGCTCCACGTCCTCGCGCAGCGGCAGGCCGTCGGCGACGATGACGCCCGGGCGCAGTTCCTGTCCCTCGACCTGCAGGCGCAGCTCGCCGCGCAACGCGTCGAAGGTTCCTTTCCTGAGCTCGCTCAGCGAGCCGATGTCGTTCCAGTACTCGCGCACCTCGTGGATGTAGAACGGCACGTCATTCTCGAGCAGCACCGGGAAGACGTCTTTCGCCCAGTCCACGAACGCGCGCTCGGGGAAATAATCGAAGATCTTCGGGTCGAACACGTAGATGCCGCAGTTGCCGAGGTCGGAGAGGGCCTCGTCAGGGCTGGGCTTCTCCTGAAAGCCCGTGATGCGGCCTTCGCGATCGTGCAGCACGACCCCGAACTCGCGCGTGTCCGGGACCTTCTTGACCGCCAGCGTCGCGATCCCGTCGGTCTCGCGGTGCCTGGCGGCGAGCGCCGTGAGGTCGATGTCGGTGAGCGCGTCTCCGGAGAGGACCAGGAACGGTTCCGCCCCGAAGAACTCGGCGCACGCCCGCACGCCGCCGGCTGTCCCGAGCAGCTCCGGCTCGTAGTGGTACTGCATCCGCTCGCCGAAATGCTCGCGGATCGCGTCGGGGAAGTAGTGCAGGTTCGTGATCACCCGATCGAAGCCGTGCCTGTCGAGGAGGTCGACGATGTGCTCCATCACCGGCCGGTCGAGCACCGGCACCATCGGCTTCGTGATCTCGTAAGTGAGCGGGCGCAGGCGGGTACCCAGGCCGGCCGCGAGGACCATCGCTCTCATCGGCTGTCGGCCCCGGCCTAGTAGCGGTAGTGGTCGGACTTGTAGGGACCGTCCACCGGAACCCCGATGTAGGCAGCCTGCTCGTCCGTGAGCCGCGTCAGCTTGACGCCGAGCGCGTCGAGGTGAAGGCGGGCCACCTTCTCGTCCAGGTGCTTGGGCAGGACGTAGACCTTCTTCCCGTACTCGTCGTTCTTGGTGAAGAGCTCGATCTGCGCGATCGTCTGGTTGGAGAAGGAGCTGCTCATCACGAAGCTCGGGTGGCCGGTGGCGTTGCCGAGGTTCAGCAGGCGCCCCTCCGAGAGCAGGATGATCGCGTGGCCGTCCGGGAAGACCCACTTGTCGACCTGCGGCTTGATGTTGATCCGCTCGATCCCGGCCACGCGGGCGAGGCCGGCGATGTCGATCTCGTTATCGAAGTGCCCGATGTTGCCCACGATGGCCTGGTGCTTCATCCGCCTCATGTCCTCGGCGGTGATGATGTCCCTGTTGCCGGTCGTCGTGATGAAGATGTCGCCTCTGTCGAGCACTTCCCCGAGCGTCCGCACCTCGTACCCCTGCATCGCCGCCTGCAGGGCGCAGATCGGATCGATCTCCGTGATCACCACGCGCGCGCCCTGTCCGCGTAGCGATTCGGCGCAGCCCTTGCCGACGTCGCCGAAGCCGCAGATGACGGCGACCTTGCCGCCGATCATCACGTCCGTGGCGCGGTTGATGCCGTCGATCAGCGAGTGTCGGCAGCCATACAGGTTGTCGAACTTGGACTTCGTGACGGAGTCGTTGACGTTGATCGCGGGGAACAGCAGTTCGCCGTTCTCGACCATCTGGTAGAGGCGGTGCACGCCGGTCGTCGTCTCCTCGGTGACGCCTTTGATGCCTTCGCCGATCCGCGTCCAGCGCTGCGGGTCCTCGGCGAGCGAGCGCGTGAGCAGGGAGAGGATGACCCCGAACTCCTCCGAGTCGGCGCTCGCCGGCTCGGGTACCGCTCCGGCCCGCTCGTACTCGGTGCCCTTGTGCACGAGCAGCGTCGCGTCGCCGCCGTCGTCGAGGATCATGTTCGGCCCCGAGCCGGATCCGCCGTCCGCGTGCCCGCCGTCCTCGCCCTCCGGCCAGCGCAGCACCTGCTCGGTGCACCACCAGTACTCCTCGAGCGTCTCCCCCTTCCAGGCGTAGACGGGCACACCCTGCGGACTCTCCGGCGTTCCCCGAGGGCCGACGGCGACCGCGGCGGCCGCATGGTCCTGCGTCGAGAATATGTTGCAGCTGCACCAGCGGACCTTGGCGCCGAGCGCCGTCAGCGTCTCGATCAGGACCGCGGTCTGGATCGTCATATGCAGCGACCCGGTGATGCGTGCGCCCTTCAGCGGCTGAGCGTCCGCATAGTCGCGGCGGATCGCCATCAGGCCCGGCATCTCGTGCTCGGCGAGCGTTATCTCCTTGCGGCCGAACTCGGCGAGCGAGATGTCGGCGACCTTGAAATCGGTCTCCGTCAGGGTGGCGGTGGGGGTCATCATCGAGGCCTCCATGGTAGTGAGCGGCGCATCAGCGTTTGGCGAGGGCGGCCTTGAGCTCGTCGAGGGCCTTCACGGGGCCCGGGTCCACGCCATGAAGCGCGGCGAGGTAAATCGAGACGAGATCGCCGAGCAGCACCAGCGAGATGACGCGCTCGATCGACGTCTGTCCGCGGGTCTCCAGCCTGAAGCTCGCCGCCGCGTTGCCAGCGATCATCTGCTCGGTCAGCTCCATCCGCGCCTTCACGCGCGGATGGGCGTCGGAGTCGTCGAGAAACACCGCCGAGAAGCGCCCTGCGGCGTGCGCGCCCTCCCAACCGATCAGCTCGTTGTGATCGAGCTCCGGAATTTCGCTGGCGAACGCGGGCTGCTTGGCGTTCTCGTTGATCTGCGTCTTCCAGCGGTAGGCGATCGCCGTCGTCAGGCCCGCTCCGGCGATCACCGGCACCGTGCCATACAGTCCGCGTGCAATCTCCTTCGCAAGCGAGTCCTCCGGCGCATCGGGCCCCCACTCCGCGACGAGCTGCTCGGTATGCGAAGCGGCAACGTCGATCTCGGACGTCAGGCGCGGACCCGCCCCGCACAGAGCGGCGACCTCCAGCGCGGCGACGATCATGTAGGCGACGGCGGCACGCGGCTCGAAACCGCCAGGCAGCGGGATCACCGGGACGCCGTCGGCACGGGCCATCTCGGCGAGGCGCCCACCCGTGGTCACGACGGTTCGCTTGGCGCCGAGCGCCCCTGCCGACTCGTAGCAGGCGAGCGTCTCCTCCGTATCGCCCGAATAGCTCGCGCACAGGACCATCGTCTCCGGCGTCGTCCAGGTTGGCAGGCCGTAGGCGCGTGTCACGAAGAACGGCCTCGAGGCATGGTCGCCTAGGGCCGCGCGGGCGAGCGCCCCGCCGATCGCCGAGCCGCCCATGCCCGCCACCACGAGCCCGGCCGGGGTGTCCCAGTCCTGCATGATCGCCGACTCCGCGCGCCAGAGCGCGTCGCGCAGCTGCTCCGGCAGAGCCAGCACGTCAGCGAGCTGGTCGGAGGCGTCGACCTGGGCGATGGCTGCGCGCGTGAGCTCGGCGGCGGCTGGCGTGGCGGCGACGCTACCGTCGCTCATCCGGCGCTCGCCTCGTCTCGTGACGGTGTCCAGGGAACCATGGATCGGGGGGCTTTCGTGTCGTGGGGGGACTCAGTTGGCGGGGACTGTAGCCGCGACGCGGGCTAGAACTCGATCGCGCCGTCGGGCAATGTGACCCCTGGGAAGATACGCGCCCCGCGGGTGATGACGTTGTCCGCCCCGATCGTGACCCCCTCGCCGAGCACCGCGCCGCCGGTGATCTTGGTGCGCGCACCGACGCGACAACCTGCCGCGACGATGCAGTCGCGCAGCTGGCAGCCCTCGCCGATCTGCGACCCGTTGAGTATCACCGATCGCTCCACCGTCGTTCCGGCGCCGACAGACACGCCTTCGGAAAGCACGGCGAGGCTGCCCACTTGAGCGCCCTCCGCGACGTGGACCCCGCGCTCCAGGACGGCAGGCGGGATCACGCGCCCAAAGACCTCGGCGGTCTCGTGCACGGCCAGCCAGTCGCTGCCGAGACGCTCGCGCACGGCCGTGTCGACATTGCCCTCGATGATGTCGAACGTTCCCTGCAGGTAGCGCTCGGGCGTGCCGATGTCCAGCCAGTAGCTCTTGGATGGGTACCCGTAGAGGCCGTCCCCGACGAGCAGCGGCCAAATCTCTCGCTCGATCGAGACGTTTCGGTCGGGCGCCACGAGGTCGAGGACTTTGCGCTCGAGCACGTATGCGCCCGCGCTGATCAGGTTGCTCTCGACGCTGTCGGAGCTCGGCTTCTCGACGAACTCCCGCACGGAGCGATCCTCCTCGAGGATCACGAGCCCGTATGCGGTGGGATCGGCGACGGGAACGAGCGCGAGCGTGGCCCGCGCACCGGTGGCCTCGTGTTGGGCGATCTGCTCGGTCAGGTCCAAGTCGGTGAGCACGTCGCCGTTGAGCATCAGGAAGCGTTCGTCGAGCATCGGTTCGGCGAGCTTCACCGCCCCCGCGGTGCCCCGCGGATCCGGCTCCTCGATGAACCGCAGGCGGATCCCGAGCCCGGATCCGTCCCCGAGCACGTTGCGCACGCTCGTCGCGAGGAAGCCGCAGGACATGATCACGTCGTCGATCCCGTGCTCGCGCAGCCACTCGAGCATGTAGGAGATGAACGGCCGGTCGACGAGCGGCACCACCGGCTTGGGGACGGTCGAGGTAAGCGGGCGCAGCCGCGTGCCCTGCCCCCCGACGAGGATCACGGCCTGGATGGGCTCACCTCCTGCCGATTCCCTCGTAGTGCAGGCCGGCGGCGCGGACCGTCTCGGGGTCCAGGGCGTTGCGGCCGTCGACGAGCAGATCTCCGCGCATGCGCCCGGACACCTCGGGCCAGTCGAGCTCTCGAAGCTCCTCCCACTCGGTCACGAGCACGATCGCGTCGGCGTCCTGGACGGCCCCGAACGCCGAATCGCGATACGCCAGCTGCGGCATCAGCTTGCGGGCCTCGTCCTCGGCGATCGGGTCATAGGCGCTGACCACGGCGCCCTCGGCCAGCAGTCGCGCGGCCAGCACCAGCGAGGAGGCGCCGCGCATGTCGTCGGTCTCGGGCTTGAACGCCAAGCCCAGGAGGCCGATGCGCTTCCCGGCCAGGCCGCCCAGATGCCGCTGCAGCTTGGAAACCACACGGCGCTTCTGAAGCTCGTTCACCTCGGTCACAGCGTTCAGAAGCTGGAAATGGTAGCCAGAGTTGGCTGCGAGCAGCTTCAGCGCGCTGACGTCCTTGCTGAAGCAGGAGCCGCCGTAGCCGATGCCGGCCTGCAAGAACTTCGGACCGATACGGTCGTCCAGGCCGACGCCCCGTGCGACCTCGATCACGTCGGCGCCGGTCTCCTCGCACACGTTGGCGATCTCGTTGATGAACGAGATCTTGGTCGCCAGAAAAGCATTCGCAGCGAGCTTGATCATCTCCGCGCTCGCGACGTCGGTGCGCACGAGCGGGGCCTTCAAGGGCGAATACAGCTCGACGACCGCGTCGCCGGCCCAGTCGCCGTTGTCGCCGACGACCACCCGATCGGGATCCATGAAGTCCTTCAGGGCTGACCCCTCCTTGAGGAACTCCGGACATGAGACGTAGGCCATCCCTCCCTTGCCGCGGTCGCGGAAGATCCGCTGGATCGTGGCGCCGGTGCCGCACGGCACGGTGGACTTCATGACCAGCGCGTGGCGATCGGACCCAGGCAATTGGTCCACGACGTCGTTCACCGCCGTCAGGTCGGCATCGCCGGAGTGGGTCGGCGGAGTCCCAACTGCGATGAACAGCAGCCGCGCTTGCTCAAGGGCGTCCTTGGGCTCGGTCGAGAAGTGCAGCCGCTCGATGTTCCGCGCCAGCAGCTCCGCGAGGCCCGGCTCGAAGATCGGCACCTCGCCCCGCCTCAGGCGCTCGATCTTCTCGGCGTCGATGTCCACGCACCACACCTCGCTGCCGAGCTCGGCGAAGCCGGCCGCCGTCACCAGGCCGACGTAGCCGGTGCCTATCACCCCGATTGGCTCGCGCGCTGGGCTCATCAGACGCGGAAGGCTAGTTGTTGGCGCCCGCGTTGCCCTCGGCAGCCTGTTCCGATGGCACTGCGGTCAGCCGGAACACCGGATGCTTGGGCGCGATCCCCCGCAGCTCCTGCTCGGAAGAGTCGGGTCCGACTCCTTCGAAGAACACTCCCACCTCGGCCTTCCAGCGCTTGAGGTAGGCGCGCAGGATCGCCACCTTGCGCTCGTCATCGATCTCCTCGGCGCGGAATGGCTCGGTGCGGCGGCCAAGTCGCAGACGTCCCTCGTGGCTAACTCGTAGGTTGCGCACCCACTGCGTCTCGCCGCGCGGCGCGACGAGGTAGCGCTCGTCTTCATGGGTGAGGAGGTTCACCGGCGTGCGCCGCCACTCGCCCGACGTGCGTCCGCGCACTTCGAGCACGCGCGAGCCCAGAACGCTCACACCGAGACGGGTGAGCGCCGCGACGATCCGGTTGAAGACGTTCTTCGTGAACCAGCCCGGGCGCTTGAAGTGCGCGCTCCTGGAAGCGTCCATTCCCACTTCTCCTACTGTCCGACGGACAGGAACGCCTCGTAACGGCGGCTGTCGCGCTCGGCGCGCGCCTGCTGCTCGGTGCCCTCCTGCGCGCTCTCGGCCGCTGCCTGGGCCTCGGCGAGCCTGCTTTCGAGCGTCGAGCGGTCGAGCTGCTCCGGTGAGATCGCCTCCTCGACCAGCACGAGCGCGCGGTTCTCGGCGAACTGCAGGTACCCCTCTGCTTGCGCAAAGCGCACTATCTCGGTCTCGGAGCGGTACAGACGCAGCTCGGTCGGTTCGAGCCTCGCGAGCACCGGCTCGTGGTGCGCGAGCACGCCGATCGAGCCCACCACGGTGCGAGTCGAGAGCATCTCGACCTCGTCCGAGAACACCTCGCCCTCGGGCGTGAGGACTTCCACTGGGAACTTGCTCCTCGCCACGGCGCTACTTCTTGGCCGCCGCGACGACCTCGTCGATCGTGCCCTTCAGGAAGAAGGCGCTCTCGGGGACCTCGTCGTGCTTTCCCTCGATGATCTCATTGAAGCCCCTGATCGTCTCCTCGATTTTCACGTACGCGCCGGGAGTACCCGTGAACTCTTCGGCGACGAAGAACGGCTGCGAGAGGAAGCGCTCGATCTTGCGCGCGCGCTGGACGGTGAGCCTGTCCTCGTCGGAGAGCTCGTCGATGCCGAGGATCGCGATGATGTCCTGCAGCTCCTTGTAGCGCTGGAGGATCTCCTTGACGCGGTTTGCGACGCGGAAGTGCTCATCGCCCACGACCTCGGCCTTGAGGATCGTCGAGGTCGATTCCAGCGGGTCGACGGCCGGATAGATCCCTTTTTCGGAGATCGCCCGCGACAGCGCGGTGGTCGCGTTGAGGTGGGCGAAGACAGACGCCGGCGCCGGGTCGGTGTAGTCGTCGGCCGGTACGTAGATCGCCTGTATCGACGTCACCGAGCCCTCGCGGGTGGAGGTGATGCGCTCCTGCAGTTCCCCCATCTCGGTCTCCAGCGTCGGCTGGTAGCCGACCTGGGAGGGCATCCGTCCGAGCAGCGCCGAGACCTCGGAGCCGGCCTGCACGAAGCGGAAGATGTTGTCGATGAACAGCAGCACGTCCTGGCCCTGGTCGCGGAAGTATTCGGCCATCGTCAGGCCCGAGAGCGCGACCCGCATGCGGGCGCCGGGGGGCTCGTTCATCTGGCCGAAGACGAGCATCGTCTTCTCGAGGACGCCGGACTCCTTCATCTCCAGCCAGAGGTCGTTGCCCTCGCGCGAGCGCTCGCCGACGCCGCAGAACGCCGACAGGCCTCCGTGTTCCTTCGCGAGGTTGTGGATCAGCTCCTGGATCAGCACCGTCTTGCCGACGCCAGCGCCGCCGAACAGCCCGGTCTTGCCACCCCTGGCGTAGGGGGCGAGCAGGTCGATCACCTTGATGCCGGTCTCGAACATCTCCGCGGTCGGGTTGAGATCCTCGGCGCTCGGAGCCTCCTGGTGGATTCCACGACGCTCCATGTCTGGGGGCAGGTCGGGGCCCAGGTCGATTGGCTCCCCGAGCAGGTTGAAGATGCGCCCGAGCGTGGCCTCGCCGACGGGCACCGAGATCGGCGCTTCGGTGTCGAGGACCTCCAAGCCGCGGGACAGCCCGTCCGTCGTGTCCATCGCGACCGCTCGCACCCGATCGTCGCCGAGGTGCTGCTGGACCTCACACACGAGCACGCCGCCCTGGCCGGTGATCGGGCTGATCCCGGGCGTCTCCTCCTCGAGGGCGATCTCAGGACGCTGAATGGTGAGCGCGTGGTAGATCTCGGGGAGCCTGTCGGGGAAGACGGCCTCGATCACGACGCCCTGGATCTCCTCGACGCGCCCGACGTTGCGCTGCGGTGCCTCGCCGCCCGCGGAGCGCTCGGTGCCTGTCGTCTCGGTGGCTGTGCTGGCGTCCATTGTCTCGATTCTCCTCTTTATCTGTTTGGTCGTCTCGGGCGGGGTCGGGCGGCGCGAGCGCTGCCTAGCTCAGCCCCTCTGCGCCGGCGACGACCTCCATGATCTCCTGGGTGATCTCGGCCTGGCGGGCACGGTTCATCTGAAGCGTATAGGTGGTGATCAGTTCCCGGGCGTTGTCGGTCGCATTGCGCATCGCGGTCATCTGCGCGCCGTAGAAGCCGGCCGCGGACTCCACGAGCGCGCGGTAGATCGAGATCTCCACGTAGTCGGGGACCAGCCGCCGGAGGATCTCCTCGGGGCTGGGCTCGTATTCAACGAGCGGGCGCGCCGCATCGTGCTCGCGCTCGGGCTCTGACTCCTGCTCCTCGCCGGTGATCGTCGCCCTGGAGATCGGGAGCAGCGTTTCGCGGGTTACGCGCTGGGTCAGGGGCGAGACGTAGGTGTTGTAGACCAGCTCGACACGGTCCACGTGGCCATCCACGTACGCGGTCATGACGTCGTCGGCGATAGTGCGGGCATCGGCGTAGGACGGGCGGTCGGAGAAGCCCGCATAGCTGCCGCTCAGCGCGTAGCCGCGGAAGGTCATCGACGAGATCCCGCGGCGGCCGCTCACGAACCACTCGCTCTGCAGCCTCTCCTCAGCGAGCTCGCCGCCGATCCGGACGCCGGCACGGATCACCTGCGAGTTGAACGCGCCGGCAAGGCCGCGATCGCCGGTGACCAGCAGCAGGCCGACGTTGGCCTCTGTCTCGCGCGCGGTCAGCAGCGCCAGCCGCGATGCCTCGGCGCCGGCGTCACGCGCGGCCTGGCGGGTCATGCGCCTGATCGCGTCGGCATACGGGCGCAGTGCTTCGATCCGCCGTTCGGCGCGGCGCAGGCGTGCGCCGGCCACGGTCTCCAGGGCACGCGTGATCTTCTCGATGTTCTTCACCGATGAGATCCTGTTCCTGACGTCGCGCTGGCTGGCCATGGCTGATCGCGTCCAGGGGCCCTAGGCCACCTGGGCCTCCTCCAGCGGCTGGCCCTCCTCGTCGAGGTCGTAGCCGAAGTCCCGCGCGTAGGCCTCGACGGCGTCGTGGAGTTGCCTCTGCGTCTCATCCGACCAGTCCCCGCCGGCGATCTTCGCCAGCACGTCGGCGTGCTGGGAGCGCAGCCGTTCGGTCATGCCGTCGAGGAACTCGGGAACGCGATCGACGTTGATGCGGTCGAGAAAGCCGTTCGTCGCCGCGTAGATCTGGGCCGTCTGCTCCTCGACCGGCAGCGGCGCGCGCTCCTTCTGGTTGAGCGTCGTCACGAGCCGCTCACCGCGCGCAAGCGTGCGCTGGGTGTCGGCGTCGAGGTCCGAGCCGAACTGTGAGAACGCCTCCAGGTCACGGAACTGGGAAAGCTCGAGCTTGATCCGCCCGGCGACTTTCTTCATCGGCCCGATCTGCGCGTTTCCACCCACGCGGGAGACCGAGATGCCGACGTTGATCGCCGGCCGTACGCCCGCGTTGAAGAGTTTTGACTCCAGGAAGATCTGCCCGTCGGTGATCGAGATCACGTTCGTGGGGATATAGGCCGATACGTCACCGGCCTGCGTCTCGATGATCGGGAGCGCCGTCAGCGAGCCACCGCCGAGCTCGTCGCTCAGCTTCACGGCTCGCTCGAGCAAGCGCGAGTGCAGGTAGAAGACGTCGCCGGGATACGCCTCACGGCCCGGCGGGCGGCGCAGCAGCAGCGACATCTGCCGATAGGCGTAGGCGTGCTTGGTGAGGTCGTCGTACACGCACAGCGCGTGCCCGCCGCGGTAGAGGAAGTACTCGCCCATCGCGCAGCCGGCGTACGGTGCCAGGTACTTGATTGGCGCTGCTTCGTTGGCGGGCGCGGCGATGATGATCGTGTTGTCGAGCGCACCGTGTTCGTCTAGCGTCTGCGCGAGCGCGACGACCGTGGCCATGCGCTGCCCGATCGACACGTAGATCGACACGACGCCCGTGTTGCGGTTGTTGATGATCGCGTCGACTGCGATCGCCGTCTTGCCCGTCTGGCGGTCGCCGATGATCAGCTCCCGCTGTCCGCGGCCGATCGGGATCATCGCGTCGATCGCCTTCAGGCCTGTCTGCATCGGTTCCTTCACCGGCTGGCGTTGCACGACGCCAGGCGCCTTGAACTCGGCGGGGCGTGTCTCAGTCGTCGCGATCTCGCCCTTTCCGTCGAGCGGCCGCCCGAGTGGGTCGACGATGCGCCCGAGCAGCGCCTCGCCCACCGGGATGTCCAGCAGTCGCCCCGTGCGGCGGACCGTGTCGCCCTCGGACACCTGTTCCCACTCGCCGAACAGGACCGCGCCGACGTTGTCGGACTCGAGGTTCAGCGCGAGCCCTGTGACCCCGTGCGGGAGTTCGAGCAGCTCGAACGACACGCAGTTCTCGAGGCCGTGCAGCCGTGCGATGCCGTCGCCGACCGACAGCACGGTGCCGACCTCGGTCAGCTCGGCGTGTCCGCCGTCGATTCCCTCGATGCGGCTCTTGAGGATGCTTGTGATCTCGTCTGGGTTGATCTGCATGTCGGTTCTCCTAATTGGGTGAGGCCCTCTACGTGGCTCCTTGGGCAACGTGCCTGCGCAGCTGCTCCAGTCGGTTTCGGATGGAGGCGTCGAGGATCGAGTTGCCGACCCTGACCACGAGGCCGCCGAGGATTTCGGGGTCCACGCGCGTGGCGAGCTTGACCTTGCGATCGGCGCGCTCGGCGATCTGCCTGGCCAGGCTCTCGGTCGTTCGCTGATCGAGCTCGATCGCGCTGGTGATCTCGACGGGGAGGGTCCGGTTCTCCTCCTCCCACAGCTGCTCGAACTCCTGGCGGATGCGGAAGATCACCGGCATGCGGTGCTTTTCGATCAGCAGCTCCAGGAAGTTCACGAAGATTTCCTCGGCGCCCACGAGCACGCGGCCGAGCGCGTCCTGCTTCTCGCTGATCGAGAAATAGGGTGAGAAGAAGAACACGGCAAGCTCGCGAGTCTCGTTCAGCGCGTCGACGAACTGAGCGAGCTGCCCGCGCACCTGATCCAGCTTGCCCGATTCGCGGGCGACCTCGAACAGCGAGCGCGCGTATACCTTGGCGATCTCCTCCATCAGTTGTTCGACGCGCCCGAGGCGAGACCGCTGAAGTCCATTTCGAGCAGCGCCTCCTCGACCAGGCGCTTCTGGTCGTCCGGCGTGAGCGCCTTGCGTGTCACCTTCTCGGTGGCCATGATCGTGAGGTCCGCGACCTCATTGCGGATGTCGTCGAGCGCGCGCTTCGTGGCTGCCTCGATTTCACGCTGGGCCCGCTGCGAGGCCTCCGAAACGAGCTCCCGGCCCCGCTCTTTGGCTTCGTGCTCGTGGGCCTCGGCCGTCTGACGCGCGCGCTGGATGATCTCGTCGGCCTGCTCCCTGGCCTGCCTCAGCCGCTCGCGGTAATCGGCCAGGATCTGCTCGGCTTCGGCGCGCGTGCGCTCCGCGGTGTCGAGCGACTCTTCGATCGTCCTCTGGCGGCGTTCGAGCGCGGCGCTGATCGGCGGGAATGCGTACTTGGCGAGCAGGACCATCGTGATCCCGAACACGAGCAGCGTCCAGACCATCAGACCGATACCCGGCTTGATCAGGAAGCTCCCCTTGGCGGCGAGCGGAGTCGCTAGATCGTGTGCGAGAGAGGCGAGCATGCGCTAGACGATGAAGGCAGCCAGGAGACCGGCCACGAGCCCGTAGAAGAAGCAGGCCTCCGTCAACGCGAACCCCAGAAACTGAAGCTGGGTGATCTCGTCTTTCATCTCCGGTTGGCGGGTGATCGCTTCGATCGCCTTGCCGAACACAAGTCCGATGCCGACGCCGGCGCCAACGGCCCCAAGACCGCCGCCGACGCCCAGGCCGATCGACTTGCCGGCCTTGGCTATTTCTTCAGTGGCCGCCAGGAGGGTGATAAGGGCTATGTGCACGGCGATTGGCTCCTTTTAGTGATCCTCGGCGACGGCGCCACCGAGGTAGATAGCGGTGAGGAGAGCGAAGATGAACGCCTGCAGGGCGGCCACAAGGCCGACCTCGAAGGCGAACAGGATGATGCCGAACGGGAGCGTGAACCATCCGAGCCAGGCCGAGCCCAGGATCACGGCGAGCGCCCCTGCCATGAACAGGATGATCAGATGACCGGCCAGGACGTTGGCGAAAAGACGAATCGTCAGTGAGAGCACGCGCATGAGGTTCGAAAGCACCTCGAGGAGGAAGAGGGGCACCGCCATCGCACCGCTGACCCCTCCCGGGACGAGCCCTCTGAGGTAGCCGATCGGGCCCTTGGCGCGTATGCCTTCAACCGTGTAGGAAACGAACACGACGAGCGCCAGGACGAGCGGGATCGAGAGGTTCGCCGTGGCCGCGTAGAGCGAGAAGGACGGGATCTGGACGCCAAAGACGGTGATCTCGCTCTCGGTGTTCGTCGGCAGCGGTATGTAGCTGATCAGGTTCGAGAAGAGGATGAAGAGGAACAGCGTCCCGATGAACGGGAACCACTTGGCCGCCATCCTTTCGCTCATCGAGCCGCCGGTGATGTTGTCGTGCATCAGGCGGAAGAGCAGCTCGACGGCCGCCTGCACCTTGTTGGGGCGCTGATGCATGCGCCGCGCGACGTAGATCATCGTCGTGCAGGTGAGTATCCCGGCCAGGATCAGGTAGAGGACGGCCTTGTTGATCGAGAAGACGCCAAGGCTCACCCAGTTGTCGAGTTTGAACTCGTTCTGCGGTTCAAAGGTTGTGTTGCGTGTACCGCTGAAGCCGTAGACGGCGACCAGCACGACCAATCCGGCCACGTAGATGCCGAACAGGATCCGAAGCGTCCGTTTGATGTTGGACTTTCGGGGCCCTCCGGGGTCGACGCCGGAGCGCTGCTCCTCCTCGCCGGGACGCTGCTCCTGGGCCGCCGCGGGGCGCTCCACGACGGCGCTCATGAGGTGCTCGGCCTTCCGCGCGTGGTGGACCCGCGCTGAATCGGACCCTCTCGTGTCACCAATGACATCACGAAATACACGGTGAACGCGGCGAGCACGAGCACGGCCGCCATGATGCCGTCCGCCCTGCCGCCTGCGACCTTCGCGAGGACGACGGCGAAGGCGACGATCCAGACGCGGCCCATCATGGCGCCCACGAGCAGGCCGGCGCGCAGCTTCGGGTCGCCGGCCCTCCGGGCACGCTCCTGTACGTAGGCCGTGCTGGCGCGGGTCAGCAGCCAGGCGCCGGCGCCCACGAGGTAGCCGAAGAGCGGCAGGCCACCGACAAGCACGAACGGGCCCGTCGCGAGCACCAGGCACACGTCGAGATAGCGGACGAAGAACACGTCAGCTCGGAAATCCGGGGCGCCGTCCGTGGCACAGGGTCCACAGGCGCCGGCGGCGATGCAGCGATCTCAACTCGGAAGCGTGGCAATCGCGGTTACACGCCCGCCGGGCGGCTCGGCGGCGGTGTGAGAGCACGGAGGGACGCAGGCGTCCGATGCCCGCGCGCTCGGCAGCGTCGAGGTGGCCGTCGGGGAGCTCGCGCGCGCGCGGCACCGCGGGCGGTCCCTGCTCGCTGGGCGCGGGGGTCTCGCCCTGGCCCCGCCCGGGCAGGGTGGCGTCCTCGTTGGCGTCGAAATCTGGCATGTGCGTAGCGCCACCCTACAGACGGGAACGTCGCCGCGCTGTTCGCGGCTTGACCGTCGGAACGTCCCTCAAGTGTCTGCGGCGGCGCGCCTAGTCTACCCGCTCTGTGACTTCGTAACAAGTTTGTGACATGCGGTACGCAGGCTGTGTGGCGCCCTTGGACGCGTCGAGAGACCGGCGGACGCGGGCCGCGGCGAGAGCCTCCCCAGGTGGCCTTCGAGACGCTCGCAACCGTTCTGCGAGCCGCACGATAGCCACGCTGAGCCCGATCGCGAGCAGACCGCCGATGATGTCGAACACGAAATGATTTCCCGTGGCGATCACGGCGAACGCCGTGATCGACGGGTACAGGATCGCCAGCCCCCGGACCCACCGCCGCGCCGACATGCGCCACAGGGCAAGGCTGCACCAGACCGCCCAGGCGATGTGCAGCGAGGGCATCGCCGCGAGCTCGTCCGCGTGCGAGGCGAGCGACCCGCTGTGGAAGGAACCGACCGCGTGGGACGATTCGACGATGTCGATGAATCCGGCGAGCATCCGTGGAGGCGCGACCGGATAGAGCCAGAACACGATGAACGCGAGCAGGTTGACGAGCACGAGCGAGTTGCGCAGCGGCCTGTAGATGTCGGCACGCCGCCACCACAGCCAGCCGAGCAGCCCGAACGTGACGACGAAATGGGCGTTGTCGTAGTAGTCGGAGAGGATCACGCCGAGTGTGTGCTGCCCGGCGAGCCAGGTGTCGAGCGCCTGCTCTGGGTCCAGGTGCAGCGCCTGCTCTGCGTGCAAAAGCCCTTCGGCGTGAGCGACAGCCACGTGCAGGCGCAGCGGCGCGAAGTTCGTCAGGGCTTCGTAGACCCAGAGCAGCCACAGCAGCGCAAGCGCCTCGACCCACCAGCGCGAGCGCCGGCGGACGGGCGAGACGGTGCCGACGCCCTGAGCGCCCGCGAGCGCTCCCTGCGTATCGAGCGAAACGGCGGTGGACAAGGGTCGATAGTAGCCGGAGCTCAGGCTGGCACGGGTTGAAGGCCCCGTGCTGCAAGCGTGTCGAGCACACGTGGCAGCGCTGCGGCGGTTTGGCGCCAGGACCCCGGAGCGCCGTAGTCGTCCGCGTCGTGCAGCAGCAGCACCGAGCCCGCCGAGGCGCCTTGGGTGAGTCGCGAAGCGATCGACTCCGGGGTCGCGCTCCGCTCCCAGTCGCGGCCCCACCCGCTCCACAACAGCGTGCGCCAGCCGCGACGCCGTGCGAGTCGCAGCGCGGAGGCGTTCAGGATCCCGTAGGGAGGCCGGTAGATCGCGGGCGAGCTGTCCGTGAGGTCCTCGATCGTCGCCTGCGCGCGATCGATGTCCGCGCGCACCTGCCGCGGCGCCATCCGCAGCAGGTTTCGGTGGCGGTCGCAGTGCAGCCCAATCGTATGGCCCGCCGCGACGATCTCGCCGCCAAGTGACGGGTTGCGGCGCAGCTGCTCGCCGACGAGGAAGAAGGTCGCATGCGCGCCGGCGGCGGCGAGGGTCTCTAGTACCGCGGCAGTCCCCTGAGGGTGCGGGCCGTCGTCGAACGTGAGCGCGTATCCGGCGCCGCTCGCGGTCCGAGACTCCACTCCGAGTGCGTCCCGCAGCCGCGGCCAGATCTGCGCCAGGCCCGGCAGGACGTAGCTTGCCATCGCGAAGTCGGCGAGCGCCCTCCCGGGCACGGAAGCGGGAGTGCGATGATCGTAGGTGGACATGATCGAACTCGTGCTGGGAATCCTCGCGGCTGTCGGCGCCTCGACCCTCTACAGCCTAGGGATCGCCCTGCAGGCGCTCGACGCCAAGGAAGCGCCCCACGAGGAGCACCTGCGGCTGGCCCTGGCCTGGCGCCTCGCCCGGCGCGCGCGATGGCTCGCTGGTACGGGGCTCTCGGTTCTCGGCTGGCCGCTTCAGGTCGTGGCGCTGATGCTGGCCCCGCTCGTGGTCGTCCAGCCGGCGCTCGCGGCAGGATTGGTGCTGCTGATGCTCCTCGCCGAGCGTCTGCTTGGAGAGCACGCGGGACGCTACGAGCACCTCGCCGTCTGGGCGATCGTGATCGGCATGGTGGGAGCCGCCCTCACGGCGCCTGCACACACTTCCAGCCACGCCGGCGGCCTGACGATCACGCTGGTGCTCGTCGGTCTCGGGCTCGCGAGCCTGCTCCCCTATCTGCTGAGCGCCGTGGGCCGCTCGCCGGCCGTGGTGACGATGATCGGGGCGGGGCTCGCGTTCGGCTGGAGCGGGGTCGCCACCGCGCTCACCGCCGATGCCCTTGAAATGGGACACACCGCGACAGCCATAGCTTGGGGGCTGTCGACCGCCGCCGCATCCGGGCTGGGCGTGCTCAGCGAGATGAGCGCCCTGCAGGCCCGACCGGCGATCCAGGTGGCCCCCGTCGTGTTCGTGACTCAGACGGTGATCCCGGTGGTGCTCGCGCCGCTGCTGCTGGGCGAGCGCTTCACTGCCACCCCGCTCGGTGGGGTTCCGCTGGCCATCTCGCTGGGGGTGCTCGTTGCGGGCGCCGCTGCCCTAGCGCGATCCCCGCTGCTGCTCGCGCTGATGGCCGGCGAGCGCGAGGTCAGCGTTGCCAGCGGCTCGACCCCCAGCCCACCTGAGCCGAGCCATGAGACGATCCGCACGAAGCCCGCCACCGACGCCCCCGAGCCGTCGAGCTCGACGACGAGCACGTCGCCCGCCCGCATCTTGCCCTGAGGCAAGCGTCCCGTCGCGCTGACGCGCTCCACGCCGCTCACGGAGGTGCCGCCGGCCGTGCGCGCGAGAACCAGTTGGCCCACTGACAGCCCGCCCGGCGGCGCCAGGAAGTAGAAGCGGTGACGCAGGCCCAGCGCGCGAGCCTGGGAGCGAAGCGTGCCCCGGGTGCGAACCCACCGCAGCGGCGCCGAGCCCGGCACTTCCGGGAGCAGCTCGTCCCCGAGAGAACGAACTGCGCTGACTCGCTGTGCCGACGGCACTCCGGCATCGTCGGCGAAGGAGATGTGGATGCCGCGGCCGGCAAGCTCTGCCGCCACAAGCTGAAGATAAGGGGCGGGCACGTGGGCGATCACCGCCACCGCCCGCTGACTGGTCTTGATGTGCTTGAGCGGGGCCGCCCCGAGAACCATGCCGGCGAGGGCTGTGACCTCGTCGGTGGACATCACCCAGGAGCCGACGCCGACCAGGATCAGCACCTGCGTCAGCGCAGCGACGGCGCGCAGTCGCCAGATCGGGATCGGCCGCACGCGCGCCGGCGTGTTCAGCACCACGTCGACAGCCGGCGTAGGGTCGCGTCGTTCGATGGGGTCGTCGCTCGTGTGGGGACGGCCGGCGAAGCTCGCCCGCACGTGCTCACGCAGCTCCTGCGTGTCGTTGGCGAGTCGCAGAAGCCGCAAAGACGCCATCGCCCGGGTGTTCAGGCGGGCGTGGCCGACCGGCAGCCCGTAGGAGACGACCGGCGTGCCGGCGGCCCTTGCCTCGAGGCACGTGACGCCTCCGGTCGAGTGCACGAGCACGTCCGCGGCGGACAGCAGGTCGGGCATCCTGTCGGTGAAACCGTAAACGCGGACGCGAGGTTCCATCGCGAAGTCGGCGCGCAGCTTTTGCGCCAGCGGGTCGTTTCGTGCGGCCAGGCAGACGATGCTGGAGACCTCCGGCACCTTTGTGAACTCGCGCACCGCACCGGCGATGTCGCCTACGCCCCAGCCGCCGCCGGACACGACGACCATCCGCCCGTCCTCGGGCAGTCCCAGCGAGCGGCGCGCCTCCTGCGGGCAGCGGGGCTCCAGGAACTCCGCCGATATCAGCGGACGGACGAGCTGCACGCTGCCGTGCCCGGCGATCCGCTCGACCGAGCGCATCGACTCGTCGTACATCACGAGGTGCATGTCGATTCCGGGCTGCGCCCAGAAGAACAGCCCCGTGAGGTCGGTGATCGTCGCGACGGTCGGGCAGACGACCGCGCCCGTGCGGCGCAGGCGGGCCAGGACCACCGTCACGGCGGGGTAGGTCGACACCACGACGTCCGGGTCGTATTCGCCGATCGTGCGTGCCAGCGGGCGCGATCCGAACGTCCACAGCAGACGGCGGGTGAGCGCCCGCACGGGGGCGACGTGCTCAAGTAGCCAGTACACGCCGCTGTAGGTCCACGGGAAGAAGCGCAGCTGCACGCGGTAGCCATCCTCCACGACGGGCCGCAGCAGCCGCCCCATGGCCGCGAGCCCGTCGATCACGGTGACCTCCGCAGCCTCACCGGAGTCCCTGATCTGCTGCGCGAGCGCCCGCGCTGCCGCGGCGTGACCCTCGCCGACGTCGGCAGACAAAATGAGGACGCGGCGGGGGCCCTGGTCCCGGCGCGGTGTGGCTTTGCGGTAGCGGCGTCGCATAAGAGGTCGATCGCGCCTGCGCGGCGGGCGGCGTGGCGCGAACGTACGCGCCCGAACGGAGCCCGGCGGGCGCAACTGCCAACCACAGGCTACCGGCCTCGCAGAATGCTTGCAGGTCGGCCAGACGTAACAATGGGCTCATACAGGCCGCAACCCCCATAACGCGGGCCCCAATTGCCCGAGAGACATCCGAGAAAGCTGCCCGCGCGGGGGGTCCGACCCGTGTCCTCGAGGTGCTTGGCGCGCTCGGGCTGCTCGGCGTGCTGAGCAGCGTCTTCCTCCTCACCGCCGGGGCCGCAACGCGCCCGTCGGCGTTTGTCCCCGCCCGCGGTGGCGGCTGGCCTGACTGGATGGCGGGCCCGCTGCAGGGCCTGGACGTGGGACTGAGCGGCAACAGCTTCCAGGCCTACATGCTGATCATGTCCGCGAGCTACGTGCTGGTGCTGATCGCGGCGCGGGCCCTGCCGGCGCCGGCGCTGGCAGGCACGATCGTCGCGGCCAACGTGATCCTCCTGCTCGGCCCGCCGCTGATCTCGCAAGACGTCTTCGGATACGTCGCGTTTGCGCGCATGGGCGCCCTGCACGGACTGGATCCGTATACGCACGTGGCCGCCGAAGCCTTCACCGATCCCGTCTATCCGTTCGTCGGCTGGCCCTTCAAGCATTCCCCGTACGGCGCCCTCTTCACGCTCTCAAGCTACGCGCTCGCGCCGCTCGGCGTCGCCGGCGCCTTTTGGGCCTTCAAGGGCATCGCGGTGGCGTCGAGCCTGGCGGCGGTGGCGCTGATCGCGCGAGCGGCCGGCCGTCTTGGCTCCTCGCGACGCTGGGCCGCAGCCTTCGTCGGCCTGAACCCGGTCCTGCTGGTGCTCGCGGTGGGCGGCGCCCACAACGACACCCTGATACTGCTCGTGCTGGCCCTCGCGCTCGCGCTGACGGCGGGCACCAGCCCGCGCTTCCGGGCCGCTGCCGCCACGCTCGTCGCCGGTATCGGGATCAAGGTCACCGCCGGGCTGCTGCTCCCGTTCCTGCTTCTCGCGGCGCCGCGGCGGGAGCGCGTGGCCGCGCTCGGGAGCGCGGCGCTCAGCCTGCTCGTGCTCGGAGCGCTGGCGCTGATCGGTTTCGGATCGCACGCGTTGGGGTTCCTGAATGCGGTCGGTGAGCAGCAGCAGCTCGTGGCCACCCACAGCATTCCGGCGGAGACCGCCCGCCTGGTGGGGCTGACCGGCACGCCTACGTGGTGGCGCCACCTCTTCGTTGCCGGGTTCATCGCGGTGCTGGCGATCGAGCTCTGGCGCACGGCGCGTGGAGCCGACTGGCGCGCGGCCGCCGGCTGGACGACACTGGCGCTGCTGCTCTCGACGGCCTGGCTGCTTCCGTGGTACGCCGTCTGGCTGCTGCCGCTAGCGGCCGTCAGCCGTGATCGGCGCCTGCGCGCCGCCACGCTGGTGTTCTGTGCCTACGCCGTCCTGATCCACCTGCCGCTCGCCGACGCCGTCCTCAGCCCGCACAACACGCGCATCTCCTACCACGTCCACACCGCGATCCCCGGACTTCGCCACGGCCTGGAACTCACCGGTTTCGAAGTCCTTCACGACGTCCAGCTCGATCTCCGCTGGTGACGCTTCCGGTCGCAGCAATCGCAGGCGCACCGCATCCAGACGCCTGAACTTGAGGATCTCGAGCACGTACACGAGATACGCGCTCGCCGCCACCACGATCGTGCCGAAGCCAGCCAGCACGAGCGTCCAACCGAAGTTGAGATGGCCTTTGTGGTCGCTGTAGGGGATGAAGCGCAGCGCGAGCGCGAGGCCGGCGAGCAGCAGCGTCCACGCGTAAAAGTAGGCGATCGTGCGTCTGCTGGAGAACCCGATACGGGCCATGCGATGGTGGAAGTGCTCGCTGTCCGGTCGATAGATCGGCTGCTTGTACTTGAGGCGCTTGAGCACGACGAAGGTCGTGTCGAGGAAGGGAACCGCCAGCAGGATCAGCGGCAGCACGAACGACACGACCGCAGCCGTCTTGACCGCCGCCTCGACCGCTATCACGCCCATCAGCAGCCCAAGCAGGTTCGCCCCGCAGTCGCCCATGAAGCTCGAGGCGGGGGGGAAGTTGTAGATCAGGAAGCCGAGCGCGGCGCCCGCGGTCAGCGCGGCGAGCACGCCGGGCTGCTGGCGCCCCAGGTCGAAGGCGATCACCGCCATCGCCGCGGCAATGATCGCGCAGACCCCCGCCGTGAGGCCATCGGCGCCGTCGGAGAAGTTGACCACGTTCATCATCACGACGAGCCCGAGCACCGTCAGCAGCGGTCCGGCGTTCGTCACGCCGGCGTTGGGGAAGTGCAGCAGGCCGATGAACGGCAGCGTGATCGACTTCACCGCAACGCCGAAATGCACGACGATCACGGCCGCCACGACCTGTCCGGCGAGCTTCACGCCGGGCGGCAGTTCGAACCGGTCGTCGAGGGCGCCGACGGTCGTTATCACCCCCGCGGCCAGCAACACGCCAAGCCATAGTTCGTGGTCTTTGTAGTAGCCGCCGGGGAGCCACACGAGGATCGCGACGAGCGCGCCCGCGAAGATCGCCAGGCCTCCGAGCAACGGCGTTGGACGCTCGGAGAGGCCCCGCTCGCGGGGTTCGTCGATCGCGCCGACGGCCCTCGCGAACCGCATCGTGAGCGGCGTCAGCACCGCGGTCACGGCCGCGGCGGTCAGGAAAGCGTAAAGCGCTTCGAGCTCGTTCGGATGCGCCATCGACTCGCGCACAGCATCGCATGCGTCGGGGTCGAAGGCGCCCGGGCTCGGACGGCGGCCCTCGTGCGGGCCCCCGAAGCAGCGCTCCGGGCGTGTCGGCCGGTGCCCTCAGGCGGCGATTGGCGGCGCGTGGCGGTCGCCCGGCGGCGCGTGGCGCTCGCCCGGCGCCTTCAGGAACGCCGCGTAGTTGCGCATCGTCAGCCGCGCCTCGAGTCCTCTGACGGTTTCAAGCGCAACGCCGATCACGATCAGCAGCGAGGTGCCACCGAAGAAAAAGGTGGCGTTCGTCTGGGCAATGAGCACCGTCGGGAGCGCGGCCACGAGCGCCAGGTAGATGCCGCCGGGAAGGGTGAGACGGGCGAGTATTCGGTCAAGGAACGTGGCCGTCGGGCGGCCCGGCCGCACGCCGGGGATGAAGCCGCCGTGCTCGCGCAGCGAGTCAGCCTGGTCGACCGGATTGAAGGTGACCGCGGTGTAGAGGAAGGTGAACGCGACGATCAGCAGCGACTCGCCGAGCACGAACGGCCACCCGTTGGGGTTGAAGAAGCTCGACAGGCTCTTCGCCCAGCCGGCGTGGACGTACTGGCCGGCGGTTGGGGGGAAGGCCATCAGCGTGGCGGCGAAGATCACCGGTATCACGCCCGCCATGTTCAGGCGCAACGGCAGAAAGCTCCTTCCCCCGTGGCTGAGCCGCCCGCCGACGACGCGGCGTGCGTATTGAACGGGCACTCGCCGCTCGCCGTTCTGGATGAACACGATCGAGGCGATCACCGCCAGCGCGATGAACGGCATCATCACCTTGAAGATCGCATCCGGGCTCGTCCACCAGCGCTCGAGCCCGCGCGGCAGGCTGGCGAGGATGCCCGCCATGATCAGCAGCGAGATGCCGTTGCCGATGCCGCGGTTGCTGATCAGCTCGCCGATCCACATGAGCAGCACGGTGCCCGCGGTCAGCGAGATCACGATCAGCATCACATGGGGCGCATCGAACCGTTCGAACACGGGCGTCGCGCCCGCCGTTTGGGTGGCGCGAAACAGGAAGACGTAGCCGAGCGACTGGACCGCCGCGAGAGCAACGGTCAGGTAGCGAACGTATTGGACGATGCGCGCCTCGCCGACCTCGCCTTCCTTGCGCAGCTTGATCATGCTCGGCATCACGGCGCCGAGCAGCTGTATGACGATTGACGCGGTGATGTACGGGGCGATGCCCAGCGCGAACACGGATACCCGCGACAGCCCCCCGCCCGAGAACAGGTTCAGAAGGCCGAAGATGTTCGACCCGCCCAACTGGGACTGGGCGTTCTGGACTCCGGCGACGTTCACCCCAGGCAGTGGCACGAACGAGCCCAGCCGGTAGGCGAACAGCAGCAGCACGGTGAGCGCCAGCCTGCGGCGGATCTCCGTGTCGCGCAGCGAGTTGACGATCAGGTTGGACAAAGCTTGAACGTCTCGCCCTCGTATCGGGGGGGTGGAGGACGAGACGTACCCAGATTCTACTACATCCTGTAGTACTTCGTGGACGCAGTTGCGCGGGGCAGGCCGGTGCCGGCGGCGGCCATGGCGGCCCCGCCGGCACCGGCCACCTGGTCAGCGCTGCTTGGCGCCGACCGGAGGGCGGCCGTGGCGAATGTGACGCGCGGGCGTTGCCCGCTTTCTCGCCAGCGGTCCATCGTGCAGGACGAACCGCGCGACCGAGGCGCCGAGCTGCTGCCCGGCGTCCTCGTCCAGCTGCGTGTGGACACCGGCGAAGACACGACTCGCGCTGGCCTCGTTGGCCGCGGCGGCGTAACCGCTGAACTGTCGCGTTGTTCCCGGCATGACCTCGGAGGTGACTGTCAGCCCCTGGGCGTCACTGTGAAAGAACGAGCTCAGGACACTCGCCCCGGCCGCGCTGATCGCCGCATGCGCACCGGGGTAGGACGGTTCGGCGGGTGTTTTGCCTAGCGGCGTCCAGGTCGGGTTAGCCGTGAATCCGGGGAACCCGGTGCGGATCGCGCTCTGGGGGCGCCACACGTCGTAGGCGTACTTCGCGTCGTAGAACGCGATCACGGTGTCCGCGAGGGACGCGTTCAACTGCGCGAACAGCTGGGCGTCCTGGGCGAGCGTGTCGTGATGGGCAAGCGAAGCGCTCTGGGCGATCTCGTTCCAGTAGTCCCAGATCCCACCGCTCCAGAAGGTGGCGATCGTGGTCTGGTCGGCGGTGCGCGTGGTGCTCGTGTTCTGCCCGAGCGACTGGACCTGCGCCAGCGACTGGAGGTAGGTGGTGCTGGTCAGCGGCGCGGGTGCCGGCGGGCGGAACTGGCTGGCCCGAGCGAGCACGAACGGCTTCACGTTGGACCAATGGGTGAACGCCGCGGTCGCTGGCGGGGTCGGCTCGAACACCCCTGGACCGGGCGCCACGGAGTAGAGCGGAGGGGTCGCGCCCGATCCGTCCTGCGCCCGGTTGGCGAGGATGGCCTGGGCCGCCGCACTTCCCGCCTGGACCCCGCGGGCTCGACGCGCGTCGGCGCGTATCCCGGCCAGGTCGGCGTTCAGTTGGCTGTCGAGCGCCGCCTGCTGGGAGGGGTAGAGGGCCGCGAGCACGTCGTGCGCGGCCTGGTCGGCCGCGGCGGTCGGCGAGGCCGACCTCTTGAGGATGTGCTCGGGCAGGTACGGCGTGCCGCCCTCGACCGCGACGACGGCGTCATAGATGGCCAAATGGAGCATCGCGAAGGCACGCGTGGCGTGAATCGTCGGCGGCTGCAGCGGCTGCGGCGTCTTCGTCCGAACGATCGCAAGCAGCGTCCGGTTCCACTCGATCGCCGCGTTGGGCGCGGGAGCCGGTGCAGCGGCGGTGCTCGGCGCCGGCGTCGGGAAAGCCGGCGAGGGGGCGTTGGCTGGGAGCGACTGGGCGAACGCGGAGGGGGCAGCCACCGCGGAAGCCAGGAGCCCGGCCAGGGCGGACAGTCTACGTAGGGTCATGGAATGCCTCTCTTGTCTGGGGTTTGGGCGCGCACTACGACGTATCGTCGTCCTACGCAGCGTCGTATACCCATCACTGACGCCGAAGCCGCCGGTTCCTTCCTCCCTGAAGAAAGGATTTTTGTGAGGCGCTTGTGACCACGACATCGCTCTACCGGCGCTTTCCACTACAGCACGTAGTAGAGTCAGCGTCCCTTCAATCCAATCAACGGAGCGTGGCGTGCACACCCATGAGATCCATGTCGCGGGGGGACGCGAGGCGGTAAGCGAGATCCGCCAGCGCCTATTCCTCTTCTCGGAGGTCCTCGAGGTGCTGGCTACGAGCCGGCCGAACTCGCTCGTCGTCGTGTTCTCGGGGCGCCCGCGTCCAGCAGTGTGGAACGGCCATCTTCGTGACGCCGGCTACGTGCTGCTCCGCAACCCGGCCAACCCGTCTCGAAAGGCCGTCGCAAGGTCCCATGCGCGGCCACGTCGCGCGTTCAGAAGCCCCGGCAGGGCGTTCGGACGCAGCGACCGGCCGCCGTTCGAGAGCCCGTGGGGACGTCATGCACGCGATGGTTAGGAGACCATGACCTGGCTGCGCGACGTCAGCCCGGCGGCACCGTATGCGTCGATGGCGTCGAGCGTCTCGGATTCGAGCAGCGCCTTCGTGAGGTTCTCGAGCTGCTCACGGTGCGCGGTCAGCACCTCCGCGACGCCGTCCTGCGCGGCGTCGACGAGCCGCCGCACCTCCTCGTCGACGAGATTCCGGGTCGCCTCCGACGTGTCGTTGCCATGCGGGAGCAGCCAGTCATCCGCGCCATTGGCCGAGAGCACCGCGACCGGGCCGATCGCGTCGCTCATGCCCCATCGTCCGACCATCTGGCGCGCGATTGCCGTCAGGTGCTGGATGTCTGACTCGGCGCCCGTGCTGATCGTCCCATAGACGAGCTGCTCCGCCACACGCCCGGCGAGCGCCACGCGCAGCTTCGCCTGCAGATCCTCGCGCGAGTAGGAGACGCGGTCGCCGTCCGGAGTGGCGAGCGTCACCCCGAGCGCCATGCCGCGGGGGATGATCGACACCTTGCGGACTGGATCGGCGCCGGGAGTGAGCATGCCGAGGAGCGCGTGGCCGGCCTCGTGATAGGCGGTGCGCTCGCGATCGGCGAACGAAAGCAGGATGCCGCGCGGAGCGCCGAGCATGATCTTCTCCAGCGAGTCTGTGAAGTCGGTCATCTGGACACGTTCGTGGTCGCGCCGCGCCGCGAGCAGCGCCGCCTCGTTGGCGAGGTTGGCGAGGTCGGCGCCGACCATTCCGGGGGTGCTGGCGGCGAGCGCGTCGAGTTCGACGCCGGCGCCCAGGGGAATCGAGCGCGTATGAACCTCGAGGATCTGCCGCCGCCCGTTTCGGTCTGGCGCGTGCACCGCCACCCGTCGATCGAAGCGCCCCGGGCGCAGCAACGCGGCGTCGAGCACGTCGGGTCGGTTTGTCGCACCGAGCACCACCACTGCCTCGGCGCTCTCGAAGCCGTCCATCTCGGTCAGGATCTGGTCGAGCGTCTGCTCCCGCTCGTCGTTGGCGCCGGTCAGCGACCCCTGGCCGTTACGCGAACGACCGATCGCGTCGAGCTCGTCGATGAACACAATCGCGGGCTTCGCCTCCTTGGCCTTCGCGAACAGGTCGCGCACGCGCGAGGCGCCGACGCCGACGATCGCCTCGATGAACTCCGAGGCCGAGATCGAGAAGAACGCCGCGTGCGCCTCGCCGGCGACCGCCCGCGCGAGCAGAGTCTTTCCGGTTCCGGGGGCACCCGACAGCAGGACGCCGTGCGGCATGCGCCCGCCCAGCCTCCCGTAGCGCCCGGGATCGCGGAGAAAGTCGACGATCTCGGTCAGCTCGGCCTTTGCCTCGTCGATGCCGGCCACGTCCTTGAAGGTGACTTGGATGTGTTCGGGGTTGACCCGCCGCGCTTGTGAGCGGCCGAAGTTTCCGAGCGCACCCATGCCACCGCCACGTGCCGCCCGGCGGGCAACTAGCACGAACAACCCCACGATCAGCAACGTCGGCCCGAAGCCCAACAGCAGCTCAGCGAGCACCGAAGCGGGCTGCGTCGCGGGTTGGGCGTTGATCTGGACGCGATGGGCCTGGAGCAGCGCCGAGAGCTGGTTCGTGTTCCAGAAGGTCGGGACCTCGGTGCTGAACAGCGTCGTCGGAGTTGCCTGGGCGTTGCCGGCCGGGTAGCGCACCCTCGCCGTGAACGTCCCTTCGATCGTGTCGCCGCGGGAGGAGATCGAGCGCACCTGGTTGCCCTGCACCTGAGCCAGGAAGTCGGGGTTGAAGGGGACGTGCACGCGGGGCTGGCCACCAGGGCGCACCGCTAGCAGCGAGATCCAGTTGAAGGCGATCAGCAGCGCCACGAAGATCAGGAAGCCGCGCCTGCGAAGCGGAGCGGGAGGCCTCGGTCGCTCGGGCAGCCCTCGCCCGTCCGGAGCGGGCGCCACACGCCAGCCACCGTCATCGCGCGACATCGGATCGCGCGACCCGGACCGCTTCAGCACAAGGCCATTAAAGAATCCCCCTTCACGGCTGGACATCGGTGGTCTCCTTCATTTGACTGCGCGTGTTAGTCGCGGCGCTCATACTACACACCATAGTAGACCCTCCAGCCCGCCGCGCTCCGCCCAACCGGCCCCTACGGGGAAGGATCGACTTCGCCAGGCGTCCTAGCTACCACACCGCGTCATATCCAACCCAGGTGCAACCCGGTCCCGCACAAAGCCAGAGCCAAGGAACTCGATCGCGCATGAGACGTTCGCCCTTCCGCCCCTCCTCATCGGCGTCGACTCCATCCACGATGACCGCGCCCGCGGCGGCGATCGCATCAGGTCGCTGCCGGCATCCCGCCCATCCCCCCTCTGTCCGGAGCTGATCGCAGATGAGGATCAGGATCAGCGGCTGGCGGCGGCGACAGAGCTGTGAGATCCGTGAGGCCGGCGGCGTGCCTGTCAAGCGGCGCCCGGAGCCAAAACGCACGCGCGCCCCCGGCGTCAAGGAGCACGTCACCCGGCTGGTCGTCGAAGTCGGCAACCGTGCACAAGCGTGGCGCAGCGCCGCTACCGAGACCGAGCTCGCGTTCAGATGGTGGAGGGAGGCTGCCCCGGGGGAGCGCGACGACGCTGCGGCGGTGTATCTGGCCGCCACCGAACGGGAGGAGACGGCGGCAAACGAGTACCGCCGAGTCTGGGAGACCTGCTGTGCCACGGTGCCCTGAGCCGCTGCCGCGGGAGCCGGGGTCCAGCCGGCCAATGCCGTGTGCCTCGCGGATGCCGGGAAGGAAAGGCCCGCGACGGCGTCCTACCTACGACGGACCGTAGTACGGCGGGCTGAGCAGACCCGCGCAGGAGCCGCATGTTGCGGCCAACGGGCACATCCAGCCGTATGTGACCGCCCGACATGTCCCCCAACAAGCAAAGGACGATCCCAATGAAGAATCAAGACGCAACCTCTCCCCTCGCTCCCGAGGAGCAGCGCCAAGACGACCAGGTTCAGTCGCAGTGGAACCGCGTCGTCGGGCGCCGCTCATTCTTGAAGGGCGTCGGCCTCGCGGGCGCCGCGGTGCTGCCCGGCAGCGCGCTTCTCTCGAGCCAGGCCATCGCCCGCAGCTCGAGCAAGCTGACGGAGGGCGACGTCGCGATCCTGCGGTTCCTCGCCGCGGTCGAGCTGATCGAGAGCGACCTGTGGCAGCAGTACAACGAGCTCGGTGGAGTCAATGGAGGCAACCCGTCCTATATGGCGGCGCTGTCGAACCTCGATGGAGACATGCCTCAGTACATAAACGACAACACCGAAGATGAGATCAGCCACGCGGCGTTCCTCAACGAATTCCTGGCGTCCAAGGGTGCGGAGCCGGTCAATCTCGACCCGTTTCGCACTCTGCCCAGCAGCAAAGCGACCGGGGCCCAGCAGATCGGACGCCTGACGAACCTCCTGTCCCTCGACGTCGACACGAGCTACTACACCCGCTACCGCAGCGCCCAGAGCCCCGACTTCGGCGCCAGCTTCCCGCAGGCGGTCACCATCAACAACCAGCCGGCGATCCCGTTGAACGACGAAGATACGCCGCCGGAAACCGAACAGCCGAACCCTCCGAAGACGGCACACGCCAGGCGGATGCAGGCGATCGCCAACACGGCGGGCTTTCACTTCGGCTACATCGAGCAGGGCGGTTCGAGCCTCTACAGCATCATGGCTCTCAAATCAACCAGCCTCCAGACCCTGCTGATCGCCGTCAGCATCGGCGGCGTCGAGACGAACCATTTCTCGCTCTGGCATGACAAGGCGGGCAATGCCGTCAACGAACCACTCGCCGGGGTGGTTGATCCCGTCACCAAACTCACATTCCCCAATCTCAACGAAAACCCCCCCTTCGCCCCGGAGGAATTCAAAACAAACCTGATCCTGCCCGAGCCTACGCAGTTCATCAGCAAGAACCTTCCCGCCTGCTCGGTCGTGCGGCCCACGCTGGACGAAAACGGAGGCGCCGTCGCGACGATCAACAGCTTCGTCGCGGACCAGCTCTTCAAGGGCCAGTCGGACAGGTTCTTCAGCAAAGTCATGAAACTGGCCAAGGCGGCCGACGCCGCGGAGCGCCAGGTCTGAGAAGCAGCCGCTTGCGCCCGGCAGGCATGCGATCCGGTCGGGCCCACGACGGCGCGGCCAAATCAACTCGGTGACCGGCCGCGGCCCCTCCTCGGGGGTCGCGGCCGGCACCTCAACGAAAGGACATAGACGTGTTCACCGGAATACTCCAACCCACCCACCTGATCATCCTGCTCGTCGTAGCGCTCATCTTCCTGGGCCCCAAACGTCTCCCCGACGCGGGCCGCGCCCTCGGCCAGGGCCTGAGGGAGTTCAAGAGCTCGATCGGCGGCGAGCACAACGAGGACCACGGGCTGCCGGCTCAAACCACGGTGAGCGCCGAGGAGAAGGCGCCATCGGTGTGATCTCTCCCCGGCGGCGCAGCGCAGCTGGACGAAAACCGTGTCGGTGAACCTCTCCAAAGCAGCTCTCGCGGGCGTCGATCACGAGGTGCGCCTGTCACTCGTCGACCATCTGGGCGAGCTGCGCGCGCGGCTCGTCGTCAGCGGCGTGGCGCTGCTCGTGGCATTCGGTCTCGCCTTCTGGCAGAACCACGCGCTGCTGAACGTCCTCAACCGACCGCTCGAACGGGCGACCGCGGGAGCGCTCAAGCACTCTCGCGGTCCGCTGGCGCAGAGCGCGCGCGAGCAGCAAGGCCTGCGCGTCGCGCTCGACCGCCAGCGCACCGCCTTCGAGCTGCTCGCGCGCTCCGCCAGCCCACTCGACGCCACGCAGCGCCAGGCATTGAGCGGCGCCGCCGAGGCCGACGCGGCCGCGGCCGCGCTCGCCCCGAGCGTGGCGCAGGGGCGCCAGCCCGTGACACTCGGGATCGGCGAGCCGTTCGCCCAGACGGTGACGGTCGCGGGCTACTTTGCACTGCTGCTTGCGCTGCCCGTGATCCTGTGGCAGCTATACGCGTTCGTGATCCCCGCGCTCAGCAAGCGTGAGCGCCGAGCGACGCTGCCGCTGCTCGTCATGGCGCCGCTGCTGTTCGTGGGCGGGATCCTGTTCGGCTACTTCGTCGTGCTGCCCGGAGCGGTCGGCTTCCTGCAGAACTTCAACGCGAGCTCCTTCGACGCGCTCGTGCAGGCGCGCAGCTACTACTCGTTCATCCTGCTCACGCTCGTAGCCTCCGGACTGTTGTTTCAAATCCCGGTCGCGGTCATCGGGCTCACGCGGGCGCGGGTCGTATCGACGCGCCAGCTCCGCAGGCACAGGCGCTACGCGATCGTCATCATCACCGCGCTGGCCCTGCTGCTTCCGGGGACCGACCCCGTCACCACCGGGTTGGAGCTGGCACCGATGCTGCTCCTGTACGAGGCCAGCATCGTGCTCGCATCGTTCCTGGAACGCCGCTCGCACCAGGGCGCCGGTGACAAGGCCGCCGAGCACACCCGCCCCTGAGCTCCTACACGGGATCGTAGATTGCGGGAAGGTCCCGCCCACCCCGGGGTCTTTTATTCCGACAGCCTGAACCGCCCCCGAGATTCTCCGCGAGAGGTTCAGCGATCCTCCCCCACCTGACAGGAGCAAATCTGATGAAACCCACTCGCCCCGCATCTCTCGGTCTGGCCGTCGTTCTCGTCGGTGTCGCGGTGCTCGTCTTCGCCGTCGCCGGAGGCAGCGCCAAGAAAGCATCGCCGGTCGCGGCCGCAAGCGCCGTCAGCGTCAAGCAGACGTCACTCGGCCAGACCCTCGTCGACGCAAACGGACGCACCCTCTACCTGTTCGAAGCCGACACCGCTGGAGTCAGCACCCTGTCCCCGGCCGGACTCGCCGTGTGGCCGGCGTTCACCAGCGCCGTGACACCGCAGGCAAAGGGCGGCGCCGCTGCGGCCGACATCGGGACCATCGCCGGTCCGGGTGGCACGCGCCAGGTGACCTACAACGGCCATCCGCTCTACTACTACGTAGGCGACCGACAGGCCGGCAGCACCGCCGGCCAGGGCCTGAACCAGTTCGGCGCCCTCTGGTACGTCCTCTCGCCCGGCGGTAACGGCGTCAGGAGCGCACCGGCGACAGCGGCTCCCGCCGCCGAAGGCGCGGGCGGCGGTTACCGCTCGGGATACTGATGCCGATCGGCAGGACCGGGGGCCGGCTGTTCGGGGCGCGCCACCACGGGCGCGCCTCCTCGCCGGGCTATGCGGGCGCGCCGGCGGAGAGCTCCTCATACAGCGGGTAGCGCTCGGCGATCGCCGTCGCGCGCTCTGCGAGCTCGCCCGCGCGCGCCTCATATTCGGGAGTTAGCGCGGTCGCGAGGATCCTTCCCACCTCGACGAAGTCCTCCTGTTGCAAGCCGCGGGTGGCCAGCGCCGGCGTGCCGATGCGGAGACCGGACGCCTCCATCGGCGGGCGGGGGTCGAACGGCACCGCGTTGCGGTTCACGGTGATCCCGATCGCCTGCAGGCGGTCCTCCGCCTGCCTGCCCGTGAGCTCGGGCTCGGCCGCTCGGAGGTCGACCAGCGCCAGGTGGACGTCGGTGCCGCCAGTCAAGACGTTGACGCCGTGCCCGGCCTTCAGCAGCTCCTGCGCGAGCGCGCGCGCGCCCTCGATCGTGCGGCGCTGGCGCTCCGCGAACAGCTCGCTCGCCGCGATCTTGAACGCCACCGCCTTCGCGGCGATCACGTGCTCGAGCGGACCACCCTGCTGGCCTGGGAACACCGCCGAGTCGATCCTCTTCGCGTACTCGCCCTTGCATAGGATCACGCCCGCCCGCGGGCCGCCGAGCGTCTTGTGCGTCGTGGTCGTGACGACGTCGGCGCCTTGCTCGACCGGGTTGGGATGCAGCCCGGCCGCGACCAGCCCGGCGAAATGGGCCATGTCGACCATCAACAGCGCGCCCACCTCGTCGGCGATCTCGCGAAAGCGGGGGAAGTCGAGCTGGCGCGGATAGGCCGACCAGCCCGCCAGCAGGAGCTTGGGCCGCCGCTCGCCCGCGATGCGGGCGACCTCGTCCATGTCTATCAGGCTCGTCTCGGGGTCGACCTCGTAGGCGGCGATCTCGTAGAGGCGGCCCGACACGTTGAGCCTCATGCCGTGGGTGAGATGGCCACCGTGGGCCAGGGACAGGCCCATGATCGTCTCTCCCGGGGAGAGCAGCGCGTGGTAGACAGCCGCGTTGGCCTGCGAGCCGGAGTGCGGCTGGACGTTCGCGTGCTCCGCTCCGAACAGCTCCTTGGCGCGGTCGATCGCAAGCTGCTCGGAGATGTCGACCCACTCGCAGCCGCCGTAGTAGCGGCGGCCGGGATAGCCCTCGGCGTACTTGTTCGTCAGCACCGAGCCCTGGCATTCGAGCACGGCGCGCGGGACGAAGTTCTCCGAGGCGATCATCTCGAGGGTGCGCTGCTCGCGCTCGAGCTCGCCGCGCAGCACCTCGGCGATCTCCGGGTCAACCTCGGCGACGGAGCGGTTGAAGTAGTCGGGGCTGAGCTCGGACACGGCGCTCTCCTTGGCAGATGACGGCGATTGGTGCCCAGGCGCGCGGCGCAAACGCTTGCCGCTTCCCGGTGGTCGCTTCCACCTCAGGCGCCAGTCGCGGCAGCTGTGACGAGGCTAGCAGGGGGCCGTGATCTGCGCAGCTCAGCCGGCCGCGTCGAACAGCTCCTGCACTTCCTGGCGTGCGAGCGCCCCCTCACGCAGCAGGTGCCAGCGCCGTTCGCTGTCGAAGTCGCGCAGGTCGACGACGGTCGAGGGGACCCCTGGCAGCTCGCCGCCGTCCAGCACGAGGTCGGCGCCGTCGAGCACGCGGGCGGGAACGGCCTGCAGGCTGCGCGCGTCGGGCTCGCCGGAGATGTTCGCGCTCGACTGCATGACCGGCGCGGAGATCGACCGGAGGGCGGACAGCGGATCCGGCAGTCGCGGCACGCGCAGGCCGAGCGTCCACGGGTCCGACCTGCAGGCCGCGGCGAACTGGCCGCCGCGGTTCGCCAGCAGCACGGTCACCGGTCCCGGCAGCAGCGCCCGCAGTGCGACGCGCTCAGCGTCGGTCAGCTCGCTGAGAGTCAGCAGCGCCGGCTCGAGCGCGAAGAACATGACCGCGCATGCGCGCGTGGCCGCCCGGCCCTTGAGCTCATAGAGCCGTCGCGCCGCGTCCTCGTCCTCGGGGTCGCAGCACAGGCCGTAGACGGTGTCGGTGGGAAACACGGCGACGCCTCCCCCGGCCACGCACTCCTCAAGACGAGATCCGTCGCTCGCGTGAAGGCTCGTCCTCATCGCAGCCGTCCCTCTCCGACCACGACCCGCTCGACCCCTGCGAGGTCCCGCTCACGGCGCACGCTGCGAAAGCCCGCGGCGCCGGTCAACTCGCCGACGGCGGGCGCCTGGCCCGCGCCAACCTCGAGCGCGACGAAGTCGACCCGCTCGCGCAGGCTGAGCTGCTCGAGCAGGGCCCGGATCGCCGACAGCCCGTCTCCTGCGGCGAACAGAGCGCCTGGGGGCTCGTGGCGGACGATCTCGGGGGCCAGCGCCGCGCGCTCGGACTCGGCGACGTAGGGCAGATTTGCGAGCACCGCGCGGAACTCGTCGGGCACTCCGGCGAGCAGGTCCGCAGCCAGCCAGCGCACCTCGAGGCCCAGCCGCTCGCCGTTGCCGCGTGCCAGCTCGAGCGCGTCCTCGCTGAGCTCGCTCGCGGTCACGTCGAGGTCGGGGCGCTCGTGCTTGAGCGCGAGCGCAACGGCGCCGCTGCCCGTGCCGACCTCGAGCACGCGGGATCCGCGCGGGAGCGCGAGGGCAACCTCCACGAGCAGCTCGGTCTCCGGCCGGGGCACGAGCGCCCTGCGATCGACGGCGAGCTCCAGGTTGCGAAAGCCGCGGTGGCCGACAACGTAGGCGACCGGCTCACGCTCGACGGCGCGCCGGCGAACCGCGTCCTGGAAGGCGCGCACCGCCGTACCCTCCACGCGCAGCTCCCGGTCGAGCAGGAGGCGCTCGCGGCCGACCCCGAGTACATGCGCCAGCAGCAGTTCGGCGTCGAGCCGCGGTGTCTCACATCCCGCGGCCGTGATCGCGGTGATCGCGCCCTCGAGCGCGTCGCCTACGGTGTGGGCCCCCGACGCGCGGCCGGGGCGGCCGGCGGGCCCCGCGCCGGCGTGCGCCGCCGGCTGCCCCTGGCGGACCGCTGTCATCACGCCACCGCCTGCGCCTCCAGGCGCCGGCGCTTCTCGTCCGCCTGCAGGGCCGCCGTCAGCTCGTCCAGGCCCCCTTCGAGCACCTGGTCGAGGTTGTGCACCGTCAGCTTGATTCGGTGGTCGGTCACCCGCCGCTCGCCGTAGTTGTAGGTGCGGATCTTCTCCGCGCGGTCGCCGGTCCCGACCTGCGAGCGACGGTCCGCCGCGAGCTCGGCCTGCTGCTCTGCGAGCGCACGCTCGTAGAGGCGTGCCCGCAGCACTCGCAGCGCCTTGTCGCGGTTCTGCAGCTGTGACTTCTCGTCCTGCATCGAGACGACGATCCCCGACGGCTTGTGCGTTATGCGGACCGCCGAGTCGGTCGTGTTGACCGACTGACCCCCGGGACCGGAGGAGCGGTAGACGTCGATCTGGAGCTCGTTGGGGTCGATCTGCACGTCGACCTCCTCGGCCTCTGGCAGCACGGCGACGGTCGCGGTCGAGGTGTGGACTCGCCCCTGCGACTCGGTCTGGGGCACCCGCTGGACACGGTGCGTGCCGCCCTCGAACTTGAACACCGAGTAGGCCCCATCGCCCTTGATGGCGAAGGTGTACTTGCCCTCGCCGAGATCCAGCGGCTCGGTCTGGAAGCCCAGGCGCTCGGCGTAGCGGGTAAGCATGCGGTACAGGTCGCCGGCCCACAGCCCGGCCTCGTCGCCGCCGGCGCCCCCCTGGATTTCGACGATCACGCTCTTCTCGTCATTCCGATCGCGCTCGACCATCGCCAGGCGTATCTCCTCCTCGAGCTGCTCGATCCGCTCGCGTGCCCGCGAGAGCTCCTCGCGCAGCTCCGCGTCCTCGCCCATCTCCGAGAGCATCTCCTCCGCGCCACCGGCGTCGTCTTGGGCGCGGCGCCATTCCGCCGCCAGCTTCGCCGCGGGCTCGAGCTGACTGTAGGCACGGCCCACCTCCGCGTAGCGGACGCGGTCGGAGATGACCTCGGCGTCGGTCATCTGCTCACCCAGCTCGGCGAACCGGGTCTCGATCTGCTTGACGAGCTCCTGGATCATTCCGGCCAGTCTAGGTGGCCGGGCTTCTCGGGCAGTGAGCCGTTAGGCCGTGACGCGCTCTGGCTGGGCGAGCTCGATCAGCTCGGTCAGGGTCGCATCGAGCAGCTCCCGCGCGTCGTCGTCGAGCGGCAGCCCGTCGGCGCCCAGAGCCTCGTCGGCCTGGGAGATCGGTATTTCGCGATCCACCACCCGCGCGCCGATCGTGCTCAGCACCTTGCGCGTCTCCGCCTGGGCCCAGACGGCGCCGAACAAGCCCGTGCTCGCGCCGATCACCGCGGCCGGCTTGCCCATCAGCGGCGTGCTCGCGATCGGTCGCGAGACCCAGTCGAGGGCGTTCTTGAGCACGCCGGGCATCGAGGCGTTGTACTCGGGGGTCGCCACGAGGACGGCGTCCGCCCCGGCGATCGCGGCGTTCAGGGCCGCGACTGCCGGGGGAGTCTCGTGCTCGTCATCCTCGCTGTACGGCGGGATCGCCGCGAGCTGGTCGAACACCTCCAGCTCGACACCCTCCGGCAGGAGCTTGCCGATGCCCCGCAACAGGCGTGTGTTGTGGGACTCGCGCCGTAGGCTTCCTGAGATTCCGAGGATGCGCATGAGCGCTAGGCCTGCCTCACGAGCTCGAGGGAAACCTGCAGCTTGACGTCGTTGTCGACCGCGAAGCCGCCCTTGGGGAGCGGCGCGTTCCACTCCAGCCCGAACTCGCGCCGATCGACGACCGTCTCGAGCTCGAGGCCGAGTTTGTCGTTGCCCGCGATGTCCTCGTGCGGGCCGCTGATGGTGCCACGCGCGGTGACGTTGTGGGTGCGGTCCTTGATCGTCAGCTCGCCATCGACCTCAAGCTCGCCGCCCTCCTGCACGCGAACCGCGGTGGAGCGGAAGCGGATCTGGGGGTAGCGCTCGCTGTCGAAGAAGTCGGGCGCTTTCAGGTGACCGGCCAGGTTCTCGTCCCTGACGACGATCGAGTCGACGTTGACGTAGCCCTCGAGGCGCGGCTCGCCATTCTCACCGACGGTGAGGGCACCGTCGTAGTCCTCGAAGCGGCTGCGGAAGTTCGACACGACCATGTGCTTGACGGCAAAGCCGACATGCGAGTGGACCTTGTCGATGCTCCAGGTCCCGACCGAGATGTCCTGTTGTGTTGCAACGCTCATTGGAAGCTCCTTGTCCTGATAGGGGTTCCGGACCTCAGTCCGTTTATCTGATGGGATCAGCATAGCATAGAATCGGACTATGGTCCGTTTAGTAAGATGAAGGTAATGAGTTACGCGAGTTCCCCTTTCGAGTTGCCACAGATCGAGCCCGAGGGCTTCGAGCGCGCCGACGCGGCGCGCAATCGTGAGCGAATCCTCTGTGCCGCGAGACGCCTCTTCGACGAGCGGGGCGCGGGCTGCGTGTCGATGGACGAGATCGCCGACGCCGCGGGCGTCGGCAAGGGCACGCTCTTCCGCCGGTTCGGCTCTCGGGCGTCGCTCGCGGCCGCGGTGCTCTCGGAGCGCGAGCGAGAGTTCCAGGAAGGCATCATCCGCGGCGAGCCACCGCTCGGCCCCGGAGCGCCCCCGCAAGAGCGCCTGATCGCTTTCGGCGAGGCTTTCCTTGACACGCTCGAGGCGCACTCCGAACTGCTGCTGGCGGCCGAGACCGGACCGGCCCGCTTTGCCCACCCCGCCTACCGCGTGCACCGGCTGCACGTCATGCTGCTGCTCGGAGAGGCCGACCCGGAGTGCGACAGCGAGATGCTCGCGGAGTCGCTGCTGGCGGCACTCGGCGCCGAGCTCTTCATCTACCTGCGCCGTGCACGCGGCATCTCGCTCGCGCGCCTGAAGGAGAGCTGGCGCGAGCAGGTTCGCCGCACCGTCGCGGCCCCCGAGCGCGTTTAGGCCACGACCTCCACGCCCACGAGATCCGCCGCCGAGAGCTCGCCGGGCGTCTCCAGCTCGAGTACGGCCCGCAGCGAGGCGATCGCGACCTCGAGCTCGGGCAGGTCGGGCTCGCGTGTCGTGAGAAGCTGCAGCTTCAATCCGGGCCACATCACGATCTGCACCCAGCGCCTGCGGCGATTGCGCCCTGCGAACTTGATCAGCTCGAATGAGATGCCCGCGATCAGCGGCACGCCGAGGATGCGCGTCAATAGGAGCCAGTACCAGGCAGGGAGGCCGATCGGCGCGAACACGAAGATCGCGACGATCATGACCACGAGCAGGAAGCTCGTGCCACAGCGGGGATGCAGCCGCGAGAAGCGCTGCGCGTTGGCCGGCGTCAGCGGCAGCCCGGCCTCGAAGCAGGAGATCGTCTTGTGCTCGGCGCCGTGGTACTCGAACACTCGGCGCAGGTCGCGCAGGCGCGAGAGCAGCAGCAGGTAGCCGAGGAAGATGCCCGTGCGAACGGTCCCCTCCACAAGCCAGAACAGGTACGACGAGCCGAGCTGCCCCTTGATGAGGCTCGTCAGTCCCACCGGGATCAGGAAGAACAGCACGATCGCGAAGGCGAGGGCGAGCACGATGGTCCCCGCCCAGACGCCGCGCGGTATCTCCTGAGCTTCCTCCTGATCTTCCTCAGCGGGGAGTTGCGCGTTGGCCGAGATCTCGAGCGCCCGGAAGCCGATCACCAGCGACTCGCCAAGCGCCACGACTCCCCGCACGATCGGAAGGCGCAGCAGGCGGTGGCGCTTCAACACCGAGGTCAGGGGAAGCGTGGTCACCTCGATCTCCCCGAGCGCCGGCTCCTCGGGCGAGCGCTCGCCCTCCTGCAGCTGCTCCGCGCTCGGCTTGCGGACCGCCACGGCCCAGTGGGCCACCCCTCGCATCATCACGCCCTCGAGCACGGCCTGCCCTCCGACGGGAGCGTCTCGCTGCGCGCTCAGCTCGCCGTCATGTGTCGGGGCCGGGGCGGGAACGGCACCGCTTGGTCCGCTGTCGGTCGCGCCCGTTGCTTGCCCTGCGGGCGAACCGGGCGGAGCGGCGGCCGCAGCGCTTAGGAATTGCGACTCGGCTGGCGTCAAGGCTGGCCGATCCTTGATCGGTCGGCGGCCGCGCGCAACGACATGGCGCTACTTGGCGGACCGAGACTGCGCCGAGTGCAGGCGGCCCTTGGCTACGCGCCGCTGGAAGCGCTCCACCCGTCCGCCGGTGTCCATCAGCTTCTGGCGGCCCGTGTAGAACGGGTGGCAGTTTGAGCAGACCTCGACGTGCAGCTCATCGCGCGTGGCGCGCGTCGTGAACTCGTTGCCGCAGGTACAGCGCACATGCGCCTGGACGTAGTTGGGGTGGATCTTCGCCTTCATCCTCTGATCATTCTAGCGGCCAACCCCTGCCCGGAGAAGGCGCCCCGCCAGCCGCGGTCCGGCTCAGCCGCCTCAGACCGGGGCGTTCGTCGCCGTGGCGAGGAGCACGGGCTGCGCGCACGTCGGCGTGCGTCGTTCCAGGGCTCTGATCAGCTTGCCCTTCGCGGTCAGCCAGCGGAAGCGGACGGCCGCGCGGTAGACGGCCGGGGCGGCGAGATCGGTGACCTGCTTGATGTAGCGGTAGACCTTGACCCCGGGAGCCGCCCAGCGCCAGCTGCCGAGCCCCGGCGCCTCGACGGTGTGGAACGCCGCTTCTGCGGGCAGCCGCTCCTGCAGCTCGATGCGGATCGACATGCGGCCGGTGCCGGGGGTCGCCGTCATTTCGCCGGAGAACGTCGCGGAGCGTTCGGCCTGCACCGACGAGGGCACGCACAGTTCGACGGTCGCCGAGGGCGTCCCGGCGCCGGACCCCGCCTGGCCTTTCTGCAAAGGGGTGCTCGCGGCGCCTGCCACGACGGCAGCCCCGGTTTCGGCGCTCGCGGAGACCGGCGCCGACACGGCGGCGAGCGCGAAGCCACAGACGAGCGCGAGCGACAGGCGCCCCGCTCGTCGGCCGCAACGAGCTGCGCATGGTGGAGCGTTCGTCATCACAGCGAATAACACTGCGCAAACCCGCATGTTGCGCGGTTTGCCGGAGACGTTGGTCAGCGTGGGGCTCGGCGACAGGACGCTCAGGGGCCCGCGGAGGGGTACGCGCGGCTTCCCGAATCTCAGGTCAGGAGATACAGGGGCCCGTCGCCGCCCTCGGGCGTCGTGAGCCGGCCGCCCTTGGCCGTGATCGCCCCGCACTGCACGCAGTTGGTGTAGTTGACGATCACGTCCACCTCACCGTGCTCGGGAGCATCCTCGGGGATCTCATAGACGCCGGCCGGACACATCCAGCGCCATGTCTCGGCGATCTCCCTGGGAACGTGTTTCTGAACGCGGATGTGGTTCGGCGCGTCGTCGCGCGTCGTGTTGCCGCTGATGAACACCGAGGAGAGCTTGTCGAACGTGTATTTCGCGTCCGGCTTGGGGTAGCCGTCCTTCGTCTTGCCGACGAACATCGGCCTGGCGTCGTCGCGATGCCAGCTCCAGCGTCCGCCCGGAAAGCGTCCCTTCGTACCCATCATCAGGTTCACGAACGGGAGCCCCTGAATGAAGCCTTTCTGGAACGGCTGGCGCGTGTTGCGAACCTCGTAGAGCTCCTTGCCGATCACCGATTCTTCGACGGCCCGTTCGTAGGACTCGAACGAGGACTCGCCGCGAACGAGCGCGGCGTAGATCGACTCGGCCGCGAGCTTGCCCGACATGATGCTGTGGTGCACGCCCTTCAGCGCCACCGTGTCGACCATTCCGGCGCAGTCGCCGACGAGCACCGCGCCGGGCATCGCTAGCTTCGGCATCGACCACCAGCCGCCGCCCGGCAGCGCCTTCGCGCCCCAGGCGACGCGCTCGCCGCCCTCGAGGATGCCTTTGACGAGCGGGTGCATCTTGAACTGCTGCAGCAGATCATGGGCGGAGGTGGTCGCGTCGGCGTACTCGAGGTCGATCACGAAGCCGATGCTGATGAGATCCTCGCCCGTCTTCTCGTCCTTCATCGGATAGATCCACGTGCCGCCGACGTGTCCGTACTTCGCCGAGATCTTCAGCGGCCACGGGCCGAGCGTGTGGATCACGCGGCCGAGCGGCCTTGGGACCTTCCAGACCTCCTTGACGCCCAGCTCCCACACCTGGGGCTCGCGCCCGGCGGCAAGGTCGAACTCCTTGATCGCAGCACCCGTGAGATGGCCCCAGCAGCCCTCCGCGAGCACTGTGGCGTGCGCCTTGATGTCGGTCCCGGGCTCGAAGTTCGAGAGCGGCTCGCCGTCCTTGCCGCGGCCCTTGTCGCCCGAGCGGACCCCCACGACCCGCCCGTCCTGCTCGATCAGCTGGGTCGCGGCGGTCTCGGTGAGGACGTAGGCGCCGCCCTCCTCGGCCTGGCGCTGCTGGAAGCGCGCCATCGCCGAGACGGATACGACCTCGTTGCCATGGTTCTTGAAGTTTGGAGGCGTCGGGATCCGCAGCTTCGTCTTGCCGCTCGGCAGCAGGTAGACCGCCTCCTTCGTGACTTCGCCGAAGGCGAAGCCCTCCTTGCGCCAGTCCTCGCGGCTCATGTCTGCGAACAGCTCCTGTAGCGGGGCGGGGCGCATCACCGCGCCGGAGAGATTGTGCCCGCCGCAGGTCTTCGCCTTCTCGATCACCGCCACGGGGACTTCCCCCAGGCGCTCCATCGTCTCGGGATCGTCGGCGAGCAGTTGCAGCAGGCGGTTGGCGCACGCGAGGCCCGCGGTGCCGCCGCCGATGATCGCCACGCCAACCTCGATCAGCTCGTCCTCGGGATCGAGCCCCCGCTTGATGAATTCCTTGCGTGAATCAACGGGCGGCGGGAACGCGGCCGGGGCGACGCTTCCGTTGTGATCGCTCATCTCAGCTCGCCTTCTTCGCCTTCACGGCATCTGTGAGCTTGGGCAGGATCTTGTTCAGGTCGCCGACGACGCCAAGATCGGAGAATTCGAAGATCGGCGCGTTGGCGTCCTTGTTGATCGCGACGATGTTCTCCGACGCCTGCATACCCACCTTGTGCTGGATCGCGCCGGAGATGCCGGCCGCGAGGTAGAGCTTCGGCGCGACAGTCTTGCCGGTCTGACCGATCTGCGCCGCATAGGGGTACCAGCCGGCGTCCACCACCGCGCGGGTGGCGGCGACTGCTGCGCCCGAGCCGAACGCGGCGGCGAGGTCCTCCGCGAGCTGGAAGCCCTCCGCTTTTCCGAGGCCGCGGCCGCCCGCCACGAGGATGTCTGCGCCCTCGATGTCGACGTCCGCGCCGCGCTGTTCCCCGCGCGTGAGCATCGTCGCCTGCTGCGCATGCGGGCTCAGCTCGAACGACAGCGGTTCGACGGCGGCCTGCTGATCCCCGGTTTCCCTGATCTCGAACGCGTTCAGGCGGCCGATGATGATGCCCACGTCCGAGCGGTATTTGACTTCCGAGATCGCCGAGTCGCCGAGGATCGGGCGCTCGGCTATCAGCTCGCCGTTCTCGGCGCGCACCGCCGTGACCTCCATCACCACGCCGGCGCCGAGTCGCGCGGCCAAGCCGGCCCCGATCTCGAAGCCGAGCAGGCCGCCGCCGAACAGCGCGTAGGAGTATCCGCCCTCGGTGATCGCCGCCGCCATCGCGTCCACAAGCGGCTGGGCCAGCCCCTCGGGGCCCTCGGCGACAAGCGCCTTCTTGGCGCCGTATCTGCCAAGCGAGGCGGCGAGATCGGTCGGAATGTTCTCGCCGAGCAGGATCGCGTGCGCCTCGCCGCCCAGCGCGGACGCAAGCTTGGCGCCCTCGGAGACGGCGCCGAGCGAGTTCTTGTTGATCGCGCCGTCGTAGTGCAGCGCGTAGACCAGGATGTTCGCCATGTCAGTTCAGTTCCTTTCGCTCATCGTCCGCGGAGCCAATTGAAGGTGAGGGGCCCGGCCGCCTGCGCCACCCTCATATGAGCTTGCGCTCGTCGAGCCAGGCGATGATCTGCTCGACGGTCTCGTTGGTGTCCTCGTCCTCGATGATCTGCCCGGCCGCCTTCGCCGGAGGCGCCTTCGCGGCGATCCATTGGGCGCCGGAGTGCTCGCCGCCGACTTTCGAGGGGTCGATGCCGACGTCGGCCACGGTGACCGCGTCGAGCGGCTTCTTCTTGGCGCCCATGATCGCCTTCAGCGACGGGTAGCGCGGCTCGTTGATCGCGTCGCCGACGGAGATCACCGCCGGGAGCTTGACCTGAACGGTGTCGTAGCCGTACTCGGCCTGGCGCTCGCAGCGCAGCGAGTCGGAGTCGACGTCCATCTTGATCACCTGCGTCAGCGACGGCATCCGCAGGTGCTCAGCCACGACGGCGCCGATCGTGTAGCACTCGCCGTCGTCGGACTGCTGTCCGAGCAGGACGAGATCCGGGCTCTCTCGCTGCAATGTCTGCGCGAGCGCGTAGCCGGTCGCGGCCACGTCGGAGCCGGCAACCGCCGGGTCGCTCAGGTGGACGGAGCGGTCGGCGCCCAGCGACACGGCCTTGTGGAGCGCCCGCACGGCGCTCTCGGGGCCCATCGTCACGGCGACGATCTCCTCGACCGGCACGGCGCCGCCCTCCCTGATCTGCATCGCCGCCTCGATCGCGTGCGTGTCATACGGGTTGAGGTTCTTCTCACCGCTGCGGTCCATGCGCCCCGTCGAGGGATCCAGCCTCTTCTCGACGGCGGCGTCCGGAACCTCCTTAACCAGGACGCATATCTTCATTCTCAGGCAACTCCTTGGGGTGTGTTGAGAGCGATCCTACTCGCTTCAGCGGTTGACTGACGAGTCAATCAAGAACTGGATACCCGCCCGCCCGCCGTCGAATCGCGGATGAAATCGACGATCGCCTGGGTCGGCGCCCCCGGCGTGAAGACCTCGGCGACGCCGAGGGACTTGAGCTCCGGAATGTCCTCTGCCGGGATCGTGCCGCCAACCGTCACGAGCACGTCATCGATCCCCTGCTCTCGCAGCAGCGCCACCACGCGCGGAACGAGCGTCATATGCGCGCCCGAAAGGATCGAGAGGCCGACGGCGTCGGCGTCCTCCTGAATCACGGTCTCGACGATTTGTTCGGGAGTCTGGTGCAGCCCCGTGTAGATGACCTCCATCCCGGCGTCGCGCAGGGCACGCGCGATGATCTTCGCGCCCCGGTCGTGGCCGTCGAGCCCGGGCTTGGCCACGACCACACGAATCTTGCCGTGATGCTGACGGGAGCTGGAAGTCGACGTCATCGACGTCCCACGCTACATCCTGCGCGCGCCCGACGGCGCTCGCCCGCCGCGCCGCAGGCGTCGCACGCCGGGGCTGACGCGCTCTCCTCGTACGCCTCCTGGACGCCCAGGACGCGGTTGCCGGCGCGCGCCACTGGTGCGGATGGGCCGGCGCTCGCGTACGAGACGGCCGAGGGAAGCGAGCATCGTCCCCGCGCCGAGCGCCGCGAGCAGCTTCAGGCGACGAGCGAGGCGATCGAGGTGCACGACCTCCCAGCCTTCCTCGGCGGCGATGCGCCTCAGGTGGGGGTCGGGGTTGACGACCACGGCATGGCGTACGGCCCGCAGCATCGGCACATCGGACTCGGAGTCGGAGTAGGCGTAGGAGGCGTCCAGGTCGATGCAGTCGCGCTCGGCCACCTCTCGCATCGAGAGCACCTTTCCCTCGCGGTAGTTGAAGGGTCCGGCCGGCCTACCCGTGTAACGGCCGTCGACGATCTCCGAGCGCGACCCCAGGCCGCCGTCGAAGGCGAGCACGTGAGCCAGCAGATCGGCCATCTCCTGCGACGCAGCCGTGAGGATGTACACGGGCACGCCCGCGTCCTGGTGCGCGTACGCTCGCGCAAGCATCTCGGGATACAGCCGCGGCAGCACGCCCGCCAGAACGCGCGGGGACAGACGCTCGAGATCGCGCACGCGAACGCCGGCGATCATCGCTCCCACGCGCTGGCGCACGTCGTCGGCGCGTTCGTCGGTCGAGCCACGCAGGCGAAAGCGCAGGTTCTCGTAGACGTCGCGCGCCAGGCGGCCGCGCGAGATCATCCCCGTTTGGTAAGCGGCCCGCGCGAAGTACACCCCGGAGGAGCCCGCGATCAGGGTCTTGTCCAGGTCGAAGAAGGCGGCTGCGCGCGGAGGCCGCTTGCCGTTGGTTGACGCGCTCACTAGACCTTGAGGATCACGGCGTCGCCCTGGCCGCCGCCGGAGCAGATCGCCGCGCAGCCAAGGCCGCCGCCACGCCGGCGCAGCTCGAGCACGAGGCTTCCGAGGATGCGCGCGCCGGAGGCGCCGATCGGGTGGCCGAGCGCCACGGCACCGCCGTTGACGTTCACCCTGTCCTCGTCGATCCCGAGCATGCGGATCGAGTTGAGCGTGACGGAGGCGAACGCCTCGTTGATCTCCCATACGTCGATGTCTCCGGGCTGCAGGCCGGCCTTCTCGAGCGCCTGCTTCGCCGCGCTCGCCGGCGTCGTCGCAAGGTAGGCGAAGTCGTTGGCGCTCTGGGCGTGGGCGACTATCTCCGCCAGCGCCTCCTTGCCGTGCTCGCTCGCCCAAACCTCCGAGGCGAGCACGAGCGCGCCCCCACCGTCGTTTACGCCTGGCGAGTTGCCGGCGGTGTGCGAGCCGTCCTTTCCGACGAGGCCGGGCAGCGCGGCGAGCTTCTCCAGCGACGTATCCCGGCGGGGGCCCTCGTCGAGCTCGACGACAGTGTTGCCCTTGCGCCCGTTCACGGTCACCGAGACGATCTCTTCGGGTAGGCGCCCCTCGTCGGTCGCCTTCACCGCCAGTTCGTGCGAGCGCAGCGCCCAGCGGTCGAGGTCCGCGCGGGTCATCTCGAGCTCATCGCCCACCTCCGTAGCCTCGACGAACATCTGCTTGCCCGAGAACGGGTTGGTGAGCCCGTCGTGGACCATCGCGTCGAGCATCTTGGCGTCGCCCATGCGGTAGCCGAAGCGGGCGCCTGGCAGCAGGTACGGCGCCTGGGACATCGACTCCATGCCGCCGCCGACGCCGACCTGCATGTCGCCGGCGCGGATCGCCTGGTCGATGATGACGGAGGCGCGCAGACCCGACGCGCAGACCTTGTTGATCGTCTCGGAGGAGACCTCCTTGGGGATTCCCGCCTTCATCTGTGCCTGGCGCGAGGGAATCTGCCCCTGGCCCGCCTGAAGCACCTGGCCCATGACGACGTGATCGACCTGCTCGGGCTCGACGCCGGCGCGCTCGAGGGCCGCCTTGATCGCGATCCCGCCGAGCTCGGTGGCGTCCAGCGAGGAGAGGCCGCCGCCCATCTTGCCGATGGGGGTGCGTGCAGCGCCGAGGATCACGGTCTTTGGCATGGGAGGAGCTCTCTTCTGTCGGTCGGTGAGAAAGGACGCGAGATTCCGAATGGTAGTGGACCACCTCGCCGTGCCACCTCGACGGGGGCGCTGCAAGCGGGCCTGCGACGCCATGCCAGAGCCGGCGCGGGGCTCGGCGAGGCGGAGCGACGGAACGCTGGCGAGCCGGATATCGTGCGCTGGCCATGCAGGTGTCGACGACCAGCCGAGCGGGCCGCGAGAGCGATGCCGACACCGTCGCGATCGGGGTCTTCGAGGGCGAGGAGCTGGGCGGGGAGGCGCCCGCGGAGCTCGGCGAGCTGCTCGCATCCGGCGAGGCTCGCAGGTCTTTCAAGGCGCTCGCGGTCGGCCATGCGCAGGACAAGCGCTGGTTGATCGTCGGACTCGGCGCGCGCAAGGACTTCTCCCCTGAGCGTGCGCGCGTTGCCGCCGCGGCGGCGTGCTCGCGAGCTCGCGAGATCTCGACGCGGTCGCTCTGCTGGCAGGTGCCCGCCGGCGGGCGGGACGTCGCGGCGGCGCTCGTGGAGGGGACGATCCTCGGCGACTACCGCTTCGAGCGCTACAAGTCGAGCCCAGACGCGGAGGACTCCGGCGAGGAGCGCCGCAAGCTTGAGAGCCTGACGCTCTCGAGCTCCGAGGACCTCGGCTCGGCGGCCGCCGAAGGGGCGGTGCTCGCCGACGCCGTGAACGCCGCGCGTGACCTGCAGAACCGGCCCGCCAACGACCTCACGCCGACGGCACTGGCCGAGCATGCGCGGGCGCTCGCCGAGGAGATCGAGGGCCTGTCCCTCGAGGTCGAGGGTCGTGAGGGCATCATCGGCCGCGGGATGGGGGCATTTGCCGCCGTGGCCCAGGGATCGGAGCAGGAGCCGGCGCTGATCACGATGAAATATGAGGGGCCCAATGCGAGCGGCCCGAAGCTCGGTTTCGTCGGCAAGGCGGTGACGTTCGACAGCGGCGGCATCTCACTGAAGCCCGGGGCGAAAATGGCCGAGATGAAGTTCGACATGTCCGGAGGCGCAGCGGTGATCGAGGCCGTTGCGGCGATCGGCCGCCTGCGCCTGCCGGTGAAGCTCGTGGCGGTCGTCGGAGCGACCGAGAACCTGCCGAGCGGGCGCTCGGTCAAGCCCGGTGACATAGTGCGGGCCGCCAACGGGAAGACGATCGAGGTCAACAACACCGACGCCGAGGGCAGGCTCGTGCTGGCGGACTGCCTGTACCACGCGATCGCCGAGGGCGCCGAGCTCGCGGTTGATCTGGCCACGCTCACCGGTGCGGTGATCGTCGCGCTCGGGTCGACCTACGCCGGCCTGATGTCGAACGACGACGAGCTCGCAGGGCGGATCGCGGCCGCGGGCGAGCGGACCGGCGAGATCGTCTGGCGGCTGCCGCTGCACGAGGAGTACGAGGAGCTGATCAAGGGCAAGTACGGCGACCTCGACAACGCTCCCGAAGCGCGCAAGGCCGGGTCGATCGTCGGCGGAACGTTCCTCTCGAACTTCGTCGGCGATGTGCCCTGGGCGCATCTCGACATCGCCGGGTCGGCATGGGACCTCGACCGGGAGTACGTCGGCAAGGGCGCCTCCGGCTACGGGGTGCGGCTGCTAGTCGAGCTCGCGCGCTCCTACGTCACCTAGACACGTCCGATGGCGCGGAGCTCGCCGCGAGCCCGTCCAGTCGCTGCGTGACGGCGGCCCAGGCGGCCGAGCGCGGGTCGAGGTGGGTCCGGTGGCGACCGGCCGCTCCCTCGATCTCCACGAGTTCCACCTCGGCACCGGCCGCTCGAGCCATGCCGGCGTAGCTGCGGCTGAGCTCGATCGAGACGACCTCGTCGAGCACTCCGTGCACCAGCAGCGCCGGCATCCGAAGCGGGAGCAGCGCAGCCGGATCCGCGGCGGCGTAGCGGTCGGGAAACTCCTCCGGGCCGCCGCCCATCAGCGCTCGCGCCGGGCCGCCGCGCCACCTTCTGTACGCGCCCGCGAGGTCGCACACCCCGGCCTGTGCGATCGCCTGGCGCAGGGGCACGGGAGGACCGCCCGCCACCTGGCCGGGCGCGCCGGAAGGCAGCTCCTCGCGCGACGCCGCCCACAAGGCCAGATGGCCACCGGCGGAGTGCCCGAGGACGCAGACACGGGTGAGGTCGAGCGGGGCGTCCAGCCTCTCCAGGTGGTCGATCGCCGCCGCGACATCCTCGAACGTGGCCGGCCAGCCGCCGCCGTTGCCCACGCGGCGGTACTCGATGTTCCACGCGGCCCATCCACGCCGCACGAGATCGCCGACGATCCCGCGCGTGACGATCTTGCCGTAGCCGGCCTGCCAGGAGCCACCGTGAATGACGACCATCACCGGGTGGGGAGCCGGGCCCGACGGCATGTGAAGCTCGGCACGCTGAGAGCGGTCCGGGCCATAGCGGTGGGCGCGTCCGCGGCTGAGGAAGTCGAGCATCAGGCGCGGGGCGGAGATGCTCACGCCCGCAATCCTGGCACGGGACCGAGCCGTGCCGGCGGCGGCCACTGGCGGTCTGTGAGAATGGCGGCCCGATGGACTTCGACCTGTCCCCCGATCACGAGCTGATCCGGCGCACCGTGAGGGAGTTCGCCGAGGGCGAGATCGCGCCCGTCGCGGAGGAGCTCGACAGGACGAAGTCGTTCCCGTACGCGATCGTCGAGCAGCTCGGCAGGCTGAACCTGATGGGGATCCCGTTTCCCGAGGAGTACGGTGGCGGCGGCGGCGACACGCTCGCCTATGCACTCGCCGTGGAGGAGCTCACGCGCGTCGACTCCTCGGTGGCGATCACGCTGTGCGCGCATACCTCGCTCGGCACCCAGCCGATCTATGTGTTCGGGAGCGAGGAGCAGAAGCGCCAATGGCTGCCGCGGCTCTGCTCCGGGGAGGTCCTCGGTGCGTTCGGCCTGACCGAGCCGGAGGCCGGGTCCGACGCCGGCAACACGCGCACGCGGGCGCGGCTGGAGGACGGCGAATGGATCATCGACGGCGCCAAGCAGTTCATCACCAACGCCGGCACCGAGATCTCCGGCATGGTTTGCATCACCGCGGTCACCGGCGAGGGCTCGAGCGACGGCAGGGAGATCTCGAACCTGATCGTCGCCAACGGGACGAAGGGCTATGAGCAGGGCGAGCCGTACCGCAAGATGGGTTGGAACGCCTCCGACACGCGCCCGCTCACGTTCACCGACTGCCGCGTGCCCGAGGAGCACCTGCTCGGTCCGCGGGGCGCCGGGTTCAAGCAGTTCCTGCACATCCTCGACATCGGCCGCATCGGCGTCGCTGCGATGGGCGTCGGCCTGGCGCAGGGCGCACTTGACCAGGCGCTGCATTACGCAAAGGAGCGCAAGGCGTTCGGCAAGCCGATCTCCAAGTTCCAGGCGATCCAGTGCAAGCTGGCGGACATGAGCACAGAGATCGAGGCAGCGCGGCTGCTCGTCTACAAGGCGGCGCGAGAGAAGGATGCCAAGCGCAATTTCACGCTCACCGCCGCGCAGGCAAAGCTCAAGACCGGCCGTCTCGCCGTGCGCTGCGCCGAGGAGGCGGTGCAGATCCACGGCGGCTACGGCTACATCGAGGAGTACCCCGTTTGCCGCTTCTACCGCGACGCGAAGATCCTGACGATCGGCGAGGGCACCGACGAGGTGCAGCAGATGGTTATCGCACGGGCGCTCGGGGCATAAGGTTGCTGACATGGCGGATACGTCTGAGATCGACAGGTACACCGCTCCGGCCGGTTCTGTGCGCGCGAGCGGCAGGGACGGGCGAACTTCGCTCGCCGACTGCCGGCGCGAGTTCTTGCGCCAGCCCTCTCCGCCCTATCTGATCGGCGCCGTCGCCATAGCTCTGGCGCTGCGCCTCGTGCAGGGCGGCTGGAGCTCGCGCGACGCCGTCGTCGCCGTCGGCCTCCTCGCGGCCACGCCGTTCGTCGAGTGGTTGATCCACGTCTACCTGCTGCATTCCCCTCCGATCAACCTCCGCGGGCGCCGGGTGGAGATGCTGACCGCGCGGGAGCATCGGGCGCATCACGAGGCTCCGAGCGTGCTCGGCGGCGTGCTGCTGCCCGTCTACGGCGTGGTCGTGTTCCTGACGATGATCGCGCTCGTGAACTGGCTGCTGTCGTTCCCGCTCGATCTGCTCCTCGGCGGCCCGCGGCTGGCCTACGCGACCACCGGCGTGCTCGTCAGCTACACGATCCTCGCCGCGTACGAGTGGACGCACTTCCTGATCCACGCCCCATACAAGCCCCGAGGACGCTACTTCAAGGCTATCTGGCGCAACCATCGTCTGCACCACTTCAAGAACGAGCGCTACTGGTTCGGCGTCACCTCGACGATCGGCGACCGCGTGATCGGAACACTGCCCGACCAGCGCTCGGTGCCGCGCTCGGCGACGGCCCGCTCGCTGCACGCCGAGCCCTGAGCGCGAGCTACGGCTGGCGCGGCTCGAGGATCACGAGCGGGATCTCCCGGTCGGTGCGCCGCTGGTAGTCGTCATAGCCTCCGTAGGCCTTCACTACCTCCGGCCACAAGCGCTTGCGCTCCTCGGGATCGGCGACCCGCGCATGAACCTGCCGGCGGCTCGAGCCGACCTGGATCTGGGTGTCGGGGTTGGCCATGAGATTGTGAAACCAGGCCGGGTTCCTCGGATAGCCGCCCTTGGAGGCAACGAGGATCACGTCATCGCCGTCGCTCACGTACGCGAGCGGAGTCGTGCGCCTCCTCGCGCTTCTGGCGCCCACGTGATCGAGCAGCAGGATCGGCGGTAAGCCGGGGAAGCGCTGCCCGATGATCCCGTTCGTCGCACGGTAGATCGCGGCGTGGCCGCCCATCATGCGCCTCAGCAGCGGCCAGCTGCGATCGGCGAGATTCAGGTAGTCCATGGACGCCCGACCCTACTCGATGGCGCGCTCGAGCGGGATCCCCCGCTCGAGCAGCGCGGTGGCCGCGCTCGCCGGGTCCAGCCGGCGCTCGACGACCTGCGCAAGCAGGCGCTGGAACTCGGCATCCTCGCTCAGATCCTCCTCCAGGCGCCTGCGCATCCGCGCCGTGGCGATCGCCAGCACCTCGTTGCGCAGGTTTCGGCTGCGGCGCTCGGCGAGCTGTCCCTCGGCGAGGATGTGAGCGCGGTGCTCCTCTAGGCGCTCGACGAGCTCGTCGACGCCCGTGCCCCGGTTGGCCTCCGTCTTGACGATCGGCACGCGCCAGCTCGCGGCGACCTCCTGCGCCGAGCGGTCGACGTTGGCGAGCGACAGCACCCCACGTATCTCCCGCACCATCGTGTCGGTCAGCGGATGGTCGGCCTTGTTGATCACGATCACGTCGGGAATCTCCATGACGCCCGCCTTGAGCGCCTGAATCGAGTCACCCGAGCCCGGCATCAACACGAGCACGATCGTATCGGCGTGGTCGATGATGTCGATCTCGGCCTGTCCGACGCCGACGGTCTCGACGAACACGTCCTGGCGGCCCGCAGCGTCGAGCAGCAGCGCGGCCTGCAGGGCGGCCTCGGAGAGCCCGCCGAGCGCCCCGCGATTGGCCATCGAGCGGATGAAGACCCCCGGGTCCAGAAAATGCTCGCTGAGGCGGATGCGGTCGCCGAGCAGAGCGCCCTTGGTGAAGGGAGAGGACGGGTCGATCGAGAGCACGCCCACCGTCCGGCCGGAGGCACGGCGCGCCCTGGTGAGGGCGCCGATCAGCGTGGACTTGCCGACGCCCGGAGGACCGGTGAAGCCGAACACGGCCGCTTTGCCGGTGTACGGATAGACCTCCTTCACGAGCTCCCAACCCTCGGGGCGATCGTCCTCCACGAGCGTTATCGCGCGCGCCAGCGCACGGCGGTCGCCGTCCAGCAGGCGCTGAGCGAGCGAGCGGTCGGTCGGCGGGCGCTCGGGCATCGGGCGCAATCATCGCAGGGCCCTCCCGGGCGATACCGTGGGGCCGGCGCTGGCATTACGATTCGCGCGCGATGGAACCGCTGCTCGCCGAGCTTCCCGCGACTTCGCCCACCTCCAAGATCGCGGAGACGCTAGGAGGAGCGCCCGAGCCCCTGCATGGCGGCCCGCTGGCGCTGCTTCGGTTCATGCGCGCGAACCACATGCTCACCGTCTCATACGCGCGCCTGCTCGCGCGCTACGCGCTGCTGAAGCTGCGCTTCGGCGGGCGCCTGCAGACCGACGGCCTGTGCTTCATCTGCCCCGGAGTACGGCTCGAGATAGGCCGCCATGCGACGCTGCGGATGGGGCGCTGGGCCTGGATCGGGCACGGCTCGAAGATCCGCGTGCACGAGGGGGAGGTGAGCATCGGCGCGAAGACGGTGCTTGGCCAGGACTGCACGATCTCCGCCTACCAGCGCGTCTCGATCGGGCGCGAGTGCATCATCGCCGACCGGGTGATGCTGATCGACTTCGACCACGGCGTCACCGAGGTCGAGCGGCCGATCCGCCTGCAGGGCATCTACAAGCGCGACGTGAGCGTCGGCCACAACGTCTGGATGGGCTTCGGGTCGTGCGTGCTGCGGGGGGTGAGGATCGGCGACAACAGCATCGTGGGGACGAGCTCCGTCTGCACGCGGGACGTTCCCGCGAACGCCGTGGTCGGCGGCGTCCCCGCGCGCCTGATCCGGATGCGCGAGGCGCCGCGCTCGATGCGCTTTCAATAGACGTGCGCGGTGGTTGGGGCCCCGGGGCGCGCGGGCGGCGCTGTCAGGGCGTCAGCAGCGAGGCGGGCTCGGCATCGACGGCGAGGTTGTGCAGCCCGGCCGGATCGCTCTGCGGACCCTCCCGCAGGGCGCGAGCGAGCGCGTCGCGGTGCCCGTTGAAGCGCTCCCCGGCGTAGGGGACCGCCTGTTCGCGGGAGATCATGAATGGCCAGTCGCTGGCCTGCAGGGCGAGCAACTCGCGGGCGGCGGCCGCGCCGGCGCGCGTCCCGGCTGCGAGCACCTCGAGCTCTGCGGCGCGGGCAGCGAAGGCCATCTCGGCGACAACTGGAGCCGACCAGGTCGAGAGATCGCCGTTCGTTCCCCAGCTGCTCGCCGGGCAGTCTTCCGAGCCGCCCCGCCGACCCGCTGGCGCACCGGCCGGCTCGCCCACGGCGTCGTCGATCGCCGGCTCGCAACGCTCGAGCGCGTCGTCGAGCGGGAGGAGCTCGAGCCCCTGCCGGGCGCACTCCTGCACGACCGCGTGGAGGAAGGCGATCCCCTCATACCACCAGTGCCCGAAGAGCTCCGTGTCGAGCGCGCAGACGACGAGTCCGCCACGTGGCAAGGGCGAAGCGCCCTGGAGCCGCGCGATCGTGCGGGCGACGAAGTCGGCCGCGTGATCGCGCGCGAGCGCGAGCGCGCGATCGTGGTCGTACGCGGCGCCGTCGTTGCTCCAGGGGTTGTGATGGTGAACGGTGTGGTGGTGGTAATCGCGGTAGACGCCATGCGACGGGTAGCCGTCGTCGCTCCAGATGAGTGAGATCGTCGAGCGGTCGATCGGGACGAGCACGATCCCCGAGTCGGTTGCCCGCGGTCGCAGGTGCTCGTCCGACCCGAGGCCATAGCGGCTGGTCAGCTCCACGCAGACGGCGGCCACGCCCTCGTCCTCGAGCGCCCGCAGCAGAGACGGGGTATACGCGCACTCGGGCAGCCAGAAGCCGCCGCGCCAGCCGCCGCCGAAGCGACGCCGGTGGGCGTTCACGCCGGTTTGGACCTGCATCCGCACGCCGGCCTCGGTCGCGAGCAGGGGCAGGATCGCGTGCGTCGCCGCGGAGGTCCACTGGGCGTGGCGGGAGAACGATGCGAGCAGGTCGCCACCTCGGCGATCCAGGCTCTCGAGCGCTCGCGCGTAGTCCTCCCAGGAGCGATCGAGCTCGCGCGCGAGCTGCTCGTGCCCGCCCGTGCGCAGGCCGGCCGCGTCCTGTTCGTGCGTGTCGCGGCGGGTCTCCTCCACGAACGTGCGGAAGCGCTCGCTGATACCCGGAGCCTCGAGCTGATCGCAGAGTACGGGCGTAAGCGAGAGCGTCAGCGGGGCGCCGCCGTCGAGCAGGTCGAGCAGCGGCAGATAGCAGCCGGCGATCGCCTCCCACAGCCACTCCTCGCCGAAGGGCCAGGTGCCGAACCCCTCGACATAGGGCATGTGGGTGTGCAGGACGATCGCGAGCGCGCCGCGATCGCTGGCCGATCTTCGACCGCTGGAGCTCACGACCGGCACACCGCGACGAAGTCCAGGGCGCGATCGAGGTCGGCCTCCCCGGATCCTCGCAGCGCGAAGTCAGAGACCGCGATCGCGGGGGTGAACCAGTCGTAGAAGCGCTCGGTCAGGCCAAGCCGCCGGTGCACGGCGTCCCAGCCGCTTCGCAGCGCCAGCTCGTGCGCCCGCAGCTTTCGCGCGTGGAAAAGGCCATGCATCTCAACCGTCGCGAAGCTCGCCCGGCACAGCTGCTCGAACTCCCCGGCGCGGTACTCGTGCACATGCCAGGGGTTGCCCGACCGCGACGTGCCCCTCGGCGCGAGCGTCAGCACGTTCGGGGTGGAGAGGAAGACGGTTCCCTGATCGCCGACCAGCGAGCGGAAGTGCGCCAGCGCGCCGCGCGCGTCGCTGAGGTGCTCGATCGTCTGCAGGAAGACGACGGCGTCCGCCGGCTCGGAAAAGGTCTCCACGAGGTCGCGGGTGAAGCGCAGGTTCGGGCGCAGGTAGCGCAGGCGAGCGTGCTCGTGCGCCTCGGGGTTGGCGTCGACGCCGACGACGCCAGCCGCGGCGCGAGCGAGCACGTCGGCGCCGTAGCCCTCGCCGCAGGCCATGTCGATCACATGCTTGCCGGCGACGAGCCCCGCGATCCACTCGTAGACGACGAGATGCCTGCGGAACCAGTAGTTCTCCTCGGGCACGTCCGGGAGCGTGCGCTCGCCGGTGAGGGCGAGCGGCGGGACGCCCTCGGGCTGATCACGCTGCACGTGGAGGGTTGACATCGAAAGTCGTGTTCGCGCTGGGAGGCAGTCCGGTCTGGAGCATCGGGCCGGCGCGCGAGTATATGGTGCCGCTCCGTGGCGCCGGCGCTCAGCCCAAAGGAGATCCGCGAAGTCAACACGCGCTACCACGACGTTGCGGCCGGGCACTACGACTCCAAGTGGGGCATCGACTTCGGCCAGGTCGGGCAGGAGCAGGTCCTGGCCAAGCTGCGCAAGGCCCTCGGGTGCGAGCCCGGCCATTACGCGCGCTCGCTGGAGATCGGCGCCGGGACCGGCTACTTCACGCTGAACATGCTCCGCGCCGGGGTGATCGGCGCGGCAACGTGCAGCGACATCTCGCCGGGCATGCTGCAGACCCTGAGCGAGAACGCCTCCAGCTTGGGCCTCACGGTCCACACGCGGGAGGCCGACGCCGAGCGCCTGCCGTTCGCGGACGCGAGCTTCGACCTCGTCTTCGGCCACGCGGTGCTTCATCACATCCCCGACCTCGGACGGGCGTTCGCGGAGTTCGCACGCGTGCTCGCTCCGGGCGGGACGCTGATGTTCGCCGGCGAGCCCTCCCGCTACGGCGATCATCTCGCGCGGGTGCCCAAGCGCTTTGCGACGCTGGTGGCGCCGCTCTGGCGCCGGGCGATCGGCGCGGCGCGCAGCGGCGCCCGGCAGGGCGGCGGCGGCGAGCTCGAGGGCTTCGTCGACGTGCACGCCTTCGCGCCCTCCGAGCTGGCCGGCGCCGCGCGCGCCGCGGGCCTCGTCGAGGTGCGCGTCAACGGCGAGGAGCTGCTGGCCAACTGGTTCGGCTGGACCAACCGCACGCTCGAGGCGACGGCGGCGCCGGAAGAGGTGCCGTGGGCGTGGCGCATGTTTGCGTATCGCGGCTACCTGCTCCTGCAGGAGCTTGACCGCAGGCTGCTCGAGTCGCGGCTGCCGCCGGCGATCTTCTACAACCTGATGCTCGCCGCGCGCAAGCAGCGGACCTAGACTGCTGAGATGCCCGAGTGCCGCTTGCGGGACTTCCCGCTATTCCCCCTGGGCATGGTCGCCCTGCCCACCGAGAGCGTGCCGCTGCATATCTTCGAGGACCGCTACCGCCGTATGATCGAGCGCTGCCTGGCCGCCGATCCCGGATCGAGCGAGTGCCAGTTCGGCATCATCTGGCTGTCTGATCAGGAGCTCAAGCCGGTCGGGTGCGTATGCGAGATCGAGCGCGTGCTCGAGCGCATGGAGGACGGGCGGATGAACATCCTCGCGCTCGGCACGCGGCCGTTCCGCCTGCTGGAACGCCAGGACGAGCTCCCGTACCCCGCCGGGAACGTCGAGTTCCTGGGCGACGTCGAGGAGGTCGCCGACGATCAGGCCGCCGGCGAGGCGCGAGCCGTCTATCACGACCTCGTCGAGCGGGCCACCGACCGCAGCCTCACGGCCGAGGAGCTCGACGAGATGGACGCCTACCGAATGGCGGCGACCGTCGAGTTCGACCTCGACGCCAAGCAGGAGTTGCTCGAGCTGCGCTCGGAGAACGAGCGCCTACGCACGCTGACGCTCCTGCTTCGCGCTGCGATCAAGCGCGTTGAGCTCGTCGAGCGCGCCGGCGAGCGCGCCCGCTCGAACGGGAAGGTCCGCTTCGCCTAGCTCGAGTCCCTACTGCGGCAGATGACAGACCTGCTGGGCCGCCTGCAGCACGAACAGCGCCAGCCGGCGGAGCACCCCGGGCTGGCGCGGGGAGTTGTCGCTGAAGCGAACCGTCCCCGCCTCGTCCCGCACGTAGTAGGCGATCACCGATCCGGGCGCAGCCGGCAGCGACAGCCGCTGCGAGGCCGGTTCGTGCAGTTCTTCCTGGATCGCCCTCGCCTGAACGAGCTGAGGGTCGCTGAGCTTGGGCGCGCTCACCCCGTTGCAGTGCACGGCGCCTTCTTCGTTGACCAGCAGCGTCAGTCGCGCGGCGCCCGGGCCCGTGCGATAGACGACGAAGAGGTCGGGGGCGACGATGCCCCCACAGCCGCCCGTGAGCAGCGCCGCCGCCAGCGCGCCGAGCGCCGCGGCACGTCTCACGCGCTCACCGCCACGCCTCCCCGCCGCGGATCGCCCGCTCCGTTCAGCAGCGCTCCGCGGCGCTGCACCGCCTGAACGCCTCCGAAGAAGAGATTGCGCGCGCCGAACGCGACGACGTCGCGGTCGCCTCCGAGCTGCTCGACGTCGATCCCCGGCTCCGCATAGACGATGCCGTCCTCGAAGTGAACGCGCGGCGCGTCGACCGCCTCGCGCGCCAGCAGGCCGCGGTCGACCACGCCGACGATCGTCTGCAGCAGCGCTGAGCGGATGCGGTTCGAGCCCGCGCTGCCAAGCACGAGCTCGACCTCCTCCCCGCGCATCACGACCGACGGGGCCATCATGCTCGGCATGCGGGTACCGGCGAGATGGCGGTGGAAGCCGAGCGGGTTCAGATCTTCCTCGCCCATCACGTTGTTGAGGTGGATGCCCGTGCCGGGCACGACGACCCCCGAGCCCTCTCCGTTCGTGCAGGTCGTGCTGCACGCGCCCCCCGCGGCGTCGAGCACGGATATGTGCGTCGTCGAGCCCAGGCGCGCCGCCAGGAACCGCTCGAGGAAGCCCTCCTCGAGCAGCCCCTGCACGAACTCCGGCGTGCGCTCGTTCTGCGCCGCAGCCATCGCCTCCACGACCCCGGCCAGCGTCGGTGGCGACGGACCACGGTCGAGCAATGCGAGCGAGTATGCGAGCAGCGTGCCGCCCGCGGACGGCGGCGGGTTCGTCAGGATCTGACGGTCGCGATAGCCGATCTTCACCGGCTCACGCTCGATCGCGCGGTAACCCGCGAGGTCAGCGCACGTCAGCGAGCCGCCACGAGCGCTCAGCCAGTCGCAGACGGCCGTGGCGACGTCACCCTGGTAGAAGGGCGCCGGGCCGTCCTGCGCCAGTCGCAGCAGCGCCTCTCCCAGCTCCGGGTTGCGCAGCAGCTCTCCCTGGCGCAGGATGTGCCCATCGGGAGCCCACAGCGCCGCGCACTCGGGCGTCGAGGTGAGCAGGTCGGCGAGGATCTCCGCCACGTAGGCCTGGCCGGCGTTCAGCACCACACCCTCGTGCGCGAGGCGCGCGGCCGGGACGGCTAGCTCCTCGAGCGGCACCGTCCCCCATCGCCTCACCGCCTCGCAAACGCCGGCCGGAGTGCCATAGACGCCGCATGAGGCGGGCCCGATGTGGAACACCTGCGCGGCGTCTCCGAACGACACGTCGATCCCCTGAAGCTCGGCCTCGGAGCCATCGCCCTTGCGAGTCGGCGCCTGCACGAAGAAGTCGAGCAAGGTCGGCTCCTGCCCGGCCCCGGCAACGAGCATGTAGCCGCCCGCACCCAGGCCCGTGAGCAGGGGCTCGGTTGCGAACGAGACGAGCATCGCCCCGACCGCGGCGTCGACCGCGTTGCCGTCTTCCCGCAGCACTCTCGCCCCGGCTTGTGCCGTCAACGGATGCCCCGCCGCGACCACGCCTTCTACTCCCATGCCCATTGCTGAGCGATACCACAGTCTTCGCCGTTGTGGGTCGCGTCAGCGGTTCGGCATGAACTCGGGCACTTCGAGCTCATCGCCCGACGCGCCGCGGCGCATCTCCGACCGGTCGCGGCGCTCTGGCGAGCGTTTGACCCTGAGCTCGCCTGCGGCTGGCTCTTTCAAGCGGCCCACGCTCTTGCGGCGCCCCTCGTCGCCGTAGCCGGTCGCCACGACGGTGACCCACACCTGATCGTCGAGCTTCTCGTCGACCATCGCTCCGAAGATGATGTTGGCGTCGGGGTGGGCGGCCTCCGAGACCGATCTGGCAGCCTCGTTGACCTCCCAGAGCGACAGGTTGGTGCCGCCGGTGATCGACAGCAGGATCGAGCGCGCGCCCTCCATCGAGGTCTCCAGCAGGGGCGAGGCGGCGGCCTGCATCGCCGCCTCGGTGGCCCGGTTCTCGCCTACGCCCATTCCGATCCCGAGCAGCGCCTTGCCGGCCTCGCTCATGATCGTGCGCACGTCGGCGAAGTCGAGGTTGATCAGGCCCGGCAGCGTCACGAGGTCGGAGATCCCCTGAACGCCCTGACGCAGCACGTCGTCGGCCACGCGGAAGGCCTCGACCATCGAGGTCTGCTTGTCGAGCACCGCGAGCAGACGGTTGTTGGGCACCACGATCAGCGTGTCCACCTCCTCGGCCAGCGCACCGATGCCGTGGTCGGCCTGCTCGCTGCGGCGCGAGCCCTCGAAGCCGAACGGCTTCGTCACGATTGCAACGGTGAGCGCGCCGAGTTCGCGCGAGATCCGGGCGACGATCGGGGCCGCGCCGGTGCCCGTCCCGCCTCCCGCTCCGGCGGTGATGAAGATCATGTCCGAGCCCTTCAGCAGCGCCTTGATGCGATCGAAGTCCTCCATCGCGGCCTGGCGCCCGACGGCGGCGTCCGAGCCTGAGCCGAGTCCTCGCGTGATCGCGGCGCCGATGTGGAGGGTGATGTCGGCCGTGGACTGCTGCAGCGACTGCTGGTCGGTGTTCACGGCGACGAACTCGATGCCCTCGACCTCGGCCTCGACCATCCGGTTGACTGCGTTCACACCGCCTCCGCCGACGCCGACGACGCGGATCACAGGCTGCCCGACCGCGCCGTTCACGGCCGCGCCCCACTCGGCCGGGTGCTCGCGTGCGTAGTCGTCCATCACCGTGTGCGTGGCGGGACGCTCCATCATGTTCTCGGGGATCTCGGAGGAGAACGCGTGGCGCAGCCGCTCGCGCGGGGTGGCGATGTGCGGCGCCTCATCGGGCTGATCCTCGCTGGCGCCGAGCGCCGGGTGGGGAAGGCCGCTCTCGCGCGGATGAGCCGGTGCCACCGGCTTGGAGGCGCGAGGCGCCTTGGCCTTGGCCGCAGCGGGGGGCTCGTCCGGCGGGGCTGCTCCGGCCGGCTCACCCTCGCCCTCTTCGGTCTTGCGGAACAGGGCCGCGAGCGGGCCTTCGCGCATGCTCGCGCGTTTAGCGTTTGCCATTGGTGAGAACCTCCTGCGCGAGTTGCCGGTAGGACTGAGCTGCCACGCCGTCCGGCTCGTACTTGAGCACCGACATACCCTTCACCGGGGCCTCGGCGAAACGGACCGTCTTGCGGATGCG
>DASZFA010000043.1:0-29543 GCA_035940255.1 Solirubrobacteraceae bacterium
ACGTCGCCGAGCTGCGCGTAGGTGTAGGTGTTTCCGTATGCGTCTCGCAGCGAGACGTAGCGCCCGAGCGTGGGCGAGGATCCGATCTGCACGATTTCGCCGTCCTGGACGGCGATCACGGGCGCGCCGCTGAGCGAGTAGATCGTCGTACCGGGAATCGGGACGGACGAGCCCGCCGATCGCCCCGCGCCGGCCAGCGGGAAGCCGTCGCTGAAGTGCGAGACGGCGTGTACCGGGAAGCGGGCCTCGGTCAGGCCGGTGATCGCGCCGAGCAGTTCGGAGGGGGTGCCCCCGAGCAGCTGGGCGCGCAGCATCACGGAGCCGACGTAGGCCTGTGAGTGGTTGTAGGCGAAGACGGCGGACCTGATGTCGCGCTCGCCCCCGGCCGCTCGCAGGTATCGAGCGGCGGCGAAGATCGCGTCGGCCGGGTTGTAGGGGTCCTTGAAGCCGTCGCCGTTGGCGTCGACTCCATACAGGCTCCATGACGAGGGCAGGAACTGCATCCATCCCTCGGCGCCGGCGCTTGAGACGCTGAGGTCGCGGCCGTAGTCGGTCTCCACCTCGTTGATCGCCGCGAGCACCTGCCACGGGATGCCGTACGCGGTGCCGGCGGCCTGGTAGATGGGTAGCAGGAAGGGCGGGATGCGGAAGCTTTCGATGAAGAAGCCGGGCACGCCGGAGATCGACGATTCGAGACCGAATGGCAGCGCAGGCGTCAACGTGCTCGGTGATGGCGCCCGGGGGCCGGAGCCGGCTCCGGCGGCGGCCGATGAGCCACCGGGCGTGGCCGCTGCGCCGCCGGGAGTGGCGGCAGGCGTGGCGCCCTGAGCATGCTGAGACTGGACGTGCGGCGTCGCGACGAGAGGGGGGCTCGGGGCCCTCGACGCAGGGGCTGGTGCTTCGACCGTCGTCGTTCCCGTCCCCGAGGTTGCCGTTTGAGTCGGGGCCGGCGAGTTCGCTGTTGACGTCGCGCCCGGAAGGCCAGTCGTTGCGGGTTCGCCGGCGATACCGGCCGCTGGCGCCGCGAGCATCACGACCGCTGCGACGCCAAGCAGCAGGCCTGTGGGTCGCGTTCGTCCGCTCATCTCAGTTGCCGAGCAGGTAGTTGAGCAGGAGCCCGCCGGCTTCGGAGCCTTCGCCGGACGGCTTGTAGTAGGTCGTCCCGGCGGTCGAACCCCCGACCGGGCGCGCCGTGGCGACCCCGCCGGCGGGCGAGCCGGTCGCGGGCGCTTCGCCCGGCATCGGGACCGCGCCGGGATATTTGGCCACGGCCTGCGCGGGCGTAGCGCCCTTCAGCACGGCGAGCGTTCGTGCCATCACGATGCCCATTGCACTCGTGCTCACCGACGATGCGGTCGCTGTCGTCTTCGGAGTCCCCGAACTGAACAGATGCTGGTTACACGCAGGGACGGTCACGTAGGACAGGCAGATGGTGGCCACGCCCTCGGTCCGCAGGAAATGCCCGAGGGAGTCGTATCCGTTCGCGGCGCCCGCGCCGAGGAAGATGAAGTCGAGCAGCCGCTCGATCCCGCCGGTGTTGCGAAGGCTCGTGAACAGTTCCGAGAGGCTGCCGGAGAACGGCTTCGCGGCAGAGCCCAATGACTGGAGGCGCGCGAGCAGGGGCTGCGCCGCCAGCAGCGCGGGCCCGGACAGTTTGGAGGTCTGCCCGAGGTTCTTGAAGTACGTGGCCGAGCTGTTCGAGAAGGCGGGGAGATTCGTGAATGCCTGGTTGATGCCCGCCGATGCGATCCCGAGGTCGGTGAACACGGGCGTCGTTTCTTCGGCGAACCGGCCGAGGCGTTCCATCGACGGACCGAGCTGTTCGAGGAACGGAGGGAACAGCTGCAGGTTGCGCGCGAGCGCCCCGCGATGAGCGGCGGTTGCCTTTGCGACCGTGTTGCTCTGGACGATGTAGTTCGCGACGCGCTCGCGCACCGCGGCGAACGGCGCAAGCGCTTTGTCGGAGTCGACCGCGAGCTTCGCCAGCACCTTGTTCTCGCCGGCGAGGATCGCGAGCACCCGGTCGAGTTCCTGGAGTGCGGGATCGGCGCGGATGATCACTTCGTGCAGATCGCTGCCGCGTCCGGCCAGGCCGGCGCCCAGCTCGTTGAGAATGATCGTCAGCCGCTGGCGTTCCGGCAGCCGGTTGATGTCGCCGAGCAGGTCGACATCTACCGGGCTATGCGTGTTCTGCACCGGCAGCAGCCTGTCGCCGGCGCCTTCCTGCCCGCTCGGTATCACCTGCAGAGGAGGCGGCAGCGGCGTGCCTTCGACGCGGGGCTGCGTCGGGATGCAGTCGATGAACTTCTCGCCGATCAGCGCCTGCGGACGGATCGTGCAGCTCGCATCCGAGCGAAAGTCCTTGAAGCCGGGATTGTCGATGTTGAGGATGACCGCGGCCTTCGCCTGCGGCGTAGCCGTCACTGAGCCGACCGTCCCGACCTTTACCCCGTCGATCTTCACGTTCTCGCCGGAGATGATGTTCGCGGCGTCGTCGAAGATCGCACGGACCGTGTAGGAGCCGTTCGATCCCCCGGCTGACAGGGCGAGCAGCACGACGGCCACGACGGCGGCGACGCCGAAGGCCCCGACTATTCCCATGGCCCCCCTTCTCGACCCAGCCTTCTGCTCCCTCACCCCTGTCCTTCCTTGCTTTCAACGATCGGCGGGCGGCCCCATCCCTCGATGGGGCCGCCCGTCCACACTTCGTGTCGGTCCAGCTTACGCCCTAACGGGCCCAATAAGCTGGCCGACGGCTATTTCCTGGGGCAGGGAGCCCTGTAGTTGACAGTCACCGGGAGCGGTTTGGTCGGGTCACCGTTTTCGGCGAAGATCACTTCGGACTTGACCTTGAAGCCGCCCTTCGGGCACTGGCCTTTCTTTGGCAGCGTTCCGTAGGGGACCAGCTTCTTGCCCTGCTTGAGGGCCGAGCCGACCTTGACCTTGATGAACTCGACCGACGCGTAAGGGGCGCCGGGTACCGTGGCGACGAGCGGTACGTTGGTGATGAGCTTCGGACCGAAGCCGCCGCCGCCGCCGAGGTTGATGTAGTGACCTGTGGAGAGGATTTCCAGGAGCGTCGGCGTGTGGCCAAACGTGTAGAACTCCAGGCCTCCACCGGGCGCGTAGAACGACGAGAGTTCGGCTTTCTCTTCGACACGTTCTTTGCCGAAGGAGACGATGCCGAGCACTTCGCCGACAGGACCAGCTTTCGACTTGGGCGGGCACTTTGCCGGGCCTTCCTTTTCAAGCACCGTCGCGGGGCACCCGGGGAAGCCCGCGGGGTGGAGCTTCGCCCCGGTGGGCAGGTAGAAGTTCACGCCGATCACCGGCGGTGGGAAGCCGCCGTATTCGGTGCCCGAGATGTGGTATTCGGCTTCCACGGCGGCGCCGGCGCCGTAGATGTTGCCGGTGCCGGGGTAGTTGCCGCCCCCTGGCTTGGGGATCGGGACGGCGACTGCTTTCAGGGTGACCGTCGGCGCGGCCGAGGCCAGGCTCGGCAACGCGAGCACGGCAAGCGCCAGAACGGCAAGACAGGTGGATGCTCTGCGCATCAGGTTTCTCTCCTCTGTTGATGACAGGTCCGCCTCGATCCGGGTAGCTCCGGAGCCATGCCGGTCCGGCGACATCGAGATCTCCGGCTGCGGCCGGAGAACAGTGGCGATTTCTTTACAACCATATACCGTCTAACACGAGCGATTCAAGTTCGACGCGGTGCGATGAAAGACCGCTGTCACGACGGCCCCAAGATGCCTCGCCAGCCCCGAATCGTCAGGCTCGCCTGGAGCTTCAGGGTCGGCTGGAGCTTCAGGGTCCGCTGGCCGAGAGCTCGAGCTCCGAGCCCGCGAAGCACACCCCGACTGGCTCGAGGATCACCTGCCTGGGCCCCTCCTCGACGCGGCCCGCGACGATCGCGCGAAGCCCGGCCTCGCCCGCCAGCGCGACGATCGACTCCCCGGTGCCCGACGCGCAGTACAGCGCAAAGCCGGCGCCCATGTTGAAGGTGGAGTACGCCGCATGATCGTCCAGGCCGCCCTCCGAGGCCAGAAAGCCGAGCACCGCCGGGACCGGTGGCAGCCTTTCGATCCGATACGTGAGCGGCCTGTCGGGGCGCATCAGCTTCAGCAGGCCGTGTCCGGTCACATGGCTCATGTACGTCACCGGGAGACCGGCCTCGACCGCGGCGGCGACGAGCGGGACATACATGACCGAGCGCTCGAGCAGAGCCTCGCCGAGCGTCGTCCCGTCCTGCATCTCCGTCGCGTAACCATCGCTCAGGCGCCCGGCGAGCAGGCGCGCGAGCGAGGCTCCGTTCGCGTGCAGCCCGCTCGAGGCGACCAGCACGATCTCGTCCCCCGCCCGCAGCTCGGCTCCGAGGATCGGAGCGCGGCCCGCGGGCAGCACCCCCACCGCCGCGCCGGCAAGCTCGATGTCGCGCTCGTCGAGCAGGCCCGGCAACGTCGGCGACTCGCCGCCGCCCCACGCACAGCCGGCGTCCGTGCAGGCTGCTCGCCAACCCTCCAGCAGGGCCTCGGCACGCTCCGGCTCGCGATACCAGTCGGACGCACCCGTCGCAAAGTAGGCGTTCACGACCAGCGGCAGCGCGCCGACGCAGCACAGATCGTTGAGGATCGCCGCGACCGTGTCGTAGGCGACGTCGGCGAAGCGGTTGAGGCCCTGGCCTTCGAGCACCTGGCGGGCGATGATCGACTTCGTGCCCAGCCCCTCCACCACGAAGGCGAACACGCGACCGTCGAGCTCGAACACGAACGCGGGCTCGCCGCGGGAGGAGTCAAGCGCGCGGGCGCCCCTGGCGGCCAGCTGCGGTGATGTGGCAAGCGCCATGGACATCGCCAGCCGCTTGGCGGTGTCGAGCGCGTCGTAATCGACGCCCGCGGCGCGGTAGCTCGCGCTGTGATCGCTCATCGGGGATGATCCTAAGCCCATTGTCCCGGAGGAGGAGAACCGATGGACTTCGAGCCAAGCCAGCGCTGTATCGAGTTCAAGGAGCGGCTCACCGCATTCATGGACGAGCACGTCTACGCGGCGGAGCCGATCTACGAGCGTCAGCTGCAGGAGTCAGGCGACCCGCATCACCAGCCGGAGGTCATGGAGGAACTGAAGGCGCGCGCGCGCGAGGCGGGCCTCTGGAACATGTTCCTTCCGGACGCAACCCTCGGCGCGGGTCTCTCCAACAGCGACTACGCGCCGCTCGCCGAGATACTCGGGCGCTCCCACATCGCCTCCGAGGCGTGCAACTGCTCCGCACCGGACACCGGAAACATGGAGGTGCTCTACCAATTCGCGACGCCCGAGCAGAAGGACCACTGGCTGACGCCTCTACTGGACGGCGAGATCCGCTCCTCTTTCGCGATGACCGAGCCCGACGTCGCCTCGTCCGACGCCACCAACATCTCGCTTCGAATCGAGCGCGACGGCGACGACTACGTGCTCAACGGGCGCAAGTGGTGGACGTCGGGAGCCCTGCACCCGCATTTCGGGATCATGATCGTGATGGGCAAGACGAGCACGGAGGGTCCGCGCCACAAGCAGCAGAGCATGATCCTCGTGCCGCCCGGCGCACCTGGCGTGACGATCGTGCGCGGACTGACGGTGTTCGGCTACCAGGACCAGGAGGGCCACGCCGAAGTCCTGTTCGACGACGTACGCGTGCCGGTCTCCAACCTGATCGCGGGCGAGGGCGACGGCTTCATGATCGCCCAGGCGCGCCTCGGTCCGGGACGCATTCACCACTGCATGCGCGCGATCGGCGCGGCCGAGCGGGCGCTCGAGGCGATGTGCGCACGGGCTGTCTCGCGCACCACCTTCGGCCAGCCGATCGCCATGCGAGGCAACATCCAGGACTGGATCGCCGAGTCGCGGATCGAAATCGAGATGGCGCGCCTGCTGACGCTGAAGGCGGCATGGATGATGGACACCGTCGGAAACCGCCACGCCCGCACGGAGATCTCGGCGATCAAGGTCGCTGCCCCGAACGTCGCGCTCAAGGTGCTCGACCGCGCGATCCAGGTGCATGGCGGTGCCGGCGTCTCGCAGGACTTCACGCTCGCCTGGGCGTATGCCCACCTGCGCACCCTACGGCTCGCCGACGGGCCCGACGAGGTTCACAAGCTGTCGATCGCGCGGCGCGAGCTGGCCCCCTACATACCACGCGAGGTCACCGCCTGAGGCCCTGACTCTCCTTTCGGACAGCGCGCTGAGACTCGCGCTTCGGCCGGGCCGGGGCATGGCCTTATCGTCCACTTCGGGACGGGCCGGGAATACGGAGTCTCAGCAACGGGTATACGAGTGTCGTGATTCGCGCTGCGCGATTCTCTTAAACCCGATATGTCCAGAAGCGAAACCATCCTTGCCCCCAGGCCACGCCGTAGCACGCTGCGGCCTTGCGCTCGGGCATGCCTCGTGGCCCTGCTGGCGAGTGTGGCCGCTGCTGCGCTCGCACCCACCGCGCAGGCCGAATTTGGCATCAAGACATGGGAAGCCGGCACCTGCAAGTCTGATCTACCGGAATGTCTGTACACAGCGGCGGAATCGCAGTTCTACACGCAGGCGGCGGGCCACCCCCCGCTCGGGATCACGGCTTTTGAAGTGAACACAGGCCCGCCGTTGGGAGCGCCGGAAGGGCAACTCAAGGATGTGCGGGTCGATATTCCGCCAGGTCTAAGCACCAACCCGCAGGCTGTACCCCAGTGCACGGAAGGCGAATTCAACAGCCTCGCGGGGTGCTCGCCCACCGCGCAAGTTGGCGTAAACGAAGTCACGGCGTTCGTGGGAGTCACGAAGCTCGGTCCTATTTCCCTTCCGGTCTACAACCTTGTCCCTCCCGAAGGCGTGCCGGCCGAGTTCGGCTTCAACCTCAAGGTCGGTCCGGTGGAAAGCAAGACCCTGATCGTCGGAGGCGTCAGCTGGTATCACGAACCTGAAAGCTCCGAAAACAGCGGAGTTCCCACGGGCGATTACCACGAGTTCTTCACGATCAGGGGAATCCCCACGACGCTCTCGATCGTGAAGACCCGGCTGAAGTTCACAGGAACCGCCGGCAACGGCACATTTCTCACGCTTCCGAGTACATGCGGGACCCAGACGTCCTATCTGCACATCGACTCCTATGCCGCCCCCGGTCAGTTCCAAGCAAGAGCGACCGTCTCGGGAGAACCGCCGAAAGCGATAAGCGTCAGCGGCTGCGAACAGGTGCCGTTCGGACCGGGGCTGGCGTTGAGTCCCGGTCCCGGCGAAGCCGCCGCCGACTCGCCGGATGGCTTGACGGTCGACCTCCACGTGCCGCAGAACCCAAACGGCACCGGTAGCCCCGACAGCGCGGATCTGCGGACGGCGCACGTGACCCTGCCTGAAGGCATTACGGCGAATCCGTCGTCCGCGCACGGTCTCGAAGGCTGCACCGAAGCGCAGATCGGCATCGGTGCCAACGCCCCCATCGCCTGTCCGGAAGCGTCGAAGATCGGCACCGTCGCCATAGAAACCCCAGTTCTGCGTCCCGGATCGCTCGTCGGCAGCATTTACCTTGGCAAGCCCGCCAACGGCCCGATCCCCGGGCCGCCGTTCACCGTCTATCTCGGTGTCGAATCCAAGCGCTACGGCGTGGGCGTCCGGCTCAAGGGCGTGACCGACGTGAACGAAAGCACCGGGCAACTGACCGCCACCTTCGAAAACAACCCCCCGGATCCGTTCGAAGACTTCACGGTGACGTTCAAAGGGGGGCCGCGATCACCGCTCGCAAACCCGCTGACGTGCGCACCGCAGCCCCTCAGCAGCCTCGACCCATACACCGGGCAGGCGCCGGCTGCGGTCACGATGAGCTCTCCGTTCAGCGCGGGGCCCGGGAGCGTGTGCTCGCTGACGGCGCCGTTCGCACTGACGCAGAGCACGCAGAACGCTTCAACCACGGCGGGCTCCTACACGTCCTACACGTTCAACCTGGCACGCTCGGACGCTCAGCAGTACCTGTCCACGGTCAGGACTGTGCTCCCAGCGGGGCTCGTCGGCGTGATCCCCTCGGTCACGCTCTGCGGCGAACCGCAGGCCCGTGCCGGAGCGTGTCCCCCGGCGAGCCAGATCGGCACCGCGAGCGTCACAGTCGGAGCGGGCGGCGAACCGTACCCGTTCTCCGGCCCGGTGTTCCTGACGGGTCCCTACAACGGCGCACCCTACGGGTTGTCGGTTCCGGTGCCGGCGGTGGCGGGCCCATTCAACCTCGGCCCCGTCGTCACGCGCGCCGCGATCGCCGTCGACCCTTACAGCGGCCGTGTGACCGCAACAAGCAGCCTGCCCACGATCGTCAAGGGGGTGCCGCTGCGGCTGCGAAGCCTCAACGTGGCCGTCAATCGTCCGAGCTTCCTGCTGAACCCGACGAACTGCGGCTCGCTGTCGACGGACTCCGCCCTCACGTCTACCTTCCTCGCGACGCAGCTCGTCTCGAGCCCCTTCCAGGTGGGCGCATGCGGCGCGCTCGCCTTCAAACCGTCGTTCGCGGCCTCGACCAACTCCCACGCGAACAAAGCATCGGGAGCATTGCTCCAGGTGAACGTCACTCAGCGCGCCCACGAGGCAAACATCCGCTCCGTGTTCACGCAGCTCCCGCTGCAACTGCCCTCGAGGCTCACGACGCTCCAGAAAGCGTGTCCCGAAGCGACGTTCGCCGCCAACCCCTTCAGCTGTCCGAGCGGCTCGAACGTCGGCAGCGCGACCGCCGTCACGCCGGTGCTGCCCAATCGCCTCACCGGTCCCGCATATCTCGTCTCGCACGGTGGTGGCGCCTTCCCCGACCTCGACGTCGTCCTCGAAGGCAACGGCGTGCGCGTGATCCTCGTCGGCAACACGGACATCAAACACGGGATCACGACGTCGAACTTCGCGACGCTCCCGGACGTGCCCGTGACGAGCTTCGCGCTGACGCTTCCGATGGGTCCGCACTCGGCCCTAGGTGCGTTCGGAAGCCTCTGCGGCCACACGCTGCTGATGCCGACGATCATCACCGCGCAGAGCGGCGCCCAGGTCAAGCAGAACACGAAGATCGCGGTCGCGGGGTGCCCGATCAAGATCCTGCGCCGCAGGATCGTCCACCACACCCTCCTCATAACGGTCCAGGCGTTCGGCGCGGGGCGTGTGATCGTCACGGGCAAGAACCTCGCGAGCGCATCGAAGAGCGTGCGCGGGCCTGCGATCACGACCCTGCGCGTCCGGCTCTCAGCCGGCGGGTCCCGCACGCTGGCCAGCCACGGCAAGCTGAAGATCCGCTTGCGCGTTCGCTTCAGCCCCAAGCCCCGGGGTGAATCGGGCTCGAGCGCGTCGACCACGGTCACATTCAGGCAGTAGCCGAACCGGCGAGCGGGGGCTTGGCGTGGCCTCTGCATTCACCCGTCGACGCGCCGCCGCCTGGGCATGCTCTACCGTTGCGCCGAGGGGGATGTGGCAACCTGACCCGCACGCGAGGAGCCGCCCGCTGTCGAGCGCCGTCGCACTCGCGCTCGCCATCCTCGCGAGCGTCTGCACTCCGGCGCCGGCCGCGGCGCCCGCGCCGGAACTCACCACCTCTCTGGCGCCGGCGGAGCTGACGCTCGGCGCAGTCCTCTCTGTGACGGGGCGCCTGACGAGCGGTGGACAGGGCCTGCCCGGCGTGCCGCTCGCGCTGCAGAGCGATTCATACCCCTTTGACCGGTTTGCGCCGGTTGCCCGCGCCACGACCTCGGCAGACGGCGGCTTCTCCTTCCCCGGCATACGACCGGACCGCAACACGCGCCTGCGTGTTCTCAGCGAAGGCCCCACCGCCGTGAGCGGGCCGGCCCTGGTGGCCACCGTCGATCCGAAGGTCTCCAGCCGCGCACGCAGCCTCGGACCCGGACGGGTCCGCCTCACCCTGCGAGTGCGCCATGCTGTCACCGGGAATGCGCGCTCCGTCCGCGCCCGGTGGTTCCTGGCTGCACGCTCAAGCCGCGTCTTCCGCCTCGCGGCGGTCACCGCGACGCGCGAGCTCTCGCCCGGGATCACCTATGCGAGCGTGGTCGTCGATCCGCCAGCCAGGCGGTTCGTGTATCGCATTTGCATGAACCCGCCGTGGGAAAAGGCGATGGGGCCGCCCGCCACGCACCGCCGCTGCCCCGAAGCGACCTTCGTCCTCGACGCTCATGCCAGCTGAGGGCGACGCGCGGCGACGCCGGGCGGCAGCCCTGTTGCTTGGCTTCGCGATCATCGCCGCCCAGGGAATCCCGGCCGCGAAGGGACTCGAGTATCAGGGCGAAGGACACGGCATTCCCGTTGCGCCCTACCCGTCAGCAGGCGCCATCACTGCGGCAGCGCGCTTCCTCGACTCGCGCGCCGGGGCGACGGCGTTCGCCGTGGTCGACAGTCAGGGTCACCTGAGCGGCGCCCGCCTGCACGAGCACTTTCGCACCGCGAGCGTCGTGAAGGCGATGATGCTCGTCGCCTACCTTCAGATGCGGAGCGCTCAACACCGCGGCTTGAACGGCGGCGACCGCTCGCTGCTGTACCCGATGATCCACGTGTCCGACAACAACGCGGCGTCCGCGGTGCTGGCGATCGTGGGCGGCGCTGCGCTGGCACGGGTGGCCCGCGAGGCGGGCATGAGCGACTACGCTCCGGGAGTCGGCTGGTGGGCGTTCACGCAGACCTCGGCCGCGGACCAGGCGCGCTTCTTCTCGCTGCTGGCGCAGCTCATCCCGAGCCAGTTCTACGGCTACGCTCGCGGGCTGCTGATGGGCATCGACCCGTCGCAGAGCTGGGGCGTCCCGGCCGTCGCGCGGCCGCGCTGGCAGGTCTTCTTCAAGGGAGGGTGGCTGCCAATGGAACAGGTCTTCAATCAGGTGGCGCGGCTCGAGCGTCCGGGTGTCATGTTCACGATCGCCGTGCTGACCAGGGGTGAGCCGTCGATGGGCTACGGCGAGCAGACGATCGAAGGAGTGGCCGCTGCGCTGCTCGGCGGCCGTTCATGACGAGCCGGCAGAACAGCGTGCCGCGAGCGCCGCACCCTCCGAGATGAGCGCTCTCTTCTACCGCGAGCGAGCCGCGGAGGGCGAGCCCGCCGGCCTGCTCATCTTGCACCACGGCAGGGGGACCGACGAGCTCGACCTGCTGCCGCTCGCCGAGGTTCTCGATCCCGCACGCCGGCTGCTTGTCGTGACGCCCCAAGCGCCGCTGCGCCTGCCGGGCTCCCCCGGCTATCACTGGTACGTCGTCCCGCGCGTCGGCTACCCCGACCCCGTCACGTTCCGGGACGCCTACGACAAACTCGCCGAGCTACACGACGAGCTCTGGCGGCGCACCGGCCTCGCCCCAGCGCAGACCGTCCTCGGCGGCTTCTCGATGGGGTCCGTGATGAGCTACGCGCTCGCGCTGGGCGAGCGACGGCCGGCGCCCGCGGGAATACTCGCCTTCTCGGGCTTCATCCCCACCGTGGCGGGCTGGCAGGAGGAGCTCGCCGGACGCGAGCTTGTGCGGGCGTTCATCGCGCACGGCCGCCACGACCCCGTGATCGACGTGGGCTTCGCTCGTAGCGCGCGAGAAAGCCTCGAGGCGGCCGGCCTGCGGGTCGACTATCACGAGTCAGGTGGCGGGCACCAGATCGACCCGGCGCAGATCCCGCTGGCGGCCTCCTGGCTCGCGCAGACACTCGGCGTCTGAGCGACGCTCGCGCTACGCACGCCGGCGGCGAAGGGCCTAAGGTTGACCGTGGCGTAAGCGGGGTCAGAAGGAGGGGCGCATGTCAGCCGTAACCGCAGCGGTGCATCCACGGAACATCCCCAGACGCGATCTGCAGGCGATCGTCGTCGGCGCCGGCCTCGGCGGGATCGCCGCGGCGATCGAGCTGCGCCAGCACGGGATCACCGACGTGACGATCCTGGAGCGGGCGCCGGACCTCGGCGGGACCTGGTTCTACAACAGCTACCCGGGAGCGGCCTGCGACGTCCCGAGCCATCTCTACTCGTTCTCTTACGCCAAGCGCCGCGACTGGTCCCAGCTCTGCTCGCCGCAGTCCGAGATTCACGACTACATCAGGGACGTAGCGCGCTCGCATGAAGTCGATGGCCTCGTCCAGGCCAACCGGACGGTCACCCGCTGCAGCTGGAGCGAGGAGAGCTGCCGGTGGACCGTCGAGACGGCCGAGCTCCAGACCTACGACGCCGATGTGCTCGTGCTCGCGACGGGCCAGCTGCACCAGCCTGCGATTCCTCGGATCGAGGGCATCGACGCGTTCGAAGGCCACAGCTTTCACTCCGCTCGCTGGGATCATCGCTATTCGCTGGCCGGCAAGCGCGTGGCGGTCATCGGCACGGGAGCGAGCGCCGTGCAGTTCGTTCCCGAGATCGCCCGCGACGCGGGCCAGCTGACGGTCTTCCAGCGCACGGGAAACTGGTTCCTGCCACGGAAGAACCGGCGGTATCCGGCGATCGTCAAGGAGGCGATCAAGCGGCTCCCCGGCGTCCAGGAGTTCCGGCGCCGGTTCATGTTCCAGTACTGCGAGTCGATCACGCTCGCGATCCGCCACCCCCGCACGATCGGACGCCTCGCCGGCGCTCGCTCGGCGGCGTTCATGCGCTCGCAGCTGAAGGACCCGGCGCTCCGCCGCAAGGCTTGGCCCGACTACACCTTCGGCTGCAAGCGGGTGCTCTTCAGCTCCTACTACCTCTCCGCCCTGGAACGTGCGAACGTCGAGCTCGTGACCGACGCGATCACGCGAATCCTCCCCGAGGGCGTCGCGACGCAGGACGGAACCGTCCGCGAGTTCGACTGCGTCATCTGGGCCACCGGATTCCGAACCAACGATTTCATGTTCCCGATGGCGGTCACCGGCAGGGACGGCGTCGAGCTCAGCGAGCAATGGTCGGGCGGGGCTCACGCCCACCTTGGCATGACGGTTCCCGGCTACCCGAACATGTTCGTCATGTACGGACCAAACACGAACACCTCGGGCGGGTCGATCATCTTCTACCTCGAGACGCAGGCCGCCTACATCCGCCAGGCGCTGGAGCAGCTCCGCGAACGCCAGGCTGGGGCGATCGAGGTTCGTGCCGAGGTCGAGGCCGCAAGCGACCGGGCGTTGCAGGCCCGCTTTGCCGGCACCGCCTGGACGCAGTGCGACTCCTGGTATCGCGACGAGCGGGGACGAATCGTCGCGAACTGGCCCGGCTACATGCGCGAGTACCTCGAGCAGGCGAGGCAGCTCAACGTGAGCGACTTCGAGTTCGCGCCGCTCCCTGAGCGCGCCCCGGTCGCCGCGTCAGGAGCGCCGGAAGGGAGCTCGCTCGGTGCATGACTACGTGATCGTTGGCGCCGGCTCGGCGGGCTGCGTGCTCGCCAACCGTCTTTCGGAGGATCCGTCCGTGAGGGTCCTGCTGCTGGAGGCGGGCGGTAAGGACCGCTCTCTGAACGTCAAGATCCCGGCCGCCTTCCCGAAGCAGTTCCACACCAAGCTCGACTGGGATTTCGCGACCGAGCCCGAGCCTCATGTGGACGGCCGCTCGCTGTTCATACCGCGAGGCAAGATGCTCGGCGGCTCAAGCTCGATGAACGCGATGCTCTACGTCAGGGGGCGTCCGCTGGATTACGACTCGTGGGAGGCGCAGGGCGCGCCCGGCTGGGGTTACCGCGACGTGCTGCCCTACTTCGTGAAGTCGGAGGACAACGTGCGGGGCGCGTCCGAGTTCCACGGTGCCGGCGGCCCGCTCCGCGTCAGCGAGCAGCGTTCGCCGCGTCCGATGAACCGGCGTTTCCTGGCGGCCAGCGAAGCTGCCGGTATCCCCCAGATCCCGGACTACAACGGTCCCGAGCAGGACGGCGCCTCGATCGCTCAGGTCACGCAGCTGGGCGGACGGCGTTTCAGCGCCGCCGATGCGTTCCTGCGCCCGGTGCTGGGACGCCCGAACCTCGAGGTCCGCACGAAGGTCACGGTGCTCGGGGTCGAGTTCGACGGCGACCGCGCCGTGGGAGTGCGGCTGCGCAAGGGCCGTCGCGGCGAGGAGCTCGCTCGCGCCGAGCGGGAGGTCGTGCTGTCCGCGGGCGCGATCGGCTCGCCGCAGCTGCTGCTCCTCTCCGGGGTGGGGCCGGCAGAGGAGCTGCGCGCCGCCGGCGTGGAGATGCGCCACGACCTTCCCGGAGTCGGTCGCAACCTGCAGGACCACCCGTTCGTGACGATGATCTGGGAAGTGTCGGACCAGCAGACGCTCTACGGCGCGGACAAGCCGAAGCCGCTGGCTGAGTGGCTGCTGCGCCGATCCGGTCCGCTCAGCTCGACCGTGGCGGAGGTGTTCGCCTTCACGCGCACCCGCGGCGGGCTGCCCGCCGCCGACATCCAGTTTCATATGGGCGCCGCCTACTTCGAAGACCATGGCCAGGAGACATACGACGTCCACTGCATGGTGATCGCACCCGTGCTCGTCTCCCCGAAGGCCCGCGGTCAGGTGTGGCTTCGCTCGGCCGACCCGCTGGCCAAGCCACGGATCATCACGAACACGCTCTCCGACCCGCAGGACGTCGAGTCGATGGTCGCGGGCATGGGGCTCGCTCGCGAGATCGCCGAGCAGGCGCCGCTCAAGGAGATCGTGGTGAAGGAGCTCAAGCCCGGGGCCGGGAGCACCCACCGCGACGAGCTCGAAGCCGACCTCCGCCGCCGGCTGATGCTGATCTACCATCCCGTCGGCACCGTCCGCATGAGCGACACGCACGAGCGGGCCGTCGTCGACTCCCAGCTGCGTGTGCACGGGCTCCAGGGCCTGCGCGTGATCGACGCCTCGGTGATGCCGACGATTACCGGAGGCAACACGAACGCCCCAACGATCATGATCGCCGAGCGCGGAGCCGACCTGATCCGGGGTCGCGTCGCTGCCGCCGTCGACGAGCCGGCCGCGGCATGACGCTCTCGATCAACCACCACCGCGAGGGCGCCGGGACGCCGCTCGTTCTGCTCCACGGTGTCGGGCACCACTGGCAGGCCTGGCGCCCCGTGATCGGCCTGCTCTCCTGGGAGTTCGAGGTCATCGCGTGCGACTCCCCCGGCTTCGGCCGCTCCTCGCAGCTGCCGGCGAGCATCGCGCCGACGATCGCGGCATACGCCGACGCTTTCGAGTGGTTCTTCGTCGAGCTGGGCCTCGAGCGCCCGCACGTCGCGGGGAACTCGATGGGCGGCGCGATCGCGCTCGAGCTCGCCCGCCGCCGCGCGGTGCGCTCGGCGACGGCGCTCTCGCCGGCGGGCTTCTGGACTCCCCTCGAACTCCGCTTCGCGCAGAACTCGCTGAGAGCGCTCGCGAACATGCCGACCGCCCTTCGCCCAGCGATCACAGCTCTCGCGCGAACGCGATCCGGGCGTCGTGCGCTGTTCGCGCAGACGTACGGCTACCCGGCTCGGCTACCCGCGGAGGAGGCGGTCGCCACGCTCGAGGACGCGTGGGCCGCTCCCGCGTTCGGCCGCGCGCTGGCGGCGTTCGACGACTACACCTTCAGCGAGCCCGAGGAGCTCCGCAACGTGCCGGTCGCGGTCGCATGGGGCAAGCTCGACCGGCTGCTGCCGTACAGGTTCCAGGCGCCACGCGCACGCGCGATGCTGCCGTGGGCCGAGCACGTCACACTCGGAGCCGGGCACGTGCCGTTCTCGGACGACCCCGCCGCCGTTGCCGAGGTGATCCGCGCCTGCGCGAGGTCCGCTCCCGCCGTTCCTCGCGCCCGGCTCACGGCCGCCGACAGCGGCCTCGCCTGACGCCGTCTGAGCGCGCGGGCCTCGCTGCGACTAGCCTCGCGGGCGGTGAGCGCCCCCCGGCAGACGACCGCCTCGCCGCGATCCGCCACCGGCGCGCTCGCCGCGCGCCATCCCGGGATCGCAGCGAGCGCCGGCGTGTTCTTCGCGGCGCTGCTCGCCTTCCTGGCGATCGGCGCCGCGCTTCCCGTGCTGCCGGGCTACGTGCGCGGCCCGCTCCTCGGCAGCGACCTCGCCGTGGGCATCGTCGTGGGTGCGTTCGCGGTCACGGCGGTCGTCTGCCGGCCGCTGGCTGGGCAGCAGGCCGATCAGCGCGGGCGCCGGATCGTACTCGTCGCCGGCGCGCTCGCGATGGCGCTCGGCGGAGGGCTGTACCTACTCTCGAGCAGCGTCGGCGCTCTCGTCGCCGCCCGGCTGGTGGTCGGCGCAGGCGAGGGAGCCGTCTATACCGCGGGTGCGACCTGGGCGGTCGACCTCGCGCCCGCCGACCGCCAGGGACTCGCGCTGGGACTGTTCGGGCTCTCGGTCTGGGGCGGGCTCTCGCTCGGGCCGCTCGCCGGCGAGCTGCTGCGCTCGGGCGTGGGCTATGACGCGGTGTGGATCCTGACGGCGGCCCTCCCGCTCGCCGGCGCGGCGATCGCGCTGCGGCTGCCCGAGCCACCGCGCGCGCCCGGAGCCGCTGAGCCCGGTCCGCTCGCCTTCTTTCCCCGCGCTGCGCGCCGGCCCGGCGTCGCGCTCGCGCTCGCGAACTTCGGCTACGCCGCGCTGGCCGGATTTGTCGTGCTTCACCTGAGCGCCCGCGGAATCGGCGGCGGTGCGACGGTGTTCACGGCCTTCGCGGTCGCTGTCTTCGCGAGCCGCCTGGTTCTGAGCCGGGTGCCCGACCGGGTGGGGGCCCGTCCCACGGCGGCGGCCGCCGGGCTGCTCGAGGCGGTGGGACTGCTGGTCATCGCCGTCGCCACCTCGCTGCCCGTGGCGCTCGCCGGAGCCGTGGTGGTCGGTGTCGGCTTCTCGATGCTGTTCCCGTCGCTCGCGCTGATGGTGGTCGGCGAGGTGGGCGAGGATCGCCGCGGGTCGGCTCTGGGCGCCTTCACGGCGTTCTTCGACATCGGCGTGGGACTCGGCGCGCCGATCGCGGGCGCGGTCGCCTCGCTCGCCGGCTATCCGGCGGTCTTCGTGCTCGGAGCCGTCGCGGCGTTTGGCACCGCGGCGCTCGCGGCGACTACGAGGACGCGAAGCTAGGATGACGGGCGATGGCACGGCTCGAGCAGCCTCAGGCCTCGTTGGCGCTGTCGCGCACGATGATCAACTGGACCCGCTTCGTCGTCGCGCATCGTCGCCGTGTGCTCGCGACATGGATCATCCTGCTCGTACTCGGCGGCTGGGCGACCAGCGGCCTCGGCAAGCTCCTCACCAACCGCTTCAGCGTGCCCGGGTCCGATGCCGAACGGGGGCTGAACATCCTGCGCTCACGCTTCCATGAGCGCAGCGACGGGGCGTTCACGCTTGTCGTCCAGTCGAACGGCCAGACGGTGAACTTCGCGACTGCCGAGAGCGCTGCGCAGCGTGCCGCCGGACAGATCACGGGAGGCAAAGCCGGGCCGCCGAGGCTGGCGGCCCCAAACGTCGCCTACATACAGATCGCCACGCCGCTGCAGGCCGCGGACGCGAAAAACTACACCTCGCGGATGCGCGCGGCGATCGGGGCGCTCCCGGGAGCACGCACCTACCTGACCGGGTTTCCCGCGCTGAGCCACGACCTCCAGCCTCTCTACGCCAACGACCTGACCAAAGGCGAGGCGATCGCAGTCCCGATCGCGCTGATCGTGCTGCTGTTCATGTTCGGCACGCTGGGGGCGGTGGTCGTGCCGTTCGCGTTTGCGTTCGTGACGCTGCCGACGACCCTCGGCCTGGTCTGGGTGATCGCGCATCTGGGAAACATGGCCGAATACGTCACGAACATCGTCACGCTGATCGGGCTCGCGATCGCGATCGACTACTCGATGCTCGTCGTATTCCGATATCGCGAGCAGCTCAACGCGGGGGATTCACCACAGGAGGCGCTGGAGACGACGATGGCGACCGCCGGTCGCGCGACGCTGTTCTCGGGCCTGACCGTGGCGATCGGGCTCGCGCTGCTGCTCCTGATGCCGTTGCCGTTCATGCGCTCGATGGGCGCGGGAGCCGTGCTGATCCCGCTGATCTCGATCGCGGCGTCGGCGACCTTCCTTCCGGCCCTACTGTCCCTCCTCGGCGCGCGCGTGAATCGCCTGCGCGTCGTCCCGCGCCGGCTGCTCGAGCGGCGAGCGAGCGGGGCACCGGGGATGTGGTCGAGGCTCGCGCACTCGATCATGCGCCACCCGGTCGTCTATCTCCTCGGCGCGTCGTCGGTCCTGATCGCGCTCGCGATCCCCGCGCTGCAGCTCCACCTGACCGGCGGCGACAATCGCGGCACGCCACGGGGAACAGAGGCCTCGAACGGCCTCTACCTGCTGGAGTCGACGATCGGCCCCGGGCCGCTCGCTCCGCATCAGGTCGTGATCGAAACAGGGACGCCGGGAGGAGCCAACGCAGCGGCGACCACCGCCGCAGAGGTGCGCCTGATCGGCGAGCTGCGCCAGGACCCGCGAATCGCGCCAGCGACGATCCAGGCGCCGGTGCTCAGCTCGCCCGCTGTCGCCCGCCAGGCGGACCTGCTGGATGGCTCCGCACAGGCGCTGCAGATCCGCGCGGCGGGGCGTACGGACGCGGGCACTGCCCAGGCCAAAGAACTGGTGCACGCGATCCGCGAAAGGTACATTCCGGCTGCCGGCTTCCCGCACTCGGACCTCGTCCTGCTGGCCGGCGCGCCGGCCTTCGGCGTCGACTTCGTGAACAAGGCGTACGGGGCCTTCCCGTGGCTGGTCGCCGCCGTGCTCGTGATCACCTACTTCGTGCTCCTGCGGGCGTTCCGATCGCTCTTCCTGCCGCTCAAGGCGGTGCTGCTGAACCTGCTTTCGGTCAGCGCGGCGTACGGCGTGCTGGTGCTGGTCTTCCAGCACGGCATTGCCACGTCGCTCGGCTTCCACAGCTCGCCCCAGATCGAAGCGTGGATACCGATCTTCCTGTTCGCGGTGATCTTCGGCATCTCGATGGACTACGAGGTGTTCCTGCTGTCCCGCGTGCGTGAGGAGTGGGATCGCACGCACGACAACCAGCACGCGGTCGCCTACGGACTCGAGCACACGGGGAGGATCATCACGGCCGCGGCGATCATCATGATCGCGGCCTTCTCCGGCTTCATGACCGGACGCTTCGTCGGGCTGCAGGAGTTCGGCCTCGGCCTGTCGGCCGCGATCTTCCTCGACGCGACGATCGTGCGTGCGCTGCTGGTCCCCTCGGTGATGAAGCTGCTCGGCGACTGGAACTGGTATCTGCCCGAAGGCATGCGCAAAGCGATGCGACTGAGAGCGCGCCCCGAGCTCGCGAGGCGGTCCGACGGGTCGGCTAGGTTGCCTGCATCGTGACGCTCCGGATAACCCGTCTTCTGCTCGTCGTCGGTGCCTGTCTGCTGGTCCTCGCGCCCGCCGCGAACGCGCGCAGCGCCCCGCTCCAGACGCTGAAGCTACGCGCCCCCGTTCCCGCAGCGGGCGACATGAGCATCGTCTCCTTCGAGCTGAGCATCGGAGGCGAGGGCAAACGCCACCACCGGCAGGTCGTCTCCATGAGGTTGATCAACCACAAACAGACGGGCGTCTTTGCCCTGGCACGCCTGCTCCCGGTGGCGCATCACCCCGGACGCTTCCTGGGCGTCCTCGAGGTCTTTCATCGTGCCACCGCGAGCAAGGCGACCCTTGGCTCGGCCTCAATCGAGTCGGCCTCGCCGCTGTCGCCGGTCGCCCGGACCGCGGGAGCCGTCGACGAATTCGTGGTGCGCGCGCGCAACGAGCACATCATCGTGAAGGTGCTCAAGGCGAACATCGTCGCGCTTGCCGAAGCGCACCACCTCAGCGAAGACGACTTCTGCTCCCCGCTTTCACTCGAGACCTACCTTCGAGGCAACGCCGTCATCGGCGGCGCCTTCATCCTTGCCGGCCCTCTGACCGGGCTGCCCACGAACCTCCCCGTCGAGCAGCTGGGTGAAGACGCGATCGAAGAACTGTGCGATGGCGTCGAGGACGACGAAGAGGGTGAATTCCTGACCGATGACGAGACAGAGTCCCCCGGCCTGCAAGCGCTCATCCACTACCTCCGAGGGCAGATGACTACGACGCCGCCCGCAACCATCTACCGCGTGCTGTTCAGCGGCGCATGGTCCTTCGAAGGGACGAACGAGGTCAAGCTGACGGGGCGGCTATCCGGCGCCTCACTCGGACCCTGGCTCGCCCACTCGGCAGATTCGACCAACCCCGTGGACACGATCAAGGTCGTGCTTCCGCCGGCCGGCACGACTCCGCGCAAGGTGACCAACTACATCTGCCCCCCGCAGCTGCCAATCGCGGCGATCACGACGACGAGCAGCGCCGGCGACACGCTCATGTGCAGCGGCGGCTCGCTTGCCCTCGGCCAGCAGTTCTCGCTCAACGTCCAGAGCTCGCCTGCGCCCAGCACGGGCATGGGCGGCCAGCTGCTCGTCCATCAGGACGGCGCCTACCTCGCGCCGTTCTCCTTCGGCGGCCCCTGAGCGCTCAAGCCGAGGGCTCTGAGACCTCGATCCAGACCAGGCGCGGGTGCGAGCGCGGCCTGTTGTCGGAGCGACGGGGGTAGACAAGCCGCCGGGTCGGCAACAGCAGCCCGTCGAAGGAGCGATGATCGAAGCAGTAGTGCGCGGCCTTCGCCCAGCCGCCGAAGGGCTCGGCCGTGTAGTCGTGCCGGCGAATCAGCCCGGCCGCGTCGATGTAGAAGACCTGCTCGCGCGAGTGCGTGTGCACCCCGTCGGGGAACCTCACGCCAAGGCGCCGCCAGCGCTCCCCGCGCTCGTCCCATGGAGCCAACTCGCGCAGCTCATATCCCTCGCCGAGGAGCACGAACGGCGTCGAGAGATACGTCCAGATCGCATAGGTCCCGAAATAGAGGATGTCGACGCGATCCCACCAGAGCCCGTGTCGCAGGTCGCCGAAGGCAGCGCGCGGGTTCTCGCGCGCGGCGGTGACCGTGCCCGCCGCCGTCTGTATCCGCACGCTCCCATCAGTTTCGAGGACGCCCCGCTGCCCGCCGGAGGGATAGCCCTCGAAGACCACCCGCTGGCCGCTCGTGGCGACGCGCGCGAGCACTGCGCGCACCGCGTGGCCCTGGAGCTTCGAGGCAAAGGCGAAGCCGCCCGAGGAGATTTGGACGGCGATCTCCTGCGCCCGCAGCCACGCCGTCATGCCACCATGACCCTCGATCGCCAGCTCCGCGAGCGCGCGACCGTCACCGATGACCGCGTCCTGCTGGCGTTGGTGGCGGGTCATGGCGCGAGTCTGACACCCGTCGGATCCAAGCGCCCAGCTGGCGGGTCAAGCGAGCAGGGAGACGAGCTCCTCTCGCACCGCCGCAAGCGGCTCCAGGTCCCGCCGCGCCCGGGCCAGGATCAGAGCGCCCTCGATCGCCGCCAGCGCCAGGACGGCGCGACGCCTGGCGGTGCTCACGTCCAGGCCTCCCGCGAGCAGGCGCTCCTCGAGCGCCTGGATCCACGAGTCGAAGATGGCGGCAGCGGCCTCTTGCACGCCCTTTGAGCGGGTCGCGGCCTCGAGCGTGACGGTGGCGATCGGACAGCCGTCCTCGAAGCCCGAGGTCTCCAGGCCATGTGCCAGGGCGTCGACGAGGCGCCCGAGCGCCGTGCCGGGATCGTCGCTCGAGCCCATGACCGAGGCGATCGCCGCGCGCAGCTTGCCGCCCTCCCGCAGCATCGCGGCAAGGGCGAGCTCCTCCTTGCCGCCCGGAAAGTGGAAGTACAGCGAGCCCCTCGGAGCGCCACTCTCGCCGACGATCTCGTTGACCCCCGTCGCGTCGTAGCCCTGCCGGCGAAGCAGCCTGCCGGTCGCGGCTATGAAGGCGTCGCGTGAGGAGACCTCGGGTACGTAGCGGCGCACGGTCCTGCTCATGTGAGTACTATAACGACCGGTCTACATACCGAAAGGAGCGCCGCATGCAGCAGCTCGTCTACACCGCCCCGAACGTCCTCGAGTGGCGTGAAGCCGCGGCGCCGCGGCTCAGCTCCGATCTCGCCGCGCTCGTCCGCCCGAAGGCGGTCGCAACCTGCGACCTCGACGCGCTCATCATCGAGGGAACCTCCCCCTTTCCGGCGCCGTTTCCCCTCGGCCACGAGTGCGTCGCGGAGGTAGTCGACGCCGGCGACGCGGTGAGCGCGCTAACCCCCGGCCAGCTCGTGAGCGTGCCCTTCCAGATCTCATGCGGCGCGTGCGCCACGTGCCGGCGCGGACGCACGGGCAACTGCAGCGAGGTCGCGTTCATGTCGACCTACGGCTTTGGACCGGCGGTCGCAGAGTGGGGAGGGTTCCTGTCGGATCTGGTGTGCGTGCCATATGCGGAGCACATGCTCGTGCCTCTGGCGGAGGGCCTCGATCCGGCGTCCGTGGCGAGCGCTTCGGACAACATCAGCGACGCCTGGCGGACGGTCGCACCGCCGCTCCTCGAGGAGCCGGGCGCGCCGGTGCTCGTCGTCGGCGGTGCCAGCTCGGGCTCGATCGGCCTCTACGCCGTCGCGCTCGCCGTGGCGCTCGCGGCCGAGTCAGTCACCTACGTGGATCGGGATGGAGAGCGGCGGCGCATCGCCGCGGAGCTCGGCGCCGAGACGATCGCCGAGATGCCGAAGCGACTCGGTCCCTTCCCGATCACCGTGGACGCGAGCGCCGATCGCGAGGGACTCGCCCTCGCGCTCCGCTCGACCGCTCCCGACGGCACGTCTACGAGCGCTGCGATCTATTTCGGCGAGCAGCCGTCTTTGCCGCTGCTCGAGATGTACACGAAGGGGATCACGTTCCGGACCGGCCGCGCGCACGTGCGCGAAGCGATGCCGCACGTCCTCGCCCTCGCGGCCGCCGGCAAGCTGCGGCCGGAGCGCGTGACCACGCGTGTTGTGCAATGGAGCGATGCCGCCGACGCCCTGCTCGAGCGGGGCTGGACGAAGCTCGTGATCGAAAGATGACGTGATCGAGAGTGTTAGCGTCGGGGCATGAGCGTCCACACGGCCGTCCCGGAGATCTCTCGCGACGAGCTCCCGGACCAGCCCAACCTCGATCGCAAGCACATCCGCAGGAGGCTGCTCGGCCTCGGCGCCCTGATCGTCGCCGTGGTGGCGGTGATCACGCTGGTGCCCGGGCTGGCTGAACTTCGCTCGCGCTTTGCACACGCGGACCCCGCATGGCTGGCGCTCGGATGCCTGCTCAAGGTTCTCTCCGGCCTCTCCTACGTCGCCGCGTTCCGCGCGGTCTTCTGCAGGCGCATGAAGTGGCGTCTGAGCACTGAGATCGGCCTGTCCGAGCTGGGAGCAAACGCGATCGTGCCGACCGGCGGCGTCGGCGGACTCGCACTGGGCGTCTGGGCGCTGCGGCGGACCGGCATGTCCACCGAGCGCATCGCCCGCCGCACGGTGGCGTTCTTCTTCCTCACGAGCGTGCCGAACGTCGTCGGCGTGGTCATTATCGGTCTCGGGATGGCGGTCGGCGTCTTCGACGGGCCCACGTCGCTCGCGCTAACGCTCCTTCCCGCCCTCATCGCAGCTGGCGCGATCGTGCTCACGATTGTCGGCGGCCGCTGGGCGGGGAAAGCCGAGCGGCGTGCGGCAGACGCCGACCGCCCGAGAGAGCGCGCGCGGCGTGTGTTCGGCACGCTCTCGGGCGGAGTCGAAGAGTCGCTCGTGCTGCTGCGCCAGCATGATCCGTGGCTCGTCATCGGGCTGATCGGCTATCTCGGGTTCGACGTGATGATCCTGTGGAGCACCTTCCACGCCTTCGGTGTCTCGCCGTCCCTCTCGGTCATCTGGATCGGCTATCTGATCGGCGAGCTGGGCGGGCTGATCCCCGTGCCGGGTGGCATCGGTGGCGTGGATCTCGGCCTCGTCGGCACGCTCGTCCTCTACAAAGTGCCCCTGGGCGCCGCGACTGCCGCGGTGCTCGGCTACCGGGCGATCGCGCTCTGGGTGCCGGCTGTGCTTGGCTCCGTGGCGTTCGTGATGCTGCGCCGCAGCCTCTCCCGGGAGGCCGTGGCGATCTCCGACTGCGAGCCTGGCGGCGAGGTAGAAGTGATCGGTCGCGGGCTCGTGCGCATGCGCACCTGAGCGGAGCCGGGCGCCAAACGGCATCCGAACCCGCTCGAGAGCCACCGCGCCGCAGCGGCTCACCGGCGAGTCTGTGCGCAATACTCACCTCGAATGCTTGGTCAGCGTGGCACCGGGAGTGCGATGACGGAGCGAGAGCGCTCGAAGTGAGCCGAGCCACGGACGCCACTCTCTACGTCTTCCCCGGCTCGCACCCCTGCAGGAGCGCGATGCTGATGCTCGATCGCAAGGGCATCCCCTTCCGTCGGGTGAACCTGGTGGCGGGACTGCATCCGATCAGTGTCCGCATCCGCGGGTTTCCGGGCAACCGCGCTCCCATCCGGCGCATCGACGGCGGGACACACCGATCACTCGGTCTGCTGGACCGCATCGGAACCGTGCCGGCGCTCCGCTTCGGCCGGGAGAAGATACAGACCAACCATGAGATCGCCCGCTTCCTGGAGCGGACGCATCCCGAGCCGCCGCTGTTCCCGCCCGGCGCCGCGCGTCGCCGCGCGGTCGAAGAGGCCGAGCTCTGGGGTGACGAGGTACTGCAGATGGCGGCCCGCCGGATCGTGCTTGCCGCCGGACGTCGCGGTACAGAGGAGCTTCGCGACCGTGGCAGCCGCGGACGGCTCGGTCCGCTGATGTCCGAGCACGAGACGGTCCGCGTGGCGACGGCACGCGTCTCCGCTCAAGTCTTCCAGGCGACGGACTCGAGCGAGCGTGACCTCCTAGCGGCGCTCCCGGCGATGCTCGACTCGGTCGACTCGTGGATCGCGGAGGGGGTGCTGGACGCCGGCGAGCTGAACGTCGCTGATCTGATGATCGCGCCGAGCCTCGCGCTGCTCGCCTACAGGCTCGATCTTCGGCCCGGGATAGAAGCGCGCGCGGCCGGCGCCCTCCTCGAGCGCGTTCTGCCCGAGCCGCACCCCTCGTAGCGGGCCCGCTGAGGGGTCACGAGGACATGCGGGCACCAGGCGCGCTCTCGGCAACGGACCTCGAGGTCGCGCGCGTGGGCTCGGGCCCGCGCGTGCTGCTCGTTCATGGCAGCGTCGTCGGCGCCGACAGGACATGGCGTCAGCAGCTTGCCCTTGCCGAGCGCTGGTCCCTGAGTCTGCCCAACCGTCCGGGCTTCGGCACGAGCCCGCCGCTGGCGCGCGGGGACTTCGAGGCCGAGGCGCCGCTGTTCGCAGAGATGCTGGGCGACGGCGCGCATCTCGTCGGGCATTCGTATGGGGCCGTGATCGCGCTCTATGCAGCTGCTCTTCGACCGGAGGCGGTGCTCTCGCTGACCGTCTCCGAGCCCGGTTGCCTGCGAGTCGCCGCGGGTGACCCTCTCGTCGACGCGCAGATCGCTCACGGCGAGCTTCTCTACGAACGGGCCGACACGCTCCAGCCACTGGAGTTCCTGACGGCGTTCCGCGGCGGCGTCGGCTCGACGCACGAGACACCGGCACAGCTGTCCGGCGAGCTGCTCGCCGGCGCGCGGCTTCTGATGCGCGAACGCCCGTCATGGGAGGCCGAGCCGCCCTTCGAGGATCTCGCCGGCGCCCGCTTCCTGAAGCTCGTGGTGTCCGGCGGTCACTCGCCGGTGTTCGAGGCGGTCTGCGACGCGGTCGCGAGCCGCTTGCGGGCGCGGCGTGCCGTGATAAGCGGGCGCCGCCACACGATTCCAGCCACTGGCGCGGCGTACAACACATGCCTGCACGCGTTCTTCAGCGAGAGCGAGGACGCTCGCTGAGGCGACGGGTGGCCTACGGGGAGCCCCGACTCACGCCGTCTCGAGCAGGAACACGGCGATGTGGCGGTGCGATGCCCGTCGCTCGTACTGAGAGAAGCCCGGATAGATCTTTAGTCCCTGCTGCCAGATGCGCGCGCGCACGTCTCCCTGCGCCTCGCTGGCATGGAAGGCGCTACGAGCGCCGTCCACGGTGACGTAGCCGTCCGGCTTGGCGCGCAGGTTGTGATACCAGCCGGGATTGTGCTTCTGCCCATAGTTCGACGCGATCACGGCGAGACCGTCGGTGGTCGGCAGGCCGAGCACGGGCACGGTCCGCGGCAGACCGCTTCGCGCGCCCGTGGTCGTCAGCATCACCACGGGCAGCCCTGACAGCAGGCTCGCCAGCGTGTGACGGCCGCGTGTCAAGCGAAACACCGGCCGGTCGACGTGGTGCAGCACCCGCGCGAAGAACCAGGATCCGGGCCCACTCGCCGCGAAGGCCCTCACAGCTCGTTGAAAGGGGTTGGCCCGCACGTATGGGGCTAAACCTCGAGGTAGCGCAGCATGACCCTGCCGAGCACGATCACGTCGCCGTCCCTGAGCTCCGTCTGCTGAATGCGCCGGCCGTTGACGAAGGTCCCATAGGAGCTGCGGTCGTCGAGGATCCGCGCGCCCGTGGAGCGTGGAACCACGATCGCGTGGCGTCGGGAGACGGACGTCTCATCCAGGCGCAGGTCGGCTGCGAGTCCGCGGCCGATGTGGATCACCTCGTCGCGCACCGGTATCAGCAGCGTCTGATCGCGCCCCTGCACCTCGATGTAGCGGCCCGGCTCGACCGGATGGGCCTGCCTGGCCTCATGGCGGACACGGTCATCGAGGCACTCGACCGCGTCGACCCTTTCCGTCTGCATGTCGGCGGTGGAACGGCTGAGCGTTTGTGAGGTCATAGCGAGAGCAAACACCCCGTCGGTGAGAATTACCTCAAGGATTTCTAAAGAATTGTTGAACGGCGCCTTCGGGGTTGGTCTAGAGCGACGCTCTAGAATATACTTCTAATGGTGGTAGCGGTTGAGAAACGCGCGCAGCGCCCGGCGGTGATCCTCGCTGCTGCGCTCGAGTCCTTCGCCGAGCAGGGGTTCGCCGCGACCACGATCGAGGAGATCCGCGAGCGTTCTGGGGCGAGCATCGGGTCGATCTACCACCACTTCGGCGGCAAGGAGGGACTCGCGGCCGAGTTGTACGTCGACGGCCTGCGTGAATATCAGGCTGGGTTCGTGCGCGCTCTCGAGAGCCATCCGGGCGCAGAGGCGGGGATCCACGCGCTCGTCCGACACCATCTCGGCTGGGTTGAACACAACCCCCAGCTCGCGCAGTTCCTCGCGAACCGGCGTGAGACCGAGCTGCGTAACGCCACCGAGGCGCGCGTGCGCGAGCTCAATCGCGCGTTTCTGCCGCGCGTGGCAGCCTGGGTCGAGCGGCATGTGGAAATGGGCGCGCTGCGAGCGCTTCCGTTCGACCTCTGGGAGCCGGTGCTGCTCGGACCGAGCCAGGAGCTTGCTCGGCAGTGGCTCGCGGGACGCACGCGGATCACGCTTCGAGAAGCCGAGCGCGACTTGGCAGAGACAACATGGCGAGCGGTGAAAGGAGAGCGATCATGACTATCAGCACCTATGCGGAGGCGCTGGCGAGCGCGAGTGCCGAGGACCGAACGCTGGTTGAGGTTGAGCGGGAGGGCTCTCGCGCACTCCTGCGGCTCAACGACCCCGAGAGGCTCAACCCGCTCAGCGCGGCCCTGACGCTGCAGCTGCGGGCCGCTCTGAGCGAGCTGGCCGGCGACCCCGCGATTCGTGCGGTCGTGCTGACCGGCACCGACCCAGCATTCAGCGCCGGCGGCGACCTGCGGATGATGCGCGACGTCGCCCGTCCGATGATCGACGACGGACCTGACGGCGCGACTGGGGCGTGGGAGTGGATCCGCAACGAGTTCGGTGCGATCGCGAAGCTGATAACGCGCACCGACAAGGCCTTCATCGCCGCCGTCAATGGCGCGGCGGCGGGCGTCGGTCTCTCGTTCGCGCTTGCGTGCGACATGATCGTCGCATCGGAGCAGGCGCGCCTCGTTCCCGCCTTCGGGCGCATCGGCCTCGTCCCGGAGGTCGGGCAGAGCTGGCTGCTCACGCGGCGGCTGGGCTACCAGCGCGCGTTCGAGTTGTTCGCGACCGGGCGTCACCTCACCGGCGCCGAGGCCCACGAGCTCGGACTCGTGAACGCGGTTGTCGCCCATGAGGAGCTGATAGCGAAGGCGCTCGACTGGTGTGAGCAGCTCGACCGCCTACCGGCGCACGTGCTGAAGATGATGAAGCCGCTCCTCCGAAACGCCGCCGACATGACCTGGGAGCAGGCGATCGTGGTGGAGGAGTTCGCCGAGCCGATGTGTTTCACGACCGCCGTTCACCGCGAGGTGGTCGATCAGCTCCTACGGGCTGATTGACGGGTTTCACCCGGTCCGTGGGGCTCGCAAGCCGGGCTGCGCCCGGGCGGTCAGCGGGACCCCTCGAGATATGCGCTGGCGAGGCGGTTCGGCGCGCGAACGAGCCACGCCTCCGTGACGACCTCCTCGAGATCCTCGAGCATGATGCGATCGAGGCGCACGAGTATCGCCGGGTAGCCGTCGAAGTGGGGCGTCGTGAAGAAGACGGCGGGATCGTCGGCCAGAAGCGCCTCCTTGGCCCCGAGGTGCTCGACGCGGGCGCCAAGGATCGGGCCATCGGGAGCGTCGCGCCCGAGCTCCTCGATTTCCCTTCGGCGTAGCGGGCGCTCCCAGACGAACAGCTTGTCCTTCACGCGCCATTGGCGCAAATCGCGCGACACCCGTTCACCTGTCTCGGGTAGTGAGAGTGCGATCCGCTGCACATCGTCCCAGCCAGCCATGGCCGCAGACTACTTCGCCGGCGACGCTCGGGGTGCTATCTCCCGGGGTCGCGAGCGAGGTATCGGCTCAGGTGTGCGTGGCCGAAAGCCACGCGAACAGCTCGAGCGTCGCAGCGTCCGTCTGGATCATGTTGGGTCTGGCTTCGTGCTGGGTTATCGAGCTCCCGTCCCAGGCACGCAGGTAGAGCCCCTGGCCATCGAGCGCGTTGGAGTGCGCCTGCGCGGCCATCTCCTTGGCGAGCGCCGGCCAGCGGGGATCGCCGGTCTGGGTCGCGTAGACGAGCATCCAGTGCAGGTAGATCGTGTCGAACTGCGGACCCATTTCAAGCCGTGCTTCAAAGCGCGACCACGAGGCGCCAGCGAGCTCCCTCGCTCGCGTGCACGCGGTCTGCTGGCCTGCCCGGCACAGGATCTGGTGTGCCTCTACGAGCGGACCCTCGACGTACGGTGTGGGGGTCGGGTTCGAGTCCGTAAGGTCGTAAAGCCGAAGTTCGGTGAGGAAGTGGCGGTCGGCCCAGGTCAGGAACTTGTCGACCTGGCGCAGGTAGAACTGGTTGTGCGTGTGTTCGAACAGCAGCGCGCCGAGCAGCGACCCCGACGCAAGCGCCTCCCCGGCCTTGTAGGGGTGGGAGGTGTTCCACCACAGCCCACCGCCGTTTGAGTCCCATCCCCGCGCGGCGATGAAGCCGAATGCCCGCTCGGCGTCGCGCAGATAGCGCGCGGCGCCCGTCGCTCGGTAGGCGTCCATGAATGCGAGGCCCCACCAGCCGTTGTCATCGAACCAGGTGCGTACCTGGCCCCTGTCGTTCGGATAAGGCGCGAACCCCGGCGCTGGCCGCAGCGAGGCGTTGAAGTAGCGCTCGGCGCCGGAGGCGAACGCGGCGAGAGCGGTGCGGTGGCTGGCCGAC
>DASZFA010000044.1:0-1858 GCA_035940255.1 Solirubrobacteraceae bacterium
CACCGCCCTGGCGCAGCGCCTCCCGCGGCTCCGCAACTTCCGGATGGAGGTACGTGAAGAAGGCGAGCGCGTCATCTTCCTACACCAGGTCGTCGAGGGTGGTGCCGACCGCAGCTACGGCATCCATGTAGCCGAGCTCGCCGGCATCCCGCGGCAGGTGGTGGTACGCGCGCGTCAGGTGCTCTCGGAGCTGGAGGGTCAGCGGCCGCTCGAACGGCCGGAGACGAGTGCGCAGCTCAGTCTGCCGCTGGATCACCCCGTAGTCGCCGAGCTGAAGCAGCTCGACCTCGAGCGGCTCTCACCACGGGAAGCGCTGGAAAAGCTCTACGCGTGGCAGGGAGAGCATGTCACGCACTGAGGCCGGCCTCGAGCCGGGTCGCATCACGATCCTGCCAACGGCGGTCGCCGACGGAATAGCGGCCGGGGAGGTTGTCGATCGCCCCGCGGCGGTCGTCAAGGAGCTGGTGGAGAACGCCATCGATGCCGGCGCGGCCCGGATCCAGGTGAGCATCGAGGCTGCCGGGCAGAATTTAATCGAGGTCGTCGACGACGGGATGGGAATGTCCCCGGTCGACCTGCAGCTCGCGTTTCGGCGGCATGCCACGAGCAAGCTTCGCTCGCTCGCAGACCTGCGAACCATCGAGACTCTTGGATTCCGCGGCGAGGCTCTGGCGAGCATTGCCGCGGTCGCGCGGGTGGAGGCGGTGAGTCGGGCGCGCGATGGGGGAGAGGGATACCGTGTGCTGCTCGAAGGCGGCGCGCAGCTCGCCACGGGTCCGGTCGGGAGTCCGGCGGGGACGCGGATCAGCGTCAGCCGGCTGTTCTTCAACACGCCGGCGCGCCTCAAATTTCTCAAGCAACCCGCGACGGAGACCGCGGTCATCGTGCGCCTCGTCGGTGAGCTGGGCCTGGCGCACCCCTCCGTAGCCATCACGCTCGACGTCGACGGGCGGCGCGTGCTGGAAACCGCGGGAAACGGCGATCGGCGCGCCGCCTTTGCCGCCGTGTACGATGCGCCGACTGCCGCCGCGATGCTCGCCGTCGACGATGGAATGGTGCACGGCCTGATCAGTCCACCGGCCCTGCATCGCGCCAGCCGTGAGCACGTCGTGATCCTCATGAATGGTCGCCGGATCTACCATCGCAACCTGGCCTTCGCGGTGGAACAGGCGTATCGCGGGCTGCGCGAGCCGGATCGTTTTCCGCTGGCCGTGCTCGAGGTACGCGTCGATCCCGGCGACGTCGACGTCAACGTGCATCCAACCAAGCGTGAAGTCCGCTTTCGAAATGAGGGCGCTATCTTCGCCGTCGTCGAGCGTGCCTGCTATCGCGCGCTGCGGCAGAGCCCCGTCTATGAGTTGCAAGCCTCGGTAGGCAGTCCGCTTCTCGAGCTTCGTGAGACGGCCGTCACCTACCCCGACGCTCCCCCTCAAGGGGGGAGGGAGATTGACGGCGAAGCGGTGAGCGAGGTTGATGCCCAGCGGCTGCCACCCCTGGGGTACATCGGGCAGCTGTTGCGCGGCTACCTCGTCGCGGAAGCACCCGGCGCCGTGGTCCTCGTCGACCAGCATGCCGCCCACGAGCGCGTGCTCTTCGATCGCATCGTCCGTCGCCTCGAGCAAAACCAGCCCTCCAGCCAGCTGTTGCTGATCCCGCACGTGCTCGATCTATCGCCCGGCCAGGTGGCAGCCTTCGAGGAGCACGAACGGTGGCTCCAAACCCTCGGGTTCGAGGGGGAGCGCTTCGGGCCGCACACGATCCGGATCCTCGCCGCGCCGGCCGACATGCCGGAAGGCCGGGTCGAACGTGTCCTGGACCTGTTGCTCACCGACCTGCTCGGCGAGCGGACCCCCGACCG
>DASZFA010000045.1:0-10973 GCA_035940255.1 Solirubrobacteraceae bacterium
CTGCCAGTCATCCAGCCACTCACCGACCCCACCCCGCGCGAAGTCTTCGTTGACGCCGACCATGAACGCCGCGCGGCCCGCCTGCGTATCCAGAGGGAAACGGTTCGTGCCCGCTTCGCCGCCTTCGGAGTTATGCGTCCAGGCATCACGATACGGAGTCCATTTGACGCCCGGCGCGACCACAGGAAAACCATCACCATACGGCGGGTAGTCACGAGAAAACCACGTCCAGTGAGACGACAACCACGAAGCATCACCCACCGTCACCAACGAATCCGCCCAACTCGCCGCGTCACCCTGATAACCAACGCCACCCGCACCAAGCCCTTCCGAGCCCGTCCCACCCGCTTCCCGTTCCGCCTTTTCCCTCGCTTCGCGTTCGGCCCGTTCCTTTGCTTCGCGTGCGGCCTTTTCTTTGGCTTCGAGTTCTGCTTTTTGTTTCGCTTCGGCTTTTTCTTTGGCTTCGCGTTCGGCTTTTTCCCTCGCTTCGCGTTCGGCTTTTTCTTTGGGTCCTTCGAGTTTCGCTTTTTCTTTGGCTTCCCGTTCGGCTTTTTCCTTCGCTTCGCGGGCGGCCTTTTCCTTTGCTTCACGTTCGGCTTTTTCTTTCGCTTCGCGGGCGGCCTTTTCCCTTGCTTCGCGTTCGGCTTTTTCTTTGGCTTCGCGGGCGGCCTTTTCCTTTGCTTCGCGTTCGGCTTTTTCTTTGGCTGCTTCGGTTTTCGCTTTTTCTCTCGCTCTGCGTGCCGCGCCTTCCTTGGCTTGCCGTTCAGCTTGTGCTTTTGCGGCAGCCTGCGTTCCGGGGTCGGCGTGGACTCGCCTTCTCCGCCGAGCGGCTTCGGTCGAATGGCGGCGTGCTCCGCTTCCTGCTCTCGACGGGTAGGTGATCCACACTACGTTCGACCAGAGCCGGCGAGCACGCGCCCGCACCGCGTACTCGACGGTCAGACCCGGATGCGCTGCCGGTGTCGCGCGCGTACCAACTATGACAGTGTCGGTCGGCGCACGTCTTGGCACCTTGAGCCTGAGGAGATACTGGTTGTGCCTCGCGGTAGCGGTCCACGAGAGAGTGTCGCCCGCGACCGACAGCTTCGGCGCACCCCGGGCGTTCGCGCAGCGCACCTCCAGCTTGCGGCGGTGTACTCGCGATCTCCTACAGAGTCGACGGCGGCTAGCAGGAACGGCATGTGCGGCTGAAGTTGCGATGGCTGTGGGGCTAGTCGAGACCTTTCCCTGAGGTCGCGCCGTCGCAGGCGCTCCGCTGAGTGCGAAAGCGATCAACGAGGCCGCGCCAGCGACTCCTATTTTCGTGGTGCGAGGTCTGCTTGGTTTGCGGTCCGGATCGGCTTGGTCTGGCGTTGTCGCGATCCGGGTTTCAAGACGAGCCACTGTGATCGGGTCGGCGGAGCGCATCGACAACCCAAGCGATCAGCGCCGCAACTGGACGGCGGTTTTCTCCTGTCTTCTCAGGGGTTATTTTCGACACCTTTGGGACCACGCAGCGAGTCCTAATGGGACGACAAGAGGTCCAGCGAATTAGCCGATCAGTCACGTTGAGGGATGTTCGGAGGTCCAGCGTCGACCGCTACTCCCGGTAAGGAGAAATGCGTCGATTTAGGACGGGGCCTCCACCTCGCACACCTCGCGCCAGGACGTGAGCCTGCGCCGCTCGAGTGGCAGTCAGTCTTGATCGCCGAGGTGACGGACCAGGAAGCTGGTCTCATCGGCGACGACGCGCTCGAACAGCTCGCCGACATAAGGGTCGAAGTGTCCGCCGGGATAGCCGAGCACCTCGGCCCGCGGCGCCCGGGCCGCGGCCTTCGCGGCCACGTCGGACGGCGTGACGACGTCCTCGTCGGCAAGTACGAAGAGAATCGGGCATCTCACCTTGGCGGCGTGGCGCGCGGGGCGATAGCTGCCAACGCGTAGGGTGATCCGCGCGGCCGCCTCGTTTGGCCAGGCCAGGCCCGGCGGGTTGAGCGCGCGGAAGCCCGGTTCGGCGTCCGGCGAGTTCATCACGGCAGTCGACCCCGGCGGTCCGACTGAGGCGAGCATGTGTGGAGGGCGGCCGAGGAACGCTCCAATCTGGTCGCGCATGCCCTCGACGGTCAGGCGCAACGAGTGCATTGGTCCCAGGCGCAGCAGGTTGGCGAGACCGTCCATGAACGGGACTTGAGCCACGACCACTGCGATGCGGGGGTCGTGCGCGGCGATTTCCACCACGTGACCGCCGCTGAACGAGGTGCCCCACAACCCGATCCGACTGGGGTCGATGCCCTCGAGGTGCCGGGCGAAGGCGACAGCGGCCCGCCAGTCGGCAAGTTGGCGCCCGATGTCCAGCAAGCTTCGGGGCTCGCCCTCGCTCGCCCCGAAATGCCGGTAGTCGAACACGAGCGCGGCGAGGCCTGCGTCAGCGAATCGCTCGGCGTAGGCGTCGAGTCGCTGCTCCCGCAACCCCGTCCAACCGTGTGCCAGCACGACGCAGGCACTCGCATGTTCGGGCCGGTAAAGCCAGGCGGCGCAACGCTCGCCGCCGGACTCGAAGGTCACGTCGGCGCGCGCGATCACGGCGCGAGAGCCTACCCCAATACCTCCCGCGCGCGGTCGAGCACGAGGCTGGCCTAACCTGCCGATATGACCAGAGCCAATCGGGCACGCGACGACGCGACCGGCCGCGCCCGCGCCTGGCATCACGCCGCACAGTCTGCCCTCTGCGACGTGGTCGTGCCGTGGGAGCATGGAACCGTCGTGCGGGCCTCGCGATATCCAAGCTACTTCGACTACAACGCAGTCTGCGTGGAGCGGGACGCGGAGATGGGCGTCGGGGCGCTTGAATCCTTCGCCGACGACGCGCTGGCAGGGCTCGCGCACCGGCGCCTGGACTTCGACCTCGCGGCGGCCGCGCAGCCGCTAAGAGCGAGATTCGAACGCAACGGCTGGCTCACGACGCGGCTACTATGGATGCGCCACGAGGCCGCGCCGGCGTCCTCCCCGCTGGCGTTGGTCGAGGAGGTGCCATACGAGACCGTCAACGACCTACGCGTGATCTGGCATCACGAGGACTTCCCGGATCAGGATGCCAGCGGCTTTTTCGACGAGGCGCGCGAGGTTGCGTCAATCCGCGGTGCGCGAGTTCTGGCGATGCACGATGGCCGTATGCCTGTGGCCTTCGCCCAGTTCGTGCGCGAAGGCGCAGTAGCCGAGATTACTCACGTCTACGTGCATCCCGAGCACCGCGGCGGCGGCCGTGGCCAGACGATCACGCTCTCCGCGATCGGTGCGGCGGGCGACGCCGAGGACCTGTGGATCTGCGCCGACGACGAGGACTGGCCGAAGGAGATGTACGCGCGCCTCGGATTTCGGCCAGTTTGGAGGTCGATGCAGTTCACGCGCCTGCCAGCTCGCGGAACGCTGTCTTCGTGACCGCAGCCGCGCCCGGGGGTCCTGCGGTTAGTTGCACCCGACTTTGGGCAAAGGGCAAATCTGCGCGTGCTGCAAACGGGTGACATCCTAGTCGGGCGCTACGAGGTCGATTCGCTGCTTGGGCGGGGTGGCATGAGCAGCGTGTACTCAGCGTTCGATCGGACCCTCGCCAGAGACGTGGCGATCAAGGTGCTCGCCGCCGAGCTCGTCGAGGACGAGGTGTTCGTCGAGCGCTTCGACCGTGAGGCGCGGGCGGCCGCCTCGCTAAGCCATCGCAACGTGGTCGCCGTGTTCGACAGCGGCGTCGATGGCGGTGCGCGCTTCATCGTCATGGAGCGTGTCTCGGGGAGGACCCTCTCGGCGGTGCTCAAAGGGGGCCCGTTGCGCGTGCAGCGGGCCGTCGACATCGCCCTTAGCGTCGCCCAGGCGTTGGGCGCGGCCCATGCCCACGGGATCGTGCACCGTGATGTGAAGCCGGCGAACGTGATGGTGGGCGATGGCCGGCAGGTGAAGGTCCTGGACTTCGGGATCGCCCGCGCCCTCGCCGGGACGTCGCTAACGCGCGCTACCACCGTCATCGGCACGGCGGGCTACCTGTCGCCCGAGCAGGCGAAAGGCGGAGCCATCGACGCGCGGTCGGACCTGTACGGCTTGGGTTGTGTGCTCTACGAGATGCTCACGGGGCGGCCGCCGTTTGTCGCAGATTCCACCGCCGCGTTGGTCAATCAACATGTCACCAAGGCGCCCGACCCGCCCTCGCGGCGGCGTCCCGAGGTGTCAGCTGGACTCGATGAGGTGGTGCTGAGATGTCTCGCCAAGGACCCCGGAGAGCGCTACGACGGCGCTCAGGCGCTCTGCGTCGCGCTGGCCGAGGTCCCCTCGACGACGAACGGTAGCGCCGCCGATGCCGTCGCCGCGACCCGTGTGCCGTCCGGCGTGCGTTGGCAGCGGCCGGCGCCTCGTCTCCCCGGAGTCTCGGCGAAGCCACGGGACGGCAGTGCGAGGTGGACAGCAACCCCCGTCCTGGGGCGAGCTCACAGGCGGCGAAAACGGCGCTGGCTCGCCGCACCGGTGACCTTGGCGGTGTTGGTCACGCTTGCGCTCTTGCTCGATCACGGCTCAGCCGGCAGGCCGGGCGGGGCGACGGCCCGGGCCTCGGGGGTGCCCTCCAAGCACAAGGCGGCGAGCGAGGTCAAACGCGCCGCGACGAGCAATCGCGGGTCCACCACGACGACTGCCGGTCCCCAGGCCGCTGTGGCCAGCGCTCCGGCCGGGGCGACGGGCGCGGGCGTCGCCGCTGCTAGGAGTCGGACGGCCGACCCTGCGGCGGCGGCGGGGGCCTTGAACGGGCTTGTGCTTGAGGACCAGCAGCAGGGGCTGATCGATGGAAGGGCGGCGAGCGTGATCTCGCGTCAAACGGGTGAACTGCTCGACGCGTCGACACGGGATGCGGGTCAGGCGGCGAAGCAGTTGTTGGACTTCGGCAGCACACTCGACGTACTGGCGACCCGGGGCGAGATCTCCTCGCCGGCGGTCGCCGCCCTGAAGGCGGCCGCCGTCGAGCTCATGAACACGCTGATGTCTTCGAGCGGTTCAAACGCGGAGGCTTCGGCGGCAGGCGGCGTGCCTGCGACGGACGGGGAAGAACCTGGGCCGGCCGCAGGCGACAAGGGAGAAGGCCATCGCCACGACGGGCCGGCGACAGGACCCCGGGACTAGGCACGTCTCAGCCGCCTGTTACGCCGGCGCCGCAGGCGCGTGCGCAGGCACGGTTCGAGTGCCAACGCACTGGCCTGCCGGTCACAGGTGACCGCGCGGCCAGCTACAGTCTGCGCGCCATGCGTGCCCGCCTTTCGCTCCTCGCTGGCTCGGCGCTGGGGCTCGCGCTTCTTGCGTTGGCGCTCACCGGCTGCGGCGGCTCATCCTCAAAGAGCGCCGTCGCGTCGAAGTCGCCCGCTGAGATCGTCGCGGCCGCGCGGGCGGCCGCGGACGAAGCCGCGTCAGTGCACGTCTCCGGAGCAGTTGTCGAAGGCGTGCCACTCTCGCTGGACATGCAGCTGCTGGCAGGCAAGGGCGGATACGGACGGATAACTCAGAACGGCCTCAGCTTCGAACTGATCACACTTGGCGGCACCGTGTACATCAAAGGCAGCTCCGCCTTCTACCGACACATCGGCGGCCCGTCTGCAGCACGGCTGCTGCAGGGCAAGTGGCTGAAGGCGCCAGCGGCATCGGGAGAATTCGCTCCAATCAGGTCGCTCACGGACCTGCGCAAGCTCATCGATACGACGCTCGCGAGCCACGGCGCCCTCGCGAAGGGTGCCAGCACGACCATCAAAGGCCAGAAGGTAGTGGCCGTCAGGGATCTTACGAAGGGGGGCGTCCTGTACGTCGCCGCGACCGGCAAGTCCTACCCGGTGGAGGTCGCAAGGGCGGGAGCGAACGGAGGACATATCGTCTTCGACAGGTGGAACGAGGCCGTCACGATCTCACCGCCGCTGAACGCGATCAACCTCAACCAGCTTCGGGCTGGCCGCTAGAGCGGCTCTCGGCCATATGTCTACCGCCTCGCCTCCCCGTCAAGACCGGCGCGGCGCGGGTCGAACCGGGGACAGGACAAGGACGCGAGCGAGTGCACAGCGTAACCCCAGTCGGCTTCCGGCAGCCCGCCAAACGTGGGGTGGGCGCCACACGGCCGGGGGTGGACAAACGTACGAGAACGGGTCCGGCCGCCGCCGTCCGCGTGACTAACATCGGTCAACTGAGCGCGATGTCCAACAACGGGCGCCATCAACGTGGGCGGGCCGGCGCGGATTCGCCACCACGGCGCCCCTTGGCCTGGAGGCTGTTTCCCTGGGCTGCCGTCGCCGTCGCAGCCGCTGCCGGGGCGACGCTGGCTGGGGCATCCGCGATCGTCGCCGGCTGCGTCGTGGTGCTCGCGGCCGCTGCCGCCACGTTCGGCTGGCACTTCGGGGAAGGCAAGCGGATCGCGCTCGAACAGGAGATCGATGGCCGCTCGAGCGATCTCAAACGCGCTCTATCCGAGCTCGAGATCGCTCAGGCCGAGACGGTGCGGCGGCTGTCGATGGCGGTCGAGTTCCGAGACGAGGACACGGGTGCGCACATCGAGCGGATCGGGCGCTTCTCCACCCTGCTGGCCGAACATATCGGCATGGACCCGGAGTTCTGCGAAAGACTCAAGCACGCGGCGCCCCTTCACGACGTCGGCAAGGTCGCCATACCTGACGCGATCCTGCTCAAGCCCGGGCCGCTGACGCCTCAGGAGCGCGCGATCGTCGAGACGCACGCCGAGGAGGGCCACAGGCTCGTGCGCGGGTCGTCATCTTCGATCCTCGACCTCGCGGCGACGATCGCCCTCAGCCACCAGGAGAAGTGGGACGGGAGCGGATATCCGCGTGGCCTGAAAGGCGAGGAAATCCCGATCGAGGGCAGGATCGTGGCGGTGGCGGACGTGTTCGACGCGCTCACGAGCGACCGCGTGTACCGCAAGGCATTCACCGTAGAAGACGCGATCCAGATGATGCGCGAACAGCGTGGCCGTCATTTCGACCCGGTGCTCCTCGATGCGTTTCTCGAAGTTCTCGGCGAGTCGGGCCCCGACGCACGCGAGCAGATGCGCGCAGATCCGACGGCCCTCGTCGAGAGCACGCTCGAGACATACGTGACCGCCCTCCAGCGAGGCGACGCCGAGATGGCAGAGGGGTCGATCGCGACTGCGATCGAAGACGGCATCGCGCCCACGAAGCTCCACGCCGAGGTGATCGCTCCGGCGCTGCGCCGCATCGCCGTGCTCTGCGACAACGGAGAGATCGACGTCGAGCGCGAGCATCGGGCCACGGGTATAACCCGACGCGTGCTCGCAACGCTCTACCGCTACATGATCGGCGGCACCGAACCAACGCGCGAGCGGGTCCTGCTCGCGGGCGTCGAAGGAGACGAGCACACGCTTGGCCTGCAGATGGTTCATGACCAGCTTGCGGCCGCCGGCTATCAGACGATCTTCGACACAGACCTCTCTGCCGAGCGCCTGCGGAGCATGGTCGAGAGCCGCTCGCCCGACGTGCTCGTTCTCGGTGCGACCGCGGCCACCACGGCGGAGGACGTCGAGCTAGCTCTGCACGATCTTCGCTTGAGCCACCCCGACATCCCGATCGTGCTAGGCGGAGCGGCCGTCGGCGGTGAGCTTCCGCGTGATCACAGCGGCATGAAGGTGCTCGAACGGATAGACGAGTCAGTCGAAGCCGTCGAAGCGCTGCTGGACTCGGCGCCCGCCCACGCAACGCCCGTATAGAGCAGCGCCCCGCGGTTCGTGTCGGCGCTGCGCTCGCTAGATTTGCAACGCATGACCACGAGCTCGATCGTCAGCGGCGGCGCCGGCTTCATCGGCTCGCATGTTGTCGATGCGCTGCTCGCCCGCGGCGACTCGGTGACGGTGATCGATGACCTTTCAACCGGCGAGGCGCGTCGGGTCGCCCGCGAGGCAGAGCTGCACGAGCTGGACATCGTCGACCTTGCCGCGCTCTCCGCTGTCTTTGAGCAGGTCAAGCCGAGCTCGGTCTTCCATCTCGCGGCACAGGCGAGCGTCGTCGCGTCCGTCGAGGACCCGGGGCGCGATTGCGAGGTCAACGTGAAGGGCACGCTGAACGTGGTCGAGGCGGCTGCCCGCTCCGGAGCACCGGTCGTGTTCACCTCGACCGGCGGGGCGTTATACGGAGATGAGGCGCCGATGCCCACGAGCGAGGAGCGGATTCCCGCGCCGCTGTCTCCTTATGGCGCATCGAAGTGGGCGGCCGAGGCGTATGTCAAGACTTGGTCCCTGTCATCGGGCGTTCCGCATGCGATCTGCCGGCTCGGAAACGTCTACGGTCCGCGCCAGAGCCCACACGGGGAGGCTGGCGTGGTCGCGATCTTCAGCCACCATCTCTATGCCGGGACCGCTCCGAAGCTCTACGGCAACGGGAAGCCCACGCGAGACTATGTGTATGTGGAGGATGTGGTGAGGGGGCTAATGGCGGCAGCCGGAAAGAGCGGCACCTACAACATCGCCACGGGCGTGGAGACGGACGTGATGACCGTCTGGAACGAGCTGCGGGCCGCCGCCGGGTCGGACATCGAGCCACAGCTGGCGGAGCTGCGACCGGGCGAGCTGCAGCACAGCCGGCTCGATATAGGCCTGGCCGCTCGGGAGCTGGGATGGAGCCCGGAGGTGCCGATCTCCGAGGGGCTTCGCAGAACCTACAAGGCGCTGGTCGAGGAATTCGAGCGAGCCTAGGACGCGAGGGCCCTCCTCCAGGCGTCTGCAGAGCGCCATCGTCGCTATAGCGACGGCGCCCGCGCTCCGATGTCAGCCGCATGATGCGCGCACGGACGCTCGCGGTCGCCGGCTGTACGGCGTTGGCTCTGATGGCCTACACGACCTCTGCTTCGGCGAGCCCCGGACCGCCCGGTGGCACGGCTGCGCCCGCAGGGCCGCAGGCTGGAGGGAGCGAATTCCGCGTCACCCCGCGGGCGCTTGAAGCGCCCCGCCCGGTCATCAGCCAGCTGATCGTTCCCAGGACTGCGCCCGCTGGCCGTCCGCCACGGGTGTCCCTGCGGATCGACGAGCAGGGCGTCAGCACCATCGCTGCATCGGTGGCCGTGACCGAGCTCTCGACTCGCAGGACGGTGCTGGTCGTCTCGCTCGGCTGGATGCCCACAGGGCAAGCGGTCAACGTGAGGTGGCCGCGGGGTGCTTCGTTGAGAGCGGGCAGCTACCACCTCAGCGTCAGCGCCCACGACCACCACTCGGGCACGCTGCTGCGCAGGGCACGCGCCTCCGGCGTTGCGAGCCTGACGGTGACCGCACCCGTCAGGGCCCAGCCCCAACCTACCCTCCCGGCTCCGAGTCCGCTGATCGCGGAAGAAGGCGTCCCCACACCGGCCCAGTCGGCGGCTTCCGGCGCGGTCTTCCCCGTGGCCGGAGCCCACAGCTTCGGAGGGCCCGAAAACCGGTTCGGGGCGCCCCGCGCGAATCACATCCATCAGGGTCAGGACGTGATGAGCGCCGAAGGCACGCCGATCCTCGCGCCGATGCCCGGCACGATCCTCACGACGAGCTACCAGGCCGCCGGCGCCGGCTACTACGCGGTCGAGCACACGGCCGCATTCGACTTCATGTTCGCCCACTGTAAGGCAGGATCGCTCGCCGTAGCTGCGGGTCAGAGCGTCTCCGCTGGGCAGGTGCTCTGCGGCGCCGGTGAAACCGGCGACGCCACCACCCCGCACCTGCATTTCGAGATCTGGGTGGGAGGCTGGCACGCTTCGGCCGCATCCCACCCGATCGATCCGCTGCCGTATCTGGAAGCCTGGGAACACGCCCGCGGCTGACCACCGACGTGCTTCTGGGCGATTGCCCCCCGCACGGTGCAGACGGCGGTCGGCGCGGCTTCCGTTTACGCTGATGGGACGCTGCCGTCGCGGGCGTATCCAACGGCATCCCTAGCAGAGGAGGTCCAGAGTGTCCCCGTCCAGCCAGAGCGAGCCCACCAGCTACGCGGCCGACATAAAGCCGCTCTTCCGCGAACGCGACCGCAGCTCGATGCTGTCCCACTTCGATCTCTGGTCCTACGATGACGTCAGCGACAACGCAGCGGCCATCCTCGCGCAGCTGGAGAAGGGCTCGATGCCGTGCGACGGCGCTTGGCCGGCCGATCGAGTCGAGCTCTTCCGAAGCTGGCTCGCGCAGGGAGCCCCGGCTTAGAGCGGGAGCTCGATCAGCAGTTCCGAGCGGGTAATGTTGAGGCGATGCCAATGCCCTCAGCCCCCTTGGCGGGCTAACGCGAGCGGCCGTACGGCGAGATAGCTCAGTTGGTAGAGCACACGACTGAAAATCGTGGTGTCCCCAGTTCGAGTCTGGGTCTCGCCATTCATCTTTCCGCGCCAACCGCAGTTGCAAAGCGGGTTTGCGTCCGAGCGCAGGGTTTTGGACCGCATGGTCCCTTTGCTGGTCCCAAACCCGTGTCAACGGTGTGAAGCTCCCGCCATCGGAGCTGCTCAACGGCATCACTGAGCGGTGCCGGCAGCGGCGGCCTGCGAACGTCCTCAGGCCGCCGAGACCACCGGGCGCCTGATGTGCTCGTGCACGTAGCCGACCGCGGCCGCACCCTCGCCGACGGCCGTCGCGCAGCGCTTGATCGAGCCGGCGCGCGCGTCACCGGCGGCGTACACGCCCGGCACGCTCGTCTCGAGCAGCCCCTTGGCTCCGGCCTCGCTGCCGGTGAGGATGAACCCGTCGCTGTCGCGCGCGACGACGTCCTCGAGCCAGCTCGTGCACGGAGCGGCACCGAGGAACAGGAACAGGTAGGAGAACGGCAGCCTGGCTCCATCGGTGAGCGTCACGCCGCACAGGTGGCCTCCCTGCCCGCGCAGCTCTGCGATTTCGCTGCGGTCGCGCACCGCGACGCCGTAGCGGTCGAGCTCCTCGATCAGGTAGGCCGACATCGTCTCGCGCAAGTCGGCGCGGCGGTGAAGCAGCGTGACCAGGGCGCCGCCCCGCG
>DASZFA010000046.1:0-18729 GCA_035940255.1 Solirubrobacteraceae bacterium
GTGGCGCTCGCCGAAGCGACGCGGGAACGCTTCCCCGCGCTCGACATCCTCGTCAACAACGCCGGCGTCACGTGGGGCGCCTCGCTCGAGGAGTTCCCCCAGAGCGGCTGGGACAGGGTCATGCACACGAACGTCGAGGGCGTCTTTCACCTCACGGTCGCCCTGCTGCCGGCGTTGCGCGCCGCGGCCGAGCCCGACGATCCGGCGCGCGTGATCAATGTCGGGTCGATCGACGGGCTCCGCACGCCGATGGTCGAGAACTACAGCTACAGCGCGAGCAAGGCGGCCGTGCACATGCTCACGCGTCATCTCGCCAAGCGTCTTGCCTCTGAGCACATCACCGTCAACGCGATCGCACCCGGCCCGTTCGAGAGCAAGATGATGGCGTTCCTGCTCGACAATCCCCAGTCGCGCGAGATGGTCGAGCAGAGCGTGCCGCTCGGGCGCATCGGCAGACCTGAGGACGCCGCCGGTCTCGCCCTGTTCCTGTCCTCGCGCGCCGGCGCGTACCTGACGGGCGCCGTGATCCCGCTGGACGGCGGGATCACCGGCTGCGGCTAGGCGCGTCGGTCCCGGGATGATCGAGCGACGACCACGGACCGGAACCCTCGGATGACCTGGCCGGCGCTCTTCGGCGTCTTCCTGCTCTCACACCTCGTCGGGGACTTCCTCCTGCAGACGGGCTGGCAGGCGAACCACAAGGGACACGGGCTCGGCGGCGACCCGGAGGCCCGGCGCGCGCTCCTGTGGCACGGGCTCGTCTACACCCTGGCCTTCGTCCCGGCGCTCGTCTGGGTGGCGAGTGAATCCGGCATCGGGACCGGCCTGGGAGTGGGCGCGCTCGTGCTGCTGCCGCATGTGATCATCGACGATGGCACGCTCGTGGCCTCGTGGGTGCGCCACGTCAAGCACGTCGAGGGCCCGCCGACCGTGGTTGTGCGTCTCGGCGTCGATCAGAGCCTCCACGTGCTGGCGCTGGCAGCCGTTGCGCTGCTCGTCACGAGCTGAGCGGTGTCTGCGAATATCGCGTTGTGCGCCGAGCGAACGTCTTCAGCCAGCGCTGCGACTACAGCGACGGGGACCCGGACGGCTATCGCTCGGGAGTTGCGCGCGTCGGCGAGGCCGCGGGCGGCGTGACGCTCGCGGTGAAGGTGTACGAGCTGCCGTCGGGCGAGAGCGTGTGCCCTTACCACTACGAGTACGAGGAGGAGTGGCTGCTGGTGCTCGAGGGTGACGTGGAGGTGCGGACGCCGAAGGGGGAGGAGACGCTCGCCCGCGGCGAGATCGTGCGCTTCCCGCCTGGAGCGCAGGGTGCGCACAAGACGACCAATCGGGGCGAGACGATGGCGCGGGTCATGATGTTCTCGAGCGCCCGCGAGCCCGCCGTCGCCGTCTATCCGGACAGCGACAAGATCGGCGTGTGGCCGGGCAACGCCGCCGACGAGGTGATGCTCCGACGCGCCGACGGCAGCGTCGACTACTGGGACGGTGAGCGCTAAGCGGGCCGCCCCGCGGCCGCCGTCGAGAGGGATGCCGTCCTCGGCCGAGTAGAGGCGCCGCCGCGCCCTCGCATGAGCTGGCCTCGCAGGCGGTTGGCCTGGACGCCGATCCGGCGGGGCGGAACGCGTAAGCTCCAGGCGGCGTGGACTTCCTGGTTGCAAAGGACGACCTTCACCGCTGCCGCTTCCTCGACGCCGATCCGCTGGAGCTGGAGCCGGGTCAAGCGAAGCTCCGCGTCGCATCCTTCGGGCTGACGTCCAACAACATCACGTACGCGATGTTCGGCGAGGCGATGTCCTACTGGAGCTTCTTCCCCGCCGAGGATGGCTGGGGACGGGTGCCGGTGTGGGGGTTCGCCGAGGTGAGCGCCAGCCGGCAGGACGGGCTGGAGGTGGGCACACGCGTCTTCGGCTACCTGCCCCCGTCGAGCGAGTTCGTCCTCGACGCCGCTCGTGTGGACGGCCGCGGGTTCGTCGACGCCTCTCCCCACCGCGCCAAGCTTCCGCCCGCCTACAACAACTACGCGCGCACCGCTGCCGACCCGATCTACGACTCCGGGCACGAGGACGAGCAGATGCTGCTGCGCCCGCTCTTCTTCACCTCGTACCTGATCGACGACTTCCTCGCCGACAGCGCGCTCTTCGGCGCCGGCACGGTTGTGCTCTCGAGCGCATCGAGCAAGACGGCGAGCGCGCTCGCCTTCCTGCTCAGCCGCCGCGAGGGCGTCGACGTCGTCGGGCTCACTTCTTCTCGCAGCGGCGACTTCGCACGACGCCTCGGCGTCTATGACCATGTCGTGTCATACGAGGAGGTGGGCGAGCTGCCTCGAGAGCGCGCCGTCTATGTGGACATGGCCGGCGACGCCGGCGTGCGTGACACGGTCCACGAGCACTATCGCGAGCAGCTCGCGCACTCGGCCGTCGTCGGCGCGACGCACCACGATCGCATGGGCGAGCTCCCGGACGCGCTGCCGGGTCCGCGTCCGATGTTCTTCTTCGCGCCCGACCGCGTCAGCAAGCGCTCGGCCGACTGGGGAAGGGAGGGTCTCGAGCAGCGGCTCGCCGACGCCTGGCGCCCCTATCTGGAGTGGACCGGCACGTGGCTGCTGGTGATCCATGGCGAGGGACCGCAGGCGCTTGAAGGCGCCTACCTCGACCTCCTCGACGGGCGCATAGATCCCGCGAAGGCGCACGTGCTCTCGCTGCCCCGCTGAATGCGCGCGGCCCGGACTCGGGCCGCCGGCGACCGTGCCGGAGCCGCCGCGACGTTAGAAATACCCCGAATTCGGGTAGCTGGCCCCGCGACGAGGGTAATGGGACTAAGCACAGGGGGATGATGTGAAGACGGGACGTCGCACGCTGCTGTCGGGGGGCCTACTGGCCGCGATCGTTGGGCTGGCCGTCACCGGGGCGTCGGCGCAGGCCGCCGAACCGGCTCCGTTCGGCCACGCCTGCAAAGCCCAGAACGGCGTGCGCTTCTGTCCAACGGAAACCCTTGCGCAGCGGGTGCACACCTTCGACGGCGTGCCGCTCGACGTCGACGTGACGCTTCCGCCAAGCGGGACGGGACCGTTTCCGACGATCGTGATGCTCCATGGCTGGGGCGGCAGTAAGACAGACTTCGAGTCGACCACGCCGGCTGGCGACGGAAACGAGACCTTCGACTACAACAACATCTACTACGCGCAGCACGGCTACGCAGTCCTCAACTACTCCGCGCGCGGCTGGGGCAACTCGTGCGGCGCCCCCGCCTCGCGGGAAGACCCAGGCTGCAAAGAAGGCTGGATTCGCCTCGCCGACCAGCGCTATGAGGTGCGCGACACCCAGTACCTGCTCGGCCTGCTCGTCGACGAACGCCTCGCCAAACCCGGCGCGCTCGCGAGCACGGGGATCTCCTATGGAGGCGGCCAGAGCATCGAGCTCGCCTACCTTAAGAACCGGATCAGGCTGCCCAAAGGCGAATTCGCTCCCTGGACGAGCCCGAAAGGCAAGGCGCTGTCGATCACGGCGACGTTCCCCCGCTGGCCGTGGTCGGACCTCGTGGACGCGTTGACACCCAACGGACGCTTTCTCGACACCGAAATTGCTCCGTTCGCGCAAAGCTACGAACCGTTCGGCGTCGAGATCCAGAGCTACGTCTCGGGGCTCTTCGCTCTTGGCAACGCGAGCGGCTACATCGCGCCGTCGGGAGCCGATCCCGAAGCGGACCTCTCGAAGTGGTTCGCCGCCACGAACGCCGGCGAGCCGGCCACGCCCGAAGACGCAGCGATCGCGAAACAGCTGTACACCTACCACCAGGGCTACGGCCTGTCGGGCACCCCCGCCCCGATGCTGCTGGAGAGCGGCTGGACCGACGACCTCTTCCCGCCGTCGCAGTCGCTGCGCGTCTACAACGCAGCCCGTGCCGTGAGTGGCTACGCGGCGCTGATGGTGGGAGACCTCGGGCACAGTCGCGGCTCAAACAAGGAAAACACCGACCATGCCTTCAACCAAGAGGCGGCCGGGTTCTTCGCGGCGAAGTTGCAGCGGACGGGCACAGCTCCAGCGAACGGGAGCGTGACGGCATACACGCAGACCTGTCCGAAGACCGCGGCCGGCGGAGGGCCCTTCGCGGCAGCGACGTGGTCGAAAGTGCACCAGCACACGGTCAGATTCGGCTCGGCGAGCCCGCAGACGCTCAACTCGGCGGGCGGAAACCCGACAATCGCAGCGGAATACGACCCGATCGGCGGCACCACGGACGCGTGCAAGGCCGTCAAAGCCGAAACCGAGCCGAACACGGCCAACTACACGCTCGTGAGCAACGGCTTCACGTTGCTGGGCCTGCCGACCGTGACGGCCAGCATCAAAACGATCGGACCGTTCGGCGAGCTCGCGTCGCGCCTTTGGGACGTGCTTCCCAGCGGGGAACAGCGGCTGATCAGCCGCGGCGTGTACCGGCTCAACGAAAACCAGACGGGCACGATCACGTTCCAGCTGCACGGCAACGGATACGAATTCGCCAAAGGGGACACGGTCAAGCTCCAGCTCCTCGGCCGCGATGCGCCGTACTACCGGGCCAGCAACGGTGCGTTCAGCATCGAAGTCAGCAACCTGACCGTCTCACTGCCGACCCCGTAGGCGATCCCGGCACAAGCAGCCTCCCGCGGCGCACGAAGCGCGGCCGCGGGAGGGCTGGCGCTGGCCGCTCCCGGGCTCCGTGCGCGGAGCTGGCGCGGCGCCAAGATCAGGGCGCGCCGCGCGGAGGGGGCCGGATAGGAAAAGATGCCCGCGGATGGATCGCGACTACGAGCTGCAGACCCACCAGGCGGAGGACCGCCACTGGTGGTATCGGGGGCGGCGGACTGTGCTCGAGCGCGTGATCGCCGGCCTGCGCCTGCCGGCGCGCGCTCGCATCCTCGACGCAGGGTGCGGCAGCGGGCGCAACATGGTCGAGCTCGCCCGCCACGGAACCGTGACCGGGATCGAGCTCTCGCACACCAGCGTCTGCCTGGCGCGCGAACGGGAAGCGGGCGAGGTCATCGAGGGATCGGTGCTCGAGATGCCGTTTCCGCCCGACAGCTTCGATCTCGCGGCCAGCCTCGACGTGATCGAGCACCTCGAGGACGACGTTGGCGCCCTGAGGGAGCTGCGGCGCACCGTCGCGCCAGGCGGCGCGCTACTCGTGACGGTGCCGGCCTACCAATGGCTGTGGAGCGGCCACGACGAGATCAACCATCACCATCGCCGCTACACCCGGCGCTCGCTCCAGCAGGTTGCCGAGCAGGCCGGGTGGGAGCAGGTGCGCACCACCTACTTCAACTCGCTGCTGCTGCCCGTGGCGATCCTGCTGCGCCTGCTCGATCGCGTCAACACGAAGACGACCGAGTCGAGCCTCGACCTGTGGGTGCCACCCGAGCCGGTGAACTGGGTGCTCGAGCGGCCGCTGGCGTTGGAGGCGGCGCTGATCGGGCGCGGGGGACGAATTCCCGGCGGGCTGTCGCTGCTCGCGGTCTTCCGCTGAGGGCCGGCCCCAAGGCTGCTCAGACGTCGTTGTCGGCCACGGCGACGGGTGCGTGCACGCGAAAGGTCCAGGCGCGGTTGGCCAGGAAGGTGAGCACCGTGACCACCGCCGTGGCGAACGCCTGACTCAGAAGCTTGTCCACATGAGCTTCCTCGACGAGCAGAAACAGCAGCACCTCGTTCAGCCCGAGGCCGCAGCCCTGCACGACCCCCCAGCGCACCGGAGTCAACGCGTCGCCGACGTGCTCCTTGAAGGTCCAGCGGCGGTTGAGCAGGAAGCCGTTGATGGCGCCGACCAGAAAACCGATCGCCGACGCGGCCAGGTACCACACGCCGAAGACCTTCAACAGGATTGTGTACACGAGGAACGTCAGGAGCGTGTTGGACACTCCCACGGTGCCGAACTTCACGAACTGGATGACAACGGGCTTGCCGAGCGCGCGCCTGAGCCCCGCTAGGCTGGGGGCTCGACCATCGGGCGCGGAGCGGTTGAAGCGCATCGCTGACAGGATGAACGATAAATTCATCTATCGCTTAGGCCGCTCGAGGAAGATGGAAGCCTTCCCACGGCTCCAGCTGGGGCTCACGGGAAGTTAAGGATCATGGCGGACACACCACTTCGCACCCCCAACCTCCTCAGCGTCGTGGCGCCCGTCTTCGACGAGCAGGAGCTGGTCGAGGAGTTCGTCGCGCGCACCTGCGCCGCGGTCGCCGACTACGAGTTCGAGCTCGTGATCGTGAACGACGGCAGCTCCGACCGCACGCCTGAGCTGCTGGACCGCATGGCCGCGGCCGACCCCCGCGTGCGGGTGATCCACCTCTCCCGCAATTTCGGCCACCAGGCCGCGCTGACAGCGGGGCTGGAGCACGCCGTCGGCGACGTCGTCGCGATGATCGACGCGGACCTGCAGGACCCGCCGGAGCTGATCCCCGACATGATCGCCGAATGGAGCCAGGGCGCAGACGTGGTCTATGCGGTGCGCAGGCAGCGTGAGGGCGAGACCGCCTTCAAGCTTGCCACCGCCTCGTGGTTCTACAAGCTCTTCGACAAACTCGCCCAGGTGAACCTCGAGCCCAACTCCGGCGACTTTCGCCTGCTCGACCGCCGAGCGCTGAACGCGCTGCTGGCGATGACCGAGCGCTCGCGATTCCTGCGGGGCATGACGGTGTGGGTCGGCTTCACGCAGACCGCGGTCTCGTATGAGCGCGACGCGCGCCACGCGGGCGAGACGAAGTACACGCTTCGCAAGATGTTGCGCTTCTCGCTGGATGCGATCGCGTCCTTCTCACACCTGCCGCTGCAGCTGGCCACCTACGCCGGACTGCTCTCCGCCGGAGTCGCCTTCATCGCGATTCCCGTCGTCATCGCCCTGCGGATCGCCGACTCATACCTGCCGGGCTTCAGCTCGATCACGATCGCCATCCTGCTGCTCGGCGGCATCCAGTTGATCGCGATCGGCGTGATCGGCGAGTATGTCGGGCGCATCTACGACGAGGTGAAGCACCGCCCGCTGTACATCGTGCGCGAGGAGCTGAACCGGCCGAACGCACCGGCGCGGACCGCTGCGGGACCGGTCGCCCGAGCCGGGCTGCCGGCGCGCACGCCCGAGCGCATCCTCTAGCACCGAGCCGCCTTCGAGGCGGCTGCGTGCAGCTACCGCTGCACGGGGGAGCGTTTGCGTGTTTTGATGCCTCGATGAGACTCGCCCGCCATCACCGACAGCGCAGCACCGCGCTGACGCGATGCGTGCTGCTGGCGGCCCTCGCCTTGGCCTGCAGCTTGAGCGGGGCGAACGCCGCGCTCGCGCTCGCCGAAGGATGTCCCGGATCCGGCCCGCGCGCATGCCCCTATGCGGCAGCGAAGATCATCGGGCGCCGCGGCGAGGGCGTGCTGCGCTTTCCCGAGGCGGTGGCCGTCGATGGGCAGGGGAACGTCTACGTCGCCGATCAGCTCAGCTTCGTGGTGCAGAAGTTCAGCGCCGCCGGTGCGTTCGAGACGGAGTGGGGCTCGTTCGGCGGCGCCCATGGCCAGTTCGGGCCGATCGGGGGACTCGCGACCGACGCCGCGGGGAACGTGTACGTGGTCGACTCCGAACACAACCGCGTCCAGAAGTTCGATCCCAGCGGGAACTTCCTCTCGTCGTGGGGCGGGCGCGGGAGTGAGCTAGGGCGCTTCAACTTCGGCTCCTCGCGCGACTTCACGCATCCGCCGGGCGGCGGGATAGCGGTTGCGGGCAACTTCGTTTACGTCGCCGACAGCGCCAACAACCGGATCGAGCGGTTCAACCTCGAAGGCGGCGAAGCGATCGAATGGGGCTCACGGGGGAGCGGCCCCGGTCAGTTCTCCTATCCGCGCGGCGTGGCCGCCAACGAAGGCGAGGTGCTCGTGGCCGACGACGACAATCACCGAATCGAGAAATACGACCCGAACGGCGTCTTCCAGACCTCCGTCGGCTCGCAGGGAACGGGACCCGGCCACTTCGGCTTCCCCTACGGCGTCACGCTGGACGGGGCCGGCGATGTGTACGTCGCGGATGACATCAACCACCGCATCGTCAAGCTCAACCCTGATCTGTCGTTCGCCGGCGCGTGGGGCGGATTCGGATCGAAAGCGGGCCAGCTCGGCTTTCCGCGCGCGCTCGCGAGCGAGCCCGGCGGCGAAACGTTCGTCGCCGATACCGCGAACGACCGTGTCGAGGTGTTCGACCCGGCGGGCAACTTCCTGCGCGTATTCGGCATCTCCGCGCGCGCTCCAGCGCAGATGACCGGGCCGCGGGGCCTCGCGATCGACCCATCCGGCCGGCTGCTCGTCTCCGATACGGTCGGAGGCCGCATCGAGACGTTCGCCGGCGGGGGCGAAGCCTACGCCGGCGCGTGGTCGCTTGCAGGAGGATCGAGGGCGCGCTTCAGCCATCCCTCCGGCATCGGAATCGACCCCCGCGGCTCGGTGTTCGTGGCCGACGAGGGCAACGAACGGCTAGTGCGCCTGTGGGGAGACGCGACGTACCTTTCGGAGCTCGGCGGGCCGGCGGACGTCGGCGGCGCGCAGCTGAGCGGCGCCGGATCGGTGTCGGTAGCGGCGGGCTCGGGGGACGCGTATGTGGCGGACGCCGGCCACAATCGCGTGCTCGTCTACAGCCCAAAAGGCACGCTGCTTGCGAAGTGGGGCGCGGGCGCCGGAGACGGCACGGCGGGAAACGGGGCCGGCGAATTCAACCACCCGTCGGCCGTCGCGGTCGACGGCGCCGGCGACGTGTACGTCGCCGACACCTACAACGACCGTGTCGTGAAGCTGACTGCCGGCGGCGGCGTGCTCGGCGAATGGGGCTCGGCGGGCACGGGCGACGGGCGCTTTCGCTCCCCGAGCGGCGTCGCGGTGGACGGAGCCGGAGGCGTGTACGTGCTCGATGGCGAAAACAACCGCGTTCAGCTGTTCGACGCGAACGGCCGCTTCCTCGCGAAGTGGGGACAGCGGGGCCCCGGCCTCGGCGAATTCTCAAAGCCCGTCGGGCTCGCCGTCGGCTGTGACGGCGCCGTGTATGTGGCGGACACGTTTAACAACCGCGTCCAGCGCTTCAGCCCCGCCTCGCCCGCTCCCAGCGGCTGCCTGGCACCCGGTAGCTGGCCGCCGCCGCTCGATGTCGCCCCCCTGCTGCACGTGAGCCTGCCACGCAGCGGCGCCGTCCTCGCGAGGCGGGCGCTGGCGCTGGCGGTGAGCTGCCAGCGCGCATGCAAGGTGCTCGTGACCGCGACGCTCTCCCCGCGCGGCCATCGCGGCGCGGTGCGCCTGATCGCCGCCGGCCGCGCGCTTGCACCCGCGCTCACCGGGCATGTGCGGCTGCGCATCAGCCCACCGGCGCTGCGCCGCCTGCGCAGAGCGCTGGGCTTGCGCAGGACGATGACAGCGCGCGTGAGCATCATCGCCGCCGGCCCGACGGGCCGCCGGACCTTCCTCACCCGGACCTACGCCGTGAGCCGCTAGTGCCGATAATGAGCTCATGACCGACGATCAGCTTCTTGAGCAGGACGGCGAGCCCGGGACCGAGTACCGCAAGGAGCGGATCAGGATCGAGACCGAGCGCCACAGGATCGAGGGGGTCCTCACGCTCGCCCGCGACGGCTACCGCAGCCGCGTATCGGACGTCCTGAATGCCTCCGAGCGCGAGTTCCTGACGCTCACGGACGTGACCGTCGCACCGCTGGAGGGTGGTCCGATCGAGCTGCACCCCTACCTCACGCTGGCGCGCCGCCACATAGTCTTCGCCGTCGCCGCGTCGGAGCGCCCGGCTTAGCGCCATCAGAGCGTGATCTGCAGCAGCACCAGGTCGACCCACCGACCGAACTTGCGCGCGACACCGGGCATCTGCCCGACACGGTCGAAGCCGAGCTCTTCGTGCAGGCGCAGGGAGGCGTGGTTGTCGGCATCGATGGCCGCGACGACCACGTGCATGCTCGCCCCCCTCGCACGGGCGAGGATCTCCTGCACGAGCCCGCGGCCGATTCCCTGGCGCCGGCGCCCAGCAGCGACATGTACCGAGTGCTCGACCGTCGAGCGGTATCCCGGCCATGACCGGAAGTCTCCGTAGCTGGCGAACCCGACGACCGCCTCGGCCTCGCGCGCGACGATCACGGGCTGCTCGCGCTCCCGGCGTGAGCGTAGCCACGCGAGCCGGTCCTCGTCCGTCACCGGCTGTTCGCTGAAGACGGCCGTGGAGGTCGCGATCACGTCGTTGTAGATCGCGGCGATCTCAGGCACGTCGGCCTCCGTGGCGTCCTCGATAAGCATCTGGCTCCTCACCCCACTGGCAGGCGGAATATAGTCGCGGCTCGCGGCCGTCCGCGCCGGGGCTCCGTCGTCGTGAGCAGCTCCACGCGAGGAGAGGAGCAGCAGCGATGAACGAACGGGCCGACCGGGCCAGGCGATCACGACCTGAGGGGAGCTCAATGGATTCACAGCGACTTGGCCTCACCGATCGACTCGAGATGGCAGCTGCTCGCGCCATCGCCGCGCTTCCGCCGACGGCCAAACGCCGGATCGCGGGGCAGCCGATCAGACGCGACGGGCTCGAGCTGGATCTCGACATGCAGGTGCTGCTCAAGCTCGAGGAACGCAACCCCCGGCCGCCGCTCAGCACGCGCACGCCGGCGGACGCGCGCGAGGACCTGCGCCACGCCGTGAGCCTCGCTGCCGGTGCTCCAGTCGCGCTCCCGAGCATCCGCGAGACGACCATCGCCGGCGCGGCCGGGCCGCTACGCGCACGACTCTACGTGCCGGATGACTCGGAGGCTGCAGCGCAGGGGCCGCTGGTCGTCTATTACCACGGCGGCGGATGGGTGGCGGGCGATATCGACACCCACGATCAGCCTTGCCGCCTACTGGCCAAGACCTCGGGCGCGCGCGTGCTCAGCGTCGGCTATCGCCTCTCGCCGGAGCATCGCTTTCCCGCACCGGTCGATGACGCGCTGGCGGCTTTCCGTGACGCGGTCGCGCGCAGCGAGGAGCTGGGCGCGGACCCCGCGCTGGTCGCGGTCGCGGGCGACAGCGCTGGCGGGCATCTCGCTGCGGTCACCGCGCGGCAGTCGGTCGCCGAGGGTGGACCCACACCCGCTTTCCAGCTGCTGATCTACCCGGTTACCGACTGCGTCGAGGTCGCCGCGTCTCGCGAGACCTTCGCGGAGGGATTCATCCTGACCAAACCGAACATGGACTGGTACGAGCAGCAGTTCTTCGGCCCGGACGGGGACCGGCATGACCCGCGCGCCTCGCCGCTGCTGGCCGAGGATCTCAGTGGCGGGCCAGCTGCGCTAGTCGTGACAGCGGGCTTCGATCCGCTGCGCGACGAGGGCGAGGCGTATGCCCGACGGCTAGGCGACGCCGGAGTGCGCACGCTGCTGAGGCGCCATCCCGGCTACGTGCACGGCTTCATTCACGCGCTCATTGGCGGGCCCGGTCCGCGCGAAGCGATCGCCGAGATGGGCGGCGTGCTGCGCGCTGCTCTCGCCCGCTGAGCCTCGTCCTCGGCGGCTGCATCGCGCGGCGGGAGAGCCGGCGGGTACCTTGTACGCCGTGGGCCGTCCCCCCCAGTTGACTTGAGCACCGCGGTCGCAGCAGCGACACGCCAGCGGATCTTCGCTCCGGCGAGGCGGCCGCGCGTGGACCATGGCCTGCTGCTCGCGCTCGCGCTCGGCCTCATCGCCGCCGCCCCGGTCATCGCCGCGACCGTGCACGCGCTCATCGATGGCTGGTTGCCGGCTGGAGACCAGGCGAACATCGCCACGCGCGCCTATGACGTGTTCACGTCCCGAAGCCCGCTCGTCGGGTTGCACTCGGACGCAAGCGCCGCGATCAACCGCGATGTGTACAGCCTCGGTCCGATGCTCTTCTGGCTGCTGGCCCTGCCCGCGCGCTTCGGAAGCCCGGCGACGATGACCTTGACGATGGGGCTCGTCAACAGCGCCGCGATCATCGGCGCCGTCGTGCTTGCCAGGCGCCGCGGCGGCCGCGCACTCATGTTCATCACGGCGGTCGCACTCGTGCTCATGTCGCGCTCGCTCGCCCCAGAGGTGCTTCATGACATCTGGAACCCGTCCGCCGGTCTGTTTCCGTTCACGCTGCTGATCTTTCTCTGCTGGTCGCTCGCCTGCGGCGAATATCGGCTGCTCCCGATCACCGTGCTCGTCGCGAGCTTCGTCGTGCAGTGCCAGCTCGCATTCGTGCCCCCCTGCCTCGGACTGCTGGCCGTCGGGCTCATCGGGCTGGTCGTTTCGCTCAGATCCTCCACTCCGAGCTCGCGCGCGCACGAGCCGCGCCCCAGACGGAGTGTGTGGCCGTGGGCCGTTGTCGCCCTCGTCGTTGCGCTCGCTTGCTGGACGCCGCCGCTGATCGACCAGCTTCAGGGGAAGCCGGGGAACTTGACGAATGTCGTCAAGGCCGCGACTGCGCACACTCCCAAGCTCGGTGCGCCAGTCGGGTGGCACGCAGTCGTGCGGGCGGTCGGTGTGCCTCCGTGGTGGCTCAGAGATCCGGCCTCGCCGTGGAACCGGAAGTTCGAAGTGCGCGAGGGGGCGAGCACGCTCGCCACGGTGTCCGCGGTCCTGATACTGGTCGCGCTCTTGGCGGTTGCCGCGATCGGGGTGCTGCGCCGGCGCGCCGAGCTCTGGAGCGGAGCGCTGATTGCGCTGGTGCTCTGCGCCGGTTTGTACGCCGTCGCGGCCGCGACGCCCACGAAGCGCGTACTTGCCGAAACCCTCGGATACACGATGTGGTGGGGCTCACCGGCGGGGATGTTCGTCTGGGTGATGCTCGCCTTCTCGGCGGTGGTGATCATTTCGGAGTTGGCGTTGCCGCGCGTGCGCATGCCTGCGTTTGCGTCGGCTGCTGCCGCCGCGGCGATCGTCGCGGGAGCCGCAGCCGCCGTCGCCGTTGCCGAGCGCTCCGACTACCACCTGCCCGAGTACGGTCCGCTCGCCAAGCTGTACGCGGGCCTCCAACGAGGCGTACCACCGCACCGGACAGTCAAGCTCCTCGGCTACCTGGGCAACAGAACGTTCCGCTTCAAAATGGCGGCCCGATACGCGATGGTGCGCCGGGGCATCCGGCCTCTGTCACCGGGCATCGACGTGCGACTTGGAAGCTGGTATGACCTCGACCACCGTCGCTATGACTGCGTCGTTTACGTCAAGGACGGCATCACCAGCCCTGCTCACCCCGCGACGAGGGTCGCACGCTTCAACTTCGAAGACGGCACCGGTGTCTACCCCGTGACGATGTGGGTGTCGCCGGCCGGATGCCCGAGAGGCGGCTGACGGCCGGCTGGCTCTAGCCCGCGAAGAACTGCTGGTAGATCAGAAAGACGTTCAGCGCACTGATCACGATCGCGCAGGACCACGCGAGGACGGTCGTGAGGCGGCGGTTGACATGGATGCCCATGACATCGCGCCGGCAGGTCAACATGACGAGTGGCACGAGTGCGAACGGAATCCCGAAGGAGAGCACCACCTGGCTCAGCACGAGGGCGCTCGTGGGGTTCATGCCCACGCCAAGCACTACGATCGCGGGGATCATGGTCACCCCGCGGCGCAGCAGCAGCGGGATGCGGATGTTGATGAAGCCGGACATGACGACCTGGCCTGCATAGGTGCCGACGCTCGAGGAGGAGGCCCCCGAGGCCAACAGCGCCACCGCGAAGGCGAGGGCCGCTGTGCCGCCGATGAGGTGGCCGAACTGGGCATGTGCCTGCTGAATCGTGCTGAGACCAGAGAGCGCGGGCGTGTGAAAGAGCTTTGCCGCGACGGCGAGCATCGCCATGTTGACGATGCCGGCAAGCGCGAGGGCGATGATCACGTCTACGCGCTCGAAGCGCAGCACGCGGCTGCGCTCCTGATCGTCGCGTACCGGCACGCGGCCGTTGGTGAGCGCCGAGTGCAGATAGATCACATGCGGCATGACCGTGGCGCCGATGATCCCGACCGCCAGATAGAGCGAGCTCGTGCCGCTGAGCCCGGGAATCAGCCCGTGCACTGAGCCGTGCGTGGAAGGTCCGATGCGAAGCGTCTCGTAGAGGAAGCCGGCGAAGATGATCCCGAGCAGCGCCGTGATCGCGAGCTCGAAGCGCCTGAAACCGTGCGTCTGCAGCTCCAGGATCGCGAATGCGATCAGACCGGTTATGAGCCCGGCGGGGAGCAGCGGTACTCCGAACAGCAGGTTCAGCCCCAGCGCCGCGCCGAGGAACTCGGCGATGTCGGTGGACATCGCCATGATCTCGGCCTGTATCCACATTCCCCAGGTGAGGGCGCGGGGAAAGTGGGCGCGAACGACTTCGGGCAGATCGTGATCGGTGATGATCCCGAGCTTGGCCGACAGATACTGGATCAGCATCGCCATCAGGTTGGCGACGAGGACGACCCAGAGCAGGAGGTAGCCATACCGCGCTCCGCCCTGCAGGTTGGTGGCGAAGTTGCCGGGATCGACGTACGCGATCGAGGCGACGAACGCCGGGCCGAGCATCGCCAGTGTTGCGCGAAGCCGTCCTTTGGCGAGCAGCTCCTCGAGAGCGCTCGGGATGCCGGCGCCGGGGTCGGGCAGCGCGACGGTCGCGCCCTCTGCCGCCCCCTCCAGGGCAGGCACCGGAGCGCGCTGCAGGGGGGTCACCAGCGGGGTCACCGCTCAGCCTCCTCGAGCTCGATTCGCATCGCGCGAGCGAGGTCGCCGCCTAGCGGCTGCTCCCGCTCGCCGACGCTCACGAACACGGGGCCTCCGAAGGGCTGACGACCGGTGACGCGCAGGTGATCGCCGAGCGCGATTCCCTGCTCGGCGAGATAGCGGAGCATTTCGGGCTCGGAGTCAGAGACGCGCACGAAGCGTCCGACGGCTCCCGGCGAGAGCTCATCCAGGCTCCGCGTCGGGCGCTCGTCGATCTCAAATCCCTCCGTGGGAATTGGATCGCCGTGCGGGTCGAGCTTGGGATGACCCAGACGGTCGGCGATCAGCTGCTCGAGGTCCTCCGAGATGGCGTGCTCGAGCACCTCCGCCTCGGCGTGCACGCGGTCCCAAGGCATGCCGAGCTCCTCGGCCAGAAACAGCTCGATCAGCCTGTGATGGCGCAGCACCTCGAGGGCAACGCGGCGCCCCTTTTGAGTGAGGCGCACTCCGTGGTAGGGCTCATGCTCGACGAGGCCCACCTCAGACAGCTTCCGCACCATCGCCGAAGCCGAGCCCGGCGTGACACCCAGACGCTCGGCCAGATCGTTGGTCGACACCGCCCCACTGCCCCGGGCCTCCAGGGCATACACGGCCTTTGCATAGTCTTGAACCGCCGGAGAGATTGGGTCGACCGTCGCCACAGACCATATTTAGGCATACCCAAACTACTTTTTCAAGGTCCGCACGAATAGCTGTGTTCCTGCGGGTTCGCCGGCCCGGATCCGGAGGGACATGCGAAGTATTCGGGACCATGGGGCGCGGGTGGCGACGAGGAGCTACAGGCCGCCTGCCACGCGCCCGTAGCGAAGGTAAACGACGCCAGAGCCAAAAGTGCGTTTCTCGATCAGGTCGAGGCTGATCTTGTTCTCCGAGCGAGAAACAGCTCCTCGTCGGGCACCGTCCAGTCGATCGCGCCATCGGGTGCGGCGATGTAGCCGTCCAGCGACACAGTCATCGAGTAGATCAGCTTCCGCATCACGGTCCTCCTTCGTCGTTGCAGACCGGCCCCACCTCACGGTGATCAACGTACTCCTCGTCCCGATCGCTCTTCACCCGCGAGAGGTCGCAGGGTTCGAAACCCGGCTCGCCCGCATCGAAGCGCCGCGCCGCAGTCGCGTGAACGCGGCGACTCGAGCGCTCGTCCGCGTTACGGCGCGGCTCCCAGAACCTCCAGCGAGGTTGCCCTGGGACGGGGGATCAGCTATTTGCGATGACGAGCTTGGCGCGCGCATCCTTGGCCGCGTAGAGACGGGCATCGGCCTCGGCCATGAGCGCGTGAACGTCTTGAGTACCGTCCCATTCGGCGATCCCGACCGAGAAGCTGTGATCGTCAGGGGTCGCGTCGGCCAGGCGTTCGACCAGCTTCTGCGCATCATCGAGGCGGCAGCCGGTGAGAACCGCGGCGAACTCGTCTCCCCCGTAGCGAGCAAGTCGATCAACCGGCCGCAGGGCTGAGCTCCACGCTGCCGCGTTCTGCTTGAGCAGCTGATCGCCGGCGTGGTGGCCGCGGCTGTCGTTTAGCTTCTTCAGGCCGTCGATGTCCAGCATGGCGACGCAGAGCGGCCAATGCTGGCGCTTGGCCCGAGCCATCTCGCGGGGAAGCTCCTCCTGCCATGCGCGACGGTTGAGTAGTCCGGTGAGCTCGTCGGTGTGGGCGATGCGTTCCAAGCGCGCGAGCAGGTCGACGCGCTCGATGGCGATCGCCGCTTGTGCGGCCAGCAGCACGATCGTTGCCCGTACGTTCTGCTCGGGCGGGGCTACGGGTGTTAGCCAGTACAAAGCCAGGACGGCGACCGTGGTCTGGTCTCGCAGCACGGGCTGCCACAGCGCGCAGTGGACCCTCGCGCGGTTGCCGGGGTCGAGCTCGAAACCGTGCTGATCGGCGAGGGGGGCAAAGCAGGGCTGGCCCGTCATGTAGGCGTGTGCCGCACCATCGGGCGGGTCGTTGACCAGTAGCTCGTGGGCAATGATCTTCTCGCCCGCTACCGCCACGGGCACCAGCGCCCGGTTGTTTGCGCGGGGCTCCCACAGGACGGCGCTGTCCGCGCGCGCAACGCGTGCTGCGGTGCTGCACAGGTCAACGCGCGTCGCATCGACGGTGGGCTGCTGGAAGATGCGATGCATGGCGTTCACTACGTCGGCCAAGTTCTCGGCGTCCTGGGCGGCCTGCTGGTGCTGGCGGCGGACACGGCGCACGAGCGCGTCGATGAAGACTCCCGCGATCAGCAAGGAGGCGATGGTCGTCACCCATCGTCCTTGGGCAGTAGGCTCATGCCGGACCGCAAGCACGACCGCATAGGCGAGACCCACCAGGGCCACGTGAACGGTTGCGTGGGTTCGTCTAAAGAAGGAGAACCCGAACAGCGCGGCCCACAGGTACCAGATGCCGTAATAGCTGACGCCCTGTCCGCTGTAGTAGACGGCGCGCGTTATCAGTGCTGCTCCCGCCAGCAGCGCCACGTGAAACGTCCAAGCCGGCATCCGCCGAAAGGCGACCAGCACGATCACGCCACCCAAATACGCCAGCCCAATGTTGACCGCCAACGCACCGACGTTGGTGTGTGGCGCGCGGGGCAAGAACAACGAGATCAGGCCAATCGTGGCGCCGGCGATGAACAGCCACCCCAGACTGCGCGCCATGACAGCCGGCTCGGAAACGGCAAAGCCTGCTCGATCGCTGGCCGCATGGTTGTCTGCGGACTCCATCGAAAAGCGGATCGGCAGCGCCACAGCCTGCCTTAAGCGACGGCCCAGACCCTCGTCCAATGTCGCGCCCGGCGCTTGCTCCGCAAGGCGAGAGCAGCGTTCCCGAGCCCGCCACCCGGGAAGTTTGAACTTCGCTCAAACAGCCCCCAGCCGGCATTGTCGAGCCTTCGGCTCGTGAAGCCACAAACAGCCCACATTTCGCGCGACACGGAGAGGGCGGGATTCGAACCCGCGATGGAGTTTTCACCCCATACTCGCTTAGCAGGCGAGTGCCTTCAGCCGCTCGGCCACCTCTCCCTGAGAAACGGAAGGGTCAGTTTAGAGCCTGCCGGAGGGGCCGCCCGAGCGCGTAGGATCTGGACGCGCCGCGGAAGGGTGGCAGAGCGGTTGAATGCGACGGTCTTGAAAACCGTTAGACGGGCAACCCCCGTCTCGGGGGTTCGAATCCCCCCCCTTCCGCCTTGTGATGTGTCAGGACATCCCGGACACATGTGTCGGGACATCGGAGACATCGTAGGCTGGTGAGATCGGCTGGTAGTTGCGGCTGGGGTCGAGGGTGAGCTCGCGGATGAGCTCGCCGTTGGGGTCGATGACGCGGATCTTCTGGTCGGCGATCAGGAGCTTGACCTGGCGGCTCTTGTGGGCTCTGCCGATGCCGATTTTGTAGAGCCGGCTGTCGTAGCGGAGGCTGACCTTGCCGCACTTGGGTCCCTGCGAGACTGGAGGCCGCTCGAGAGAAGCCTTCGGCGCCCCGCGTCTCGATCGCCTTGAAGTTTGGCGAGCTTGTACTAGCGAGATTGCGCGCGCGGCGGCGCCCGACGCGCTGGGCTCAGGGCTCGTCACACGCCGGTGCCCGAGCGCTGCTCCGCGGCCCTGCTCTGGAAGAAAGCTTCGGTGCCGGCGACGTCGAGAGGACGAGCGAAGAGAAAGCCCTGCCCGCTGTCGCAGTCCTCATCTCTGAGTTTGGAGAGCTGTTGTGGTTGCTCGATGCCCTCGGCAAATGTCTCGATCGAGAGAGCCTTGCCGAGCTGGACGAGGGTGTGGATGACTGTCTCGCTCTCCCTGTTTTGGCTGAGCCCGGCGATGAACGACCTGTCGATCTTCAGAGCGTCCACCGGGAACCGCTGCAGATGGGCGAGCGAGGAGTATCCCGTTCCGAAGTCGTCGATCGCGATGCGAACGCCGAGCTGCTTCAGCACGGCGAGTCGGCGCACGGTCTCCTCGACGTTGCGCATGAGCGTCGTCTCGGTGATCTCGAGGGTCAGCGCGTCTGCCTCAAGGCCGCTGTCGGTGAGCGCTCCTTCCACGTCGGCTATTAGC
>DASZFA010000047.1:0-94006 GCA_035940255.1 Solirubrobacteraceae bacterium
GTCGACGAATATGTACGGCACCGCCATGCAGAGCCGGTCTGGCACGAAGATCGGGCCGTCCATGTGGCCTGCCGTCACAGGCATCCACAGCGATAACTGTGTCTCTCGCACGTAGCCCATCTGGCTGAAAGCGGGCGCCAGCGAAGAGAACTTGGCCGAGCCCATCATGAGCATCACGTGGGAGCCGATCGATCGGTACTCGACGTTGCCCTGCGCCGGTTCGGTGAGAATCCGCTTGCACATCTCCGCGAGCAGGTTGTTGTTGCCTTCGAGCAGCAGGACGCGAAAGGTCCCTTCGCGCGCGAGGAACGGCGGGGGGGCATTGACGCGCGCCCCGTACTCGACGTAACGTGGCAAGGCATTCATGGTTGTTGACCCCCTTGGTTCAGTTGATCAGTCAGCCAGGTCGGGCTCTCGCCGGTGAAGCTGCGCGCGCCCCCGATCAATGCTCGCGCCGCCTGCATTCCGGAGGTCATGGCCGCCTCCACGCAGCCGCCGTCGATGCCGTTACTGGTCCAGTCACCGGCCATGACGAGATTCTGGACGCCCGATTCGCCTGCGGCGAGCCGGTCGGCCACGGTGCCTGCGGGCGTGAGCACGTATCGCTCGCTGCCGATCGTGTTGGCACGGAAGTACTGGGCCCCGAGACGGGCCGACCCTCCCGCGCGCGTGTTGTCGGCAAGCACCGACCAGTCAAACGGTTCACCCGGCGCGAACCTCTTGGCTCGGGGCCAAAGCGTCACGGCATCCCGTTCTAGGAATTGCTGAGCGGCGGCTTTGACGCGTTCTTCGGCTTGCGCCGGGGTCTCGCCCGGGTGATCCGCCAGCACTCCGCAGAAGTAGGCGAGCCCGGCGACACCTTCCGCTGGTAGCCACGACTCGCGCACCAGCAGGTGCGTCACGTCGCACCACGTGTCGATCGGCTCGACAAAGCAGCCACAGACGGAGTTCTGGCTGTAGCTCCAGCCGAGCGCTGTGGTCGACTGCGTCAGCCACAGCTGAAAGGACTGCGTAGCGACGGTGACCGAAGAGGCGAGCATGCGTGCGAACGGCTCGTGATGTTCAACGATCTCGCCACAGATGTGCTCCAGGGCGCCCACCGGTATTCCCAGGACGACCAGATCGAAGTCTTGCCCCAGCACGAGCTCGACGGGCCGGCGGTTGTCGGGGTTGATCTGCTTCTCGAAATCGGCGCCTTCCGCCTCCAGCCTCGCTCCTTCTTCGAGCTGCGTCCAGTCGGGGGTGCTCGGCCAGCACTGCACTTCCTCGACTTCGACCAGCGGTTCGTAGGGAGGCCGGAGGACGGTCGCCTGAGGGACTACCTCGATCGCCTGCACCTTCTGCCCGTTCGCCGACAAGGACAGGTGGGTGACGGCGTGGAAGAACTCGAACTTCACGTTGCGTTTTTTGAGCACTTCATAGAACGGTGTCAGCACCGTGTCGCCCATGCCGGCCTGCATCTTGTAGAGCACGGAGCCGCGGTATGTGAAGGCGAGCCGCAGCAGGTCGTTGACCGCCGTGCCGGCAGCGACGTTCGCTTTCGCCACGTCGCCTTCCGGATAGCCGAAGGCCACGTCGTAGATCGCCCGCAGCAGCGGGCACCGTTGCGCTGGGGTGGGACCGACGGTGACCGGCTTTGCGCCGTGCCGGCTGAGCCATTCACACAGCTCGTACTGGTTGATCGCGGGCCATCCGCGTTCGAGGACCCCGTCTTTGACGACACCCGCCACGCCCGATGCAAACATGTCGAAGATCGTGAAGAAGAGCCGCAGCTCGGGATCTTCTTCGCAATGGTCGCGCGCGACGGCATCCCAGACCCAGTCGCGAAACCCCGTCAGCAGCGTCGCAAGCAGGACCGCGACGGGATTCGCGGCAGCAGCGCCCAGCGCGGGTACGGGCTGCCCGCTGGCCGCCAATGCGGCTTCTGCCGCGCTCGGCGCGCTCGACAACGCCTTTGCCATAGACAGGAGCTGTTCGCCACCTTCCGAGGTGGACGGCGCCTGCGCAGCGGCCAATCGCGGGACCCAAGCAAAGGGCTGGGCGGACGGCGGTTCCGGGGCGCCGGGCGGAAGCAGTCCGGCCAGCCGTTCCGCGAGCGATTTCCATTTGTTGACGGCCCACTGACAGATCGTGTCGGCGATCGCCCAGAAGCCCGGCAGCGGCTCGTCCGTGCCGGGGACGAGGTTGTTGGGTGGGCAGTCGAAGTGATAGCTGTGCCAACCGGGGCCCTGACGGTCGTAGAGCACGATCTCGTCGCAGCCGACGAACGCCTTCTCAATCGTCGCCAGCGGATGGGTGGCTGGCCGTTTGAGCGCTTCGTAGGCTTCCCGCATCACGCGGAAGGAGTTTTCGTAGAACCCGAACCAGACGTGTAGGCCGTGCTCCTCGATACGGTTACGCTTGGTTTCGTCGCGGTTGCGCCCGCTAGCGCACTTGCCGCCCAAGCGCCATCCCGGCTGGTAGACGGTGACCTCGAAGCGACCCTCCAGTCCTGGGTCCGTCAGTTCGAACGCCGCCACCATTGCGGCCGGACCGCCCCCCAGGACTGCCACCTTCTGAGGTTCATTCGCCACCATCGATCCCCCGTCCCATCGCGGTGCTGCGGCGAGTCTATAGGAGCGCTTCCCGTCCCGGAGGTGTCATGACGCACACATCCTCCGCCAACGCTGCAGGCGCGGCGGCCGTGTGAACGGATCCGCGCTGCCATACTCGATGTGTGGCGTCGGAGCGGGTTGACACCGTTCGCAGGGCGTGCGAGGCATGGGCGGCGGGGGACTTAGCAACCCTTCGGGCGCTCTACGTCGCAGACGTGCGCGCCGACGGCGGCGAGCTGTGGCCCGAGGGCAGCGGCTCAGTACACGGCGTGGACGCTGTGCTTGGCGTGTTCGAGGCAATCATGAGCGCCTTCGAGCGCAGCGAACTGATCCCGGAGGGCTTCCTCGAAGCCGGCGACACGATGGTCGTGCCGCTCCTATGGCGGGGGCGACCGACGGGCAGCGAGAGCTTCGTCGAGCAACGGCTCGTCGGGTCCTACGCCTTCCGCGGGGAGCACATAGCCGAGATCAGGTGGTTCGCCTCGTTGGAGGGCGCGCTCGCCGGGCTGGAGCTGCCGCCGGAGCTCGCTGCAGCGCTGGTACCGGAGCCGATGCGCGGGCCGCGCCACAGCGACCCAGCGTGAGCGCTCGTCCTGCCACCGCTCCGCGTCGGAGTCGCAGCGCCCCACGCCACGCCCCTCGCGCAGCCGCCTGATCGGGGCGGTTGCCCGCCGAGCAAGTGGTCCCCTGCGCCAGATCTCTCACGGTGCCCCCGCGTGGACGGGTCACATCTCGTGTTTATCCGCCACCGACACGGGTATTCAACGCGCACGCGTCTACTTTAGGGGCAGAGAGTTGCTAGGTCTTGGGGGAGGACATCGTGGTGGCTTGCTCGCGGCGGCGGCCACGGTGCTCGCGCTTGTGTCGACGGCAACGGCCTATGCGAGTGTTGGTCCTGGCGAAATAGGCGAATTCTCGAGCCCCTTCACCGAACCGGGGCCCGATTGCCCGCATGGCGCGCCCCTGAGCGAAACCGAAGGCAAGATCACTTGCAAACCGACGGCAGTCAATATCGTGGCGCTGCCCAACGGCAAGCTCCTCTACTGGGACGGCCTTGAGGCCGAGGAGGACGTCAAGCTCAGCATCGTCGCGGAACTCGGCGACAAGGCGGTCAACGACCAGAGCCGGCTGCTCGACCTGTCAGGACCGAGCTGGTCACAACCAGCTCCGGTCGACGGTGGCGCGAACGGCAGCGCCAATACAGAATACCTCGTGCCAAACGCGCCGGGGCCGCTCGAAGAAATACTCAACGATCCCGGCGGGGCCGCGGGCGCCCTTTTCTGTTCCGACCAGGTGATTCTCCCGGATGGACGTGTGCTCACGCCTGGCGGCACTCATTACTACAGCGAGCCACACCTCCCCGAATCGGACCTCGGGTTGGCAGAGCTCGAAGGCTTGCGCAACACACGTATTTACAACCCGAGCACGAACACCTGGACGGAGAGTGGCCAGATGAACTACGGCCGCTGGTATCCGAGTCTCGTTACCCTCGGGGACGGAAGCATATTCGTCGCTAGCGGGGTGACCAAGCTGGTCAAGCCGGTCTACCCAGAACGCCTGCTGGACTCGGGGACGAACGTGCGCCAGACGGAGACTTACGATGTGGCGAGCGGGAAGTGGACCGCCAACGGGGAAGGCGCCAGCCGCTCGCTACCTCTTTACCCGCGCCTGCATCTACTCCCGGACGGCAAGGTCTATTACGACGCCGCCGGCCAAGCCTTCAATCCGTTCGGCGAGGCCTACGACGAGGCGACGTGGATATTCGCAGCCGCATATGACCCGGCGAGCAAGAGCTGGAGGAGTCTCGGGGTTCCGCTCGGGATCTCCGCGGAACTCGGTAGTCTCAACGTCTCGCCGACCCTCGGGTTCCGCGGCTCGTCGTTCTCGATCATGCTGCCGCTGAAGCCCCCGTACACCAGGGCGCAATTCCTCTCGTCGGGCGGAGTGCTTGGTACGACACCCGGCAGCTATCTGCCGACGAGCGCGAGCGAGATCAACACGGTCGACACGGCTCACGGCGACGCCTTCTCCTCGACGGCCACCGGTCCTCTCACGCAGCCGCGCTGGTTCTCTACCGCGGTCCTGCTCCCGACCGGGAAGGTGATGACCTTCTCGGGGGCCAGTGCTGACGAAGTGGTGGCACCGGGAACGGGCTTCCCAATCAAGCAGGCCGAACAGTTCGACCCTGAAACGGCGAAGTGGACATCAATGGCGACGGCGCATGAAGCGCGTACTTATCACAACACCGCCATCCTGCTTCCGAGCGGCCAGGTGCTGCTAGGCGGCCACGCGCCTATCTCGGCGCTCGACACGTTCAACTTCACCATCCCGGGCGGTTTCACCGAAAACTTCCGTAACCCGAGTTTCGAAGTCTACAATCCCCCGTACATGTCATGGGGCGCGCAGCCGACAATCAGCTCGGTGTCCGCCAACTTCGGCCGGGGCTCTGACGTAACCGTCGCGACCCCGCAGGCCAACGAGATCGCCTCAGTCATGCTGGTGCGCAATACCGCCCTGACCCACCTCGTCGACGGTGATCAGCGCACCGTGGAACTTCCGATCACGTCTCGCTCCGGCGGCAGCCTGCAGGTATTTGTTCCAAGCGCACCCGCTGTCCTGCCGCCCGGGCCCTATATGCTGTTCATCAATAAGCGGACCGCCAAAGGCTTGCAACCAAGCGCAGCTCGGCAGCTCACGCTCCACTAGCAGGATCTGCTGTGTCAGGCCCGTTCATCTTCATCGCAACGAACAAGCTCAAGCCGGGCAAGCTCGAGGATGAGCGAGAGCGCGTACGAGCGCTGTCAGATTTCATCGCCGCCAATGAGCCGCGCCTCATTGCCTTCAACGAGTACGCCGACGAGAGCGGTGCTGAGGTCGGCGTAGTCCAAGTCCACCCTGACGCTCAGTCGATGCAGTTCCACATGGACCTCATCCGCGAGCGCGCCACGAGCGCCTACGGGGAGACCCTGGAGGCCACCACGGCCGTCCAGGTGTTCGGTAGGCCCGACGGCGCAATCCTCGAGATGCTCCGCCAGCAGGCCGGCGCGGGCGTGGAGCTCACCATCAAGCCGCACCGCTTGGCCGGATTCACACGCGCGACACCCGGCTGAGCCGGCACCCGACTATGGTGGCGAACGAGTGTACGGCTCGATTCCGGGGGTCCGCTCTGGATCGATGGGTCGACGAGATAACGGTCGGTGCCCGCCTCGACGGGGAGCGCTCTGGTAAGTGTGAATCCGCCGAGCGACACTCGTGGCCATCGGAATCTCGTCGAGCTTGTGAGCCTGACGAATGTAGTCCGCGAGCAGCGCCTCGAGTGCTGAGTAACCCTCTTGCTCGAGGCCACACTCGACGAGGTATGAGCGTCCCGGCCCGTTGGCTGGGCGGTCCGTAACGCGCACGACGCCATTGATCCGCTGGCCGTAGAGGATGCGCTCGCGGCCTGTGAGCGTGTATCGGGCGAGCTCAACTTGATCGATGCGCAGCGCGAGACCTGCAGCCATGGGGATTTCATCCAACCGCTTGGCCTTGTCGGTGTAATCCGCGACCAGCGCTTCCAACTCCAAGTACGCGTCTTTCAAGGCGTGCTCGACGAGGTAGGAGCGGCCGAGCCCGTCGGCCGGGCGATCCGTCACCCGTACGACGCCATTGGTGCGCCGGCCGTGGAGGATGCGCTGACCGCTTGTGAGCGTGTAGCGGGCAAGCTCGACCCGCTCGCCGACACTCGGCGTCCGGCAGGACGTATCTCGGCTCATAGGCCCCTCCCAGCTGCACACGGTCTACTCGCCCTAGGGCTGGCCGCGAGCGCCCACGATGACCCCCCTGCCACGGCGTTGCCCGACGACGCGCCTCGCCGAGAGACCGCCGGCGACCAGCCCATTCCTCCTGTCACATCGCATGCAATACGCAGCCTCAAGGCCTGCACACGCGACGCCATTATTGCCCCCTACCCCTGTACGAGGATCTCCGATTTCAGTCAGCTAAGGGGTATCAGCTATTAGCCAGCATATGGTGCGCCAATGTGGCGTTGTGAGTAATGAAAATGCGCCACATTGTCCCTCTCGGATTGAGCGTAATACTCGGGGCCGACAACGGCCTTACGGCGTAGGCGATGCGATCGTTGGGCTACCAGCGTCCTTCGGACTGCCAGGATCCCCGAGTTCCTCCAAGCGCAGCGCTACTTCCAACTCAGCGTGGCATGCATGGAGCGAACGTCCGAGCCTTGTCTCGATCGCATGCAGGCGGCGTTCGACGGTGTGGCGGTCAACTCTGAGTGCGGCTGCGGCCGTCGCCGCGTTACATCCAGCGGCGAAGTAGGCGCGGAGCGTCTTGCGCGACGCGGCGCCGTCTCTCTGGCTGTCAAATGGCGAGAGATGAATCTCGATCAGCGACCTCGCCAGCTCTCCGTCTCTCAGGACGGCCGCGAGCAGCGCGACGTCGGCATACTGCGTGATCCTCGCTGGCCTGCGCAGCGCGACCAGCATCGCAGCCTGGGCCTGCCGGTGTGTGAGTCGCCAACCGTCTAGTCCGCTCGCTGGCTGGCCGATCGCCAACGACACGCCAGCTGGCTCCTTGGCCGACAGCGAGCGCTCCAGATCCGTGACGGCGAGTCTCTGCTGGCCCCCGAGCCATGCCCAAACAGTCTCATCGCTGCGTGACACGCTCAACAGCTGCCGACCAAGTCCGGCGGACAGAGCCCGAAGTGTCTTCCCTGCATGCGCGCCGATCGCGATCACGCCGAGATGCTCGGCGTCGAACTCATAGTCAAGCGCGCCGGCGTCGACGGGCGCACCCGCGAGCAACTTCTGGACATGCTCGTTGCGGCGCAGCTCGGGCGACTGCCCCGTTCGCTCGACCTCGGCCTGATACTCGTGAGCGATCGACGCCGTGAAATGGTCAAGCAATGCCCCCAATGTCCTCAACACGTGGCGCAGCGCGACTCTGTGGCTCGAAAAGTCCCTGTGCTCGGCCTCTTGCATGACGAAGTCCCTCAGGAGGGCGTGGCCCGCGTTACTGCGGAGCAGCACCCTCTCGAGGCTCACCGAGTTGCGGGCAGCGCGGCGCGCCTGTGCCACTGCCGCGGGCGGGATTGAGCCCAACCACTCCTCGCCATGCTCGATCACCATCAGGCCGTAGTCCACCGCCTCCGCCACAGCCGCACGCGCCCCCGCAACGTATTCGGCGTCCTCACCGGCCGCCGGGTCGTAGCCAACATCGCGGAAACGAGCGACGATCGTCTCCTCAAGCACTGAGCGACGCGCTCGCAACCGCTCAGCCAAGCGAGCACGGAAAGTGTCCACGGACACGACGCCACCGCCTGCGTCGTCAAGCAGTCGAAGTCGATTCGCCTTCGCGGGCGCCATCACGCCGCTACTGCGTCGTCCTCGTTGCGCGGTATGACAGATGCAATTCCTCACGCATCCGAAGGTCGCCGTCCGGGTTCGCGCGCTCGGGCGGGCTGACCGGTAAACGACTTCGCGGGCCTTCGCTTCTCACGAGTACCGTCCCCCTCTCATCTGCGCAGACCCACCCAACGCGCAGGCAGGTCGCGGCGACGCCCCAGCGGCTGGCGCGAAACGCCAACACTCGCCGCTCTTTGACCGGTGGCAGCAAAGCACACTTCTGAGGCCGGTGCAACCTTGGGCGCTGCCCCTCAGGTAGCAACAGCTCGCTCTTGGCACCCAGATCGCAAGGCCACCGCGAACGCTCGCACGCGCTTGGTGGCGGATCGCGCTGTCCCGCAAGCGCGGCTCAAGGTTGAGAGCAGAGCGACCTTCCACTGATCCCGTCCGGCCGGCGAACTGATTTAGGCTGCCGCCGTGAGCAACAGCTCCAGTCCCCGTCGCGCGAGGCGGCTCGCCGCGACTGCCCGTCGGCTGAACCGGAGCCCCAAGCTGCTGGACGCGGCGCGCAGGACGCGTGAGTGGGCGCTCGGCGACCAACAGATCGACTACGGGCTCTCGAGCGTTCGTGGCCGCCCCGCCGACGTCGCCTTCCGTCAGCTCGCGGCCCTCAGGGCGCAGGAGCCCGGCGTCGCGGGCGAGCTTGGGGCCGCGGTTCTTCAGAGCTGGCAGAGACTCGCGGAGGCTCAGGGTCGAGGTCGCGGAGAGGTGGACGTCGCGGTCCTCTTTACGGACCTCGTGAGCTTCTCGGAGTGGGCGTTGGGGGCCGGAGACGAGCTCGCCGTGGAACTCCTCCGCGAAGTGGGCGAAGCGATCGAGCCTCCGATCCTGACGCGACGTGGCCAGGTGGTGAAGCGGCTCGGCGACGGTCTCATGGCGGTCTTCCGCGACGCACCTAGTGCGACCGAGGCAGCGTTCGATGCCTGCGATCGTGTGGCATTGGTGGACGTCGATGGCCACCGTCCGCAACTGCGCACCGGTATCCACCTCGGGCGCCCTCGCAAGGTTGGCCGTGACTACCTCGGTGTCGACGTGAACATCGCCGCGCGCCTAGCCGAGTCGGCGCAGCCCGACGAGATTCTCGTTTCCGAGCGTACGCTCCAGGCGCTCGATCCAGGTTCCGTGAGCGCCACGAGGCGGCGATTTCGCGCGCGCGGCGCACCAGCCGATCTCATCGCACACGCCGTTCGCCGCGCCTGAGGCGCAGGAGCGAGGCGGGAAGGTCTCACGTCACGCGGTGTTGCACGACGGGCCGGTCGCCCAATAGGCTGTGGTCTGTGAGCGTCACGGGCCAGATCCTCCGGATCCACGAGCAGCTCTATAAGCGCACCGACGGGCGCATTGGGCATCGCATGATCGGCGCTCCGACCCTGTTGCTCAGAACGACTGGACGTCGTTCGGGCGCGACCAGGACGAACGGCCTCGTCTACGCTCGTGACGGCGACGATTACCTTGTCGTCCCCTCCAACGGCGGCGCCGATCGTCCTCCAGCGTGGCTCCACAACCTCCGCGCGAACCCGAACGTGGAGATTCAGATCGCCCGCGAACGCCGAAATGGCACCGCCAAGGTAGTGGAGGCGACGGATCCCGACTACGAGCGCCTGTGGAGCCTCGTGAACGAAAACAACCGCGATCGCTACACCGCCTACCAGAAGCAGACGGCCCGAGCGATACCCGTCGTCGCCGTGACACCCGCCTGATCACCGAGCGGGACAACCTCCTCGGGTCTACATCTAGGATGGCCGGATGCTTCGTCTCTTATTGCGGTCCGCGTGGGTCAAGCGGCTGACCCACGGCGTCCCGGTCGCCCGGCTGCTGCTCGTCGCCGAGGTGGCCATCTTGGCCCAACGTCATCTCAGCAAGCTTGATCGCGTTCAGCGTCGGCGCCTGTTCACGCTGCTGATCCGCGCCCGAGGACGGCCGCGCTCGCTGACAGCGGCCGAGCGGCGCGAGTTCGGATACCTGCTGGCGAGACTCGAACCACGCCTGTTGCTTGGGACGGCCGTCAGGCGCGTTAGCCCGTTGCCAGTGCCAAAGCGGCTGCTCTACGGCCGCCGGGGCAGCGCCGCACGAGCGGCTCTCTCGCGGCGAAACTGACGTCCGCCTCATACGCGAGCTGTCGCAAGTTCGAAACCCCCCGCGAGCAAAGTGTCCGTCCTGGGAAGCGGCGTATAGTCGGCGACGCAATCCACGACCCGATGCGGAGGAAATGATGGCCAACGACGCAGCGACTGTCGCACCGAATGTGTACACGGTGTTGTTTGAGAATGAGCGGGTCCGGCTGCTCGAAGCGCGACTGAAACCGGGTGACAGCTCAGCGCTTCACTCGCACCCCGATTACCTCGTCTACAACCTCGAGGACGGGCGGGTCAAGTTCAGTGGGCCCTCTGGTGAGGGCGAGGAAGTCGAGCTCAACGCGGGCGGCGTGATGTGGCGCGACGCCGAGGAACATTCGGCGCAGGGCATAGGGTCAACCGACGTCCGGGCGTTGCTGTTTGAGTTGAAGTAGCGGTCGCTCAGGCGAACGTGCGCCTGACTGCACGTTGAAACGCTGGCGGCTCGCCGAGCTGCCCCGAGGTGTGATGCGGTCCCGGACGCGAACCCAGGTGAAAGCTCCCGGGCCGCGCCAGGTTCCGGCTCACTACTACACGCGTCTGGTCAGTTGGAGACGTGGACGCAGGCGATGTCGTACTGCGACACCGCATGTTGACTGGCGGCGTGTTCCTTCGATGCCGTTCCCGGGTTGCCTGCGTAGACTTCCCCTGCCCGCCCTTCGGGATTGAAAACTGATCCGCCGGCAAAGATTGATTTGCCCGGCGTCGTGAGTGCGCCAGCAGTGATGCGACATTCATTTCCGGCCGATGAGCCGGGCTGTCCCGCCGAAGCCGAGCCCGCCACTCCCATGCTCAACCCCAGCACCGCCACCCCGGTCACCGCGACGAACCGAGCTCTGCCCATCCGCTTCATCTCCAACCTCCCGCCTTCCTAGCTTGAGCGGCCCAGGGGCGGCCGCAACCACCCTTAAGACCCCGCCGCTCGCAGTTTCTTCCCGCGCCGCGAATCTTGTTGGTTCGTAGCCGCCTGCGTCGTCAGGTGACGGCCAGCGGCCACGATCCTCATACAGCTGGCATCACGCGCCAGGCGAAGACCCTCGCCGGCTTCGCGGACGACTGCTTCGACATCAGAGTAGAGTCGCGCTGTGGCGGTTTCAGAGAGCCCGCACGCACCGCATCGGGACCTGGGTTCGCTCGACTTCTGGGGCAGGCCGGCCGAGGAGCGCGACCGCTACTTCGCCGAGCTCCGGCGCGATGCGCCGATCTCGCGCCACCAGCCGCCGGAGGACATCATGGGGCTGCCCGACCAGGGGCGCATGAGCTACTGGGCAATCGTGCGCTATGACGACGTGCGGCGCATCTCGCGCGACCCGGAGACGTTCTGCTCGGGCGAGGGTACGCAGTTCGCCGACGCGCCACCGGAGTTCCTGGAGGCGTCGCTGTCGTTCCTCGCGATGGACGCGCCGCGGCATACGAAGCTGCGCGGCCTCGTGTCCTCGGCGTTCACGCCGCGTCAGGTGGCTCGCATCGAGGACGGCATACGCGTCAACGCGCGCCAGATCGTCGCCGAGGCAGCGCCGACAGGCGGCGGCGATTTTGTTGAGTTGGTCGCGAAGCGACTGCCGCTGGTCACGATCTCGGACATGATCGGCGTGCCGCTGGCGGACCGCGAGCGCGTTGTCGCCGCGGCCGACCTCCTGGTCACCGTGTCTGATCCCGAGGCGTTCGGCGAGCGGGCGCCGATCGAGGTGATGGGTGAGGCGCTGTGGACGCTCACGAGCTTCGCGACCGAGCTGGCGGCCCAGCGCGAAAGGCGTCCCGCGGACGACCTGATGACGGCGCTCGTCGAGGCCGAGGTGGACGGCGAGCGCCTTACGCACGCGGAGATCGCCGCGTTCTTTGTCTTGCTGTCGGTCGCCGGCAACGACACGACCCGGCACACCACGTCGCATGCAATGCGCGCGCTGAGCGTCAACCCTGACCAGCGCGCCTTGCTTATGGAGGATCTCGACCAGCGCCTACCAACCGCGGTAGAGGAGTTCGTTCGCTGGGCCTCGCCGGTGATGACCTTCCGGCGAACGACCACGCGCGAGGTGGAGCTCCACGGCGAGCACCTGCCTGCCGGTGAGAAGGTCGTGCTTTTCTACAACTCGGCCAACCGGGACGAGCAGGTGTTCGAGGACCCGTGGCGCTTCGACGTGACGCGCGAGCCAAACCGTCACGTCGGCTTCGGTGGCGGCGGCCCGCACTACTGCCTCGGCGCCTCGCTGGCGCGGACGCAGCTCCGCTCGATCTTTGGCGAGCTCCTGCGCGTGATTCCCGACATCGAGGCGCAGGAGCCCGAGCTGTTGCGCAGCGCGTTCATCCACGGCGTCAAGCGGATGGACTGCACTTTCAGCCCGCGAGCCTGATCGCTTCAGTGGAGCCATAACGACCGCGCTCGGCTCAGGCGCTCTGTGGCGGCTCCCCGAGGATCCCGCCCCGTCGCACCGCCGCGCTCGGATGTCCTGCCACGAGCAGTTCCGAGATCTCGTGTGCCCCCAGCGGAGGGTGGAGGTGGAAGCCCTGTGCGAGCTCGCACCCGAGGTCGCGAAGGGCCAGGAGCTGGGCCTCGGTCTCGACTCCCTCGGCGATCACCTCGACTGACAGCGCGTGCGCCATGCGCACGATCGCCGTGGTTATGGCAGTGGAGCGCTGATCGCGTCCGAGCGCCTCCACGAACGAGCGATCCACCTTGAGCCCGTCGATCGGCAACCTCGTAAGGTAGGCCAGCGAGGAGTACCCGGTGCCGAAGTCGTCCAACACAAAACGGACGCCGAGACGTGCCACTCGAGCGATCGTCTCACTGAGGCTCGCGGACTTCTCGAGCAGAACCGACTCCGTGACCTCCATGCACAGGCTCGACGGCTCGATGCCTGTCAGCTCGAGAGCGCTCACCACCGTCGCCTCGAGATCTTGCTGGGTGAGCTGTCGCGCGGATAGGTTCACGCAGATGCCAACCGGGCGCGAATCGGGGCGCGCGTGGTGCCAGAGCGACGCCTGGGCACAGGCCGTGTTAAGCGCCCAGCGTCCGATCGGCTCGATCAGGCCGCTCTCCTCGGCGACGGCGATGAACTCGGCGGGGCTCACGAGTCCGCGCACGGGATGCTCCCAGCGCAGAAGCGCCTCGACGGAGACGACCGATAGGTCTCGCAGGGAGACAATCGGCTGGTAGGCGACGCGCAGCTCGTCGCGCTCCAGCGCCCGGCGAAGGTCGTTCTCGACGGACAGGCGCTTCACGGTACGGGTCCGCATCGCGCGGTCGAAGACCTCGAAGCGGGCCCGGCCGTTCGCCTTGGCCTCGTACATGGCCGAGTCGGCGTCGCGGATCAGGCTTGCGGGCACGGTGTCCTCCCCCTCGGCGATCGCGATCCCGAGGCTCGCCTTCGCGAAGTGTTCGCCCGTGGCCAGGCTGAAAGGAACCTCGAGCGCAGCCACGATACGTTCGGCGATCTGGGCAGCATCGCGCGGGTGTGAGATGTCCTCGAGCAACACGACGAACTCGTCGCCGCCGAGGCGGGCGATCGTGTCACCAGGTCGAAGCGCGCTCATCAACCGCGGAGCGATCTTCATCAGCAGTTCGTCGCCGGAGCCGTGGCCGAGGCTGTCGTTGACGAGCTTGAAATTGTCGATGTCGAGCAGCACGACCGCGACGTGATCGGCGGTCCGCTTGAGCGCGTGGCCGAGGCGATCGAGGAACAGGACCCGGTTAGGAAGGCCGGTCAGGGGGTCGTGGAGGGCGTGATGGCGCATGTCGTCCTCGGCGGCGCGCCGCTGGATCGCGTCGGCGAGGATGTTGGCGAGCGCCTGCACGAAATCGACGTCCGCCGCCTTGAGGTCGCGCCCTGCGCTCGCGAGCCACAGCAGGCCCCAGCGCCTGTCCCGGCCCTCGATCTGCCAGATGCGGCCGTGGGACAGGTCCGCGGCCCGGTAGCCGCGTAGCGCGACTGCCGCGCGGTCACCGGATCGCCCATCGAGCCGCGGAGCAACTCGGGACTGCGGAGCTGCGCCCGCGCCGGGTTCTGATCGGCTGCTGAGGGTCTCCGAGGCGATTACGACGCCCGCTCGCAGCACGAGCGCGTCGCCGTCCTGCGCATACTGGAGTACGGCGCCCGGTTGCACCCCGAGCATGCGCATGGCTTCCTGGAGCGCGTCGTGGACCAGCTCCGCCACGTCGGCCCCCTCCAGCGCACGCTCGCCAAGCCGGGCGACGGCCGCCTGCTGATCGACCCTGCGCTCGAGCTCCGCCTCGGCGAGCTTGCGGTCGGTGATGTCGAGCATGACGCCATGCCAGCGGTCCCTTCCCTCGGCATCCCTTACGAGCGCGGCTTCGTCGCGCACCCAGACGATCGTGCCGTCGCGGTGGCGCAACCGATATTCGTCGGGCGTGGTCGGCTCGGCGAGCTCGTCCTCGCGGCCGAAGACGCGATCGCGATCGTCTGGGTGAATCTGCCGGGCCCACAACTCGGGGTCGGCGATCCATTCCTTGGGCGAGAAGCCAAGTATGTCCAGCGCGCCGTCGCTGACGTAGTGCCATCTACCGTTGATGCCAGGGTCGGCGATGTAGAGGATCGCGGGGAGCCGGTCGACGAGAACCCTTGCGTCGGACTCGCCCGGCGGGCTGACCATGGGGGCCCCTCCGACGCGCTTCGGCAGCGGACGGACTCGATCAGGCAACGGCGGCATCTCTCCGTGCATCGGTTCTCAACACGTGGAGGATGAGCGCCAATGTGGCTATTTGGCCGCGTTCGGCTCTAGCTTGGGGCCGGCCGCGTGGCGCCGCTAGCGTACCCGTATGCGCGTGGCTACCTGGAACGTGAACTCCGTCAAGCAGCGGGTGCCGCGGCTGCTGCCCTGGCTCGAGCAGCGCCAGCCGGATGTCGTCTGCCTGCAGGAGACCAAGCTCGCCGACGACGCGTTCGATCGGTTGCTCGGCGACGAGTTCGCCAGCCGCGGCTATGCGGTCGCCCGGCACGGCGAGGTGCAGTGGAATGGAGTCGCGATTCTCTCTCGGGTCGGGTTGGATGACGTCACGGTCGGAGTAGCCGGTGCGCCGGGCGACTTGCGTCCGGAGGCGCGTGCGGTGTCCGCAACCTGTGGGGGGATACGGGTGCACTCCGTCTACGTGCCGAACGGCCGCGTGCCGGATTCCGAGCACTACCGCTACAAGCTTGCCTGGCTGGCCGCGCTACGCGAGACGGTCGCCGGCGGTCCACAGGACGCGGTCGTCTGCGGCGACATGAACATTGCGCCGGCCGATATCGACGTCTTCGATCCGGAGGCCTACGTCGGCCAGACCCATGTCACGGCACCCGAGCGGGCGGCGCTGGCGGAGCTGCAGAAGCTGGGCCTGCGCGACGTCGTGCGCGATCGGTGGCCGGCCGAGCGCGTGTTCACCTATTGGGACTATCGCGCCGGCATGTTCCATCAAGACCTCGGGATGCGGATCGACCTGGTGCTGGCCTCCGCCACCGTGGCGAGGAGGGTTCAAGCGGCATGGGTGGATCGACAGGCGCGCAAGGGCACGCGGCCGAGCGATCACGCCCCGGTGATCGTCGATCTGGACGAGGCACCCGACGGGGACATCGGACCGGTGGTGCCGCCGCCCTCCGCTCCGGCCGCCAAACGGAGCTCCGTCAAGCTGCCCCAATCACCGTGACCGCATTTCCCTTACCTCATTCAGCTGGCTCCTCACCGTCTATCTCTAGCTCGCTGTTCTCCCGCGTCGCGCCCACCAGTAGGCGCCGCCGCCGAGGACGACGAGCGCAGCGATGATGATCCCGACGATCAGGCCGGTGTCGCTGGAGCCACCTTTTGAGCTCGTCGTCGTGGCGGCGCTCGATGGGCTGCCGTTCAGCGTCAGCTGAGTCGGCGATCCTGAGGCATCCACGTAGACGAGTCCCTTGGTCGTATTCAGATGCTGAACGAACGGCGTGAGATTGCCGTTGGTGAGGTTGACGGTCACTACCTGGTCGCCGACGCCATCGTTGGAGGCGAGCACTGTGTTCTTGACGAAGGGGCCCGTTACCTTGTAGAGCGCGGAGGCCGACACGGCCGGCAGGACGGAGGTCGGGCCTTTGTCGACGACATAAAGCGTGCCGCCGGTGGAGGTCGTCCACAGAATGTCGTCGAGTCCGAACGGCGTTTTCAGCACCGTCAACCCGGTGCCGTTGAAGATGTTGCTCGCGAACACGAGCTCCAGGGCCGTCTGGTCGGTGATCACGTAGCTGCCGCCGAAGCGCGCGCTGCCTTGCGGGACGATCGCGCCGGAATCGACGTCGCCGAGTGCGAGTTTGACGGTCCCGCTCCCCGTGTTGCCGTTGGCGGCGGTCGCATTGTCCAGGAACGTGGGACTGAGCGTCGCGGTGCCGGTGCCGGTTGGGCTGCTCGGCGAGGTGAGGATGACCTTGAACACGGCAGTGCCGGTCGCGGTGCCGGCGTGGGAGGCCGTTATCAAGATGTGGCCGGCGGCGTCGACGGTCACCTGGTCGGTGCCCCCGCCTGTGTGAAGCGCGATCGGCGTCGTCGCGCCCCGCGGGTCCGGCGAGTACGTGTAGTAAGTGATCTGCTGGCCGCTGGCGGCGGAGGGTGTGATCGTGGCGAGGTGCGTGCGGGTGTCCTCGTCGAGGCTGACGATCACGCGGTGGTTGAGCGGGTCGGCGGCCATGCCGTCGATCTTGTCGGTGATCGACCAGGTGTTCACCACAGCGCCGGCCGGGGTGTACTCGATCAGGGTGCTGTCTCCGCCGCCTCCAACGCTGAGCGTCTTGTTCTGGCAGCCCATGAACACATGGCCTTCGAGGAATGCGAGGTCGTCGCAGTTAGAGGCGCTCGCCGGAGCAGGAGCCGCGATTCGCGTGATGGTGAATCCAGGCGGAACGGACGGCGCCGCGGCCGCGAACGCCGCGCCGGCAAAGGCGAGGACACCGATAACAACTGCAACGAGCGCTGTTGCCAACCCCTGCCGATTGCGCCTCGGCGGGCTCGAGGAGTACCACTCACACGTCAGGGGCATCGCAGCTCCTTCGTTCTCAGCGGGCTGCCGATCTGGACCCGAACAGACGGTCCGACACCGGCCGGAGCGCGCAAACCTAAGAGCAGACAGGTCTGCCAGTGTTATCAACTTGTAAATGACCGTCTTGGAGCGAGATCGGCGGTCACCGTGATGTGTCTCGACCACGACGACACGAGCTGAGCGGCCTCGCGACGTCGCGAGATCAGACTGCGGACACCCGCCGGGCCGGCCTGCGGGCGGCGCGCTTGGGCGGGGAGGCGAGCCGCAGCAGATCATTCATTCCCTGACCGATCCCGTCGGTCAGGACGTCGATGTCGGGCGCGCCGTCGTAGTCACCGGTGACCCCGAAGTAGAGGCCGCCATCGTAGGAGAAGATGGCGACGACGACGCGGATCGATCCGACCACCGGCACGAACGGGTAGGACGCGAGCATGCGCCGGCCGAGCGTCTGCACCGGCTGCTGTGGGCCCGGAACGTTTGTCGTTGCGGTGTGCATGTTCAAGCGGGGAGAGAGCGTGACGAGCCGGCTGCCGAGCGCGAGGAGCAACGGCGGCGCGAACCCCGAGAGCGAGGTCAGGACGTCGCCGGCCACAGCCTGTTTGGACTCCTTGATGCCGTCCATCTCCGCGCGGATCCGCGCCAGGCGCTCGAGCGGATCGGAGAGCCCGACGGGCAGACCAGCGAAAACCGCGGAGACGCGGTTGTTGTAAACCCCCCGCTCTCCTCGCCGCCGGACCGAGACGGGAACCATCGTGCGGACCACCTGGTCTGCCGCAATGTCCTCCGAGCGTGACTCGAGCAGGCGGCGGAACCCGTTCGTGATCGAGGTCAGCACTACATCGTTGACCGTGCCGCCGAGCGCGGATCGGATCGTCTTCACGTCGGCGAGGCTCACGTCGGCCCAGCTCCATCGCCGGTGCGGTCCGATCGGCCCCGTCAAGGAGGACGCCGCCACGGGCCGCATGCTCGGCCCGGCCGCGGCCGCCGCGCGAGCGAGCTCCGTCAATGAGCGCAGAGTCTCCCTGGGCGCGGCGAGCGCCCGCCGCACGGCATCAAGTTGCCCCGCGGGGCTCGCAAGGCGCTCGATGGCCTCGACGAGGACCTTCACCGCCGACGGCTCTGGTTGCGCCGACCAGGGCTCGGCGGACGTGCCGGCCGTCGTATCCGAGAACATCACCGACATCAAATCCGTCGCTGCGACGCCGTCAACCATGCAGTGATGGACCTTCGACAGCAGCGCCCAACGCCCGTCGTCGAGGCCCTCCACCACCCATAGCTCCCACAATGGCTTATTCCTGTCGAGCTGTTGCGAGAAGACGCGGGCGGCCATCTGACGCAGCTGCTGCTCGCTGCCCGGGGTGGGGATCGCGGTGTGCCGGAGGTGGTAGTCGAGGCTGAAATGCGGGTCGTCGATCCACGCCGGGGTACCCGCGGCGAGCGGCACGAAGCGAACCTTCTGCCGGTATCGCGGTACGAGATCGAGCTTGCTGGCAACCATGGAACGAAGATCCTCGAACCGCGGCGGCGGTCCTTCAAAGATGCTGACCCCGCCAATGTGCATCGGCGTCGTCGCGTTCTCCACGTGCAGAAACGAGGAGTCGATTGCGCTCATCCATTCCATCGCGGACAGACTACGCTCCGTTCGTCCATGCCACTGTCGCGAGGCGCGATCCCATCTGTAGGGTGCGCTTTCGGTGCTACGGCTACACGCCCTGCGTGTTCCGGCCGCCCTACGGCGCCTACGATCCCGCCGTCGTGCGAGCAGCGCGCTCGCTTGGCCTCGCTACGGTCCTCTGGAACGTCGACCCGCGCGATTGGGCGCTCCCGGGAGTGAGGGCGATCGAGCGGCAGGTCCTCGCCCAGGTGCGCCCGGGCTCGATCATCATCTCGCACGACGGAGGCGGTCCACGCGGCGAGACCCTGGCCGCCTACCCGTCGATCATCGCCTCGCTGCGGGCGCGTGGCTATCGCATCGTCACGATTCCCGAATTGCTCGGCTTCCGCCCGGTCTATGTCCCGTGTGTGCTTCGCTGCGAGGGCATCGGGCTGCCACGCCGCCAGCTGCCTCGTGATGCGATCATCGAGAAAGCCCCGTAGGGCTGCGAGCCCCGACGCGAGCTCCGCACCGACCCGCAACGAGTAGCATTCCTCGCCGAAAAGGGAGGCGAGATGGCTGTCAGCGCGAGCATGCCCAAGGCGGTCGCCAACGGCATCGACGAGCTTCGGGCACTGAAGGATCAAGTGGTCGGCCCGAGCCAGTGGCGGGAGGTGACCCAGGAGATGATCAACCAGTTCGCGGATCTCACCGGCGATGACCAGTGGATCCACACCGACGTCGAGCGCGCCAAGCGCGAGAGTCCGTTCGGAACGACGATCGCTCACGGCAACCTGACGCTCTCGCTGATCGACGGCCTCCGCAAAGACCTCAGCGAATGGGGCGGCTTCAGGCTCGGCATCAACTACGGGTGGAACAAGGTTCGCTTCCCCGCGCCGGTCCCCGCGGGCACGCGGGTGCGCTGCTACCTGCAGATCGTCGAGGTCTCGGAGTTGGGGGATGGATGGCATCAGATCGTGACCCGCTTCACCGTCGAGTCCGAGGGAAGCGAGAAGCCGGTCTGCGTGGCCGACAGCGTCGGCCGCGTGCTCGTCGATCCTTAGGCGAGCGCGATCCAGCGCTACTCCAATGCGATCGCACGGATCGCGTGCTCATCGGGGAGCTTCTCCACGATGCGCCAGAGGATCTGTCGCTCCGCATCCTGCTCCCGCTGAAGATCGTTGAGCAGGAGGCGCACCGCCGTGTAGACGATCTTCATCTCGGGAGCGCTCAACGGCAGCCTGAGCGCGTCGCCCTCGAACTCCGCATCGATGCGGCCGAGGACGCCTCGAGCCAGCCGCCGGATGTCGGGCTGATGCGCCTCGTCGACGATCAGAAGCCGGAGCGCGCTCGCGGCGACCGGACGCTCGTCCGTGTCGAGAAACAGATGGAATGCAGGCTCGCTCTCGCTCGTGAGGTCATTCATGCCGCACCCCTTGATCTCCGTCTTTGCCGGTCATGCAGCCTAGCCGATGGTGGCGCAACTGGTGCTTAGAAGTGGCGCTTCCCGGGTAGCTTGGCTCACAGATTGTTGTCGACGGGGCTGACACGGCGGGACCTTCTGCGCGCAGGCGCCGCTGCGGGGGCATTGGCTGGCTTGGAGGCGCTGGCCGCCCCCGCGCAGGTGCTCGAGCGCGCGCTCGCGACGCCCGCCGCCTGCGGTTCGCTGAACGAGATCGAGCATGTCGTGATCTTCATCAACGAGAACCGCTCGTTCGACAGTTACTACGGCACCTACCGCGGCGTTCTGGGATTCGGCGATCGGAAGGCGCTGGCGCTCCCCGACGGGAGCGGGAAAACGATCTTCGCGCAGCCGTTCCCGGGCGCCGCGGGAGAACCTTACGGCGGACACCTGCTGCCGTTTCATTTCGACACGAAAACCGGCGGCGAGTGTGTAAACGACATCTCGCACGAGTGGGCCGCGATGCACGCTTGCTGGGACGGGGGCGCGCTCGACAAGTTCCTCTCGGTCCACCTCGAAGTCAACGGCACCCGCGACGGTCCCAACACGATGGGCTACTACACGCGTCAAGACCTGCCCTTCTTTCATGCGCTCGCGGACAACTTCACGCTCTGCGATCACTACTTCTGCTCGGTGCTCGGTCCCACCGACCCCAATCGGCTCTACTCGATGAGCGCGACGATCGATCCGGAAGGCAAGCACGGGGGACCGCTGCTGCAGACGCTGACCGCGAACCGCGCCGAAGAGTACGGCAAGTTCACCTGGCCGACCTACCCCGAGCAGCTGCAGGCGGCCGGCGTCAGCTGGAAGGTCTATGCGACGCCCGACGGCAACTACGGCGACAACGTGCTCCCTTACTTCAAGGCCTACCACGAAAACCCGCAGCTGGCCGCCAACGCGCTCGCGCCGACATTCCCCGCGGAGTTCATGTCCGATTGCAAGGCCGGCACGCTGCCGCAGGTCTCCTGGGTCCTCGCGTCGCTGGTCCAGAGCGAGCACCCACCCGCACCGGTCACCTACGGCGAGGTCGCGCTCGCCGAAGTGCTGAACGGGCTTACGTCCAATCCCGCCGTGTGGGCCAAGACGGCGCTGTTCGCCACCTACGACGAGAACGGCGGCTTCTTCGATCACGTGCCGCCGCCCGTCGCGCCCGCCGGGACGCCGGGCGAGTACGTCACGGTCGAACCGCTGCCGAGCATCGCCGGCGGCGTTCGCGGGCCCATCGGGCTGGGCTTCCGCGTGCCGATGCTCGTAGTCTCACCGTTCTCGCGCGGAGGGCTCGTCTGCTCCAAGACCTTGGACCACACCTCTCTGCTGCGATTTCTGGAACGGCGATTCGGGCCGACAGTGCCCAATCTGAGCCGCTGGCGACGGTCGGTGACCGGCGACATGACACAGGCGTTCAACTTCGCCGCGCCGGCAGAACCGGCGGTGCCGGCGCTCCCGGCGCCCTCTTTGGCCGACCCACGCGTGCTGGGCAGCGACTGCCCCACTCAAACCCCCGGGACCGGCAGCACGGAATTCCCGACGGTAGTCGGATATCCCCTGCCTGCGCCGCCGCAGACGATGCCCGGCCAGGAAGCCGGATCGGCGCGGCACCCCAGCGGCTGCTAGCAGCCGTCACGCGCGCATTCCGCGGCGCGCGCCAATTGACAGATCGTTCCTCGCTTGCTCCGTAACGTCTACCGCGATAGGATCGGGTGCGCCTTTTCGTCGAACAGAGGTCCGAGAACCGGTCATTGAGGTAGCCGCGCGGCGGCATCTGGGTTCTGGTTTCGGGTGTAGGAGGGGTAGAGGGTGTCGATCGGGAATGAGAGTGCACACGTGAGCGTCCGGGAGGACCCATTCGGGTCGCACCCGTTCGAGGTGCAGGACGTGGTCAGCGACGGGCGCCACAGGCTCGTCCTCACGGGCGAGCTCGATCTCGCGCCCGCCGCCGAACTCGAGGCCATGCTCCTGCGGCTGTGCGCGGACGGGACGAAGGAGATATCCCTCGACCTCAGCAAACTCCGGTTCATGGGCTCGACCGGGCTGCGAACGGTGTTGCTTGCGAAAGAACTCTGCGAGCAGCATGGCTACGAATTCCTTCTGATCGCCGGGCCGAGAAACGTCCAGCGCATATTCGAGCTGACGGGTCTGCTAGATGTGCTGCCCTTCCAGCGCCAGGACCCGAGCGTCATCTCTCCGCAGAGCCGCACGAGCTCGCGCGGCCACTAGACGCACCGCGCCTCTGGCGTTGATCGCGGCCTCGCACCTGCGGCGCCGCAGCCTGCTGCCGTGACGGAGGGCGCTGATGTCATGCTTGGCGGTCGATGACCGAACGCCAGATCCGCTCGTGGCTGATGGACATGGACGGCGTGCTCGTGCGCGAGGAGCAGGCGATTGCGGGCGCCGAGGAGTTCATCGCCCGCCTGCGCGAGCGCGGAGCTCCGTTCCTCGTGTTAACGAACAACTCGACCTACACGCGACGGGATCTCGCCGCTCGGCTTGCGGCGAGCGGCTTGGCCGTGCCTGAAGAGGCGCTCTGGACCTCTGCCCTTGCCACGGCTCGCTTTCTCGAGGACCAGCGTCCTGAAGGCTCGGCGTTCGTGATCGGCGAGGCGGGGCTCACGACGGCGCTCCACGATGCGGGCTACACGCTCACCGAGCGCTCCCCCGACTACGTCGTGCTCGGCGAGACGCGGACATACTCCTTCGAGCGCATCACCCGCGCGATCCGCCTGATCGCCGATGGAGCGCGCTTCATCGCCACGAATCCCGATCCGACCGGTCCCTCCAACGAGGGCCCCTTGCCGGCGACCGGCTCGGTGGCGGCGCTGATCAGCCGTGCGACCGGCGTGGCCCCGTACTTCGTCGGCAAGCCAAATCCGTTGATGATGCGCTCGGCGCTCAACGCCATCGATGCCCATTCGGAGACCGCCGCCATGATCGGCGACCGCATGGACACAGATGTGGTGTCCGGGCTGGAGGCGGGAATGGAGACGATCCTGGTGCTGAGCGGCGTGACGACCCGCGCCGAGGCCGAGCGCTTTCCCTACCGCGCCTCGCGCATCGTTGACTCGGTCGCCGATCTCCTCGACGAGCTCACGTAGCGGCCTCTGTCCCCATGGCTTGTGCGATCTCGGTGATCGCGGCATGCTCGACGTCGCTGACCGAATCCCCACCGCCGCGCTCCCGATGCGCCGCGGCAGCGCGTTGCGCGAGATTGAGGACGAAGCGCCTGTACTCGTCGAGCTCCTGCGGCTGGGCTTTTCCTTCGAGCAGCGCAACCGCGTCACGCACGTGCTCGAGCCCATGCGCCTTGAGCTCCTCGGGTGAGTGGTAGCGGGTGTGGTCGATCTCCGGCTTGGCTGCCACGATCTCGTCAAGGAGCTCGCTCTGGCCGTGCTGCGCGCGCGCCTCGGCATATGACTTCGCGATCGAGAGCGTCTCGCGCAGAGTGCCGCCACGCTGCGCCGTGATCACGAGCATGCCGGCGCTCGGCGGTCCCTCCAGGATCAGGTCCCACTCCTGCGGTGTGAAATCGGCCTTGGTGGTCATCCAGCGCTCCCCGGTCGTGTTTGGGTCGTGCGGGCGAGTCTAGAGCCGAGGGGCTCCACGCGACTCGAGGCTCACGGTGCGGTTATCTTCGCGATCAGCTCCTCGAGCATCTCGGTCATCCGCTCGAGCAGCTCCGTGCGGCCACGCACGCCATAGCGATCGGCGAGCTCGCCCGGCGGGCGATAGCCGACCACCGTGCGGCCTTCCGCGTCCCAGGCCAGAACGCGCAGGGGGAGCTCGTAGCCGACCTGCGCATCGGCCTGCATCAGCAACGTTCCGGCGCGCGGATCGCCGAAGATCAGCAGTTCCTCGTCCGCCAACTGGAGCCCGGCGCCGCGCGCTCCGCCAGCGTGATCCACACGCGCGAACACAGTCGTCCCACGCTCCTTGAGCGTCGCCTCCAGGCGGTCGATCGTGACGGCGACGCTGTGTGGGCTCTGGGCGAGGAGCAGGGACATTGAATTACGCCTCAGATTGTGGCGAACGGCGGTGATCTCTGCTGCTCGGGCGCGGCGACGCGTCCATGCGAAGCGCAGCCTGCAAGCCGATAGTGTGGCGTCGCTGCGGCGGCCGGCCGGCATCGGGCGTCACGGTGACCGAACGAGGGAGATCGAGATGAGCGTCCACTACGAGAGCGATGGTCCCGTCGCAGTCCTCACCATTGATCGTCGTGAGGTGGCCAACGCGATCGACGCACCCACGGCGCTTGAGCTGGCCGACGCGTTCCGTCGCTTCGACGCCGATGAGTCGGCGGCGGTCGCCGTGCTCACCGGCGCTCACGGCACGTTCTGCGCCGGAGCCGACCTGAAGGCGATGCGCTCGGGCGAAGCGGAGCGTGTGACGCGCCTTTCACCCGACGGCGACGGACCGGTGGGACCGACGCGAATGCTGCTCTCAAAGCCCGTGATCGCCGCCGTGGAAGGACACGCCGTCGCCGGCGGCCTCGAGCTGGCCGCCTGGTGCGATCTGCGTGTCGCCTCAAAGGACGCTGTCTTCGGCGTCTACTGCAGGCGCTGGGGCATCCCGCTCATGGACGGTGGCACGATCCGCCTCCCTCGCCTGCTCGGGCACAGCCACGCCCTGGACCTGATCCTGACCGGCCGGGGGGTATCGGGCGAGGAGGCCCTGCGAATGGGCCTCGCCAACCGCCTCGTGCCGGGCGGGGAGGCGCTGCGCGCGGCGGTCGAGCTCGCACACGAGATCGCCGCCAAGCCGCAGGCGGCGGTGCGCAGCGACCGCCTCTCCTCCTACGGGCAGTGGTCGCTGGGACTCGAGGACGCGCTCACCGCCGAGTACCGCCACGGCATCGACACGTTGCAGACGGGAGAGATGGTCGGCGGGCTTGAACGCTACGAGTCGGGCAGCTGGCGGGCACGGCGCCGGTCCTAGGCAGGGTGTAAGTTCGGCCGGCCCGACAGGTGAGCTGACGCGTGCCAAGCCAATATGACGTGATCATCATCGGATCCGGCCCCGCGGGCGGGGCCGCAGCGTCGAGACTCGCCGCCCAGCACCTTCGCGTTGCGCTGATCGAGCGCGAGCTGGTCGGCGGCGAGTGCGCGTATTGGGCGTGCGTCCCGTCGAAGACGCTCCTGCGCCCAACCGCAGCGCGCGCCGAGGCCGGCCGCGTCGCGGGGCTCGACCGTCCCCGACAGGATTGGGCGCGGGTTGCCGCCTATCGCGACTACATGATCCGATATCTCGATGACACCACGCAGATCGAGGACTATCGCGACGAAGGCGTCGAGGTCTACAAAGGCGACGGCAGGATCACCGGCCCTCGAGAGGTGCAGGTCGGCGACCGGGCGCTGTCGACCGAGCGGATCATCATCGCGACGGGCAGCGATCCGGCGATCCCACCGATCGACGGGCTCGCGGAGGCGGGCTACTGGACAAACCGGCAGGCCACGACGCTGAAGCAACTGCCCGAGAGCATCGTCGTCCTCGGCGGGGGACCCGTCGGCGTCGAGCTGGGTCAATTCCTCGCGCGCTTCGACGTCAAGGTGGCGCTGGTCCAGGGCGAGGACCGCCTGATCCCGCGAGAGGAGCCGGCCGTGGGCGAGCTCGTCGCCGCGGCGCTCGAAGCGGACGGGATCGACCTGCATCTGGCGGCGAAGGCGGAGTCCGTCACGCGCCGCGAGGGCGTCTGTCACGTGAAGCTGTCCACCGGCCGGGAGCTACAGGGCGCCGAGCTGCTCGTGGCGACCGGACGCCGGGCGCGCGTGCATGACATCGGGCTCGAGTCGGTTGGAATCGAACCGTCGGCAAGGGGGGTCGAGGTCGACGAGCGCTGCCGCGCGGCCGACGGCGTGTGGGCGATCGGCGACGTGACGGGAGTGATGCAGTTCACCCACGTTGGCATGTATCAGGGGCGAATCGCGGCCCAGGACATCGCCGGAGAGGACGTACGCGCGAGCTATCACGCGATTCCCAGGGTCGTCTTCTCGGACCCCGAGATCGCCGCGGTCGGCATGACGGCCGCGCAGGCACGCGAGAAGGGCATCGAGCTCGCGAGCTCGCGCATACGGCTCCGGGAGGCGATCACACGGCCCTGGACCTACGAACAGGACCCGCGCGGGGAGCTCGGACTGCTTGCCGACCGCCAGCGCCAGGTGCTGGTGGGCGCGTGGGCGGTGGCGCCGCTTGCGGGAGAGTGGATCCACCAGGCCGCGCTCGCGATCAAGACGGAGGTACCGCTGGCCGTGCTGCGGGACACGGTCGCGCAGTTCCCGACGTTCAGCGAGGCGTACCTGAAGGGCGTCGAGGCGCTCGAGCCGGCGCAGTAGCCTTGGGCGCGATCTGCTTCAGCTCCGCTGTCAGCGGTCCGCGCACCTGCGCCTTGAGGACCGGATAGGCGGGGAACGCCGCGAGCTCCAGCACCCGCTCCCGCGCACGGCGGAGAAGCTCCTGCGCCTCGACGATCTCGTCGAGCAGCCGCAGCGCGAGCGCCTCCTCGGGTCCGACGCTGCGCCCGGTCAGGCACAGATCGCGCACGACCGACGGGTCCAGCTCGGCGCGGACGAGCGCGAGCGGTCCCGGCGGGAAGGGGACGCCGGCCGCAACCTCGTTCAGAGCGAGCTTGTAATCGCCCTTTGCGGCGACGCGCAGATCGCAGGCCAGCGCGATCACGAGGCCCCCGCCAAAGGCATGGCCGTTCACCGCCGCCACGACCGGCAGCGGCGCCGAGCAGATCACGGCGACCATCGTGTTGATCGCCTCCACCGACTCCCGGCGCTGCCCGGCGTCGTAGGTCGGCGCGACCTTCATGTCGATGCCGGCACTGAAGCATGAACCTGCTGCGGTCACGACGAGTGCCCGTGCGCCTGACTCGACGGCGTCGGTGACGCCGCTGCTGATCGCCTGCACAAGCTCGAGATCCAGTGCGTTGACGGGTGGACGCGCGAGGCGCAGAACCGCCACTCCGTCAGCCTCTCGTCGAACGTCGATCACGGTCACCGAACTCTACGCGAGCCTCCGAGCCCCCCGGCCAAGGGTGCCGTGAGAAGGTCGCGCCCTGTGAGCACAACCCGCACCTCGGGGACGACCGCGCGAGCGAGCTCGGTGCGCTACCTGTGCGTCGCGGTGAAGATGTCCGCTCCGAAGACGGTCGGCACCGAAGCGGCGTCGGCAAGCCGGGCGAGCCCGAAGATCGACTCCCAACTGGCCAGCGAGGAGTAGTGGTTATAGGAGGTCTTGGCTACGGTCCCGCCCTTGATGAAGGGCGAGAGCAGCAACGCGCCCACCCTGCCGCCGCCGGGGCCTGTTATCCCCGGCAGGGGCGAGCCGGGTCCCGGCATCTCTTCGCAGCACGCTTCCGTTTCGGAGTTGGACGCCTCGTCGAAGACGACCTCGAGCAGCCCGTTTTCACGGTATGCCTGGGAGCTCGTGATCTTCGGCACCCACGTTTCAAGGAAGCTGTCGACGTCCGCGAGCGCGGAGGCTCCGCCGGCCTGGTTGGTGCACGGGAAGTCGTGTCCGTCGTTGCAGAGGTTCGGCGTTATGAACGAGAACCTCGGGGTTTTGGAGGCGGCCGTGAGGTCGGTCGCGAGGCCCGTCTCGCCACGCAGCGCCGCGGCCGGCATCACCCCGGCGGGCGAGCCCAACGCGACGACGTGCCTGTCGCAGAAGGCCGGTTCGTCGATCACCGAGTGGAAGTAGACAAACGGATCGTGGCGCGTCGCGTAGCCGTCGCCGGCCACCGCTTTCTGGGTTTCGTCGGTCGAACCGACAGCCGGGTGCCCGCATGCGGCGGCCTCCCGATTGGGATCGTTGCCCATGTCCTCTTGATAGGCCTTCCACGTGAGTTTGAGTCCGCTCAGCTGCGTGCCGATGTTCGCCACTTCCGCGGGGTACACGCAGCCCGTGCCGGCCTCGACGCCGTTTGAGAGCATGAGCGCCCCGGTGAAGTTGTCGAACTGGGGGCAGTCGGCCTGGTTCTGCGCGTTCGGCGGCTGACCGGAGACGAGCGAGATGTAGTTGTCGTTGCTCGCGTGGCCGGTCGCGTAATAGTTTTCGAGCAGCGCGCCCTGCGCCGGGAGGGCCTGCGCGAGATAGGGGTCGGCGCTGGGGTTACCGAAGGTCGCCGCGTAACCCTGATTCTCGAGCAGGATCACGAACACGTGGCGGATCTTCGGCGGCGTAAACGACGCCTGTGCCGTCGTTGCGCCCGCGCTGATCGCGAACGCAAGAGCGATCGTTGTCCCCGCGAGGACAAGCATCCGCCGGCCGGCTCGGAGCGGCCGCGGCAGGGACATCGAGACGTGAAGCATTGCTCTCCCTTCTCTCAGGTCGTGCTCACCGCGGCGACGGGAGCAGGTGGTTCGGCGATCATGGGTGGCTTCAGGAACGCTGCGCGTTCGACGTCGAGGAAGTCCATGACGGTCTTCGCATTGGCGTCGCGGTAGGTGAGCGCCGGCAGGTTCCACTTCGCCTCGACCGTCGCGAGGAACGAGGTGTGGTCGTGGACGACGTTCGTAACGGCGTTCGGCTTTGAGTACGGAGAGACGACGACGGCGGGAACCCGGGGGCCGTAGAGGTCATAGCCCCCGGCGACGTCGGTCCGACCAAGCTGCGGCGGGATCGAGTCGGGGGCGATCACCGCGGGCGGCGGAACGTGGTCGTAGTAGCCGCCGTGCTCGTCGTAGGTGTAGATGAGCAGCGTGCGCGGCCATGCGGGGGATGCGAGCACCGCCTCGAGCGTCCTATACGCCCAGTACTCCCCATAGGCCATGTCCTGCGGGTTCTCCTGGTCGCCGCCGGTCGTGTTGAGCTTTTCGGCGATCGGCGCGAGGGCGGGAATGGTCGCGAGGCTCGAGCCGACGATGCCGAGCACCCCGAACTCGGGGTCGACGAGGCTCACCGACGGCAGCGTGCCCGCGGCGCAGTCGGAATGGAACTGCGCGATCGGGACGATGTTCTGCGGGTATTTTTCGATCGTCCCCGAGATGATTCCGGTGGACGGCAGGTCGGTGAAGTAGTTGCGCCAGCTGACGCCATAGTGATGCAGCCGATCCCAGATCGTGCCGTTGGGCGGCGGCGGGTCTTTGAGGCTTTCGGTGCTCGTCGAGATGTTGCCGTAGGCGCTGCCGGCCATCAAGAAACGGCGATTCGGGTAGGTCTGGCAGGGCGCTGAGCAGAACCACCGGTTGGCGAGGCAGAAGGCGCGAGCCACCGAGTACGCGAAGGGCAGCGTTTGCTGCGTCCAATAGCCCATCGGCTGGTCGGCTTCGACGGAGCGGACGAACCCGTCCATCTTGCCGCCGTCGATCTGCTCGTGCGTCGCATTCCAGGACTGGGAGACGTTGGGGCCCTGGGCGGTGGTGGGAAACGGGAACGAGGGCACCGGGCCGCTCCCACCGGGATTGCTGTTGAGCGCGACGCCGGCGCTGCTGAAGCGCAGTCCCTGCGCCTTCGGCTGTCCGGACCGGGACAACGCACCAAGCAGGTTGTCAAACGAGTGGTTCTCCATCATCACGACGACGATGTGGTCGAAGGGGAGCGCTTCAGTCGGCGTTCCGGCCGGCCGCCCGGGGTCCGGCAGGCTGTCGGGTACCCGAATCGTCGCCGCGGCCGCCGGCATGGCACGCCACACTCCGCCGGCGCCCGAGAGCGCCGCGACGCTCGCCCCGAGGGTGCTTCCGTAGCGCAGGAAGGCACGCCGCGTAAGCGGCTGGTCGAGTGAGCGCTGTCAAGGTCTCTCAAGAGGGCCCCGTTGTGCGAACGCCGGTCCGCCCGGCCCCACCCCGTTTCCCGCGGCGAGCCCGCACCATGTGAAAATCCTGTGAGGCATTACCCGCAGATCGACCTCGATATGCCCGGCGTGGAGGACGTGGCGCGATCCGACGCGGTAGGCTCGGGATACGCAAGCGACGGGAGCCCGGGGTGATCGTTGACTCCGCCTGGGTGGCGGCTCATCTGGCGGATCCGGAGGTTGAGGTGGTCGAGCTCGACGTGAGTCGCGCCGCCTACGACGCGGGTCATATCCCGGGAGCGGTCCTGTGGAACGCATACTCCGACCTGCGGGACTCGAGCTACACGCCGATCGGGCGCGCCGAGCTGGAACGCCTGCTGTCGCGGTCGGGCATAAGCCCGGACACGACGCTGGTGTTCTACGGCTACGGCGCCGTGCTCGGGCTCTGGCTGATGAAGGCGCACGGTCACGCGGACGCGCGGATGCTCGCGGGGCCCCGAGACGAATGGACCGAAGCCGGGGGTGAATGGAGCACCGACGTGCCCGAGCCGCTCGAAAGCTCGTACCCGCTTGCGGAAGCGAAAGCGGACACGCTCGCGTCGCGGTCCGCCGCCGAAGCGGCGATCGGCGATCCGCGGCAGGTGCTGCTCGACGTGCGAGCGGAGTCGGAGTACGAGGGCGAGCAATTCTGGCCCTCAGGCGCGACGGAGGATGTCGGGCGAGCGGGGCACATCCCGGGCGCGGTCAGCCTGCCGATCGCCTTGATGTGCAACGAGGACGAGACGCTCAAGCCGGCCGCGCAGCTGCGCCGCCTGCTGGACGGCGCCGGGATCACGAGTGACGCGCGGGTCATCACCTACTGCACGATCGGCAACCGGGCGAGCCGAGCATGGTTTGCGCTCAAGTACCTTCTCGACTACGACGACGTCAGCGTCTACTACGGATCATGGGTCGAATGGGGAAAGGCAGCGGACACGCCGATCGAGCCGTGAGCGCGCGCAGCTGCCGGTCGCGCGATCTCAGGCCCGCCACTCGATCGCCGCGACCTCGATCGGCTCGGCGAGGCCCCTCAGCTTCACGGAGCGTGGCTCACCGATCTTCAGCTCGGCGGGCACCTCGCTGAAGGCCGCGCGGCTGGCGAGGATCTCGTCGCTGCCGGCAAGCGCGGCGATCCGCGCGGCCTCGTGGACGCCCCGGCCGGCGTAATCGTCGGGGGTGCGAACCGCGGTCGTCGCGTGCAGACCTATTCGCACGGGGAGCGCGAAGCCGTGCTCGCGGCGGTGGCGCTCGAGCGAGCGCTGGATCTCGACCGCGCAGGCGATCGCGGCAGTCACCTGCCCGAACGCGACGAAGAAGCCGTCGCCCGCGTGTGTGATCTCCTCGCCCGCGTGGGCGATGAACAGGTCGCGCAGCGCGTGATCGTGCCATCCGCGCGCGCTTACCCATGCCGCGTCGCCGATGGCCGCAACGAGGTCAGTCGACTTGACGATGTCGGTGAACATGAATGCGTAGGCGAGGCTCGGCTCGGCGGCGGGTGGCTCGCCCGTCTCGCGACGCAGCGCCTCGGCGGCGCGGCGCGTGTCAAGTTGAGCACCGAGACTGGTGAAGGTGGTTTCGGCGGCGCGCAGTTCGAGCGCACTGCCGTCGTGGTCGCCCTCCGCGCTCAGCGCGGCGGCCGCGGTCAGCCGGGCACGGGCGGCCTCATAGGGGAGGTCGAGATCCTGCCACCGTCGCAGGGCGTCCCGACCGAGGCGCAGCGCGGCGGCGGTATCCCCGCGCGCAAGCGCCACCTCGGCGCGCGCCGTCACGCCGTAGACCGCGAGCGCATCGCTGCCGAACGCATCCGCGATCTGACATAGCTCCTCAGCGGCCTCTGCGGCTCGCTTCACGTCCGCTCGCGCGACCTCGATCTCCACCTGCGCGGAGAGCAGGCGTGCACGAGCGAGACGGTTCGCCGTCTGCTCATCGAGGGCGCGCGAGACCGCGGATGCCGCCTCCTGCACCCGTCCCTGAGCAAGGCGGACGAGAGCCAGCCCGGGCTGCGGGTCGCGGCCCGCCTGGTCCGCCCTGCGGAACGCCTCCTCGGCCGAGGTCAGGTCGCCGATCCTGAGCCGGATCTCGCCCAACTCGTAGAAGCCGGCGCCGGCGTTGGAATGCAAGCCCGCCCGCTCGAGCTCACCGCAGGCGTGTCGCACGTCGGCCTCGGCCTCCTCCCACGCGCCGCGCAGTCGCAGGATTTCGGCGTGATAGATACGGCAAATGCCTGGGAACCCCGAGATCGCGCGGCGTTCGCACCAGCGCTTCGCCGCCTGGGCCCACTCGTTCGCCCGGCGATAGTCGGCGAGGTCGCGGCAGCTGCTGACCGCGGCGCAGTAGACGATGAACGTCGCGTCTGCGCCGAGCTCTCCGGAGACCGCCGCCGTCGTGGCCTCCTCCAGAAGCCCGAGCCCCTTCTCGACGTCGCCGCGTGCGACCAAAGCCACGCCGCTGCGCAACAGACCCAGCGCCTGCAGGTCGACGTCGCCGAAGCGCGTGCCGAGCTCGAGCATGCGCTCGCCGAGCACGACGGCACGGTCATATTCACAGGCAAACATTGCCCGGAACCAATCCGCCATGGCGAGATACCCGTGCACGGCGCACTCCTGCTCATCGGCGAGCAGCCGCTCGGCGCGCCGGTACCAGCCGGCTGCGAGCGAGCGGCGCCCCGAGCTGAACGTCTCGCGCACGCTCGCGAGCGCGGTCGCGGCAGCCGCGCAACGCTCGCCCGCCGCGAGATGAGCGCCGTAGGCACGCTCCCAGGTGCTGAGACCATCGTCGATGTGTCCTGACCACATGTAGGCGTCGCCGAGCCGGTCGAGGTCCGCGGCGCAAAGCCCCTCCTCCGCATCGGCGGCTGAGAAGAGCTCGAGCGCCTCTGTGAACGCGTGCCGTTCGAGCGCCTTGCGTCCGGCGAGCACGCGCTCGTCTATCACCGCGCCCATGCAGGCCCCCCGGTGTCCACCCTTGCGATGGTAGCCGGGGATCTTGCGATCCAAGCGCTGAGGTAAGTACTGTTCATGGCGTGGGTGTAGATCCGGGCGCCAACGGCCACAGCAACGGGGGATGGCGCCGGCCGCGGTCCATCGCGGTGGTGGGTGGAGGCTTCGGCGGCGTCGGCGCAGCCGTGATGCTGCGTCGCGCGGGCTATGAGGATGCGACCGTCTTCGAGCGGGGCGAGCGCGTTGGCGGTGTCTGGAACAACAACACCTATCCGGGCGCCGCTTGCGACGTGCCTTCACATCTGTACGAGTTCTCCTTCGAGCCGAACCCGCGGTGGTCGCGGCGCTACGCTCCGCAGGCCGAGATCCAGGAGTATCTCGAGGAGGTCGCCCGGCGCTACGGCGTATCCGATCGGATCCGCACGAGCACGGAGGTGACGCGCGCGAGCTGGGACGAGCAGCGGGGGAAGTGGCTCCTGGAGACGAGCGCGGGCCAGCACGAGGCCGACGTTCTGCTCACGGCCTGCGGACAGCTGTCGGTCCCGAAGCTGGCCCCGATCCCGGGGCTCGAGAGCTTCGAAGGTCCGGCGTTTCACACGGCGCATTGGCGCCACGACGTCGAGCTGGCGGACAAGCGGATCGCCGTCATCGGCACCGGCTGCAGCGCGATCCAGACGGTTCCTGCGATCCAGCCGATCGCTCGGCAGATCGACGTCTACCAGCGCTCACCCGGCTGGACGATTCCGAAGATGGACTTCGCCTACGGCGCGCGCACACAGAGCCTGTTCGAGCGCTTCCCGCTCCTGCAGCGGCTCGACCGCACGGCGATCTTCGGCTTCATGGAGCTCGGCGCGCTCGGGATGACGAGCCGCCCGGGAATCCTGCGCGCGTTCCGGGCCGTCGGCCGCAGTCAGATCAACAGGGCGATCAAGGATCCCGACCTGCGGGCGAAGGTGACGCCGACCGATGAGATCGGCTGCAAGCGGATCATGCTCACAGACGAGTGGTATCCGACGTTGACCAAGCCCAACGTCGAGCTCGTCACCGATCCGGTCGCTGAGGTCACGCCCGGCGGTCTGCGTCTCGAGAACGGAAGCGAGCGCCCGGCCGACGTGCTCGTGCTTGCAACGGGCTTCAAGACACACGGCTTCGTCGCGCCGATGGAGATCGTAGGCGCCGGCGGGCGCACGCTCGCGCAGGAGTGGGCGGAGGTGCCGAGCGCCTACCTGGGCTTGAGCGTGCCCGGCTTCCCGAACATGTTCCTGCTCTACGGACCCAACACGAATGGCGGCACCGGCTCGGTCATCTACACGATCGAGGCGGGCGTCAGCCATGTCGTAGCCGCGTTGCACGAGCTCGAGCGGACGAACGCGCAGCGGATAGAGGTCCGACGACGGACCGCCGAGGAGTTCAACCGCGAGCTGCGTGCCGCGCTGGCCGAGAGCGTGTGGCACACCGGCTGCACCAGCTGGTACGTCGACGAGAACGGAAACGACCCGAGCCAGTGGCCGTGGCTGTGGAGCAGATATCGCCGCCGGACAGCTCGAATCGAGCCGGGCGCCTACGAGCTGACCCGGGCCGCCTCCGCGCCCGCGGTGGCGGCCTAGCCGCAGACACCACACATGACTTCAACCCAGATTCCGATGCCCGAGGTCGATGGTATGAGCCATCGAACGGTCGACGCAGGCGGCGTGGGCATTCACGTCGCCGAGGCCGGGTCCGGACCACCCGTAGTGCTCCTCCATGGCTGGCCCCAGCATTGGTATGCCTGGCGTCGGGTCGCTCCCAAGCTGGCGAGCGACCACCGCGTCATCTGCCCGGACCTGCGCGGCTTCGGCTGGAGCGACGCGCCGCCCGGTGCCTACGACAAGGCCACGCTCGCCGAGGACGTTCTCGCGCTGCTCGACGCGCTTGAGCTTGACCGCGCCGATCTGATCGCGCACGACTGGGGAGCGTGGATCGGCTTCATCCTCTGCCTCGATCATCCCGAGCGATTCGCCCACTACCTCGCGCTCAACATCTACACCCCCTGGCCCGAACCGCCCTCACCGCGGATACTCGCGGTGACCGCGCGGCTCTGGTATCAGGTCGCGCTCGCTGCGCCGATCCTCGGCCAGTGGCTGATCCGCGACACCTCCTTCGTGCGCCGTCTGATCACCGCCGGGGCCGTCCACCAGGCGTGGACCGATGAGGAGCTCGAAGCGTTCACCGCCCCGCTGCGTGTTCCGGAGCGAGCCGAGGCCTCCGTCCGTCTCTATCGCACCTTCCTGCTCCATGAGCTGCTCCCGTTCGTGCGCGGCCAGTTCATTCGGCGGCGACTGACCGTTCCCACGCTCCTGCTTCACGGCACGCGAGACCTCGCGATCGACTATCGGGCGCTCGGCCAATGGCGATCGCACGCCGATCAGATGGAGGTCGAGCTGCGCGAGGACTCCGGACACTTCATCGCCGAGGAGCTGCCGGAGGTGGTGCTCGAGCGCGCCCGAGCGCTATTCGCCACCCCGTCCGGGGTGGACAAGGTCGCGCCGGTGCGCTGAGCAGAGACCCGTTCGCGGGTCGGCGCTTTAGGGCGCCAACGCGTGACCGAGCAGGTTTGGCACCGCCAGCTCGGACGAGTATCGTAGGCGGGTCGAGACAAGTCGGAAGAGGGGAGCGTGAGCATGTTCGACTACGTGATCGTGGGCGCGGGATCGGCGGGCTGCGTGCTCGCCAGCCGCCTCAGTGAAGACCCGGATGTCCGGGTCCTGCTGCTGGAGGCCGGACCTCCGGACACGAAGGAGAACGTGCACGTGCCGCTCGGCTATCTGCAGCTCGCCACCACCGACGTCGACTGGGACTACCACTCGGCGCCCGAGCCTGAGTGCAACGGCCGGCGGATCCAGCTCCCGCGCGGCAAGGTCCTGGGCGGCTCGTCCTCGGTCAACGCGATGGTCTACATCCGGGGCAACCGCCGCGACTACGACGACTGGGGCGTTCCCGGCTGGTCTGCCGCGGACCTGCTGCCGTACTTCCTTAAGGCCGAGGACAACGAGCGCGGAGCCTCGCGGTGGCACGGCGCCGGCGGTCCCTTGCCGGTCAGCGAAGGGCGCTCGGGGAACGCAATGTCGCGCGCCTTCGTGGAGGCGGGAGTCGAGGCCGGCCTCGCGCGCAACGAGGACTTCAACGGCGATCAGCAGGATGGGGTCGGCCTCTATCAGGTGACCCAGCGCGACGGGATGCGCGCCAGCGCAGCCGTCGCCTACCTGCACCCGGCGATGGAGCGGGCGAACCTCACCGTGCTGCCATACATGCTCGCCGAACGGCTGCTCTTCGAGGGCACGCGGGCGGTCGGCGTACAGGCGAGCCAGCTCGGTCAGCCGCAGGAGTTCAGGGCCGAGCGCGAGGTGATCCTCTGTGGCGGCGCCTACAACTCGCCCCAGCTGCTCATGCTCTCGGGCGTCGGCCCGGCCGAACACCTGACAATGCGGGAAATCGAGGTGCTGCTCGACCAGCCCGCGGTTGGAGAGAACCTCTCCGAGCACGCCGCGACGCAGCTCGTGTGGACGACTCCGGAGGAGGAGAGCCTGCTGCTCGCGCTCGAGCCGGCCGCGCTGCAGGAGTACGAAGAGACGCGCACCGGCCCGTTCGCGTCCAACCTCGCCGAGGCCGGCGGCTTTGCGCGTGTCGGATCGGATGCCCCGGCCCCGGACACCCAGTTCCATTTCGCACCCGTGCACATCGTCGACGAAGGCATGGGCGACCCCGAGGCCCACGGAGTGTGGGTCTCGCCGTGCCTGCTCACGCCACAAAGCCGCGGCTCGGTGCGACTGGCCTCGAGCGACCCGACGGCCAAGCCGATCGTCCGCAACGAGTTCTACTCTGCCGGCGACGACATGCAGCGCATGATCGCGGGTCTGCGCCTGACGCTCGACATCTGCGAACAGACCGCGTTGGCGCCGTACTGCGTCGGGCACTTCAACACGCCCGACGGCGACTCGGATGATGCGCTGCGCGAGCACGTCGCGCGCACGACATTCGCGGTCTACCACCCGGTCGGCACGTGTCGCATGGGCGAGGACGCAAACGCCGTGCTCGACCCGCAGCTGCGCGTGAACGGCCTCGAGAGCCTGCGCGTCGTCGACGCCTCGGTGATGCCCGTGGTCCCGCGCGGGAACACGAACGCGCCGACGATCGCCATAGCGGAGCGCGCGGCCGATCTGATCCGCCACGGACGCGCGCTCGCAGAGCCCTTCGCCACCGCCGGCGAGGGTGCGGCTCGCGAGCCGGCTGCGGCATAGCAGCGGTCGCACTCGGGACGCCATCGCGACTGGTCTAGGGTGCGACGAGGATGGCTGGCGCGTTCGTAACCGGCGGCTCGGGCTTTATCGGCCAGCGGCTCATCGATCGCCTACGGGCGGAGGGCCACGACGTCCGCGCGCTCGCACGCTCGCCGTCGGCGGCGGAGCGCGTACGCGCGCACGGCGCGGAACCAGTCGACGGCGACCTGGCGGACCTCGGCGCCATGCGCTCCGGCGCGCAGGGCTGCGAGCTCGCGTTTCATGCCGCCGCGACGCTGGGGGACTGGGGAACGCCGGAGGAGTTCGAGCGCGGCAACGTCGAAGGAACCGACAACGCCCTCCGGGCGTGCTCGGAGGCGGGCGTGCGGCGCTTCGTTCACGTCGGCACCGAGGCGGTCCTGCTCGCGGGCCAGCCACTCGTGAACGTCGATGAGAGCGCTCCGCTGCGGCCGGACTCGCCGGCGCTCTACAGCGCCACCAAGGCACGCGCCGAGCAGGCTGTCCTGGCCGCCAACGCAGAGGGCTTCGAGACGGTGGTCGTGCGCCCACGTTTCGTGTGGGGTGCCGGCGACACGACGCTGCTGCCGGTGCTGGTCGAGATGGTCCGCAGGGGGCGCTTCGCATGGATCGGCGGCGGTCTCCACCGCACCTCGATCACCCACGTCGAGAACGCCGTCGAGGGGCTCGTCCTCGGCGCTACGCGCGGCCGACCCGGTAACGCCTACTTCGTCACAGACGGTGAGCCGGTCGTGTTTCGTGAGTTCGTGAGCGAACTGCTGGCCACGCAGGGCGTCACCGCTCCAACGCGCTCCATCCCGGTGTGGGCCGCGTCAGCCCTCGCCACGGGGGGCGAGGCGGCCTGGCGGAGATTGCCGCTTCCAGGCCGACCGCCACTGACGCGCTTCGGGTACTGGGTCTTGAGTCAGGAGTGCACGATCCGGATCGAGAAGGCGCGCGAGCAGCTCGGCTACGCGCCAGTCAAGAGCCGCGCCGACGGCCTCGCCGAGCTGCGCGCCGGCGATCCAGGGAGCTAGGGAGGCTCGAGATGTTCAAGAACGTTCTCGTTGGAGTGGACGGCAGCCCGCGCGGCCGCGACGCAATCGCGCTCGCCTCACGCCTCATTCCACCCGACGGCAAGATCACCCTCGCGCACGTACGCAACGCTGAGTTGAACCCGTTCGACGCCATTACGCCGGGTCTTGTGCAAGAGGAGCGCGAAGCCTCCGAGAAGCTGCTCGCGAAGGAGGCTGGGAATGCCGTCGGCGCGGAGCTGGTGAGCGTCGTGGCGGGGGATGCCGGTCGGGGACTGCACCTGCGGGCCGAGGAGCAGCACGCCGATCTGCTGGTCGTCGGCTCATCCGGCCGCGGCATGCTTGGCCGCGCGATGCTCGGCGACGACACGAGGGCGGCACTCAACGGCGCGCCGTGTGCCGTCGCGATCGCGGCGGTCGGATACAGCGAGCACGCCTCCCCGATCGCCAAGGTGGGCGTCGCATACAACGAGTCCCCCGAGAGCAAAGAGGCCCTGGCGGCGGCACGCGAGCTCGCCGCTGCCACTCGCGCGACGGTGCATCCGCTGGAGGTCGTCTCGATACCGACCTACGCCTTCATCGGCATGAGTCCGCCCCTTCTCGGGGAAACCGTCGATACGATGCTCCAGGAGGCCAGCGCGCGCATGGCACAGCTCCCCGGCGTGGAGGTTCGCGCCGTCTACGGGCTCGTCGGGGAGGAGCTCGCCCAGTTCGGCGACGCGGTGGACATCCTCGTCGTCGGCTCGCGCAGTTATGGGCCACTGCGACGGCTGGTGCTGGGCAGCACCTCCAACTACCTCGAGCGCCACGCGCGCTGCTCGCTGCTCGTGCTGCCCAGGGGCGCGGCCGCCGGTGGTGAGCCGGTGAGCACCACGGAGATCCAGGCTGAGAACGTCATTGCCTGACACGCCAGCGCGGGCGGGCTGATCAAGACCTGAGCGCAGCGAGCGACGGCTACGACGGCGCGCGCGGCTGCGGTAGCGAGCGGTAGTGCTCGCGCCAGATCAGCTTGTAGATCGGTATCCAGCGGGGCAGGCGGTTGACGATCGGGATGAAGGGGATGCAGATGAATGCAAGGCTCAGCAGCCCCATGATGAGCAGCACCTGGATGTCCGCGTTTGGAGACGACTTCATCGGTTCGACCTGGTACCAGAGCGAATAGAGCCAGAGCCAGGGCTGGCCCGGGTAGCTGCCCGTCTCGTTCATCAACCCCCACTGCTTGCCCAGGAGGTGCTCTGCTTCGGCGCGTTCGGCGAGCAGCCCGCCATCGGACATGAGCAGCAGCGGCTTGGTGTAGTCAGTCTGGAAGAACTGGTTGCTGGTCAGGAGGCTGCCGTCCAGGCCGCCGCTCTCGGCCAGAGCCAGCAGGCTGGTCATCATGGTCGGGACCGGGCCGGCGCCGCTGGCCCGAACGATCACTGTACCCGTGCTCGGGTTGACCGACACGAGGCTGGGGGGCGTCTTCTTTTCTTCCACTGCCGTTGCATATTCTTCGAGCGGCTTGGCGTAGGCTTCGGACCATTCCTTTTTCCGCTTTGCGGGCGCCGCCTTATATTCGTCGACGGCGCTCCGCAGCGCTTCGTCGTTGGGGACTGTTTCCAGCGGTTTGATCACGTAGTCGTCAGCCGTGTTGATCGGATGGCTGACGCCGAGCCACCTCTGGGGGTGCAGGAACAGGAAGTGCTGCACGCTGTGAGAGTTGTGGTTGTAGGGGGGACCGTATTCGGCTGTCGGGCTCGTTTCGTCGAGCTCCCTGGCCGCCGTCGTGGCGAAGTCGGCCGGTAGTTGGTGCGACCACCGGCCGACCGTGCTCGGCTTCTCGTCGGGCGAGGAGAGCAGGACGGTCAGCAGCACCACCAGCAACGTGATCACGCCGACGGCGATGCACAGCTCTTTGATCAGGTCGTAAGGCGCATAGCTTCCTTTCCAGGGCTGGGTGTCGTCCTTCGGTCCCAGCAAGCTCACGACGTCGCTCCGGTCGATGACGGGGTAGGGCCGTCGCTTTCGGGACCCGCGCTCGCGGGGACCGGCAGTTTCTTCTCGAGCTCGAAGGGCGGCACTACGCCGTTACGGCGCACGAGCAGCACGTGCGCACCAGCGAGCAGCACGACCGCCATGGGGAGCAGTAGCACGTGGTAGCTGTACATCTGGCCAAAGTTGGTCAGGTTGAAGAATGCCCCGACGCCAACGGAGTTGATGGCATCCTTCGCCTGCGTGGCGATCCACTGTGCGTCGAAGTTCTGCTGCGACACGTAGCCGGTCAGCGCTGCCGGTATGGCGATGAGGAAGGTCACGGCCCCCGTCACCCACACGCAGCCGCGGCCCCCACGCCAGGCGGCCATCCAGTACTTGCCCCACAGGTGCACGACCACGACGAAGAAGAACAGCTCCACGCTCCATAGGTGGATGCTGTTGAAGAAGTGTCCGATTCCGGTGTAGTGCCACCACGCGGGCCCCTTCAGGGCGAGGATCGAGCCGGATCCGATGATCACGACAAGGGAAGCGATGCTCGCCACGCCGAACACGTAGATCCACGACGCCACGTACGTCGGCTGCCCGTCGGGCAGCAGCCTGTCGGGCGGCAGCGCCTCGACGCCCTTTTCACGGACTTTGACGGTCCACGATTTCGACGGAGCAGTCGCGGGCGGAGGTACGCCGCTCATGAGGCACCCCCGTCGCGGCGTGCTGCACGTCGTCCCGCTGCTCCGGGGAACGGCAGCAGGATCGCCAGGAAGAAGACCGCGAACATCAGGCCGATGACCACGACGTTGGCCACGGACAGGTGAATAAAGTGCCAGTCCACCGTGTGTGCGGGATGATTCAGGTTGAAGACTGCGCCGATCACGCCTGCGGAGCTCAAGATCCGCCTCCTCTGATTTGCCTACGCGCCAAGCTAAAGGCCCCCGTGCTCGCGTCCATCCGTAGTTTTCGGCAGGGCTGTGAGGAAGCCTGCTGCGCGCCTGGATCATCTCGGCCCGCTCTTCACAGCGCGGACGTCCCTATTCGATCAGCCCTCTGCGCAACTTAGGCGGACTTCAAGTCAGTCTTCGCATCCTCTTACAGGCCCGCCGCAGAATCGACGTAAGCAGATGTCCGAGCGCGCGAGAGCCCCAAGAGTCATCTATGCACTGGCGGCTCTCTGCGCCGGTGCGATCGCCGCCGCGATCCTCGTCGTCGGCCCCGCATCCGGCAACCAGTCGGGGCAGACCCGCACGGCCACCGCCTCGCGAGGTGTCGTCCAATCGACGGTCTCCGGCAGCGGCAACATTCAGGCAGCCAGTCAGCTCAACCTCGGCTTCAAGACGAGCGGAACGGTCACGCACATCTACGTGACCCAGGGGCAGCGGGTCAGCCAGGGCCAGCTGGTGGCCACGCTCGACCCGCAGAGCGCCGAAGTGACGCTCGAACAGGCGAAGGCAAGCGTGCAATCCGACGAAGCCAACCTCGCCAAAGAGGAAGAAACCAACGGCGAAACCTCGCCTGGACAGAGCTCGAGCGGATCCGGCGGGTCGGCCTCGGCGGCGTCCCTTGCGCCGACCGCGACCACGCCGAGCAAGAGCACGACGACCACGAACGCGCAACCGACGAAGGCGAGCCAAACGGCACCTCCCTCCTCCGCCTCCTCGACCGGTGCGACCGGCTCGTCGACCAACTCCAGCGTCAGTGCGGCCACCCGCGAAGCGAACCTCGCATCGGCTAGAGCGTCCGTCAAGAGCGCCAAGCTCACGGTGCAGAGCGATGAACTAGCCGTCGAGAACACGAAGTTGTTCGCGCCGGAGAGCGGCACGATCGTCTCGCTGTCGGGTCAGGTGGGAGAAACGGTTTCGGGAGGGGGGACGACAAGGGCGAGCACCGCCGCCAGCTCCTCCGGCGAATCGAGCTCAGGCTCGGCTGCGGGCGGATCCTCCTCGAGCGCTCGCTCGAGCGGTTCGGGCTCCTCCGGCTCGGCCGCCTCCTCCAGCTCGCCGTTCGCGGTCCTGAGCGACCTCAGCTCGATGCAGCTCGTGGTGCCTCTGAGCGAGTCCGAAGTCGGCAATGTGAAGGCTCCCCAGACGGCGACCGTGACGATCGAAGCGCTGGGCGGTCGCAAAGTGGCCGCACACGTCAGCGAAGTCGCCATCTTGTCGACGAGCAACAGCGGCGTCGTGAGCTACGACGTGACCTTCCAGCTCGACCAGATGGAACCCGGGTTGAAACCCGGCATGAGCGCCACGGCCGAAGTCCTCGTCAAGCAGGCCGAAGGGGTGAATGTCCCGACCAGCGCGATCTCGGGTGGGACGGTGACCGTCGTGCGCGGCGGCAAGGACGTGCGTCAACCGGTGGCGACGGGACTGGCCGGCAACAGCACGACGATCATCCTGAGCGGCTTGAACGCCGGAGAAGTGGTGGTCCTGCCCAGCGCGGCCACCACCACAGGCACCTCGGGCAACCGCCTCGGATCGGGCCGCGGCCTTGGCGGTGGCGGCCTGGGCGGCGCAGGCCTGGGCGGTGGCGGCGCCGTCCCGGCCGGTGCGTTCTTCAGAGGCGGCGGCTGATGAAGCGCCCATCCGCGTCGCGCGCCGGGGTCCGCTCCCGTGTCGCGCGTCGCCGGCCACTCGTGTCGCGACCGCCGCGGGACGGATTCCCCCTGCCCAGCGGCGCTGGTCGATCACGCCATCCGGTCATACGAGTGCACGAGGCGACAAAGGTCTACCAGCTGGGGCAGATTCGCGTGCGTGCGCTGCGCGATGTGTCGGTACGCATCGACGCGGGCGACTTCGTGGCGATCATGGGCAGCTCTGGCAGCGGCAAGAGCACGCTGATGAACATCCTCGGCTGCCTGGACATCCCAACCACAGGCCGCTACCTGATCGACGGCGTGGACGTCGCCCGCATGGACGAGGACGATCTCGCGGACCTGCGCAACCGCAAGATCGGCTTCGTGTTTCAGAGCTTCAACCTGGTACCGCGCACGAGCGCGCTCGTCAACGTGGAGCTGCCGCTCGCGTACGCCGGCCTGAAGGGCGCCGAGCGAAGACGGCGCGCCGAGCTCGCGCTCCGCTCGGTGGGCCTGGCCAACCGCCTTCACCACGTGCCGGCCGAGCTGTCGGGGGGCCAGCAGCAGCGGGCGGCGGTTGCGCGCGCGATCGTCACCAACCCCTCGCTGATCCTCGCCGACGAGCCGACCGGAAACCTCGACTCCCACTCCACCGAGGACGTCCTGCGGATCTTCGCCCGGCTGAATCAAGAAGGACGGACCGTGGTCCTGATCACCCATGAGCCCGACGTCGCCGAGCAGGCCAAGCGGGTGATCCGCCTCAGCGACGGCGAAATAGTTGAGGACCGCCGGCTGATCGGGGTGCACGACGCGCCACCTCTGCCGCGCAGCCAGAAGTCGGCTCACCATCGCCATCACGCGCAGGGATTGGAGGCGAGAGCGTGATTGGTCGCGAGACTCTTCGGATCGCCTGGAGCGGCATCACGGCGAACAAGCTGCGGTCCGGGCTCACGATCCTCGGCATGACCATCGGTGTCGCGTCGGTGATCGTCTTGATCGCCGTCGGCAACGGCTCTTCTCACGCCGTCCAGGCGCGCATCCAGAGCCTCGGGACCAACGTGCTCCTGGTGATGTCCGGCGGCGGCCGCGGCGGCGCGCGCGTCTCAGGCTCGAGCACGGTGGCCCTGACCAAGCAGGACGCCGCCGCGCTCGAAGAACCTGGGAAGGCTCCAGATGTCAAAACGGCCTCGCCCGTGGTGAATGCCACCCGGGTGAAACTCGTCTACGGCGCCACGAGCTATGAACCGTCCTCGTTCGTGGGCACCACACCCTCCTACCTGACCGCTCACAACTACCAGGTTCAGGAAGGAACCCGATTCACGGCCGCCGACGTCAGCCAGCACAAGCGGGTGGCCGTGATCGGCCAGACCGTGGTTCAGGAACTCTTCGCCGGTCAGAGCGCAGTCGGCAGGAGCATCAAGGTCAACGGAAGCGACTTCGAAGTCGTCGGCGTCCTCGCGTCGAAGGGGTCCAACGGCGCCACGAACGAGGACGACGTCGTGATGGCCCCGATCTCGACGGTCGAGGATTCACTCACGGGCTACGGAACGATCGACTCGATCACGGTCGAGGCGAAGTCGCAGTCCTCGCTGAATGCCGCCGAAGCGGAGGTCTCCTCGATCATCGACGAACGTCACAAAATCACCAACACCGCTGAACCAGGCTTCCGCGTGCTCAACCAGGGATCACTCCTGTCGACCTCCAGCTCCACGAGCAGCGTGTTCACGACTCTGCTCGGCGAGGTCGCTGCGATTTCACTGCTGGTGGGCGGGATCGGCGTCATGAACATCATGCTCGTCAGCGTCACCGAGCGCACGCGCGAGATCGGCATTCGCAAGGCGATCGGGGCCAGGCGCGGCGACATCCTGACCCAGTTCCTGACCGAGGCGGTGCTGGTCTCTTTGTTCGGCGGTCTCACAGGCGTGCTGGTCGGGGTCGTCGGCAGCCATTTCACGATCGCCGGCGTGCATCCCGAAATAGCGACGTATTCGATCCCGCTCGCCTTCGGTGCGGCAGCCCTCTCGGGCCTGTTCTTCGGCACCTACCCCGCTGCTCGCGCCGCAGCCCTCAGGCCGATCGAGGCCCTGCGCTTTGAGTGAGCCACCTTCCACCCAACAGGAGTCAGCAATGCCACACGAGGAACCCGCCATCCACGACGCTCCCGATGCGGACACCACTGTTGAGCCAGCTCAGCCGCCGGTGTACGAGCCGATGGACGAGGACGACGAGTGGCTGGATGAGCCCGTCGAGCTTCCCGCCCGACCACGCCGCCGACTGCTCAGCCCGGCTCCCCTCGCGCTGCTGGCCGCGCTGCTGACCGCCTGCGGTTTCATCGGCGGCGTGCTCGTCGAGAAGGGCCAGAGCGCCGCGAGCTCGTCTACAGGCGCCGGTTCGGGACTGGCCTCACGGCTCGCGGGACTGCGGGGTCGTGGGGCCGGTGCAGGCGCCTCCGGGGTCAGCGCCGCCGGGGGGTCCGGCGCCGGTGGGGGCGGGCAGCGACCGACGGCCGGTCAGGTTGCGTTTATCGACCGAGGCACGCTGTACGTGACTAACGCCGAAGGCAACACGGTCAAGGTCACGACCTCCGCGGGCACGAGCGTCAGCAAGACGGTGAAAACGAGCATCCACGCCATTCACCCGGGTGAAACGGTGACGGTCACGGGCGCCTCCGGCGCCTCTGGCGCGATCAGCGCCGAATCGATCAACGTCGGCTCGGGTACCGGGGGGTTCGCGGCGCTCTTGGGCCGCTTAGGCCGGGGAAGCGGCTCGGGCTCTCCGACCGGGGGCGCGACGGGCGGCGGCGGCGAACAAGCGCTGTTCGGCAAGGGCGGCTAGCCACCGGCGAGAGATGGGCGTGCGGGGAGATTCGACAATCAGATCAACCATGAGGAAGTCAATGTCTTACATCAACACCCGAAGAAGGAAGCCCGCGACAGCGGTGCTCGCGCTCGTGCTCGCCGCCCTGCTGCTGTCCGCTTGTGGCGGTTCCTCTAACACCACCACCCCCTCGAGCACGCTTGCCGGCGCCTCGACGTCCAACACCCCGGGCGGCGGCACCGGTGCTCGCGGCGGACGGTTCTCGGCGCTTCGTGCATGTTTGCAGACGCAGGGCATCACGTTGCCCCGCCGCTCACCGGGCACTCCCGGCGCCCGCGGCCTGCTCGGCTCAGGTTCGGGCCAAGGCCCGACGCTGCCGGCCGGCGTGAGTCGCGCTCAGTTCGAAGCCGCCACCAAGAAGTGCGGCGGCGGGAACTTCGCCCGCGGCAGGCGGGCGCCCAACAGCGTCGCGCGCACGAGCGCGCTGACGGCCTTCGCGGGCTGCATGCGGGCCAACGGCGTCAACCTGCCGGCGCCGAACACATCCGGAAAAGGGCCGGTCTTCAACACGAGTGGGCTGAACGTGAGCAGCGCTCAGCTCAATGCCGCTCAGGCGAAGTGCTCAAGCGCCCTGCAGGGAGCCTTCGCCGGCGCTCGTGGGGGTGGCGGGGCTCCACCTGCCGGTTGAGAGCGAGGCCCGCAGCCCGGGCGCCCGGCGCCGAGTCGCCGAGCGCATTGGGGTTGACGCCCCGCCTGCCGTTATCCCGCCGGCGATCCGGGCACCGGATAGGTCGCCGGTTTGATCGCGTTGCGCGGACACCACGAGTTGCGCGGAACGTCCAGGCACGGGTTGGGCATCGTTTTCTGCGAGGGCAGCGGCTGGAGCACCACGTTGGTTTTTTTCGGGTAGTTCGCGACAACCGATGACGGGCATTCTGCGAAGAAGCCGGTGTCGCATGCCACCTGCGCGCCGAGCGGGCTCGCGAGGGATTCGCCGGCGTCCGGTATGCCACATTGGCTGTGGGGCGGGCTCTGAATGGCTTTCGGTTCGCTCGTGACCGTGCCGGATGTGTTGACGTTGCCATGCCAGCAGTTGCCCGGATTCTCGAGATTCGAGATCTCTGCCAGGTCGACGTTGGCCTGGTTGCCGAAGAAGCCGTTGTTCATCAACGTGTTGTTGGAGATTTCGCTGCCCCAGTCGTCGAAGTAGCAGGCGGCTTTGCCTTCGAAGGTCGTCCCGACCCCGCCTTTGCAGTTGGCCACGGGCGGGGGTTCCTCCGTGTCGGGATAGGGAACGAGCAGCACTCCCCAGGCCCCGTTGTTGTAGATCTTGTTCCCGCTCACGGTATCGTTGCGCCCGCCGGCGATCACAAGACCGCTGCCGACTGGGCCCGCCGCCGCGGAGCCGGTGGTCGGCACGTTCGGGTTGTTGTTGTCGTGTACCGAGTTTTTGGTGAATAGCCAGCACGAGTGTGTCCCAGTCGGGCCGGTTTCACCCGTGTTCGGGCACGCCCCATCCTGCGGTGAGGGCGCGTCGTCGTTGTTCTGGCTGTTGGTCACGAAACCCGACTGGTTGTTGTCGAATTCAGAGTTCTGAATTATCAGGTGTCCGCCGGAGTTTGTTCCCGAGTAGCCGAGATCGCTGCTCTGAGCGTGTGCGTGATCGAGCGTCGTGTTGCAATCCGGGCAGGCACCGATGTAGTAGGCGGCGTCGGCCTGGTTGTTTGCATATACCTGGGTGAACATCCCCGGGCCGAAGGTGTTGGAGGCATAGATCCCGTAGACCGTGAACGGCCCGTTCGCGCCGCCATAGTAGGTGGCGGTCGCAGACAGGTAGGCGCCGCGCCAAGACCCGAGCTGCTGGGTGCCGCTGGCGCCGCCGCCGTCGAACCACAGTTGGTCACCGCCAGCTTGGCTGCCATTGAGGAAGTTGCAGGCGGTCAGATTCTCGACGCTGGTACCGGCGGCCTTGAAGACGATCAGGCCGTTGCGGCCGGTGGGAACGCCTTTTTCATCAAGAGGGCCGAAGTTCTGGTCAGATGCGCTGGAGCTGCATCGCGCCGCTCCCGGCTTGGTTCCGTCGAGCACCACGCCGTTGCGGCTCATGCCACGGATATGAACACCCGGCTTCGTGACCAGCACCGCCGCGCCGGCGCGGTCGTCACCTTTCGCTCCAGTTGGGACCTGATTGCCCGTTTCTTTGTAGTCGCCCGGGCCGACCAGGATCCAGTCTCCGGTGTTCGCCGCGTTGACCGCCGCCTGGATGGTCGTGTAGCCGCCGGATTTGCCTTCGAACTTCCCCACGCGCAGGACATTCGCCGAGGCCGGGACCGCGCCCGCCACGGTGGCGGCGCCAATGCAACAGGCGACCAACCCGATGATCGCGGCGCGCCTGCCGCCCGCCCCCGCCGTCGCCTGCTTGCCCCGCATCGTGCCTCCCTTTGATGATGTCCGCCCGTAGCTGTCCGCCCGTAGCGCTGGATGTCGCCCGCCCGTGTCGCTGGCTCAGCGCTCGATTTCCGGCGTTTGCTATACCCGCGCGGCCTGGTTTGTAAACCTCAAATATTGGCCGCTCGCAGCTGTGGCGGCAGAGCCACCATCTTCCTGCCCTTTGTGTTTATGAGACCTCCAGAGTGGGTACATCGCCGAGCGCCGGTTCATCGGGGACACGGGGAGGCACGAGGTGACGGGAGTGAATGCAGCGACGGGAGTGCCGCATGTGAACCGGCTCGGCTGTCGCCGGGGGGCGATTGCGCTCGCCGCCGCGATCATCACGTTCGCGTTCGCGGCGAGCGCACACGCCGAAGCGCCCGTCCAGCCTTATGGCACGAACGACGCAGGCGGCTTTCGCAACGTGCTCCCCGCGGGCGAGAACGGCCTCGACAACGCGGCCCAGCTCGCCGAATTCCAGCTCAAAGGCACCTACCCACCGCATTTCACCGACCAGCTGCCGCTCTACGCGGGACTCATCTACGCGTCGCCAACGCTCACCCGCGAACAGATTCCGAGCTATTACAAGGACGCCACGTTCGGGGTCAAGGAAGGCGACCTCGCCTCGACCGAAAGTCCGCGTCCGGACGTCAAGATCGAGCGTGACAGCTCCTTCGGCGTCCCGCACATCTACGGCAGCACGCGCGGGGGCGTCATGTTCGGCGCGGGCTATGCGGCGGCGGCGGACAGGCTCTTCCTGATCGACGTCCTGCGCCACGCGGCGCGCGCTGAACTGTCCTCGTTCGCCGGCGGCGCCGAAGGTAACCGGGCGATGGATCGCACGCAGTATGAGATCGCGCCCTACACCGAAGCCGACCTCCAGTCGCAGCTCGAAAACGCGCCCAAGCTCTACGGGGCGGAAGGCGAAAAGGTCGTGGCCGACGTGAAGGAATTCGTCGCCGGCATCAACGCCTACATCACCGAAGCGCTCGTCAACCCGAACAAGATGCCCGCCGAGTACGCGGGCATCGGCAAGCTGCCGGCGATGTGGAAGCCCACCGACGTGATCGCCGAGGCTTCGCTGATCGGCGGCATCTTCGGCAAGGGCGGGGGCTCGGAGGTGCGCTCGGCGCTGGCGCTCGAGGCATTCGAAAAGCAGTTCGGCACGAAAGCCGGCCGGGCGAAGTGGACCGACTTTCGCGAGCACAACGACCCCGAAGCGCCGACGACCGTCTCGAGCCCGTTCCCCTATGAGACCAACTCGCCGTTCTCGACGACGGGCCTGGCGATGCCGGATTCGGGATCGGTCAACTTCGTCAACGACGGCGAACCCGTCGGCGCGTCGTCGGCGCCGCTGGGCTCGTCGGCGCAGGGCTCGGAAATGACCCACACGCCGGCGCCGCAGCCGATCCCGAGCGACGGCTCGCTCGGCTCGCAGCTCCTGCACGCCGCGCTCGCGGGCCCGCCGCACGCGTCGAACTGGGAGCTCGTGAACGCGAAGCATTCGACGAACGGGCACGCGATCGCCGTGATGGGCCCGCAGGTCGGCTACTACAACCCCGAGATCCTGATGGAGGAGGACCTGCATGGGCCGGGGATCGACGCCCGCGGAGCGGCCTTCCCCGGCGTCAACCTCTATGTCGAGCTCGGGCACGGCCGCGACTACGCCTGGAGCGCGACAACCGCAACCTCCGACAACGTCGACACCTTTGCGGAGGTTCTCTGCCAGGACGAATTCCACTACCTCTACAGGGGCCAGTGCCTAGCGATGGAAAGGCTGGAGCAGACGAACGCGTGGACGCCGAACGCGTCCGACAAAACGCCGGCCGGCGCCGAAAAGCTGACCGCCTACCGCACGGTGCACGGCATCGTCTACGCGCGCGGCACGGTCTCAGGCAAGAAGGTCGCGTTTACGAGCGCCCGCACGACTTACTTCCACGAGGCGGACTCCGCGCTCGGTTTCTCGAAACTGAACGAACCGTCCTTCGTGACCGGCCCACAGCAGTTCGAGCAGGCCGCGTCGCAGATCAGCTTCGCCTTCAACTGGGCCTACGTGGACGCCAACCACATCGCCTATTACCTCTCAGGTGCATACCCGCAGCGCGCGCTGGGAACCTCACCGGACTTCCCGATCCTGGGCACCGGGGAATTCGACTGGCAGGGCTATGAACCGAAACTGCACACGCTTAACGTGCTTCCCTTCGAAGCGCACCCCCACGCGATCGACCCGACCTTCCTCGTCTCGTGGAACAACAAGCAGGCGCCGCGTTGGTCGGCCGCCGACGACAAGTACTCGTTCGGCTCGATTTACCGCATGCAGCTGATCAGGAACTTCATCGAAGCTGACATCGCGGGCGGCAAGAAGATGGGGATCCAGCAGCTCGTCACGGCGATGGACGAAGCGGCGACGCAGGATATCCGCATGGTGCAGCTGTGGCCGCTCATCAAGCGGGTCCTCGGGACGCCGTCGAGTCCGCAGTCCCTGGAAGCGATCGCCAAGCTCGAAAGCTGGTACGCCGATGGCGGGCACCGGCGCGATCTGACGAACAAGAACATCGCGAGCGCCGGGAGCTACCAGCACAACGAAGCGATCACGATCATGGACGGGTGGTGGCCGAAACTGCTCGAAGCCGAGTTCCGCCCAGCGCTCGGCAATGAAGCCTTCGGCGCCGTCCAGAGCATGCTCCCGTTCGGCGCCCCAGACCCCGGTTCCCAGCCGGCGGCGCCAGACTTCGCCGACGGCTGGTACGGCTACGTAAGCAAGGACCTGCGCGACCTGCTTGCCGCAAACGGACAGGGACCCACGCCGAGCGCCCCCTACTCGCAGCTCTACTGCGGAGGCGGCTCGCTCACGGCATGTCAGCACGCGCTCCAGGCATCTCTGCTCGAAGCCCTCTCCGTCGCGCCGAAGCAGATCTACGGGCAGGGGGCCTGCGCTGAAGACTCCGAGGCCAGCTGCTTCGACATGAACCGCTGGGTCAGCGCCAGCGGAGTCTCCGTACCGCCCTTCCCCTTCCAGAACCGCCCGACCTTCCAGCAGGTCGTCGAACTCACCAAGACGTTGCCACGCTGAGCGCGGCCGGCGCTTCCCTACCCGCCGGCGGCAGCGGAACGCGCGTCGCGCACGATGCGCCGCATGCCCTTGAGCCAGCGCTCGGGGTCCGACCCCTTCAGCGCCATGAATCCGGACACGTTCTCATGCGGCAGGATCAGCAGGCGCTCGTCGCGAATCCCCGCAACCACGGCCTCGGCGACGTCCTCCGGTTCGATCAGCCCACCGGCCGTCAGCGCCGCCGCGCCGGCGGGGTCATCCATCGCGAGGTCAAGCATCGGGGTGCGCACGCCCTGCGGACAGATGCAGGAAACCCGCACGCCCGCATCGCCGTACTCGATCGCGAGCCACTCGGCCAGGGAGACTGCCGCATGCTTGGTGACGCTGTATACGAGCGAAGACACCTGCGTAAGCAGGCCAGCGGCCGACGCCGTGTTGATCAGATAGCCCTCTCCTCGGAGCACCATCTCTCCCAGCAGCGCGCGCGACGCCCACACGTGGGCCATGACGTTGACGCGCCATGCCTCCTCCCACACCTCGTCCGCGGCCTCGGGGCCGCCCATCGAGCCCGGGACGCCGGCGTTTGAGACGAAGATGTCGATCGGCCCATAGGCCTCCCTCGCCGCGGTGACGAGTGCCCGTACGCTGTCCTCGCGGCCCGCGTCGAGCTCGACCGCGAGCCCGCCGACCTCAGCGGCGAGCAATCGCGCGCCGTCGAGGTCCCGATCGGCGGCGACAAGCGCGCGGGCGCCCTCCGCGTCGAACCGCCTCACGAGCGCCCGTCCGATGCCGCCCGCGGCGCCCGTCACGACGATGTGCCGGTTGGAGATCTCCACCGCCCCGTACTCTATGTCTCCATGCGAGCTCAGAGCACAGCCGCCCCGGCCGTCGCCCCCCTGTGGGGTGAGCTCCGCTACAGCCGCGAGCTGCTGCGCCTGCTCTCCGACAGCGACCTGCGTTCGCCGCGCCGTCGGGTGGACGCCGAGCCGGTGTTCCTGATACCCGGCTTCATGGCCGGCGACGCGTCGCTGACGATGTTGCGCTCCTGGCTCGTGCGCCGCGGACATCGCGTCTCGAGCAGCGGCATGCGCGTCAACATCGACTGTGCGGAGCGGGGGGTCACGCGCCTGCAGTCCCTGCTCGAAGCCTTCGCGTCAGAGAGCGCGGACCGCGTGGTGCTCATCGGCCAGAGCCGCGGCGGCGCGCTCGCACGGGTGCTCGCGGTGCGAAATCCCGAGATCGTCTCGAGGGTCGTGATGCTTGGCACGCCGGTGCGCGATCCCTTGGCGGTCGCACCGACGGTGCTGCAAACGGTACGTTGGGTGGCCCGGCTCGGCGACCTCGGGCTCCCGGGAGTGCTCTCGAGCAGCTGTCGGGACGGCGCCTGCTGCTCGGCCTTCCGGGCGGACCTGACCGCCCCGCTGCCGAACAGAGTCACGGCCACGGCGGTCCACTCGCGCAGCGATGCGATCGTCGACTGGCGCTCTTGCCTGGACCCGCACGCGCATCATGTCGAGGTCGACTCGAGCCATTGCGGAATGTCAGTTCATCCGGCCGTCTACCGGCTTCTCGACGGCCTGCTCGGCGTCCCTGAGGCCGCCTAGCCGGGCCCGGAGTCCGGGTGGCGGTCGATCTCGAACCACATGCACGCCGACGGCTCCGTGGCGTCGATCGACCAGCGGTCGGCGATCTGATCCAGCAGCACGAGGTCGTACTGAGTGCCGTTGCCGCGGTCGGGGACCTCTAGCAGGCCCTGGGGCGCCCGCAGCTCGACGCGCACGACGTCGGCGGGCATCCACGCCCGCAGCTCGAGCGATTCATCGGGCGCTGACTCGCAGTGTTGCACTGCCCTCGAGACGAGCTCGCTCGTCAACAGCGCGACGGCGTCACGTAGATCCGGCGAGGGCCGGTCCACTTGCATCACGTAGTAGCGCGCCGCGCGTGGCGCGTGCTCGTCGAGGTGCAGCGAGATCTCAAGGTCGGGGACGACGAGGTCTATCGGCATCTGCTCTGCGTGGGTTCCCGATCTCTGGTTTCGTAAACTCCGTCGGTGCCCGACCGTAGCAGCCGCCGCCGCCGTAAAGCGGCGCAGGAGCCTCGCGCCGCCGCAAGTGGCCGTTTGTTCGAGGTACGGCGGCCATGCCCGGCGCACGCGGCCGTGCTCGCTTCCGGCGCCAGGAGCTGACGGTGCCGCGCATCCCGCCGCTGCCCGAGGCCGAGTGGAGCGAGGCGGTACGTCCGACCCTCGAAGCGCGTCCGCCGGGTCTTCACGACAGGCTCGGCGACAACAACATCTTCTCGAGCTTCGCGCGCCACGAGACGCTGTTGCGGAAATGGCTTCCGTTCGCCGGTTTCCTGCTGGGCGCCGGCGTGCTGGCGCCACGCGAGCGCGAGCTGCTGATCCTGCGGACGGGCCACAACTGCGGATCCGCATACGAGTGGGGGCAGCACGTGCGGATCTCGGAAGGCCTGGGCATGGACAGGGCAGAAATCCTGCGTGTGGCGGCGGGACCGGAGGCCGACGGCTGGTCGGCTGGCGACGCGACGCTGCTGCGAGCCGCCGACGAGTTGCACAGGGACGCGAAGATCTCCGACTCTACCTGGGCGCAGCTCGCCGAGGATCACGATGAGCGCGGGCTGATCGAGCTGGCGATCCTCGTCGGCCACTACCACATGGTCGCCTTCGCCCTGAACTCCCTCGAGGTCGAGCTCGACGAGGGACTCGAGGGGCCTCCCTGAGCGACACCTCGCCTCACCTCGAGCGAGAGGCCACGAATGCCAAACGCGGATGACATGCTGACGGTTGCTCGTGCGCGCGCGCGCGAGCTGGCCGCGCCGGGCTTGAGCCCGAAGCCACGCCGCAAGGTGGCCGTGCTCGCGTGCATGGACACGCGGATCGACCTGTTCCCGATGCTGGGCCTGCAGCGCGGCGACGCCCACATCATCCGCAACGCCGGCGGCCTGGCCACCGATGACGCGATCCGCTCGCTCAGCGCCTCTCAGCGCCTGCTTGGGACCGAGGAGATCGTCGTCGTCATGCACCGGGGGTGTGGCCTGCACGGGGCCTCCGAGGACGAGTTCGCCCAAGAGCTCGCCCGCGACGGCGTCATACCCACCTGGCGCCTCGGCGCGTTCGAGGACATCGAGGAGGCCCTACGGCACAGCCTCACGCGCCTGCGCGCCAGTCGCGAGCTGCCGGCGCGCGATCACATCCGGGGGCTCATCTTCGACCCCGAGACGGGAGAGCTGCGCGAGGTGCACGTGGCGTAGAGTGAGCGCCGTGGCAAGCTCGCCAGCTGAGCTGGGCCTGCCCGACTCGCTCGGGGTAGGCGCCGCCGTCCGCCGCTCCGGCCCGCGTCTGGTGCGCGACGGCTTCGGGCCACTGGCGATCTTCTTCGCCGGTTGGAAGCTCTTCGGCCTGGGCGCCGGGATCGCGGCGGCGGTCGTCTTCGGCGTGGCAGTGTTCGTGCATGAGCGGCGCCAGGGACGCCCAGCGACCGTCGTGCGCCTGGCGCTCGTGCTGGTCGCGATCAGAGCGACCGTCGGGATCGTTTCTGGCAGCGGAAGCGCCTACCTGGCCACCGAGATCGGCATCGACATGCTGCTGGCTTCGACGGTGCTCGTCTCGCTGGCGACGAGCAGGCCGTTCGCGTCCTGGTTCGCCGCCGACGTCTATGCGTTCCCCCGCGAGATCCTCGATTCTCATACCTACCGCCACGCGATGCGCGTGATCACGCTCGCTTGGGGCTTCTACTTCCTGCTGCGCGGGCTGGTGCGGCTTGCCGCGCTGCTGACGCTGAGCACCAACAGCTACGCGCTCGTCGTGGCTCTCACCGACGCGCCCTTCCTGATCGCGCTGCTCGCATGGTCGGTCTACTACTCGGTCGGCAGCTTCCGCCGCAGCGAGGAGTGGGGTCCGATGATCGCGGCGGCTGAAGCTCGGCCGTAGGAGGGGCGCCGACTCACGGAACCGCGCCAGCCCCGACGGCCGGGGCGGCGCTCGCGGCGGGGGCGCCCGCGCCCGAGCGCAGCACGCCCGTGTCGCGGGTCAGCCGCTGCGCGAGCGCGACCGGGATCAGGCTGACGAGGATCACGAACAGGACCACGACATTGACCTGGGGGAGCTGTTGGCCGTTGCGGATATGGGCGAAGATCCAGATCGGCAGCGTGTTCTGCGCGCCGGCGGTGAACGTGGTGACCACGATCTCGTCGAACGACAGCGCGAACGCGAGCAGCCCGCCCGCGACCAGCGCGGTGGCGATCATCGGGAGTGTCACGAAGCGGAACGTCTGCCAGCCGTCGGCGCCGAGATCCATAGAGGCCTCGACGAGCGAAGACTGCGTGCGCCGCAGCCGCGCGAGCACGTTGTTGTAGACGGTGACGATGCAGAACGTGGCGTGGCCGATGACGATCGTGAGCAGCGAGAACGTGAGGGCGTTGAAGGTGATGAACGAGTTCAGCGCCATGCCGGTAATGATCCCCGGCAGCGCGATCGGCAGCACGAGCACGAGCGACACGGCTTCGCGCCCGAAGAAGCGGAAGCGATCGACGGCGAAGGCCGCCATCGTCCCGAGCACCATCGCCACCCCTGTCGCGAGCAGACCGGCGCGCAAGGACAGCCACAGCGCCTGGCGGACTTCGGCGTTGTGCCAGGTGGAGGAGAACCAGCGCGTGGACAGACCCGGCAGCGGCCAGCTCTGCACGTTGGAGGGGTTGAACGCGTACAGCATGATGATCACGATCGGGAAGAACAGGAACAGCATGATCAACGCCGCCCACACGGCGAACGCGACCCGGCTCCATCGGCTCGCTCCGATCACAGCGCCTGGAACGCTCCGAGCCGGCGCGCCACCAGCAGGTAGAAACCCATGATCACGAGCGGCACCGTCGCAAACGCGGCGGCGAAGGGCACGTTGTTGGCGATGCCGACTTCCTGGTAGACGACGTTCCCGATGAAGGTCGAGCCGGCGCCACCGACGAGCGTGGGCGTGATGAAGTCGCCGAGGGTCAGTGAGAACGTGAAGATCGATCCCGCGACGATCCCGGGCAGGATCAGCGGCAGCAGCACCAAGCGGAAGCTGCGCAAGCCACGGGCGCCGAGATCGGCCGACGCCTCCAGGAACGAGTCGGGTACCCGCTCGATGGCCGCCCACACCGGCAGGATCATGAATGGCAGCCAGATGTAGCTGAAGACGATCCACATTGCCCAGTTGGAGTAGCCGATGTTCAGCGACCCGAGGCCGATCTTGCCGAGGAACCAGTTGAGGATCCCGTCCTTCGCGAGGATCAGCCGCCACGCGAACACACGCACCAGGTAGCTCGACCACAGCGGGATCAACACGGCGACGAACAGCACCGCCCGGAGTCGCTTGGGAGCGATCCGGGCCGCGAAGAAGGCGAACGGCACGGCGAGGAGGATGTCGGTCACGGTCACCGCCGCCGCGATCCCGATCGTCCGCAGGGCGATCGTGCGGTAGGCCGGGACTTTGAACAGCGTTTCGAAGTTGGTGAGCGTCCAACTGTGGACGATCTTGCCGCTGAAGGAGTCAACGCTCCAAAGCGCCGAGAGGAACAGGAGGAACAAGGCGGCCAGGTAGATGAGGACGAACCATGCCGCCGGCCCGGACAGGAGCAGGCCGGCCCGCAGCCACGGCCGGCGGAACAAAGCCGCCGACACGCGGGTGCGAACCGCCCCGTTCAAAGCGATGGCGGCGCTCCGGCGCGCGCCTCCGGGGCTAGGCCGTTACTTCGGTCCACTTTTTCTGCCACACGCTGTAGTCCGTGCAGTCGGTCTTTCCGTTGCCGCAGTCTTTCACCGGCGTCTTCCAGAACTTGATGCTTTCGAAGTAAGCGCTCGGCGCGTTGGCGTGGTATTTCAAGCACGAGCCTTTCTTGATCTGTTCCATGAACGGACACGCCTTCGTGTTCGCCGGCGTCTCACCAAAGGAGATCGCCTGTTCGGCCTGGACCTTGGGGGTGGAGACCCAATTCACCCATTTGTAGGCGCAATTGGGATGTTTGGCGTGCGCCGCGAGCATCCACGTATCCGCCCAGCCGGTCGCACCCTCGGCGGGGATCAGTTCGCTCACGGGCACTTTGTCGGCCTGGAGGTTGTTCGTTTGAAGCGGCCATGCCGCGCCGATCACGGCGTCGCCGTTCTTGAACAGTTCCACCTCGTCCGCAGCCGCGGTCCAATACTTCTTGATCAGCGGCCGCTGCTGTTTGAGCAGGTTGACCGCCGCGTTCAGCTGCGCTTCGGTCAGCTCGTATGGGTCCGTGATCCCGAGGCTCGTCTGCGTCTTTGACAGGTAGAGTGCCGCATCCGCGATCTGGATCGGGTTCGCCGGCACCGTGACGGACCCTTTGTATTTGGGGTTGTAGATCGATTCCCAGCTCGTGGGAGCTGGTTTTACGGTCTTGGCGTTGTAGAGCAGCGTGTTCGGCCCCCACTGCAGCGAGATGCCGTAGTGCACCCCGTTCACCGTGTTGTGACGTGGCGACTGCAGCTGCGGGATGAAGTTCTTCCATTCGGGCACGAGGTTCACGTTCATCGCCTGCAGGTTGCCGCCGCTGATGAGCCTCAGGCTCGCATCGCCCGAGGCCGAGACCATGTCGTACTGGCCGCCGCCACCCTGGCGCATGAGGGTCACCATTTCGTCGGAGGACCCGGCGTACTTCGCGTGCACCTGGCAGCCCGTGGCAGCTTCGAACGGCTTCACCCATTCGGGCTGCGCATAGCCTTCCCAGGCGACGAGGTTCAGCTGGCCCTCGCCCGCTCCGATCGTGGTCGGCAGATTGCTCGAGGACGAGCTGCTCGAGCCGCAGGCGGCGACCCCGATCGTCATTGCCCCCAAAATCGCCGCCAGCGCCCAGTCGATCTTCGCAAACCTCATCGGCTACCCCTCCTCTTGATTGATGTCAAGCTCCGACTCGTCCTCTCGCCGCCAGGCGAGCCGCACTCGGCGTCCCCGCTGCTGCAGGGCCCTCGCCGCGGACATGTCGAGGTTCTGTCTCACGACCACGAGCGTCTCGCCGCTATCCAGCTCGACCACGTAGCGCGTCACAGAGCCTAGATACGCGACCTCTCGCACGATGCCTGCAGCGTCGGCGTCGTCAGCCTCCTGCTCGCCGAGCAGGCGGATCTTCTCGGGGCGCACCGTGTAGCGCCGGCTGCCGCGCTCGATCAGGTTGGACGTCCCGACGAATCCCGCCACGAACTCATTGAGCGGGCTCTCGTAGATTTCGCCGGGCGTCCCGGTCTGCTCGATCTTGCCGTCCGAGAAGACCGCGATGCGGTCGCTCATCGTCAGCGCCTCGTCCTGGTCGTGCGTGACGTAGACGAAGGTGATGCGCTCGCTGAGCTCACGCTGGATCGACTTGAGCTCGAGCTGCATCGCCTGGCGCAGCTTCAGATCGAGTGCCCCGAGGGGCTCGTCGAGAAGCAGCACGCGCGGGCGGTTCACGAGCGCCCGCGCGAGCGCCACACGTTGACGCTGGCCGCCGGAGAGCTGGATCGGGCGGCGCCCCTCGACGCCCGGGAGGCGCACCATCTGCAGCGCCTCGGCTGCACGCTGCTGGCGCTCGCGCTTTGAGACGCCCCTGACCCGCAGGCCGTAGGCGACGTTGTCGAGCACGTTCATGTGGGGAAAGAGGGCATAGTCCTGGAAGACCGTGTTCACAGGACGCTCGTACGGCGGGCTGTCGGTGACGTCGAGCCCGTGGAGCTCCACCGTGCCCGAGTCGGGAAGCTCGAACCCGGCGATGATGCGCAGGGTCGTGGTCTTTCCGGACCCCGATGGGCCGAGCAGCGTGAAGAACTCGCCGGCGAGCACCTCGAGCGACAATCCCTGCACCGCCACCACGTCGCCGTAGGTCTTCCTCACACCCGTAAGCCGGACTGCCGGCTGCTCGGGGGTCTCGTCAGCAGACGGGCGATGCGCGCTCGGCACAGCAGCCGTCGTCCCGCTTGAAGACACCATCTGCCGCGAGTTTAGTTCCCGGGCCAGACGCGCACAAATGTCCCATCTGGACAATCTGTCGGTGCGTTCTGCTCCATCGTGGACCGGCTCTTCGCCCGAGCGTGCTCCTCGTGTTGGACGAATCGGCGCGCCGAGCGGCACCCGGCTCCCACCGCTTCGCGTGCGTGGTTCAGCCGACCTGCTCGTGGCGGTGTGCAGCGAACATCGCCAGCGCGTGGCGGCCGGCGGGGTGGGCACGCGCCCGTCTCACGATCGCCGCTGTCGGCGGCGGCAGCTCGTCGGGCTGCGGCAGCGGAGTGCCGTACTCGGGTGGCACGACGAGAGCTGCCGAGAGGGCCGCGAACGTGAGGTCGGGCGCACCGAAATGCTCGCCCGAGAGGAACGGGCGTCCGTCTGCCAGGAGCTCGGCGACGAAGTCGAACTCGCGCCACACGACCGCCTCGTCCTCTACCTCGATCCCCGGGCGGATGTCGAGCACGCTCCCGATCATGCGTCCCACGAGCGGCCATCCCCAGCGGATCATGCGATCCTCCCAGCCCGACACGCCATTGTTGTTGAAGCTCAGGGCCAGCTCTCGCTGGGCGAGCAGGTGTATGTACATCAGGCGCCGGCCCCTCGGTCCCAGCCCATCGTCGAGCCGCCGGCACAGCTGCGCGGCATCGAGGCGCGCGTTTCGCTCTGGACCGAAGAGCCGACGCTCGGCCGGGGTGCGCTCGTCGACCCACAGCAGGATCTCGGCCGAGTCGCCGATCGCTCCCTCCGGGGTCACCAGCACGGGCACGGTCGTGCCGCCCCCGGCGCGGCGCGCCGCCAGGCGATGCACGCCCTGCACGTGGCGCTCCTCGCGATAGTCGATGCCGGCGCGCTCGAGCGCCCAGCGCGCCTTCTCGCAGTAATGGCTGATCGGAATCGTGACGAGCCGCAGCACCGCAGGCCGCAGTATGACCCTTTGCTAGGGTCCCCGGCGAGGTGCCGCACTGATATCCAGTTCCGGCAAAAGGGAACTCGCAGACCGCCAGCAGGGCGCTGGCCGCCCCGTGCCAGTGCCCTCCCTCTCACCCGAGTTCGACGAGTGGCAGATCGAGCTTCACGGACGTCGGGTGATCTACAGGGTCACCGGCAGCGGGCCGCCGGTCGTCCTGATCCACGGGATGCTCAACTCGTCAAGCCACTGGCGCTCGGTGGCGCTGAGCCTCGCCGACGAGTTCACGGTCATCGCGCCCGACCTGATCGGGCATGGCGACTCGGCTGCACCACGGGGCGACTACTCGCTGGGCGCGCACGCCGCGAGCATCCGCGATCTACTCGCCGCCATCGGGATAGACCGGGCGACGATCGTCGGGCATTCGCTCGGCGGCGGCGTGGCGATGCAGTTCTTCTACCAGTTCCCCCAGCGCGTGGAGCGTCTCGTGCTGGTTTCAAGTGGCGGCCTCGGACGCGAGGTGAGCCCGCTGCTGCGAACGGCCGCGCTCCCCGGTATGTCGGCTCTGCTGTCGCTGACGATCCACCCGCGGCTCGTGGGCGGACTGTGGGAAGCGGGGCGCCGACTGCGCGAGCGTGGCACCTCCGCCGGCGTTTACCTGCAGGCGATCGCTCGCGCGCTGCGGCCGCTGGAGAACGCGGAAGCGCAGGGGGCGTTCCTGCACACGCTCCGCTCGGTGATCGATGTGCACGGCCAACGTGTAGCCGCCACCGACCGTCTCTATCTGCTCGAGTCGATGCCGACCCTGATCGTGTGGGGCGAGCGCGACAACACGATCCCGATCGAGCACGGCCGCCGTGCACAGGAGGCGATTCCCGGCAGCTGGTTCAAGACGCTGCCGCTCGCTGCGCATTTTCCCCATCTGGAGGACCCCGACGGGCTCTCGGCGCTGCTTCGCGACTTCATCCGTGACACGCAGCCGGGGCGGATCGAGGACGCCGACTGGGGCGCCGTGCTCGCGCATCGCTCGCCGCGCTCACGCCGGCTTGGCGCCGCCTAGGACCGACCGACGAAGCTCGTTCAATCCATGTAGGCCGGCTCGCGCGGCGCGAGGCGAGAGGACCCGGCCTTCGAGCGCGCCGCCTTCAGGCATGCGAGCATCGCCTGCACGCATGCCGGGTCGAACTGGCTTCCGGCGTGGCGCTCGAGCTCGGCGCAAGCATGCTCGACCGAGAGGGCATCGCGGTAGGGCCGCGTGCTGGTTATCGCATCGAAGGCGTCGGCGACGAGCATGATCCGCGAGGCGAGCGGGATCGCGTCCCCGCGCAAGCCGTCGGGATAGCCCGACCCGTCGAAGCTCTCGTGTGAATGTCGGATCCACGGGACGATGGTCGCGAGTCCCTCGACGCGCGACACCAACTCGGCCCCGGCGAGACTGTGACCCTTCATCCGTTCGAGCTCCGAGGCGCTCAGCCGGCCCGGCTTGCAGAGGATCTCGTCGGGCACGGTGACCTTGCCGACGTCGTGCAGCATCGCCGCCATGCGAAGCATGCCAAGCATGTCCGGCTGCCAGCCCAACTCGCTGGCGATCGAGACGGCGAGGTCGGCTACCGCGCGCGAATGCTCGTGCGCGGCGTTCATCCGCATGTCGACCGCGTGCGCGAGCGTCGCAGCCCAGCTCAGCCGCTCGGTCGGACCGGTGATGTCGCGGTCCGGTCGCCCATGGCGCGAGGCGTACAACCTCACGTCGGCGAGGCGCATCAGCTCCTCGAGCTCAACTCCGTCGAGCGGGAAGCTCGCCATCCCCAGTGAGCACGGCGCGCGCTCGCCGAGCGCCGCCGTGACCCGGGCTGCGCTCTCGAGCGCGTCCGTCGGGTCGATGTCCGCGTACAGAATCGCGAACTCGTCGCCGCCAATCCGCCCGATCGCGTCGTTCGGCCGCACCGCCGCTTTGATCGTGCTCACGACCCAGCGCAGGAGCTCATCCCCGGCCGCGTGTCCGAAACGGTCGTTGACGGGCTTGAAGTGGTCGATGTCGAGCACCAGCACCGTCCCCTGGCCCGCGCGGCGCGCCGCGGCGCTGATCTCGGCGACCGCTCGCTCCTCGAAGCCGCGGCGGTTGAGGCATCCGGTGAGTGGATCGGCGCGCGAGACCTCCATCAGCGCGCTCCGCTGGCGGTCGTGGTTGCGGGCCTGCCAGGCGCTCATCGCCCCGGTGCATCCGAGCATCACGGCAAACAGGCACTGGTATGCCCATGTGGCGCCTCCGATCGTGACCGCTAGCGTCATATAGGAGGCGACGCTGAGACCGGCGACGGCGACGACCGAGCCCAGCGGATAGGACATGGCGGCGAACACGACCGGGATGAAGAAGATCAGCGCGACGGGACTTCCGGTTCCGCCGTCCGCCCATGTCGCGAGCACGATCAGGGCCAGGTCGAGGAGACTCCAGCCGAAGAAGAAGACCTCGCGGAAACTGCTGCGGACGATCCGCTCTCGAGGCAGCCGGGCGGCGATCAGGCCGCCCAGCATCCCTACGCCGAAGGCAGCCAGCAACACGACCCGGTGCGGGCGTTCCCAGGTCAAGGCGGCGTAGATCGCGCTCGTCGCGCAGACGACGTACGTCAGCCCGATTCCGGCCGAGAACGTGGCCACGCGCATGCGCACGGCCGACTGATCGACTATGCCTCTGTCCACCTCGCCCTTCATGAATTACTTATCGGGCCTTGATCTCAGGACCTGAGCCGTCGTGGACGCGCCTGGACACAGCCGGCCAGCGCGTCGGAGGCCCGGTTTGGGCACCTTCGGGGGGATCCGCGTGGTTGCTTGGAGACCGGTTAGCCGAAAGCCGTCAAGCGCCAGGAGGGCGGGTACGGCAGCGGCGTCAGCGTGCTCTCGAGCTGGGCCCGCAGCGGCTCGAAGTTGGGCGGCAGTGACAGCCGCTCGCCGAGATGGCGCTCGTCCTCGTCGACCGCGAAACCGGGGCCGATCGTAGCCATCTCGAAGAGAACGCCACTGGGCTCCCGGAAATAGACCGAGCGGAAGTAGAAGCGGTCGATCACGGGCGTCGGCCTCGCCCCGGCGGTCGCCACGCGCAGGCGCCATGCCTCCAGGTCCTCGATCTGAGCGGCGAAGGCGACGTGGTGCACGGTGCCGGCACCCTGGCTGCGATTGATCTCTGGAGGCGAGCGATCGTATGCGTAGAGGCTCCCTCGCGCATCTCCGCGAACCTCCCAAAGCTCGCCCTGAACGCGCCTGAAGCCCAGGGTCTCCCCGAGCAGCTGCTCGCTCAGCTCGGGAGCGTTGCTGTAGGCGCGCACGCCGTCGAAGCCTTGCAGCGCATGCTCGCTCGGGATCTCGGGCGACTGCGCCGACAGCGGCTCATCCGCCGCCGAGGAGACCACGAGCTCGTGCTCCAGTCCCTCGGGGTCGGTGAACAGCAGGCTGTCCTCCGTCAGCTCGGCCCGGGCTCCATGCGCGGCCAACCGCTCCTGCCAGAAGCGCAGCGCGTCTCGCGAGGACACACGCCAGACGATCCGGTGCACCATCCCCGCCCCGGCCTTCCCGCGCGCCGCGCCTGGATACTCGAAGAACGTGAGGTCGGCCCCGGGAGAGCCCTCCTCGTCGCCGTAGAACAGGTGATAAACGGTCGGGTCGTCCTGGTTGACGGACCTCTTGACCATCCGCAGCCCGAGCACCCCGGAGTAGAACTCGACGTTGCCGGGCGCGTCGGCGGTAATCGCGGTGATGTGGTGAATGCCCTCGAATTTCATCTCGCCGACCCCCGGCGCTCGAAGAATATTCATATCCGTGTACCCTCGCCGCGCGGGCTGTCAACCCCTCGACGACGACGTTACGAGCTCGGCGTTCCCGGCGCCTGCGATCATCGGTTCATGCAAGACGGGTCGCTTATCCCGCGCTTCGGGCGCGCGCGGCGCGATCGCTCGCTGGCGGTGCTCGAAGGCTTTCACCCCCTCAAGCACGCGCTTCGCTTCGGGGCGAACGTGCTCGAGATCGCGTGCAGCGACCCGGCCGAGCTTGATCGTCTCGCCGCGCTGCTCGCTCCCGATCTCGCGACGAGACTGCGCGCGCTCGCCCGCCACGTGGAACCCGCGGTGTTCGAGCAGCTGGCTCCCCTCGCGCCCGCCACCGGTGTGATCGGACTCGCCGAGCGCCCGCGAATCGAGCCCGCCGCGGTGCTCGCGGACGAGCGGGCGCTGCCCGTGATCCTGCTCGAGGACCCGCGCGACCTCGGCAACATGGGCGCGTGCGTGCGCGTCGCAGCCGCGGCCGGCGTCGCCGGCGTGCTGAGCACCGGTACTCACGATCCCTGGCATCCCGACGCGCTGCGCGGCGCCGCCGGGCTGCACTTCGCGTTGCCGGTCGGGCGCCTCCAGAGCGCCGAGGAGCTGGAGGGCGCGGACCGGCCGCTGCTCGCGGTCGACCCGGACGGCGAGCCGCTCGATCCGATCGAGCTTCCGCACCGAGCGATCCTCGCGTTCGGCACCGAGCGCTACGGGCTCAGCCCCGAGCTGAGCGCGCGCGCCGACGGACGCGTAAGCATCCCCATGCGCGCGGGCGTATCCAGCCTGAACCTGGCCACGTCCGTCGCGGCGGTTCTCTTCTCTTGGCGCCTCTGCGGGCGTCCGGTCTCTCCACTCGCCTGAGGGCTCGGGCCGCTTGCCTGACCGCTCGCGCCGCTCGCCCTGGCTAGCGGCCCCCGCACCTTTCGACGCCGTCGAGCAGCACCTGGTTCCCGCGCAGCGCCGCCTCCGCACGGCTCACCATGCGCTCGGCCTTCTCCTCCGGTGCCTGCTCGTCCGCCATCAGCCCCTCGATCAGCGCACCGCCCTCCCGAGCGTGCTCCAGGTCGCGCTGTTCGTGAGTCGTGAAGTACACGACCGCGGGGCCTTCACTCGAGTAGCCGTAGTGGGCGGTGAGCCCGTCGAGCTTGGTCCTCGCGACCTCCGGCTGCGACGCCTCGATCGCATAGAGCACCGCAAGATGCTCGAGCAGGTCCTCGCCCTGCGTCCACGCCTGCACACACGTCTCGGTCTCCGCGAGCGCCTCCGCGCCACCCTCAGGTCGGGCCCCGGTAGCCCGCGCAAACTCGTCCCACATCGCGACGTGCGCGGCCTCCTCGGCTGCGTGTGCTCGTAGCAGCGGGGCGTCGGCCGGCGTGGCCTTCGCCGCCGCGAGGGCGCAGGCATCGGCAAGCGCGATCACCGCATGCCTGTACTCGCCTGCGTAGCAGCTCAGCTCTGAGGCGCCCAGCTTGCCCGCGCTCCAGCGCCGGTAGAACGGGTGCTCCAGGATGTTGTTGGCCGCGCGGGCCTGATCGAGCCTTGCAAGTACGTCCATGAAATTTCTCCTTCTCTCTGGTGTTTGGCGGGGCCGCCGGAAGGACATCGCCTCTGCGGGCAGAATTCGAACGCTTACAGCGGGGACATTCTCACGGTAGCCTGGACTGTCATCCGGGCGCTGTGCGAGGGTCCGCCGAGGAGCAGACTGCGCAGAGGTGATCGCCGATTTCGCTGATCCTAATCATCGCCTTGACGCTCGCGGGTCTCGTATTCGCCGCGACGCTCGCCTTCGCTCTCGGCCGCGCCGCCGCGCAGGGCGATGAGCCAATGGCCCACCGGCTCCTCGAAGGGCGCCGGAGTGCCATCGCCCGCCGCCGGCAGAGCTACGCCGGATTCGCCCGGGCCCAGCCCACGATCTCGTTCGAACCGTCGATCACGGTGCCGTCGTCAAGCACGAGGGCGGGCACCCAGCGGTTGCCCGTCAGCTCCTGGACCTCCCTGCGGCCGCGTGTCTGGTTGAAGATTCCCGGCAACGGCGCGAAACCGTAGGACTTGATCACCTGCGGCTCGTAGCCGGCCTCCTTCAGCGCGTGTTGGGCATTGGCGCACGGATGACCACCGGGACGGGGAGTTGGGAACGTGCCCCAGCAGACGTAGAGCTTCATGAGATCTTCAGCGTACCTTCCATCCCCGCCTGGCGGTGTCCCGGGACCGAGCAGTAGAACGTGTACGTTCCCGGCTTCAGCCTGATCGTGAGCGTCCTGCTTCCACCCGTGAAGGTCGGCGTCGCCGCCAGCACCGTGGCGCCCTGCGACACCGTCACGTTGTGTTCGATCGGCGAGCCGTTGGCGAAGGTGATCGTCACCGAGCCCGCCTTCGCGCTTAGCTGCTTCACGTCGAAGCTGAGCAGCCCTGTTGGGTTGGCGGCGAGCTTCAGCGGCGTCCCGGCCCCGGCCCTGGCCGGCGGTGGAGCGCCCGCGGTGGCCGGCGCCTGAGCGCCCGCGGTGGCCGGCTGCGAGGCGGTACTCGATGGAGCGGCCGCGGGTTCGCCGGCGGCCGGCACGGATGGATTCGGTGCGGGCGCGGCAAGCAAGTTCACCGCCGCCTTCGCGGTGGTGGGTGCGCCCGAGGTGAGCACCGCACTGGCGACGGCCGCGAGCACGAGCACCACGGAGATCCCGATCACGGCGCGCTCGCCACTCTGACCGCCCGGAAACTCGGGCCGGCGAAGGCCGAGTGCCAGCGACACGACCAGCGCCCACACCACGAGCAGGCCGCCCGCGATGTAGAACGGGACCTTGCTCTTCTCGGCAGCGAGAATCGGCGCCAGCGCCACGGCCAGTGAGTGCATTCCGGCGCGAGCCTAGCCGATGGGGCACGGGGTATGCTGCGCGGCGAGATGACCGCCGCGGTGCGCACGCCGGAGGACGCCCTGCAGGGACTCCCGGACTTTCCGTTCGAGTCGAGCTTCCGGACGGTCGACGGCCTGCGCTTGGCACATCTGGACGAGGGGGAGGGCGCCCCCGTCGTGTTCCTCCACGGCGAGCCCACGTGGTCGTTTCTGTGGCGCAAGGTGATCCCGCCGGTTCGCGACGCGGGCTTCCGCTGCGTGGCGCCGGATCTCGCGGGCTTCGGGCGTTCCGACAAGCCGACCGAGATCGGCTTCTACAGCTACGACCGTCACGTGGAGCTCACATCGACGCTGCTCGAGGACCTCGACCTGCGGGGGGCGACGATGGTGGTGCACGACTGGGGCGGTCCGATCGGGCTGCGCCTTGCGGTCGAGCATCCCGATCGCGTCGAGCGCCTCGTGATCATGGACACGGGCCTCTTCAGCGGGCGCCAGAAGATGACCGACGCATGGCTGGCGTTCCACGACTTCGTCGCCCGCACCGAGGACCTGCCGGTCGGCTTCCTCGTGCGGGGCGCATGCAAGACCGATCCTGGCGATGAGGTGATCGCCGCCTATGAAGCGCCGTACCCCGACGCCGCCTCAAAGGCGGGGGCGCGGGCGTTCCCTCTGATTCTCCCCCAGACTCCCGACGCCCCGGGGGCCGACGCGGGACAGCGCGTCACCGAGGCGCTGCGCGAGGATCGCCGGCCCTCGCTCGTGCTGTGGGCCGACTCGGACCCCGTTCTGCCCTTCACCGTGGGCGAGCGCTTCGCCGAATCGATCGGGCGAGGAGCCCCTAGCAAGATCGAGAACGCGAGCCACTTCCTGCAGGAGGACCAGGGGCCGCTGATCGGCGGGCTGATCGCCGACTGGCTCACCGCCGGCTGAGCGCCGCCGGCGGTGACCCGGTCAGCTGCGGGTGCTCTGCGTTATCTGCGGCTTCTCGGGCGCCTGCTCGAGCCCCGGCTCGCTGCGTGACGCGCGCAGCTCGTACTTGCGGCGGATGTCGACGTCGGCGCCGGCGAGCACCTTGTCGGCCTTGATCGCGCGCGCGAAGCCCTCGGCGAGCGGGCGCGGCAGCAGCACGCTGAGCATGTTCGTGCGCTTCGCCGACTTCGGCACCCAGACTTCGACGATCGCATACTGCAGCGCCTCCACTATCGCGTCGGCGACCTCGGCCGGCTCGAGGTTGCTGAGCCCACGCGCCTGGCCCAACCCGGATCCGAGCTCGGTGTTGACGACGAACGGCATCACATAGCTGATGTCGACGTGCGCGCCCATCAGGCGCAGCTCGCCACGCACCGCCTCGCTGAGGCCCACGACCGCGTGCTTGGTCGCGGAGTAGGTGGCGCCGCCGGGCGAGCCGAACTTGCCGGCCTGCGAGGAGATGTTGACGATGTGGCCCCGGTCGCGGGGGACCATCCGCTCGAGCGCGAGCTTCGTGCCGAGGATCACGCCGTGGATGTTGATGTCGACCATCCGCCGCGCGGTGAGGTCGTCCTCGTCTATGAACCGCCCGATCTGCATGATGCCCGCGTTGTTGACGAGCACGTCGACCGGCCCGAGCTGCTCCTCGGCGCCATCGAGGAAGGCGGAGAAGGAGGCTCTGTCGGTCACGTCGAGCGGCAGCGCGACGGTGCTCGGGCCGAGCTCGGAGGCGGTCTTCTGCGCGGCATCGAAGTCGACGTCCCCGATCGCGACCTTCATGCCCTTGCGCAGGAGCGTCTCAGCCGTGGCGCGCCCGATCCCACGTGCCGCGCCGGTGATGGCTGCGGTCTCTCCGGCGAGGATACGGGGCTGCTTGGCCATGGATGGTCCTCCTGCTGGCTGGCTGACGAGTTCCCCTACGCTACCGTGCCGCGTCGGCAGAGGGTGCTTCCGTAAGCGGCGCGGATAGTAGGGTTGAGCGCATGTCCTCGTTCCGATACCAGGGTCAGCGCATCGCCTACACCGAATTCGGGGGCGGCCCGGCCGCCGTGACGAGCGGCGGTGGCCGCGGGAGGACGGCTAGGAGCTCTCCCGCCAACGACCGTCCGCTGATCCTCCTGCACGGGCTGCTGCTCTCGCAGGAGATGCACCGCCCGCTGGCCGAAGACCTCGCAGCCCGCGGCAACCGGGTGATCACTCTCGACCTGCTCGGGCATGGCAAGTCGGACCGTCCCAGGGACATGTGGCGCTACTCGATGGCCTTCTACGGCGAACAGGTCATCGCCCTGATGGATCACCTGCAGATCGACGAAGCGGTCGTGATGGGCACCTCGCTCGGCGCGAACGCGGCGCTCGAGATCGCCGCGAGCAAGCCCGACAGGCTGCGCGGGCTGGTGATCGAGATGCCGGTGCTCGACAACGGCCTGCTCTCGAGCGCGGTCACGTTCACCCCTCTGCTCGTGGCGCTGACGATCGGCGAGCCCGTGATGAAGCTGCTCGCGCGGTTCACGAGGGCGGTGCCTCGAAAGCTGATCCCCCATTACGGGAACGTGATGCTCGACGTCGTGCGCCAGGAACCTGGCCCCAGCGGCGCGCTCCTGCAGGGGCTGTTCTTCGGACGCATCGCCCCGCACCGCAGCGAGCGGCACACGTTCGAGGTACCCGCGCTCGTGTTGGGCCACCGTCGCGACCCCGTCCATCCCTTCAGCGACGCGGGAATGCTCGTCGAAGAGATGCCTAACGCAAGGCTGCTCGAGGCCGACTCGCTGATCGAGCTGCGCATGCGCCCGGCACGGCTCACCGGCGAGATCGCTGCCTTCCTGGACGAGGTCTGGGAAAAGCAGAGCTCTGGCGCAAAACGGCCTGCGGGCGCTCGAGCAAAACGGCCCGCGAAACGGGCTCGCGCCAGCTCCTAGGGGAACAGTTCGATTTCGTTGACGCTGACGCGCCCCGGCGCGGAACCTTCAACGATGACGCCACCGGGCGCCTGCTGGCTACCGACGGACCCTGGCGGCGCCTTGCTGATCCACAGCGCCACGAAGCGAACGGCGTTCGAGTTGAGCTTGATGTGGAAATGCCTCGCCTTTACGAGCAGGCTCCCGCTCAGCTTGACCCACGCCGGATCGGCGATCGAGTGGGGCAGGGTGCTGGCGGCCGAGCCGTAGACCTGAACCGTCATCTGGGGGGTCGTGGTGATGACCTCAAGCGCCGACAGCTTGCGGGCGCTCTTGAGGTCGACCACGAGGCCCTCGGCCATCTTCGGCGCCAGGGCGGGATCTACCTGAGCCGTCCAGCCCGTCGCCGTGTCGCCGTCGATCGCCAGGCCGGGGTCGCCGAAGTTGCTGGCGGGATAGCTGTTGGGGTTGTAGGTCGAGGCCGCGTTCGTGTCCAGGAGGATCGCCTTCTGCTGCGGTTCGCCGCTCGCCGGTTTCGGGGTCGCGGTCGTCGGCGTGGTGCGGGCGGGCGTTGACGTAGTGGTGACGGGCGTGGTGCTGGCGGGCGTGCTCGCGGCGGCTTTCGGGGTGGTCGCGGTCAGCGGTATTTTCGGCGGTTTGACGGCTGCCGGCGGTTGCGCGGGTTTGACCGTTGTGGGGGTCCCGAGGTTGTTCGGCACCGTCGGCGTGACGGCCGGGGCGGTGGCGGGGGCGCCGGCGACGGTCCTGGTGACGTCGAGCGTCCGGCCCTTGCCCTTGTTTAGCGCCGCATAGGCCGCGGCGGCCGCCCCCAGCGCGAGTATCGCCGTGGCGATCAGGATGCTCGCCCCGGGGCGCCAGCTCGGCGAGCGGCCTCCAACGCTGCCCGCGGCGCGGGCGCCGCACTGCAGGCACCAGTCCTGGCCAGGGCTCAGCGGCGAGCCGCAGTTCGCGCACGTCGGCTGCGCGGGAGCCGCCGCGTCGCCCGAGGCGTTCGGCTCGGGTGGATCCTCGGGCGCGGGGCCGGGCGCCTGCCCACCGGCTGTGACGGTGCCAGGATCAGCTGGTGATATGGCCACGACGTGGAATTCTACCCGGCGGTGGCGCCCCATCAGGCGGTTTGCCGATCAGCGGGGCGCAGGCGGGCCACCGGTCACGATGTCGCGGCCGGTGGGTGAGAGGTCCTGGTCGAGCTCGAGCTGCCAGTAGTAGCGCGTGAACGTCATCCCGGCACGGAACTCGCCGACGTGCGGCGCCACCGGCTCGCCGCAGGCCAGACGGACGATCAGCTCCGGATAGGTCCGGCCGGGAAGGGCCGCGAAGACGGGGGCCGGAAACGCTCCGCCGAAACGCGTGTTGACATCGGTGATCGCGAGCCCGGCCCGCGGGTCGCGAAATACCTGGATTGTCGCGGGCCCCGTCACGCGCAGCGCCTCGATCGTGCGACGGCCGAGCTCGATCAGCTCCTCGTCGTGGATCACCTGCCCCTTGATCGACTCGCCCCCGCGCGACTCGAGCATCGTGCGGGGAATCGCGTTCAGGCAGCGGCCCTCGAGATCGCCGAGACAGTCGATCGACAGCTCAGGACCCTCCATCGCGCGCTGGATCATCGTCGGCTCGGTGACGTAGTCGACGAAGAAGCGCGCTTGCGACGGGTCCTTGGCGAGGTGAATCGAGCGCGCGCCCGAGCCCTGGCGGGGCTTGACCATCACCGGGTAGGAGAGCTCATCGAGGTCCGCGTCGGGCAGGGCCGTGGGCGGAGACGGCAGCGAGTGGCGCGCCAGCAGCAGGTGCGCCTCGTACTTGTCGTAGGTGGCCCGCGCGATCTCGGATGAGGGGACGAGCGCCGGCAGCCGACCCTCCTCGCGGGCCCGCGCGAGGACCTCGATGTCGAGGTCGGTCAACGGCAGTACCGCACCCACGCCGTGCTCCTTGCAAAGGCGCTGAAGCGCCGGCACATAGTCGGGGTCCGCGATCAGGGGAACGGCCGCGTGCACGTGCGCCGCATAGCGGGCGGGCGCCAGCGGCGAGGGGTCGGCCACGACGGTCTTCGTCAGACGTGCGAAGCACGAGACGATGTCATACCGCTTGCCGGCCCCCGTGAGCAGGATCGCGGCGCCGCTCATAGCTCGCCCTGCCATCCGCCGGACTCCCCCTTGTAGAGGCCCGCGCCGCCGAGGACGAGCGCCGCGGTGCGCCACAGGATCTTGAGGTCGAGTGCCAGCGAGCGGTGCTCTATGTAGTAGAGGTCGAGCTCGATGCGCTCGCTCCAGGGCAGGGAGGCGCGGCCGTTGACCTGCGCCCAGCCCGTGATGCCGGGCCTGAGCGCCAGCCGCCCTCGCTGGCGCTCGGTGTACTGCTCGACCTGCAGCGGGAGCGTGGGGCGAGGGCCGATGAGCGACATCTCGCCGCGCAGCACGTTCACCAGGTTGGGGACCTCGTCGAGCGAGGTCCTGCGCAGGAAGGCGCCGACGCGGGTGATCCGCGAGTCGTTTTCGTTGATCGCGAGCCCAGGGCCGATGTGCTCGGCGCCGTGGACCATCGTGCGCAGTTTCAGCACGTCGAACGGGTGACCGTCGAGGCCGATGCGGCGCTGGCGGTAGATCACGGCTCCCGGGCTCTCGCGGCGGATCGCGACCGCCGCAAGCACGAGGGCGGGCGCGCTCAGGAGCAGCGCGAGCGCGGATAGGACGATGTCGACGCCACGACGGATCATCCGGCGGACAATAGGACTCGGGCCCTCAGCGGGTCCCCTCCGCCGCTTCCCACGAGGCGGACGTGCCGTGACGCAGCCAGTCCCACAAGCCCGCTGCGGGGGAGGCGGTGGTGAGCACGTAATAGCGCGCGATCAGCAGCGGACGGGCGCCGAGAACGCCGCCGAGGGCGGCGGCGGCGAGCAGCGCGAGCTGCAGCCCGAGCGTGACCGTGTACAGCGTCCCCGCGCCGATCGCAAGCAGGGCGACGTTCGCCGCGAGGGCGATCGCGTGAAGACCGGGAGTGCAGTAGCGAAGCAGCCGGTGGGAGAGGATCATCGCCGCGTAGCCTGGCGGGTAGCCGCGCGGCGAGAGCATCCCCCCGCGCAGCAGGATCGGCCACGTGTGGCTCATCATGCGGCGCTTGCGCGCGAACTCGCCGCCGAGCGTGGGGACCATCTTCTCGCGGGCGCGGGCGCCGGGCACATAAACGGCCCGCATACCGCGCTTGACCGTCTTGAAGGGCAGCGAGAGGTCGTGCCCCATGATCGGGTCGACGACGATGTAGGAGTCCCGGCGCGTCGCGTAGATCGCGCCGTTGCCGGCGGTGATCGAGCTGAGCCGCGACTCGCGTGCGCGGAGCGCGAGCTCGTAGCGCCAGTAGACCCCCTCCTGGTTCGCGGCCTCGTGTCCCTCGCCGGCTTGCACGAAGGTGACCTGCCCGCACGCGTAGCCCACGCGGGGATCCTCGAACGCCGCCGCCAGCTCGCGGGCGGCGTCCGCGTCCCACAGCGCGTTTGCATCCGAGAAGGCGACGATCTCGCCGCGGGCGCGCTCCACCGCCGCATTCTGCGCGCGGATCTTGCCGCCGCGCGGCAGCTCGAGCACGAGATCGGCGCCCGCCTCCCGCGCGAGCTGGGCCGTACGGTCCGAGCAGCCGTCGCACGCGACGATCAGCTCGAGCCGCTCGCCCGGGTAGTCGAGCTCACGCGCGTTCTCGACCTTCGCCTCGATCACCCGCTCCTCGTCATGCGCCGCCACGATCAGCGACAGGCGCGGAGGCTCGCCGGCGGGCGCGCCGCCGCTTGCCCGCTCCGCCCGGCGCGGGAGCGCACGGTCGAGCGCCGCAAGCGCTGCGGCGTAGCCGACCTGCGTCCACACGATCAGCGCGGCGGATAGCCAGAAGACGACTTCGAGCGCGGTCCTCATGGGCGCCGACCCTCGCCCAGCAGCGACCGGTAGAGCTCGAGCGTGGCGGCGGCGACGGCCTCCCACGAGTACGGCCCGCGCGCCAGTGCCGTCGCGTTCTCCGCCAGCGCCGCCAGCGCCGCGCGGTCGCCGAGCAGCTCCCGCATCGCCGCTGCCAGGGCACCGGCGTCACCGGCTGGAAACGTCCGCGCCGCACCGGTCGCCGCGATCTCAGGGAAGCCGCCGACGTCGCTCAGGAGCAGCGGCTTGCCGAACGCGAGCGCCGTGAACAGAACCCCGGACTGGTCGATCTCGCGGTAGGGCAGCACGACGAGGTCCGCGGCCTGGAAGTACCCGGGCAGCTCACCATCGGTAATGAACCGCGCGACGAAGCGCACGTTGGGAGGCGCCGCGGCTGCCAGCGGCGAGATGTCCATCCGCGGCATGCCCGCGATCCACAGCTCGGCGTCATCGACCTCGGCCCACGCCTCGAGCAGCACGTCGATGCCCTTGTAGGGACGCATGAGGCCGAAGCAGAGCACGACGGGCTTGTCCGTCCGCAGCGGCGGGGCGTGGGCGACCGCGCCAGGCGCCAGGTGCTCGAACACGCCGTGGGGAATCACGTGCACCAGCGCCGGATCGACCGCGAGCTCGTCTATCAGACGGCGGCGGCCATGCTCGGAGTGCACGACGACCGCATCGAAGCGCTCGTACAGCCGCCGCTGTGCCTGAAGCTGTCCTGGTCGGGGCTCACGGGGGAGGATGTCGTGCGCGGTCAGCACCAGGGCACGCCGCGCGCCGGCGGCCGAGCGTCCGCGCGGTAGCAGGTGGCGGTCCAGCTGCTGGACGGGAAGCCACTGGAAGTGCACGACATCGGCCGCGCGTGCCGCGCGACGGTAGCGGAGCATGTCGGGAACATGCTCGGCGAGCTTGACCAGGCGGCGGGTGCGCGCGCGCCGCAGCCGCGTGGCGAGACGGTAGAAGCTCTCCCGCCGCTCGTACCCCTGCGCGGGCGCGACCGGCCCGTACGCGAAGTGGCTCGTGTATAGCTCGACGTCGGCCCCCGCGGCAGCGAGCGCGCTGCAGAATGCGTGGTCGTAGGGCGGCGTGTAGGCCGAGGGATCGACGATTTGGACGCGCATCAGTTGGTCATAGGCAGGCGAGACGGTAGCCGCGAACGCGCAAAGCTCAGCGGTACGTGAGCTGTACGTCAAGCCGACTGTAGACGCAGGCCGAGCGCCGCGAGTCTTCTGAGCGGGTTGCGCGGCTCGCGTTCGGGCACCTGTCACCGGCGCATCCGTTCGAGGGTAGGGTCACGCGCGTGCCGGAGATCGAGCTCACCTACTGCGTGGTCAACACCTCTCAGCGAGACCTGCTCACGCGCGGGCTGGACGCGATCGCGCGCGAGCGCGAGCGGCTGCCGTTCGCGACCGAGGTGCTCGTGCTCGACAACGGCTCGCGCGACGGCTCGGCAGAGGCCGCGCGCGAGCACGCGGCGGTGGACGACACGATCGCCCTGCCGCAGAGGCGCGGCAAGGGGCTGAACGACTCAGACCTGTTGCGCCGCGCGCGCGGGCGCTATGCGCTGCTGCTCAACGAGGACTCAGAGCTCGAGCCCGGCGCGACCCTGGCGCTGTGGCAGGCGCTGCAGGAGCGTCCGCGCGCCGCGTGCGCCGGCGCGCGCCTGCTGCGCCCCGACGGATCCGCCCAGGCCAGCGCCTGGCGCTTTCCAACTCCCCTGACGGCCCTAGCGGGCGCCTTCTTCCTGCACCGCCTGCTGACGGTCCAGAGCACGGGCCCCCGCACCCGCTATGTCGACTGGTGCCAGTCGGCGGCGCTGCTCGTTCGCCGCGAGGCCGCGCGCGAGGTCGACTACCTCGACCCCGACTTCTTCGTCTACTCCGACGAGGTCGATTTCGCCCGGCGCCTGCGGGACGCCGGCTGGCGCAGCGTCTACGTGCCCACGGCCGTGGCTGTCCATCACGAGCAGCTGTCGAGTGACAGCGCAGCTGATCGGCGGATCGTCGAACTGGCCCGCAACCGCGACCTGTACCTGCGAAAGCATCATTCTGCGGCCGCCGCGCGGACGGTGCGCTGGCTGACGGCGTGGACATACGGGCTGCGCGCGCTCGCGGCGCTGGCGATGCCGGGTCGCTCGCCGGAGCGCTACTGGCGTCACGCGACGGCGACGCTCCACCCGGAGCGCGGCGAGGGGCTGCGCGAGGCGGCCGACGAGTACAACCGGGCCTAGCTTCGTCAGAGGTCGCGCAGGGGGTCCTCCGCATATTCCTCGACGTCGCCGTGCCGAGCCCTGAACTCGGACACGCGCCGGCGGCCGTCGGCGAGCAGCACGCGAAACTGCTCCCGCTCCTGAGCATGGAAGAAACGGGTCAGCAGCAGCAACGCCGGCACGAGCGCGAGCCAGGCGACGCGCGCCGAGAGGCCGCCGATGCCGTTCACCGGCAGCAGCAGCTCGCCCGAGATCGCGACGCCCGCGAGGATCGCCGTCAGCTTGGCCAGGCGGCGCCATTCGAAGCCGACCTTGAAAAGACCCCTCGTAAGGAGGTACATGACGACGAGCATCGCCACGTACGCTCCGCAGAGGGCGATGCCCGCACCGGCGATGCCAAGGTTCGCGCCGCTGCGTGGGACGAGCAGGACGAGCAAGGCGACGTTGACGGCGAGTCCGGCCGCGGCCGCAGGGAAGTTGCGCGACGTGACCCGGGCGCGACCGGCGATCACGACGAACACCAGGTAGAGGCCGTAGAGGGCCCAGCCGAGGGCGAGCCATGGGAGCGCGCGGTGGGCGCCGAAGAACCTGTGCGCGGCGAGCAGCATCACCATCCAGCGCCCGAGCAGCGCCACGCCACACACCACCACGCCGGTGGCCAGCGCGTAGTAGGTGGTGACGAGCGAGTACAGGCGCGCGGCCTCGGCGTCGCTCTCGATCGAGTACGCCAGCGGCGGCCAGGCGTACTGGAAGCCGCGCACGGCGACGAACACGACGGTCGCGAGCTTGATCGCGACGGCGTACAGCCCGGCGGCGCCGTGCGAATACACACGGAAGAGGTAGAAGCGGTCGACGACCTGCAGCGCGTACACGCTCGCGTCCGCAGGCACGGTGGGGAGCCCGAAGCGCAGCATCGCCCGCAGGTCGCCGAGCCTCACGCGCAACGAGAAGCGCCGCCGCAGCACCCACCAGAGACCGGCCACGACGACCGTCGAGGCACCGAAGTTGCCGAGCAAGAGCCCGCGGGCACCCTGATGGGCGAAGACGACGAGCGCGATCGTGAAAACGACGGTCATCGCCACGTTCGCGCCGGAGGCGAGCACGTACGTGCGCGATCGCTCGTCCACGCGCAACTGCGCGTAGGCCATCTCCAGGTTGGTGAAGGCCCACAGGCCGAGCGCCGCGCAGTAGATCAGCGGCGGGTCGTAGAAGTTCAGCAAAAGGCGCGACACCTCGCCCGCGAACGCGACCACGAGCAAGGCGGCGACCGTCGTCGTCCACGCGACCGTCGCCGTGGCGGTGCGAGCGATTCGCGCTCGGCGCTCGGGGTCCTGGTCGTCGAAGTAGAAGCGGATGAACGCCTCCCCGACCCCGACGCGCAGGAGGATGCTCGCGAGGATCACTGCTGTCAGCAGCGCTTCCGCCGCGCCGTAGGCGTCGGGACTCAGGTGCTGCGTGTACAGCGGCAGCGTCAGGAGCGCAATCGCCTTCGCGAGGATGTCCCCGAACTGGTAGGCCGCGCCCGTGCTCACCAGTCGCTTGAGGTAGCCGAGCACGGCTCAGAAGCTACTGGCGTGCCCGGTCCGCGCGGGGCTCGCAACCGTCGCGTGCCTGGGCCGCGAGGGGCTCGCCAGCGCGACACCGATGCCGAGCAGCGTCCACGTCATCGGGTCCTCCAGGAAGTCTGCGTACGTCCAGGTATGCAGCACCAGCGCGGCGAAGCAGGCGGCGATTGCGATTCGCGGCGGTGATCGTCCCGCCCCTCGGTAGAGCACGAAGAAGGCGCTGAGGAGCAGCGCGACGTAGACGCCCAGCCCGAGGATCCCCTGCTCCGCGGCGACCGTCACGGGGATCGTGTGCGACGCCGACGTGGCGTTCGCGGCGTTGGCGTTGCTGTTGTGCTGCTTGTACTCCTTTTCGAACGATCCCGGGCCATAGCCCTGTAGGGGTCGCCGCGCGAACAGGTCGAGCCCGCCCGAGATCAGCTTCGTGCGGCCGCTGGTGGCGTTGCTCGTCGAACCCCCCGAGCCCTTGAGCCCGAAATGCAGGCTCGCGGGCGCCAGCAGAAGGAGCGCTCCACCGAGCGCGAGCACGCCGGCCGACAGGTAGAGCGCGCCGCGTACCTCCCAGCGCCAGGCGGCGAGCACCGCGAGGCCGAGCAGCAGGGCGGCGATGCTCGACTGGGAGAAGCTCGTCCCCAGCCCGGCGAGCAGCCACGCGAGCACGGCCGCGCCGAGGAGGACGTCGCGCCGGCGACGGCTCCACAACACGACGGCCGTCACCGCAATCATCACCAAGGCGAGAAAGCGCCCGTAGATGTTCGGGTCGAAGAAGACGGAGTTGACGCGAAAGTAGTTGTCGAACTCGTTCGCGGCCACGACCTTCGGGTTCAGGAACAACGCCTTGCGCTGATACTCGACGAAACCCACGCCCGCGAAGAGGACCGCCAGCGCGACGGCGATCCCCAGGCACCTGAGGAGCAGCTCGCGCGTCCAGCGGACTTCCCGCAGGAGCAGGAACAGCAGGCCGAAGGGGATGTAGAAGAACGCGAGGTTCGCCGCCGCCTTGGCGGGGTCCGCGGAGTAGATGCTCTGAAGCGCATACAGCGCGATCGCCGCGAACAGGAGCCACTGCAGGCCGCGCGGCCTAAGCCACGAGGCGGGGTCTTGCGGGGACATGGCTTCAGCCGCCGGCGCCCCGTCCGAAGGAGTATCGGCAGGGTCGGGCGCCGGGTGGCCTTCGCCACCCGCGCGGCCTGCTCCGGCGCGGGCCATAAGCCGCGGCAGAAGGTGCGCCACGGTTCCCGCCGCGACGACGAGGTAGAGCGGGATCAGCAGGTTGACGGTCCGCCCCTCCGCGGAGATCGGCAGGCGGAAGGGAAGCGCGAGGACCGCAAGCAGGGGGAAGGCGTCGGCGCGACGGCGCATCAGCACGACGAGCGCCGCCACGACGACGAGCGCGACGAGCAGCGCCGCGGCGATCACGCCTGCGCTCGGCAGCTTCGCCGCCAGCACCGCCGCCAATGCGCTCACCCGCCCACCAGGGTGAAGCTGCGCGGCAGGACCACGACACGGCCCTGTTCGCGCAGGCTCACCTGCACGCGGTATTCACCCGCGGCCGCGAGGCTCCCGGTCGTCACGGGGAGCAGGATCGAGCGACCCGTTTCGGTCGAGAGCGTCTGGTAGCGATGGGCGGTACCGCGACGGCCGTTCCAGCGCAGCGAGAACTCTTTGTAACGCGGGATGTGACGATCGCGCACGAGCGTCGCGACGACGTTCGCGTTCGTGTCGATGATCGTGACCGTCACGGCGTCAGCCCTGGTGAGCTTGAAGGAGATCCCCTCCTGCTTGATGTGGCCGCCTGGCGAGAAGCGCGGCGTCAATTCGAAATGGGGGATGACGGTCGGGGTGTGCTTGAGTCGCTGTGTCACGAAGAACGCAGCGAAGCAGGCGAGGACCAACAGCGCGAAGACCGCTCGCGCGAGCGGATCGGTTCGGGTCAATCCTCGCCGCCCAGGGCGAACCGCTCGACCGTGTCAGAGCGCAGGCCCAGGCGCAGCGTCTCGAGCGAGAGGACGTCGTCGGCGGCGATGTTTCCGAGGTTGCACTCCGTGCCGAAGCGCCGCAGCAGCCACACCTGCTGCTCGCGCAGAGGCGCCTCGAAGATCAGGCGGTCCGGGTCGACCGCGTGGGCGATCTCGTCGATCAGGCCGGTGCGGACCTCGCCGTCGGCGCGATAGATGCCGGCGGTTCCAGACTCGCGGGCCTCGGCGATCACCTTCCATGCGCCGGCGTCGAGGTCCGCCTCGATCTGTTCCACCCACACGTACGGCGCCATTATGAAAGCGGCGTCCTTGCTGCCGACCTCGGCCAGCACTGTGAACTCGCCGGAGAGCCGTTCAATCAGGCCGCGCTTGACAGCGGGGTCGATGGCGATTGTGCCATCGGAGATCTCCACGTGGCGCAGCCCCAGCTCCCGCAACCACGACACCAGCCCGTCGACCCGGCCCTGGCGGATCGCGAGCTCCGTCAGCGTGCCCCCCAACACGACCGGAACGCCGTGTGCGGAGTAGCGCTCGAGCTTTGGCTTCAGGTTGGAGCTGACGAGCGCCGTACCCCACCCGAGCTTCACGACGTCGACGATCTCGCCCGCGACCTCGAGCAGGCCGTCGACCTCTGCGACCGAAAGCCCTCTGTCGATCACGTGCGTGATGCCTTGCTCGCGCGGCTTCGCCGAGCGTGCGGGGATGTCGAGAAAGCCGGCTATGGGACCGCTGTCGCGCCGCCACCGGACGATTCTTCACCGCCGGCGCCAGACGCCCTGTCGGCGCCCACGATCACGACGACGGACGCCGCCGGCGCGAGCGCCGCAACCGAGCCTTCAAGCGGCTGCACCTGTGTCGCCGAGATCGAGCGCGCGACCGCCTGGGCATCGCCTTGATGGCCGCTCGCGTACTGCACGACCGTCGCCTGGCTGGACCCCGATGGGCGGCCCGCCAGCGCCGTCGCCTGCGAGTAGCCGCTCCTCTGCAGGTCGCCTGCAACGCGATGGGCGAGCCCGGTGGTGTTCGTGTCGTTGAGCACGTCGACGACCGTTTCCGCCGGGTTTGTGGTCGCGGCCGAAGCGTTGGCGGACGGTTTCGCGTGTGACTTGGAGTGGTGCGTCGTATGCGAGCGCCCGGTGGTCGTAGCCGAGCTCGTCGCGGCGCTGTTGCTGCCCGAGGACCCGCCGACCGATTTTGCGATCAGGACGGCGGCACCGATGATCAGCAGGCCGCCCAGGATCAGCGCGAGCGGGAGCCTCGACGATGAGCGTTTGCGCCCGCCTCGGCCTCCCGCGCCACTCCTCTGGCGCCCCCCGGGCGCGCCACCCCGCCCAGGCACAGCGCTGCTCGGGGGCAGCGCGTCGCCCGGATCGACCACCGTTCTCGACGCGGGCGCGCCCGGACGACGGGCCGCAGACGGCGCTGCAGGCGCCGGTGGGCGAGCCGGCTTTGGCGGGCGCGCGCCGGCACCCACCGCCGCGCCCGCTGCGGTGGCCGCCGCCGCCGCGGCGCGCTCGGGTCCGTTTGCGGCCGCCGCGGCGCGCTCCGGTCCGTTGCCCGCCGCCGAACCGTCGCCAGGCGGGGGGTATCCGGGGGACACGGGCGCTGAAGTGGCTGCCGAGACGCTGCGGCTCGCGGCCGGAGCTGCGGTCGAGGCCGCGGACGTTGCGGGGCGGGCGGGCGCCGGCGCAGCAGTCGGCGGGGCTGCCGCGGCGGGGCTCGCCGATGGCTGGGCGGCGGATGCGGCCGCCGTCGCCGGGCGTTGAGACGGTGCGGAGCTCGGCACCGCTCCGGGACCTGACGGAGGTGGAATCGGGACGGCTCCCGGCGGGTTGCTCGCCGGCGGACCCTGCGGCCCGCCCGATAGGTGCGGAGTGGCCTCGGGGTGCGGGAGGGCCGCGCCTTCACCGGGTGCCTGTGACGGGGAGGAGGCCTGCGCGCGGCCGGCGGCTGAGGCGGCCGCCGCGACTGCGGGCTGCGCGAGCGGCGATGGAGTCGAGGGCCCCGGCGGGGCTGGGGAGGGCGCCGGCTGGGGGGCAGCGGCCGAGGCGGGCGCCGGCGAGTGGGTGGATGCCGCGTCCGCCGGCCCAGCCGCGCCCACCGCCTGGCCGGCGGGGATCGCGGTGGGCGTCCCGGACCGCGCCTGCGCGGCGGGCGCCGGGGCGCCGGCGGGCCGCGAGTTGACCGGCGTGGCGCGGGCGACCGGGCGCGCGAGGTTGCCGCTCTGCCCAGCGGGAGCGACCGACGCCGTGCCGACGCGGGCCTCCAGCTCGGCGGCGCGCTCCGGCGCGCGGCCGGCCCACTCCCGCAGGCGCTTCAGCTCACGGGCCTGCGAGAAGACCAGCAGCGAGAGAATCGCTATCGCGAGCAGGGCGGCGAACGCCGCGAGAGCTCCGATCTGCGTGAACGTGTTCGAGAGCGAGAGCGCGAGCGGCAGGGAAGTCATGAATCCCGGGAGTGTACGAGGGGAATAGACGCCCCGTGATTGTCCACCTTCGGGTGGATGCCAGCCGCGGCGTTCCCGTCGTAGGCACCGTCCCGGTCCGCTGGATGGTCGAGGCGGGCGGCTGACAGCTCGGACACCTTCGCCGCAAGACCGGCTGCGTCGCCCTCCAGGACGAGCAGGCCGATCTCCGCGAAGATCGACTCAACCGCGTCCGGCGCCAAGGGCTCGCGCTCGGCCAGCAGGATCTTCTCGGCGCTCGTCCGCCGCGGACGCTCGTAGGCGTTGAAGAGCTCCTCGTGGATCTTCTCGCCCGGCCGGCGCCCGACGATCTCGATGTCGATGTCGCGCTCCGGGTCGAGGCCGGAGAGCTCGATCATCGCGCGCGCCAGCTCGACGATCCGAACCGGCTCCCCCATCTCGAGGACGAAGACCTTTGCGCCGCGCACCCGGGTCAAGCGCACCGGGCCGTCGGCGGCGGCGTCGCCATTCGCCGGGAATGCGTCGCCGTCAGCGGCGGCGAGCGACCCGGAGCGGATGATCAACTGGACGGCCTCGGGAATCGTCATGAAGTAGCGGGTCATCCGCTCGTCGGTCACGGTGAGCGGGCCGCCCCTCTCGATCTGGCGCTTGAAGATCGGGACGACGCTGCCCGAGGAGCCGAGCACGTTGCCGAACCGGACGGCGACATAGCAGGTCTCGGGAAAGCGCTTTGTCGCAGCGTCGAGCGCGAACTCGGCGAGCGCCTTCGATGCCCCCATCACCGTCGCCGGCGCAACTGCCTTGTCGGTGGACACGAGCACGAATCGCTTCGTCCTGAGCTCTCCAGCCACGTGAGCGACCACGCGCGTCGCGATCGCGTTGTTCCTGACCGCCTCCACGGGATTTGCCTCCATCAGGCCGACGTGCTTGTAGGCGGCCGCATGGAAGACGACAGTCGGCCGCTGCTCGGCGAAGACCTCCCGCATGCGCTCCTCCTCCTTGCAGTCGGCGAGCACGGCCGAGAGCATCGAGGGCGGGACGTGACGCTCGTCCTCCAGTTCGCGCTGAATCGAGAACAGGTTGTCCTCCGCGTGGTCGAGCAGCACGATCCGGTGCGGCTCCACGCGGGCGATCTGCCGGCACAGCTCCGCCCCGATCGAGCCCCCGGCTCCGGTCACGAGCACCGTCTCGCCCGCCAGGTAGGAGCCAACCCGCTCAAGCTCCATCTGAACGGGCTCACGGCCGAGCACGTCCTCGACGCGCACCTCACGCACCTGGCGAGCGAGCCCACCGCCCGTCTGCAGCAGCTCGAAGACCGTCGGCAGCGTGCGCACCGGGATCCCTCTCGCGCGGCACTCGCGCACGATCCGGCCGCGAGTCGCGCCCGGCGCCGACGGGATCGCGATGATCACTTCGTCCGGCTCGGCGTCGTCGAGGATCCGCGGCAGCTCGTCCTCGGTGTTGCCGCGCACGCGCACGCCGTCGATGCGCAGACCACGCTTGACCGGGTCGTCATCGACGAAGCCGACCGGCGCCAGGCCCAGCTCGCGGTTACGCATGATCTCCCGCAGCACGAGACGACCTCCCTCCCCGGCCCCCGCGATGAGGACGGTCCGCTCACCCTTGCGACCGCCACGGAACGCGGCCAGCGGCCGGCGCTCATAGACGCTGCGCGACAGCGCACGGACGCCGACGAGCAGCACGAGCGCGAGCACGGCAAAGAGGATCACGACGCCGATCGGCACGAGGATCACCGCGGTGCCGTGAGCGGTGACGCGCTGCACCGGCCGCAGGACGGCGACGGCGGCGACGGTCAGCAGCACGATCGCGAGCACTCCGCGGGCAACCGCCTCGTAGTCGCGCTGACCGGCGTAGCGCCAGCGTCGTTGGTAGACGCGCGCCACGACGAGCACCGGCAGGCTCCCCGCCAGCACCCACCAGATCGTCCTTTCGCGCAGATGCGCGTAGTAGCCGGTCGGACCGTGCTCGAAGCGCAGCTGGAAGGCGAGGTAATACGCGATCGCGACCAGCGCCCCGTCCACTGCGAGCTGGGGCAGAGCGTGCCGGTGGAGGGGCAGGGTCGCCGAGCGGATCCGTCGGCGCATCGTCAGAGTGTAAGGCGGTTAGGCCCGGAGCGGCGATAGGAGCATCTCAAGCAGCAGACGCGGATCGCGGCGAATGCGGGGTTGGGCACTCGAGCGCTCGCGCGGGCGCAGATCGAGCGCATCGGCGCGGTACAGCTTGCGCAGGCGGCCTTCCCCGATCAGGCGCTCGTCGACGGCCCCCATGCGCCCCTCGAAGGTCGTGTAGACGGGCGTCCCGAGCGCGACCGCCTCGCGGTTCATGGTCCCTCCGGCCGAGATCACCAGGTCGGCGTAGGCAATCAGCGACTGGGCGTCGATCGCGCGCGCCGGCACAACGAATCCGCTCGCACGACCAAGCTGCTCGCGCTGCGAGTCCACGCGTGGCAGGACCACCGCCTGAAGACCGTGCTCCTCGGCCTCTGTCCGCAGCCGCTCGAGCACGTCGGCGAACAGGTCGTTGGAGAACCGGTGGTAGAGCGACACCTCGGGCGGCGTGCGCACCACGACGACCGGGCGCGCCTCCTCGAGGGCGAGCTCCGCCAGCACGGATCGGTCGGGCTCGAAGTCGGCCAGGTAGTACTCCTCCTTGAGGCCAACGTAGCGGTGGAGCTTGCGTCCCGCGGAGTAGCGGGAGAGCCGCTGCGGGGGTATCGCGTCGGGCACGACTACGGCGCTCGCGAGGCGGCAATTGACGTTGTGCTGGACGGTGGCCCACTCGTAGTCGAACATCGTGGCGCTGGGTGTTCGCAGCAGCGCGGCAGCGACGGAGACGTCGTTCGACCCGTGGCCGATCGCGATGTCAAAGGGGCCGGCTGTCCGCGTCTGCGCCCGCGCCCAGCGGACGAGCGCGGCGGAGCGCGAAGCCAGGCCGGCGGCCTTCGCCACGAGCCGCTCGCCGCGATGGCGGCCGACCACGGTGTTGGCGATCTGCATGCGCTCGCAGAGCTCGATCGTCTGCGCGTAATCACGGACGGTGACGCTCACGTCATGGCCGTCCGCCTGCAGCAGCTCGATCATCGGTCGCATGACCAGCACGTGCGGGCTGTTCGTCAGATCGATCCAGACGCGCATGCGGGGGCACGGTAGCGGTCCGGAGCCCACGGCCGGGCGCGCCGCTATCGTTCTCTGGCCGATGCTGGTCCTCGCCTCGATCTCCGAATCGCTGTTCAACGTCGCCTCGCATTTCGTCCGTGACACCGGCTTGCCGGCTGTGTTCGTGCTGATGCTCGCCGAGAGCGCCTGCATTCCGATCCCATCGGAGGCGACGATGCTGTTCGCGGGCTTCGCCGTCACGGACCCTGGCGCCGCGCACCATCACCTGACGCTGGCCGGGATCGTGATCGCCGGCGTGCTCGGCAACCTCGTGGGGTCGTGGATCGCATATGGCGTCGGCCGCTATGGGCGCATCGAGCTGGTCGAACGCCACGGTCACTGGCTGCACGTGAAGCCCAGCCAGATCGAATGGGCCGACCGCTGGTTTCAGCGCTACGGCGCGCCGGCCGTCTTCTTCAGTCGCATGCTGCCAATCATCCGCACGTTCATCTCGCTCCCGGCGGGGGTGGCGAAGATGCCGTTCGGGAAGTTCACGCTCTTCACCATCGCCGGCTGCGTTCCGTGGGTGCTCGGGCTCGCGCTCGCGGGTGAAGCGCTAGGCAGCGAATGGAAAAACGCCCGGCAGGCGTTTGAGTACATCGACTACGCGGTCGTGGTCCTGGTGGTCCTCGCGATCGCCAACGCGATCATCCGCCGCAGGCGCAGGCGGCGCGATTCGGGCGACCCCGCACCCGATGCCGCCGGGTAGGCAGCCACTCCCGCTCCGCCACGCCCTCGTACTCGGACTGGCCCAGGGGCCGACGGAGCTTCTGCCCGTCTCATCCTCCGGGCACATGTCCCTGATCCCCTGGCTCTGCGGCTGGAGCCACGACGCGCTCGAGCCCGAGTCGCGGAAGGCGTTTGAGGTCGTGCTGCACGGGGGAGCGGGGCTCGCGCTGGCGGTCGCGATGCGCGCTGAGCTCGCCGGGGCTGTGACTCGAATCGACCGCCGCCGCAGCGGCCTGTTCGCTCTGTCGCTCGGCCCGCCCTCGCTCGTGGGGCTGCTCCTGCGGGGGCCTATCGAGCGAGGTTTGGGCGGGCCCCGCTCGATCGCCGCCGGCCTCTTCGCGGGTGCCGTGGCGATGACGCTCGCGGACACGGCGCCGCCCGAGGGGAAGCGCCGGCTGGCGCAGGCAGGTCCCGCGGACGGCCTCGCGCTCGGGGTTGCGCAGGCGCTCGCGCTGATCCCCGGCGTCTCGCGCAGCGGCGCGACGCTGACAGCGGCCCGCGCACGCGGCTTCGGGCGCCGCGACGCGCAGACGCTCTCCCTGCGTGCTGCTCTGCCCGTGATAGCTGGAGCGAGCGGGCTCGAGCTCTTGCGCATGGCGAGACGGGGCGCGCCGGCCGACGTGCGCCCCGCACTCGCCACCGGTGGCGCCGCAGCCTTCGTCTCGACGCTGCTTGCCACGAAGCTGCTCGAGGTCGATCGCGAGCGGCGGCGCGGACGGGCGCTGCTCCCCTACGCGATCTACCGCAGCCTGCTAGCGACGGTGGTGCTCCGACGCCTGCGAAGCGCGCACAATAGGTGCGAATGACTGTCCTCGGGACTCTGCTCGGCGGTCGCTACCGCCTCGACGCCCAGATTGGGCGGGGTGGGATGTCCACCGTCTACCGAGCCTTCGACGTGGTCCTCGAACGGCCGGTCGCGATCAAGCTCATGCACCGCGAGACCGCCGCCGACTCGGACCAGCTCGAGCGCTTCCGGCGCGAGGCGCGATCGGTTGCGCAGCTCAACCACCCGCAAATAGTCACGGTGATCGACGCCGGCGAGGATTCCTCGCCGGACGGCGAGGCAGGGTCGCCGTACATCGTGCTCGAGTATGTCGACGGCGAGACGCTCAAGGACCTGATCCGCCGCGAAGGGCCCCTGGAGATCACTCAGGCCATCGCCTACGCGATCGAGATCGCTCGCGCTCTTGGAGCGGCCCACGAACGGCAGATCGTACACCGTGACGTCAAGCCCCAGAACGTGCTGATCGGCGCGGAAGGGGGGGCCAAGATCACCGACTTCGGCATCGCGCGCACGCTCACCGAGGAGGGTCTGACGATGGACGGCCGCGTGCTCGGCACCACCGACTACGTGTCGCCCGAGCAGGCTCTCGGACAGCCTGTGACGGGGCAGTCCGACCTCTACTCGCTCGGCATCGTCCTCTACGAGATGCTCACGGGACAGGTTCCCTTCCGCGGCGAGTCGCCGGTGGCCGTCGCGATGAAGCACGTTCGCGAGGACATCCCCGACGTGCGGGCGCTGCGTCCCGAGCTCTCCGCCGCTACCGCCGCGGTGCTCGACCGGGCGGTGGCCAAGGACCTCTCCCGTCGCTACCCCAGCGCGGCGAGCATGGCGGGCGACCTGGAGGAGGTGCTCGCGATCGAGACCTCTCGCTCCGGCCAGGCGACCGGCGAGGTCACGACGATCCTGCGAACGCTGCCCGGCCGGGCGCGGCGGCGCGTGCCATGGCGCATCCGCAACCCCGCTCGCTGGGTCGCCTCGATCGCGCTGCTCGCGCTTATCGTCGCGATCGTGACCGTGCTTGCGGCAGGGCGCGCGCATCGCGGCACGGGCGTCGGCGCCGACGTCGTCTCGCACGGACTCGAACCCGTCCAGCTCAGCCAGACGGCGGCGCACGACTACAACCCGTTCGGCACGGGCCCCGAAAACCGCGAACTGATCCAGAACGTGGTCGACAACGACCCGAACACGACATGGAGCACCGAGACCTACTACGAAGGCACGCTCAAGAAGGCCGGCGGGACCGGAGCCGGTCTCTATCTCGACGCGGCACCGGGAGTGGCCGCCAAGGCGATCGAAATCAAAACGCCGACGCCCGGCTTCGCGGCGCAGATCTATGCGGCGAACAACATCAACCTCTCGCTGCCATACGGCAATGCGACTCCGCTCCCGGCGCGCGGCTGGCAGGGTCCCCTCGGCACGAGCCAACTCGTGCACGGCGGCGAGCGCATCAGCCTCAGCACGGGCGGACGCCGCTTTCGCTACTACCTGCTCTGGCTCACGACGCTCCCGCCGGGAAGCCAGCGGGCGACGATCTCCGACGTGACGCTCTTCAAATAGCCGCCCGCGCAATCGGCCCCTGCTCAGTACAGGTAGGCGCTCCGCGCGTCGCGGCTCTCGAGCGCGAGGCGGCAGAGCCGGTCGACGAGCTCCCCGTATGCGATCCCCGACGCCTCGATCAGCTTTGCGTAGACGCTCGTCGCCGTGAAGCCCGGCATCGTGTTCAGCTCGTTCACGAGCACCTGCTCGCCGTCGATGAAAAAGTCGACGCGCGCGAGCCCCTCGCAGCCCGAGTGCACGAACGCCGCCAGCGCGAGCTCCTTCACGCGCTCGGCGGCCGCGGGCGAAATCGGCGCGGGCACCGTGAGGTCCATGCCGCCCGGGGAGTACTTCGCGTCGAAGTCATACCACTCGCCCGCGAGCACGATCTGGCCGGGCTCGGAGGCAAACGCCTCGGCGCGTCCGTCGCCGCGTTCGCGGCGCAGCCGGCCCAGCACGCTGCACTCGACCTCGGTCCCGCCGGCGGCGGCCTCGACGATCGCAAGCCGATCGTGGGCGAAGGCGACATCCAGCGCCTGCCCCACGTCCCCTGCCGACGTGACCTTCACGATGCCGACCGAGGAGCCCTGATGCGCCGGCTTGACGAAGACCGGCAGCCCGAGCACGGCGATCTCCTCGAGGACCTCCTCCCGCCCACGTGACCACCTCTCCTCGAGCACCCCGACATGGTCCACCTGGGGTATGCCGTGAGCCGACATCAGCTGCTTGAAGAGCACCTTGTTCAGGCACACGGCGGACGCGGCCACCCCGGCGCCCACGAATGGCACCACGAGCGTCTCGAGCATCCCCTGCACGGTGCCGTCCTCGCCGAACGGACCGTGGAGCACCGGGAACGCGACGTCGGCTCCGAGCAGGCCCGCCCCCGGCGTGACGCTCAGTGGCTCGCCGCCGCTGCGCCAGGAGCCGTCGCGCCCGATCTCCACCGAGATCACCTCATGTCCGGCGGCGAGCAGCCCCTCGCGGACGGCCTCTCCGGAGGACAATGAGACGTCGTGCTCGGATGAGCGCCCGCCGGAGAGGACCGCGACGCTGAGGCGCTTCTTCTCGGGCTTCGCCCCCGAGCTCATTTATGTTCGGGCGGCGCGACTGCCGGCGGGGCCGCGCCAGTCGTCGTCGGCGTCGTCGGCGTTGTCGTCGGTGTCGTCGTGGGGATGGTCTGCGTGCCGAGCACGCCAACCGTGATCGTCACCGTCGCCCCTTTGCGCGCGTGCGCGCCGCCCGCCGGGCTCTGCTTGAGCACGACACCGACCTTCGCTTCCTCGCTCGTCGTCGCGCTTGCCGTCTTCGGCGTGAAGCCGGCGCCACCGAGCGCGGCCGCGGCGAGCGCCTCGCTTTTGCCGACCACGTTCGGCACCGTGGCTTCCGTCGGAGCCTTCGCGACGGTGAGGTCGACCTTTGACCCGGCCGGCACCGAGGCCCCGCCCACGGGCGATTGCGAGATCACCGTGCCGGGGGGCTGCGTCGATGAGGAACGCTGAACGACCGTGCCGACCGTGAGGCCGGCGCTCGTGAGGGCCGCTTCGGCCGAGCTCTGCGACTGGCCGCTCACGCCGGGAATCCGCACGGGCGCGGGCCCGCTGGAGACGAAGACGGTCACGTTGCTACCCACCTGGACCTCCGTTCCGGCGGCCGGATCGGTGCTGATCACGCGCCCCGCAGCGACCGAGGAGCTGGCCTGGGAGCTCCGCGTCGGCTTGAATCCCGCCGCGCGAAGGCGGGCGAGCGCCTGGGCGCTCGGCAGACCTTCGACGTTGACGAGCGCGGTGCTCGCCGGGCCGCCGGAGACCACCATGCTCACCCGCGTGCCTTTGCTCACGACAGTACCTCCCGCCGGGCTCTGCCGAATCACGCGACCGGCCGGGACCGTTGTGCTCGAAGCGAGCGACGGGATCGGCGTCAGCCCCGCATGCCTGAGGATCGCGCCGGCCGCCTGTTCGGTCTGACCGGCGACGTCGGGCACGGTCACCTTGCTGGTGGGCGCCAGCAACAGCACGGCGAGCGCCGCCGCGACTGCCACGAGCACAGGCACGAGGATCCACAGCCAGCGCCGGCCACGTCGGCCCTCGGGCGGATGGCCATCGTCCTCCCCGTAGGGCGTGGCCGGCGGGAGCAGCAGCGCGCCCGCCGCCACGTGCTCGCCCGTGAGCGTGGGCGGCGGCGGATCTGCGGTTCGCGGGCCCGCGGGGACCGCGAACGCAGAGGCCGGCGAGTAGAGCGCGATCGTCTGGCGCTCATGCTGGAGCACGGTGATGAACTCGTCCGCGTCGGCGTAGCGCTGGGAGCTGTCCTTCGCAAGCGCGCGCAGCACGACGACGTCGAGCGAGGCCGGCAGCAGCGGATTGAGCTCACTCGGCGGGCGGGGGTCTGCCGAGACCTGCTTGAAGGCGATCGCCACCGCGGTTTCGCCCTCGAACGGAACGACGCCGGTCAAGAGCTCATACAGGATCACGCCGACCGAGTACAGGTCGGAGGCGGCGGTCACCGCGTGCCCCTGCGCCTGCTCGGGAGAGAGATATTGGGCCGTTCCCATGATCGAGCCCGTCAACGTCATGTCCGACGCGCCCGCGCGAGCGATCCCGAAGTCGGTGACGCGCGCCCGGCCCTCCTCGTCGAGGATCACGTTGTGGGGCTTCAGGTCGCGGTGGATGACGCCGCGTTTGTGCGCGAAGCGCGCGGCGCGCAGGACCTGGATCACGATGTCGATCGCCCTCGCCGGGTCGACGGCGCCCTGTTCGCGCACGATCGCCTTCAGCGTCCGCCCGGCGACGTACTCCATAGCGATGTAGTAGGTGCCGTTCCATTGCCCGCGGTCGAAGATCCCGACGATGTTGGGGTGCGAGAGCGCCGCCGCGCTCGAGGCCTCGCGCCGGAAGCGCTCGACGAACTCCTGGTCCTCGGCGAACTGATGGTGCAGCACCTTGATCGCCACATGGCGGCCGAGCAGCTGGTCCTCCGCGAGGTATACGTCAGCCATACCGCCTGATCCGAGGCGTGAGAGCACGCGGTAGCGCTCGTCGATGATCGTCTCGGGCTCGATCATCGAAGCAGCCGTTCCATCACCTGCTTGGCGACCGGCGCCGCGAATGCGGCGCCCTGCCCCGGCACGGCCTGGAGGGTGACAGCGATCGCCACTTTGGGTTCCTGTGCGGGGGCGAAGGCGATGAACCACACGTTGTTGATCGCCGTCCCGATCTGGGTCTCGGCGGTGCCGGTCTTGCCGGCCACCTGCACGCCCGGGATCTGCGCGGGGGTGCCGGTGCCTTCGTTGACGACGGCCACCATCATCGAGGTCACCGCCGACGCCGTCGAGGGCTTCATCACGACTGCCTGCAGTTGAGGGCCAATCTTCAGCACGGTGCGCCCTTCGGAATCGACGATCCGGTCGGTCATGTGGGGCGTCATCAGCCTTCCGTGATTGGCGACGGCCGCGGCGACCTCCGCCATCTGCAGCGCTGTCACCTGCAGTTTGTCCTGGCCGATCCCCATGCGCCCGACGTCGACGAGTTCGCTGGTCGGCGAGATCAGCCGCCGGCCCGCGTACTCGCCGCTCGAGGACATTTCTTCGCTCGGGTAGTCGAGCTGCGGCTTCCTGTCGAAGCCGAAGCGGCTCATGTAGCGCGCCATCGTCGGCTTGCCGACTTTCTCGGCCACTTGGGCCCACACGGTGTTGACCGAATGGGCGAGCGCCTGGGTCAGCGTCAGCTGTCCGTAGCTTGAGTGTTCGTCGTTCTGCAGCGGGACTCCCGAGATCGGCACGTTGTCCCGCCCGCTGACGGTCGATTCGGGGGTGAACGAGCCGGTGTCGATCGCGGCCGTGGCTGTCACGACCTTGAACGTCGATCCGGGGGCGTAGCCGAACTGTGTCGCGCGATTGACACGGGACTTCGCCGGCGGGTTCGATTCGGTTTCTTCGCGGTGCAGCTTGAGCGCGCCGGCGTTGGAACGCAGCGCGTTCGGGTCAAAGCCGGGAGACGCCGCCATGACCTTCACCGCGCCAGTGCGCGGGTCGAGCGCGACGACCGCTCCGCGATGGCCCGCGAGCGCTTCGTTCGCGACGCGCTGCGCCGCCGGATCGAGCGTCGTGAGCACCTTGTCGCCCTGGGGTTTCTTTCCCTGGAGCTGGTCGAGGATCGTCTGCAGGTTGGTCCCGCTGCGGCCGTCGAGTTCTGCGTTGCGGAAGCGCTCGAGTCCCGTGTTGCCCGCGTTGATGAAGGAGTAGCCGATCGCGTGGGCGAACTCTTCCCCCGTCGGGTAGGTGCGTTCGTAGGCGCCTTCTGAGCCACGCGTGCTGCGCGCCAGCACGGTCCCGTCTGCGGCGAGGATCGGACCGCGTGCGATCCGCTCCTGCTCGAGCAGGGCGCGCGCGTTGAGCGGGTTGGCCCGCAGCGAGGAAGCTTCGAAGATCGTCCAGCGCGAGGTGAAGGCGACGAGCAGCGCGAACAGCACCACGACGAGCCCGTAGAGGCGGATGATCGGCCGGTTCACCGCGCCGGCCTCATTCGAGCTGCCCCAGTTCGAGGGTTCGGATCAGCGAGCCCGCGTTCGATTCCGATCGCAGCGAGTGATCCAGCAGCGTCTGGCGGCGCTGGGGGGTGAGCGTCGAGGCGCCCACACCCGAGACGTAGCGGCTGCTGTACAGGGCCAGGTTGCCCGGCAGCCGGAATGGGACACCCTGGTAGAGCGTGACGAGCCCGCGATCGTTCGTGCCGATGAAGTACACGGACTGCAGCGCCAGATAGCCCCCGCTTGCGATCAGCGCCAGCACGACCAGAGCCGCGGCCAGCGCGCCGGCACGCCGCAGGCGCCTTCGGCGAGCGCCCGGCGCCGAGCAGGCGCGGCTCGCGGCGCCGTCGGGACGGCGCGGCCGGCGCGGCGTGACGGGCGGCGCGACCGCCGGCACGCCGAGCAGCGTCGCGTGCTCATCGGGCTCTTCGCCGTCGAGCGGGTGAGGCGAGCCGGCGCCGACCTCCTCGAGGCGCAGCAGCACGACGGTGATGTTGTCTCTTCCGCCGGCCTCGTTGGCGGCGGCGATCAGCGCCTCGCCCGCGTCGCGCAGGCGAGGATGGGAGCGCAGCGCGTCGGCGATCTCCTCCTCCGAGAGCATCGTCGTGAGGCCGTCGCTGCACAGCAGGTAGACGTCTCCGGGGCGGGCGCGGAAGCTGCGGGTGTCGACTTCGACCGTGCCCTCGGGTCCGAGCGCGCGCGTGATCACCGAGCGCTGGGGATGCTCGACCGCTTCCTCGGGCGTGAGCCGGCCCTGGCGCATCAGCTCGTCGACGAGCGAGTGGTCGTCGGTCAGGCGCAGCAGCTCGCCGTCGCGCAGGCAGTAGGCGCGGCTGTCTCCGACATGCGCAATCGCCACCTCGCGATCGCCGACGTAGACGGCGGTCAGCGTCGTCCCCATACCGGCGTGCTCGGCGTTTGAGTGGGAGAGCTCGTGGATACGGGAGTTCGCGGCGAGGGCGAGCGTCGCCAGAGCCGCCTCCGGCCGAGATGCGTCGTCGAGGCCGTGGCGGAACGACTCGACGGCGATCCGCGAAGCGACCTCACCGGCCTGGGCGCCGCCCATGCCGTCGGCCACGACGAACAGCGGCGAGCGCGCGAGCAGCGAGTCCTCGTTGGCGCGCCGCTGGCGTCCGGTGTCGGTGCCCGCGTACTGATCGGCGACGCGCAGCATCTCAATCGACCTCGAAGGCGAATTCGCTGTCGCCGATGCGCACACGATCCCCCGGGTGCAGCGGTCGCTGCGTCTCCAGCAGCTCCTCGTTGAGATACGTGCCGTTGGTGGACCCGAGATCCTCGATCACGATCACGTTGCCCTGCTCGTAGATGCGGGCATGCTTTGAGGAGGCGAAGGGATCCTCGAGCCTGATCGCGGCGCGGTCGCCGCGGCCGAGGACGATGTCCCCCTCGAGGTCGTAGATCATCCCCGGGTCATGTCCTGCCGCGCGCTCGACCACCAGACGGGGTGCGCGGTGGGCCACGTCGGCGACGCCGAGGGCTGAGGCCGAGTAGAGACCGGTCGCGTCAGACTGGATCAGTCCGCCGGACGATCCGTCCGGCAGCGGACCGCCGCCGGCGCCGAGGTCCTTACGGGCGCTGCGTGCGACCCACAGCAGGAACAGGTAGAGAACGGCGAGGAAGCCGAACTTCAGCGCCACCGATACGGGCTCGAGCGTCGTCATCCAACTTCGAAGACGATCTCCGTCGAGCCCAGCTCGACACGGTCGCCCG
>DASZFA010000048.1:0-75197 GCA_035940255.1 Solirubrobacteraceae bacterium
CGTGTTCTCGCCCGTCGGGATATAGAGCTTCGTGGCGTCCGGTGAGACCTGACCCGAATCGATACCCGTGCTCAGTTTGACGTCCCACACCGGTTTTTCCGTCACGAGGTCGTAAGCCAGCACAGAACCATTCCCCGAACCATTGACCGGACCATCGCCGCCATGCGGGATGAACATAAGGTGCGTCGAGGGGGCCACCGTCACACCCCTGACCTCATCTTTCGTCGAGGGCAGGCTGATCGTCTTCAGCAGCTTGTATTCATGATCCATGTCATACACCGACGTGACACCATCCTGCACCACATACTCCAGGTGGGACACCGACGAGGGCGGAGGGTCCTTTTTGGTGTTGATGAGCTCCTGTTCGTCATAGCCGAGGACCTTGAGGTCACCTTCCGCGGCAAAAGCGTTGGCTTCGTTCGAGCCCAAGATTTCGAGTTCTCCCGACCCGAGCCCATATTCGAAGAAGCCTGGATGGAGAGCGGTGGGTCCATATCGGCTGGCTGGCGTCAGGCCTTTGCAGCAGCTGCTGCTTTCGTTTGAGTCGAGGGCTGTCCCGCCTTCCAGTTTTTCACCGACGAAGCACCCAATGAACAGATGAATGCCCGTGGTTTGCTGCCGGACGATGCCAGCGACTATTTCCAGCTTGTTTGACCAGGGCAGATTTTCGGGGGCGAGCTTCGGTGAGCTACCAGCTGGGCAAATTTCGCCGCCTTCCGGTTCGCAATCGTAGGGGGAGAAAACCTGGGTCGAGCCGCTGCCCGGGACTGTGTCTGTTGCCGGGGCGCCGCCTCCAGGGTTCTGCGCAGTGCCCGCAGCTACGACATGACACACCACGCCCCTAACGCCGCATCCTTTTACGCACTTCAAGCTAATCGTGCCCCACGCAACTGTCGTCACCGGTTCAGCAGTGATATTCCGGCCGTTGGTCGTGTAATGCGCTGTTTCGGCGAGTGCCGCCGCCGGCGTAACCGCCAACGCCGTGATTGTGAGCAGCCAGATGAAGCCGATTACGAGCTTCTTCTTCACGGCGCTGGCCTTCCTGCACGGATCTTGCCCGAGCAGCGGGATCTTTGCTTCCTGCGACCGAACCCCTCAACGTGCGGCATGATCGGAAGTGTACGCCTCAAACGCGGACATTCGACGACTGCTCCCGGCCGAGGTCCAGGCAGGTGCCGAAGCTGATCGGCCCTTGGCCGCCGACGTAGGGGAGTGATGGGAGCCGTCGCAGGAGCCGTCGCCGAGCGCTTTCGCTACCCGGCGGTACACTGGCAGCATGCCGACAGGGAGGTCAGGCGAGGCTGGGCGGTTTGAGCTTCAACGTATCGTGTCCGACAGTGGTCACACGTTGGTTCTGAGTGGTGAGCTCGACATGACGCCGGCCGCAGCGCTGCAGGCGGTTATCGTGTCATGTGTCAAGAGCGAGCCCGGCGGGCTAACGCTGGATCTGAGAAAGCTCACGTTTCTGGACTCCACCGGGCTACACCTGATTTTGTTCGCCCAGCGGCTTTGCAAGGACAAGGGAGCCGAGTTCGCACTTATCCCAGGACCGAGGCAGGTACAACGTGTCTTTGAGCTGGCCGCAGTGGTCAACCGTCTTCCGTTCCGGGAGCCGACAAGCTAGAAGCCACGGCCGGACCCTTGCCAGGGCTCGTGTGCCGTACGCTCCAGCCTGGCGTCACCGCTCGGCATCGGTGCGGGATACTTGGCTGGCGAGGCAGTCCACGACGTCCGGCCTGGAGGTTGAGTGAGTTCACAGGCGGTCCCGGCCCAGTGTCACGAGCGAACCGTTCGACTAGATGTTCCCGGCGGTCACGGCTCGGCCCTCACGATCAGCCGCCGCGGGCCGCGCGCTCTGCTCGCCATTGTGGTTGTTAGCTCGATCATGGTCCTGGCAGCGTGTGGCTCAACGAACTCGCCTGCAGGTAATGCAAGCCCGACTCCGACCACGAATGGCGTGAGCAGCCAGAGCACCGGGGCATCAGAACGGAGTCCTTCCCAGCAAGAACTGCTAGCCGCAGGACTGCATGGTTTGAGACCGGAAGACGAAGCAGCGCTAGGCACATTTTTGAAGAACGGGAGCAAAGTACACACGGCATGCGTGTTGCGCGAGATCGGCCTCGCTAACAGCGCGGAGGAACGCGTGGAGTCGCTCGTGATTGCGCTCCGCCGACACGAACCGGCTGCCGAAGTAGCCGTTGATCAGGCTAGCGCGACGTGCACGGCAGCCCACAAATGAGGCCTGACAGCCTGCGAGATCCCGGCAGTCTCTAGGTCCGAGACCTGGACCGCCGCGCGGCGTCAGGCGGGCTCGCCCAGGTACTCGGACTCCAGCACGAGGTCCTTGAGGAGCGACTGGTACTCGACGTGGGTGTCGTGCTCGGTCGTGTGCCAGGTCTTGCCCTCCGCGGCCTGGAGGTAGGCCCTGTACTTCGGCGCTCCTGGGAACTTGACGTTGTCGGCGACCACCACCGACCCCGGATGGAGCCAACGCTCCCGCACGATGCGTTCGAGGTCGGGGAGGTAGGCGTTCTTGTCGTGGTCTACAAACACGAAGTCGAGGGCTCCGTCGGCGAAGCCGAACTCGCTCCGCAGCCGGTCGATGGTCACGTCGCCGTCGCCGAGCGACCCCACGACCACCGTCAGCCGGTCGCCCACGCCCGCGTGAGCCCAGATGCGGCGGGCGATCTCGGCGTTCGCCGGGTTGAACTCGATCGAACAGAACCGAGCATCCGCCGTCATCACCCTCGCCATCCGCAGCCCGCTGTAGCCGCAATAGGTCCCCAACTCGAGCAGCAGTCCCGGCGAGACCCGCTGGAGCGCCCGGTCGAGAATCTCGCCCTTCTCGTCGCCGACGTTGATCATCACGCTGCGTGTCGCGCAGAAGTCGTCGATGACCCGGATCGTGTCGTCGAGGTCGCCCGCGCGGGCGTGAGCGAGAACGTGGGCGGCGAGGGCCTCCTCGCGGCCATCGCCAACCTGCCAGTCGCGGGTGAGGCCGCGCATGCCGAGGAGCATGCGGATCACCGACCATCGCAGGAACGGCAGTCGCCTGCCCCCAAGCTCAAGGATGCTCGTCAACGGCTCACCGACCTCCCATTGCGGGCGATCTTGACAGACCGCGACCGTAGCGGTGCGCCCCGTGTGCGGGACTCACGTGCGTCCTACTCAGGCTGAACCGCTAAAAGGGCGGGGAGGACGGCACTCTGCTCCCGTACGTCCTTGGTCCTCCCCGTGCGCCCTGTAGTCCCGCGTGAACGTCCTCCCGACACGCGAGAGGATTCTATCTCGCCCACGACAGGGGGAGCCGACGCAATTCCCGCAAAATGGGTAGTTGGCAACCTCTCCTTCCCTCAACGGATCGACGTACCGGAAGAGCGGGCACGTGGCCGCCCGCTGGATATTTATGACCAGCAGCGGGTAGACAATCGCGCAGCGGCGCGGGCATGGAGGCCCAGCGTCGCGACTGCCGGTGAGCCCCGCCCTGGCCGCGGGCGCGAGGGCTGCGCGCCGTGGACAGCGGCTGAGTTCACCCACGCACTCTCCTGGAGCTCGGCGATCGCACTCTCGTCGCCGGTCCGGCTCACGGTGTCCGGCTCCGTCAGACCGCGCTGCGCTCGGTCGCCGCCAGCGTGGTCATCTCCCCGATCAGGTTCTCTTCGAGGGCGACCGAGTCGGCGAGGTTCTCGCCGACCCATTCGGCGCTCTTCGAGGCGGCCGCCTCGGCCTGCTCACGTGTCTCCCACGTGCTGACCGAGACGAAGCGCCCGCCGCCCACGTCGGTCGTCGAATAGAAGACGAAGCCCGGGCTGTCGCGCAGGATGGGCGCCAGGCCACGCCGCGCCTGCTCGATGAGCTCGTCGTAGGTGCCTTTCGTGATCGCGTAGATGCCCATACGAACGTGGTTGGTCATCGATCCTCCCTTAGTACGTGATCCGTGGGTTGGCGCGACATTACTCCCGATCGCGGGCACGCGCGATTTCGGCGCGCGAGTCGTGAGCGCGTGGCCGGGCGCGCGAGGTGCACCAAGCGCCCGCGAGCGCCCGAACGGCTTGCCGCGAGAGCGCCTAACCGGCACCAGGCGGGGCTGACTCACCGTCACCGGTCGTTGCGTTCAGCGTCTCGCCCTGCCCGTCTGCGTGATGAGTCGGCGCGTGCTTGCGCGCGTCCTTCTTGGCCTGCTTGTCCAGCCGACGCTCGCGGAGCCTGCTTTCACGGGTGAGCTTTGCCATCGTGGTCTTCTTCTTGCCGCTTGAGGCCATGTCTGTCCGTCCCTTGTCGTGGAGTACCGAGCGCGTCCTTGCTGGGTCATTCTGCTGCGATGAACTGCGAGAAGCGCTGGGTGCTGCGAGGCAACGACTGGTGAATCCCGCAGCATTGATTGGGTTCGAACGGACGCTCGAGGTGTAGGAGCACTCTAGCGCCTCGTTACGTGACCTCAGAGCAGCTAACGGCCACTCACGCGCCAGATGTGACCTACATCGCTGCCGGTTTCCTCCGAGCGCCTTGTCGCCGATGACAGGCGACTGCCGGAAACCCGTGCCAACGCACGTGCTTCCGGCAGTCTAAGGGGGCTTAGGCGGTCGCGCTCCACGCGCCGTCAGACTCCGAGGCGCTGAGCATCGCTGCGAGCGCGCGGCACTGACGCTCGGTCATCGACCCGATCGACTTCCTCTCGGATATCGGGATCTGGGAGAGGAACTTTCGGCAACGGATCTGGCCCCAGCGGCGCTGGCTCACCAGGAGGTCGCCCACCGCCATGCTCTGCGCCTCCCAGGGGCAGTAGAGGATCACGTCCGAGACGTCGATCTCGCCGAAAGCCACCCTGCGCTTAAGCTCGGCGCGGGCTAGGCGGACCTCGTTGGCGCGTTCCAGGGCACGCATGTACTGTGGACCGGCTGGGGCAATTGTCGCTGTAGCGTTCATGTTGCAGTCCTCCCTGCTGGCGTCGCGAGGCTCCGCGGCGCGCAACATCCTTGCTTGATCTTGACGAGATGCATCGCCATGACTGTTGAGATCAACCTGCGACGCGGTCGCGGCTGGCCCGGTACATCACCCACCCAACGGTGTCTTTGGGGCGAGCCCCGAACGGTCATGTGGAGTGCGCTCCCGGAAGCTACGCACGCGCCGATGCGCGGTCAACCGCGCGCTGGCGGTTCCTACGCTAGACGCGAGCTTTTCTTGTCGCTGCCGGACTTGTGAGGAAATGGACAAGTCCCGGGGACGACTTGAACGCTCCACGTGCCGCTCGGATCACGTTGGCGGCAGATCCCGGCCTTCATTTGCCGCGGCCATGCTCGCGTAAGAGTGCGCTCGCCGGGCGCCCGCGCGAGGGCTTGCCAGCGATTACAAGATTGTCGCACCTAGCGGTATTAGTCAGACGGAGCACCGCACCCATAGCTGGCGCCGCGCTATCGTTGGCGCACAGCGATCCCACATGCTTGGCCACCGGCTGTCCTTGGGATTGCGGCCCACAGCGCAGGGGAACTCACGGTCACATGCTGGCCGTCATGTTCCGGTCTGTTTGCACGGTGGCGCGTAGCCGCGCCACCATCGTTGGGAGAGCAGACATGGAGAGCCACGAGCATCCGAAGGGGACGGCCTCTGACACGCTGGATCGCATCCGACGAGGCGGCACGCACCTGATCCTCGCCGCGCAGCGGTGGCTGGCGGAAACGAAGACGCTGCTGGACGACGGCGACTTCCAGGGAGCGATGAAGACCGCAGCGCAGCTACACGAGAAGATCGCCGCCCTGGCCGTCGCCGAAGGCTCACTGGGGACCGTCTCCGACGCTCGCATCCTGAAGTGCAGAGACGTTGAGATCGGGATGACGCTAGCTGAGGTCGGCGAAGTCACGGCGATCGATCCCTGCCCATGCGGCCAGGATCACTGCGACAGGATCGTCCTGACGATCGAGGAGCGACCGGTGAACTTTCCCGCTGACGCCGAGATCATCGTCGCCTCGCACATATCACAGTGAGGCCGAGGCTTGACAAGTCCGCAGCACGAAAGTTTGGAGGTTGCGGGGAGCTCGCTTGCGTTCCTCGCAGTGTGGGAGTAATTCGTTGAGAGCAGACGCCATCAGAACAGGAGGAAGCCCCCCGTGTCAAGAATCATCGTCATCCCCGACTCTGCCCACCCACAGCTCGAGGGTTGCCCCGTCCTCATGAACGAGGAAGTCCGTCCCGAGCACCTGCAGGACGCCCACTCAGCCGACCAGCTGATCGAGCGCGTGGCATGGGCGATCTGCGACGCCAACGACGCCGAGCAGCAAGCCGTGACCTACCGGGGATCACGCGCGTTGAGGCGCCACCGATGACGCGCCCTCCGCCGCACCCGCCGCTGCTCACACAGCGCCAGCTAAGGCGGCTTGAGATGCTGCCCGACGACTACAAGGTGGTGGGCGCGAGGGACGGCATTCCGATCGTGGAGAGTCCGACGGGACAGACCCTGCGCCTGCAGCCGACCGGTCGCTTGGCTGCGACCGGGTTGATCGACCGCGTCAAATCCCGACTGCACGACCAGCAGGGCTGATAGCCGGCAGTCGAAGGCCGGCATTGCCAGCGCGAGGCCGACCGAGAGCCTTCGGCCGCGCGACCTCGAGAGCGTGCGCACCGCACTCCCAGATACGTTTTCCGGTTATGCGGCGTGCATGGCAAGTTACGAGATGCTCGGTGCTGTCGTTCTATGACGACCAGGGCACGCACCACGCCGCTGCGCTCACGTACTACGCGCTGATGTCGCTGTTTCCGACGCTGCTTCTAGCGGTCTCTCTCTTGGGCGTCTCGGGTGAGTACCCGGACACGTATAACGCGATCATCAGTCACCTGCGTGGTGTCGTGCCCGCGGCCACCCTGGCGCCACTCGACGCGGCCGTGCGGGCGGCCCTGAAAAGCAAGGGCACGGCGGCGGTCGGGCTCGTGCTGGCCATCCTGACCGCGCTCTACGGCGCTACGGGCTACCTCGAGGCTGCTCGGCGCGCCCTCAACGTTGTCTTCGAGTCGCCGGGCCGGCGGAGCTTCATACGCCGGAAGCTGATTGATACGGCTTCGACGTTCGTCCTCATCGGGCTGGTGCTCACCACCCTCGTCCTGATGTTCGCTGGCGGCGGCGTTGCGCGTGAAGTCCTCGGATCCGAGGCGGCCTCGGTCTGGCGGATCACGCGCTGGCCGGGAGCCTTCTTGAGCGCGCTGCTCGTGTTCTCCTACATCTACTACGTCACGCCCGACGTGCAACGACGCGCGTTCCGATCGATCGCACCAGGGGCGGTGGTCGGCGTGGCTCTCTGGCTCGCAGCATCGGCCGCGTTCTCGAGCTACCTCGCCAACTTCAAGAGCTTCAACGTGACCTATGGCTCGTTCGCGGCGGCGATCATCCTGCTCGTCTGGCTGTGGCTCACCAACGTCGCCCTGCTCTTCGGGGCCGAGGTCAACGCTGAGATCGGCCGCGCGAAGGCGACGGAGATCCCCGAAGGGGTGCCGGGGCAAGAGACGCTCCAGCTGCCATCGTGACCACGACGCGGACCCGAATCGGATCTAGACTGAGCTGGCTATGTCGGGCATCTTCAGGCGTCTTCGACGCAGCTCGCCGAGCCCCGGCGAAGGCGCGGAGGACCGTGCTCGGCAGGACCGCGAATCTCGCCGGACGGCCGAGAACCTTGCTCGTGGCGACGCGTCGCAGCTCGCGGCCCGAAGCTACGCCGCCGTGAATGAGGCGCGCCGGCAGGCTTCCGACGACGAGGCTCGCCGGCAAGGAGCAGAGAATGAGGCGCGCCGGCAGGTTTCCGACGCCGAGGCTCGCCGGCAAGGGGCCGAGAATGAGTCGCGCCGGGAGCTTTCAGACGCGGATGCTCGCCGCCAAGGAGCCGAGAGGGAGGCCCGTCACCGGTCTGACGATCGTGCCGGAGACGACGGGCGCACCAGTTGACACGAGCGGGGGCGGCTGAGCGGGGAGTTCCTACGACGCGGCCATCAGTGTGTCGCCGGCCACTCTGCCGCCGCTTCGCGGGCCACACTGCCCCCCTCATCCGACCAGCGTTGGGCATCGACATCCTCTCGCGCCGACGCAGCCCCGCGGCGAGCAGCGAGATCTGCAGGTCGCCCCGGCGCGGGTGGCGGGCCGCTCGGCTCTTGCTCCGAGAGCGCATCCAAGTCAAACGAGCGGAACCCCAGCACGCCGGAGGACGCGGTGGCCGCTCTCAGGGCCGCTCCACAGATCGGACAGCTTCCCTCAAGGAGACCGATCTCCGGGGCGCTCGCGCGCACGCGGATCCGACATCCCGGGCAGCTGAGATGGCGAACGGACATCACGCGGCCGTCGCCGGGGGCTGCTCGACCTCCGGGGCCCCGAATCGCGCCAGGGCGGCGCGGGCGTTCTTTGTTGCGGTGACCATGGCCAACCGCCTCTCTGCCCCTCTGAACGAAGATGTCACCCCGAAAGCGAGAAGAGCTTGGCTCACTGAGCGCACCGGGAACTATAACGCATTCCGACCTTCTGACTCGGAATTTCGGGCGGGCGACGGTCGGTTTTCCGTGCACGGCCGGCTGGCACGCTAGCCTGGGGTTATGCTCACTCAGGCAGATCGCGCGGCCGAGCGTCGCCGGGCGAAGCTGGAGGAGATCCAGCGCCAGGTCAAGGACGGCTCGCTGAAGATCCGCAAGATGACGCGTGACGAGCGCCGGCGTTACCCCGCGGTGCCGCCGAAGGCGCGGCGAAAATGACGAGTTTTTTCGTTGCTGGTATCGAATCGAAGGGAGCGCGCGCCGAGCAGGTCTACAGCGAGCTGCGCGAGCGTTCGCTGCTCGACGCCGGTTGCCCCGCGCGAGCGCGCCGGATCTTCAAGCTGAGCTGCCGCTTCGACGGACGCGACCGAGAGATCGAGGTCGGCCGGCCACTGTCCAAGGGCGGCGATGTCGTGGTCGCGATTCTCGACCACGGCCGCGACGAGGCGTTCCGCGTTCATACCGGCGGCGGTGAGCGGCCGCCCGCGCGTGTCAGCCATCCCGTTTACTCGGTGACGGAGTTCTCGTGAGCGCGGAGGACCCGGCACGAGATGCTGAGATCCAAGCACTCGTGAAGCGTCTCGCGCGTCCTCACCCCTCAGGTGGTGATGTCGTCGAGCGTGCGGCCCTTCTGGCGTCGGGCGGCGACTTCGCGGCCGTGATGGTGTGGATCACCGACCACGCAGGAGTGGCCGAGAAGATGGTCTCCGAACCGCCCCGACGGGGACTGCACGGCCCGCTCGTAGGCCTCTCGGGTGCCGCCGACCAGAGAACCCCGCTGCGGTTCGTTCTGCCGGCAGGGACACTGACCTGACCCTCTGCTGAGCCGGCAGGCGGCGCGGCACGCGTCTCGTGGGCCGGCCAGCAGCGAGCGCCCCGGCCAGACCCCGCGAGGTGGCGCCGGCACCAGCTGTTCGGGCAGCCGCCACGCGGGTGTCCAAAGCGGACATGAAGATCCTGGCCAGCAGGCCCTTGTGGCTCCTCACGGCGCTGTCATGCTGCATCTATGGCGGGCGAGCTTGAGATCATCGGCGGGCCCACGCCGATTCCGATTCTTCGCGCGCCCGGGGAGGTTTTCCGCTGGAAGGTTCAGAACGGCCGGGCAGAACAACATGTCTACGTGCAGATCGCCGACTCGCTCAAACCCGAGGCCTGTCCGGAGCCGCTCCGTTCGGGAATTGAATCCAAGGGCGAGTCGGTGCTCCGCAAGCTGCTCGAGCGCGGCAGCGTTCCGACTCGGATCAAGATCACCTCCGGCGGGATCACCGAGATGGGCATCGACCGCCGCTCCCGCCCCTTCTCCTCCTAGCCTGGCTTCCTCAGAAGATCGCCGCGCAGGGCGAGGAATTGGCAAAGTCACCTTTCGAGCGCAAGCGCTCAGATGACGAACACTCGGATAAGCTAGCTCGCTGCTGTGAACCCGGACACTCGCAAGGGCTAGGCCTTTGGGCATGGCAACATGACCACGTATGCCGAGGGCTCCGGGTCTCGGGGTGCGGCCGAGGGCGCCGCGCCTGCCTTGACAGCGGTCCGTCCTGTGTGGAGGTGGCGGCCGTCGCGAGCCGGGACTATCGCGGTTGTGATGGGACTCGTGGTGACAGCAGCGCTCGCGCTCACGTCGCTGACCGTGTACAACCGCAACGAGCGCCGGCTGTTGAATCTGCGTGTTCGTGAGCTCAACTTGGTGTTGGCGGCCACCGTCCCGTCGGTTGAGACGCCGTTGGCGTCGGCCGCAGAGCTCGCGCACGCCACCGGCGGCAGCGCTCAGAAGTTCCGCGCGTTCATGTCGCCCTACGTGGGTAACGGCCGCCAGTTTGCCTCGGTGTCCTTGTGGCCGCTGGCGACGTCTCGCTTGGCGCCGACGGTTGTCGTCGGCGCGACCCCTGTATTGGCGTCCATGCCCGAAAAGGCGCGTCAGTTCTTTGCGCATGCCAAGCCATCGGGGGCCCTCAACCTCACGGGCATCCTGGGCACGGCGCACCCGGCGCTCGGCTTCGAGTTCACCGCGGCGGGCCGAAAGCCGGGGTTTGCCGTCTACGCGGAGAACCCCCTGCCCGCGAACAGGCGATCGGCGCTCGAGCGTAACAACGCGTTCTCGGATCTCAACTACGCTCTCTACCTGGGTCACTCTCGGCGCAACGCAGACGTGTTGGTGACGAGTGTGGCGCGGTTACCGATCCGGGGTCGACAGGCGTCAGACGTCGTGCCGTTCGGCGCCGGCGTGTTTACGCTTGTAGTCGCCCCGAAAGGATCGCTCGGGGGCACCTTCTTCAAGGACCTCCCCTGGATCACCGCCGTCGTCGGAGTGCTGATTGCGCTTGCCGCGGCGCTGATGACCGACCGGCTCGCCCGAGGACGCAAGCGTGCCGAGCAACTGGCCGGGATCCTCGACCGCGTGGCAGCCGAAAACCGGCACATGTACACCGAGCAGCGCAGCATCTCGCAAACGCTCCAGCACGCCCTGCTGCCCGACACACTGCCTGAGTTCAAGGGACTGCGGGTGAACGCACTCTATGTCCCGGCTGCCTCCGGGGTCGACATCGGGGGCGACTGGTATGACATCGTCGCGGTCGACGATCGACGGGTCCTCATGGTTATCGGCGACGTGTCGGGCCACGGGCTTCGGGCAGCTACGACGATGGCGTTGGTGCGACACGCCGCGCTAGCGTACGTCGCGCAGGACTCGCGTCCCGCGACCGTGCTGGCCAAGCTCTCCAAGTTCGTCAACAGCGGGGCGCACGATTACTTCGCGACGGTGTTGTGCGTGCTGATCGATGTTGACGCTCATCAGCTGACCATTACCAGCGCCGGCCACATGGCGCCGTTGCTGCTCGACGGCGAACACGGTGAGTTTGTCGCGTTCCACATCGACGCGCCCGTCGGCGTGGCGGGGAACTCGCATTATCACGAGGCGACCGTGCCTGTGCCAGCGAACGCCACGCTGGTAGCCTTCACCGACGGCTTGGTAGAGCGCCGCGGAGAGGTTCTCGATGTGGGTCTCGCGCGACTGCGAGACGCAGCCACCAAACAACAACTTCCCCTCGATGAGCTGCTCGTGAAGCTCTCGCGCGATCTCGCGTCCGAGGACCACCAGGATGACACGGCAATAGTGGGCATTCAATGGCAGAACTAGACGACGATCGCGCCGCTGAGGTGGTGATCGACACGGGGGTCGATCCGACGGGCGCGGCGATCGTCACGGTGTCGGGCGACCTCGACATCTCAAACGCCGCGACGCTGGAACGGGCTGTGGCCTCGATCACGGCGGAGCGCCCCGAGCGGCTGATCTTCGACCTCAGCGGCCTGCGGTTCATGGACAGCGCCGGGATCGCGGTCTTGCTCGACGCTGCGGGGAAGGTGAACGCCGTGCGTTTACGCGACCCATCCACAGCCGTGCGACGTGTCGTGGAGCTGACCGGTCTCACCGACGTGCTATCGATCGAATCGTGACGGACGTCCGGACATTTCGCTGTCAGCCCGGGTCTGTGACCGCCGCGCGCCGGTTCGTGAGGGACGTCCTGAACGATCGGCCGCCCGAGTTGGTGGAAGCCGCCGAGCTCATGGCCTCAGAGTTGGCCACCAACTGTGTGCGGCACGCGCACACCGAGTTCGAACTGGCCATTCACACAGACGGTCAGATCCGTATAGAAGTGAGCGACCGAGGGGAGGGCCGGCCCACGCTCCTCTCGCCCGCGCCGCGAGAGGTATCGGGACGAGGGCTGCGCATCGTCGAAGCGATGGCCGACGCCTGGGGCGTTACCCCAGCCGCGAACGGGAAGGCCGTGTGGTTCACGCTGCAGCATCCCGTCGTGGGAAGCGAGGCAGCCTCATCGCGGCGCAGCGGTGATCGTCGTCCCACTCCCAGGGCGCGACGGTGACGGCGAGGACCGAGGGGTATTCATGCGCCGAAGTCGCCGAACTGACACGCGCCACCGGCCGGTGGCGGGGAGCAGCCGGCAAGAGTCCTCGACGGAAGATCGCGCAAGGCGCAGGACACGGATCGTCGAACTCGTTCGCGCGATCCCGGAAGGGTTTGTAAGGACTTACGGCGACATCGACCCGGCCGCCCCTAGGCTCGTCGGCCAAGTCCTCTCCACGACACATGATCTCCCGTGGCATCGCGTCGTGCGCTCGGACGGCAGCATCCCTCAAGGCGAGCACCAGCGCGAGCTGCTGCTCGGGGAGGGTGTACCGATGCGGGGCGATCGCGTCGACCTCCGGGATGCGCGCCTCCCGGCCGAGATGTCATAACTAGAATCGCCGATAACAGGCGAGTGCATGGAACCCCCGCGAAGGCGGGGGTTCCGTTTCCAGGGAAGCATGGCGGTGCCGATCTGACGGGATCGAGCCACAACCACAGGGTTGACTCCCTGCAGCATCCGAAATAGGGTGCGCATTGGGATGGGGCGCCACTCTGGCGGCGCTGAAAGCGGGTGAAGGCGCATCTCCACTGTGCGGTGCGCCAGGAGGAGGCAGACATGCAGCCGTGGAGCTCCCGGCGCCTATTGATGACAGCCCTGATCGCGGCTGTGTCGTTGAGTCTTGTGGGAACGGCCCTCGGCGCAGGCGGTAAAGGGCCTGCCCGGGCGAAAGTCGAAATAAACGGCGCCGAATCGATCAAGCCGAACGCCTATCTCCAGATCAGCTTCCACTTCACACCCGGGACGATCCCGATCCGCTCGGGCGGGACGGTCACGCTGACGAACAACACGACTGACGCGCACAGCCTGTCGCTCGTCACGGCATCGCAGGTGCCGCACACGATCAAGCAGCTCCAAAACTGCGCCGCCTGCAACGCAATCGCGAAGTCGCACGGCATCAACTTCGAAGGGCCGCCGGCGGTCGGTCCTCCCCCGATCCGGCTCGTCAACGTCGGCGCGCCCGGCTTCGACACGCCGGGCGACTCGGCCGTCATCGGACCGAAGGGGCGTGGCGGTCCGGTGACGTTCAAGGTTACGGCGCGGCCGGGGACGATCCTGAACTTCATCTGCTTCTTTCACCCCTGGATGGAGGGCCGCTTCCTCGTCAAGTAGGCGCCTCCGCGCGCGGCGAGCCGGGGAGATCCGGACTCGCCGCGCTCGCCGCGCGCTGCGGAGTCGAACCCGAACTAAGCGCGCGGCCCGCCGGCGGGGGCGCGCACGCGACCGGCGCCGTCGTGGCCAACGACGCTCTCGGCGAGCGCCACGAGCGCCTGGACGCACGGATTGCGGTTGTCCTCGAGCCACGTGAGCGAAAGCACCGCTGGATTGGCGTCTGGAACCGGGATCGCCACGACACCGCGGAGGACTTCCTGAATCACGCGCGCGTCGGAGAGAGGCACCGCCGTGATCGCGCTGCGCGTGGCCATCATCGTGAGCATCTCGGGCGGCGTCCGGGCGCGCTCACGCGTCAAGCGGGCCGGCTTGCCGCGGTGGTCGTCGAAGCTGCCAAACCCGGCCCATGTCGGCTGCACGTCAGCGTGGTAGCCGATGAAGAGCTCGTCGAGCACGTCCGCGACGGCCAGCTCGCTGCGCTCGGCGAGGTGATGGTCGTTTGGCACCACGACGGCGCGCGGCTCGAGCCGAACGCCCTGGAAGCGGACGCACCGTTCCGGCATCGGAGGGGGTGAGAACACGACGTCGACCTCCTGCAGCCAGGATGTCGTCGGACTGGAGGGGAACGGCAGTTCCCGAAACGCGACCCTGGCGTCAGGCTGGGCGCCGGCGAATTCCCCGAACAGCTCGGGAGCGTTGACCATCGGCGCCGGCCCGATGAACCCGACGTTCATCGTCGCACTCGCTGCCCGGACGAGGGCGTCGGCCGTTCTCAGAGCATCATCGGCGGCCGCGACCGCGGCTCGTGCCTTGGGAAGGAACGCGTCGCCAGCCGGCGTCAGCGTCACGCCTCGCGCGTGGCGCTCGAGCAGGAGGAGGCCGAGTTCGCTCTCCAATTGCGAGATCGCCTGCGACAGCGCCGGCTGCGCGATATGGAGCCTCCTCGCCGCCCGTGTCATCTGACCGTCTTCGGCGACGGTGACAAAATTCCGAAGCTGGCCGCGCCTGAACTCCATCTGCTATCGGCGGTCTCTATACCCGAACAGCCAAAAGCTATTCGGCGGCGTGGAGCGAGCGTGCCTCGGGGGACGTAGAATCGCGCTCGTGAGCGGCCTCGAACGTGCGGCGGGTCTCGCATACCGGTCGGCGGGGAATTCGCCCGACAGGGTCGCCCTGCTCGTTCATGGCTACCCCGAGTCCTCGTACATGTGGCGCGACGCGCTGCCCGCGCTCGCGAGCGCCGGTTGGCGCGCGCTCGCGCCCGACCTTCCCGGATATGGCGACTCCGAGCCGGACCCGCCGGGGACTTGGGAGCGGCACATAGAGGCGCTCGAGCGCTTCGTGGGGGAGCTGGAGCTCGGCCCGGTTGCGCTGATCACGCACGACTGGGGCGTCCCGATAGGCCTTCGCTGGGCCTGCGACCACCCTGGCTCGGCCAGCGCCCTCGTGATCTCCGACGGCGGCTTCTTCGCCGATCGGCGCTGGCATGACCTGGCCAACGTCATGCGCACGCCGGGTGACGGGGAGCGTCTGATCGAGTCCTACACACGCGAGGGCTTCACCGCCGCGATGCGGGCCGGCTCGAGCCGCATGACCGACGAGGCGTTCGATCAATACTGGAAGGGCTTCGCCGACGATACCCGCCGCCGCGGGCATCTCGAGCTGTACCGCTCGGGCGACTTCGACAAGCTGATCCCGTACGAGGGCAGGGTGGCGGCGCTCGCAGTGCCGACCCTGATCCTGTGGGGCGAGCAGGACCGTTTCGCCTCGGTGGCCATGGCGCGACGCTTCCACGAGGAGATCAGCGGCTCCGAGCTGCATGTGTTCGAGGGCGCCGGTCATTTCGTCTGGGACGACGAGCCCGAGCGCGCGAGCCGTGCCCTCGTCGACTTCCTGCGCCGCCGCGCCGACAGCCGCGGCGCCGCGACGGGCGCCTAACCGATGTGGGTCGTCGGGTCGCTCGCCGAGCGCTGGTCGGGAAGGTTGATCTCGACGCCCGGCGGCGGGTCGACGTGGCCCGCGAGCAGCGGGTCGTCCGTGTCGCGCATCCACCGCTCGAGCCGCTCGCGCAGGTCCGTGCGCACGGCCGCCTGCTCGGGGTCCTCCACGAGGTTGTTCGCCTCGTTGGGGTCGAAGAAGACGTCGTAGAGCTGCTCCTTGGGTATCTCCCTCTCGGCCCACCCATTGCGAATCAAGAGATCCTTGCTGGGGCCGTCGTCTGTGTTTGGCAGCACCGGCGTCAGCCGATCGCCCCAGCGGCGGATGTACTTGTGGCGCGCGGTGCGTACGGCGCGCTGGGGCTCATACGCGGCGTGCCACGTCGAGCCGGCGAAGATCTCCTCGCGCGCGTCCGTCGCCTCACCGCGCAGCAGCGCCATCAACGACACGCCTTGCAGGAAGTCAGGGCGGGGGATGTCCAGGTGCTCGCAGACTGTCGGGTAGATGTCGATGTGTGACACCAACGCGTCGATGACGCGCCCGCCGTGGAACGGTTCGGGTCCTCGCAGGATCAGCATCACCCCCAGCCCGCGGTCGTAGAGAGTCGCCTTCGCGCCCGGGAACGGCATGCCGTGATCGGTGGTGAAGATGATGAGCGTCTCGTCGTCGAGGCCGCTCGCGTCGAGCTGGTTGAGCACCATGCCGACGCCCTGATCGAGCGAGCGCGCGCTCGCCTTGAACGCTGCGACGTCGGCGCGGACCTCCGGCGTGTCCGGCAGGTTCGCCGGGGGCTTCGAGTAGAGGACGTCGCGCAATGCGCCGGGAGGCAGGAATTCGCGGTGGGTCTCGAAGAAGCCGACGGACAGGAAGAGCGGCCGGTCGCGGCGCCGTCGAAGCACCTCCATCGCGAGCGGCGCCACGGACTCGACGCGGTTCGTCGGGATCTTCATCACCTCGTCGTAGCCGATCACGTCCGGCCGCTTGGAGATGTGCTGCTCGCCGATCAGCGTGGAGGTGTAACCGGCTTTGCGCAGTGTGTGGACGATGTGATGGCGGTAGTCGCGCAGCGACCATCCGCGGTGGGCGAGACCCATCATCCCGTTGCTCTGCCCGTACTGGCCGGTCAGCAGGCACGCGCGGCTGGCGGAGCAGGTCGGCGCGGCGCAGAAGGCCTCCCGGAAGAGGACGCCCTGGTCGGCCAGCGCCTGCACGTTGGGCATCGGCACCGGCTCGCCGTACGGCTGCGTGTAACGCCCGGTGTCGTGCGAGTGCAGATACAGGATGTTCGGCCGCTTGCCCACCACCGCGATCCTCGACTAACTCCACCCACCTGCTGGATATGGTTGACGCGGGTGACGCCGATGCTCTCCTACCTGGTGTGCGCCACGCCGCGGAGCGGCAGCACTCTACTGTGCCAGGCGCTGGATGAGACTGGAGTCGCCGGTCACCCAGAGGAGTACTTCGAGGCGCTGCGCCAGTCGGGCCTGCCACGCCGACCGCACGAGTACTTCGATCCCGATCGCCACTCCAACATCGTCGAACGCCTCGCCTTCCGCGAGATGCCCGACGGGACCGGGCGGCCTAATCCTTTGTGGCAGCCCGACACCTACGATCGCTACCTGGCGTGGTCCCTACAGGAGGGAACCACTGCGAACGGGGTCTTCGGGGCCAAGCTCATGTGGGGCTACCTCGGTGACTTCGCGCACCTGCTCCGCGGTATCGACGGCATGGGCGGCCGCGCGATCCCCGACCTGCTCGAACGCGCCTTCCCGGGACTGCGCTACCTGCAGATCACCCGCAAGGACAAGGTTCGCCAGGCGGTTTCGCTGTGGAAGGCCGTCCAGACGCAGGCATGGAAGCAGGAGCCCGGTGCAGAGGAGACGCCGGCCGTCGAGCCGGTCTTCTCGTTCCGGGCGATCAACTACCTCGTGAGGCTGCTCACAGCGCACGACGCCTCGTGGGACGCCTACTTCCTCGGCCTCGGCTGCGAGCCGCTGAAGGTCACCTACGAGGAGCTCGCCGACAGCACCGAAGCGGTCGTCCACCGCGTGCTCGAGCATCTCGCGATCCCGGCGCCTGACGATCTCGTGATCCGGACGCCCCGACTCTCCGTTCAGGCAGACGAGGTCTCGGAGCGCTGGGTCGTGCGCGTGCAAGAGCATCTCGCCGCGCTCGAGGCGCCAGAGCCGGCCTGAGCCGGGCGGGCGGGCGACGTGACAGACCCGGCGGCGAGAGATCCAGCCGGAGGCCGAGGACCCGAGCGGACAGCGCCGGCGTACGCAGGGATCGGCTCCCGCCAGACGCCACCGGACGTGCTGTCGCTGATGGAGGCACTGGCAGCGAGGCTGGCTGCCGATGGATGGGTCCTGCGCACCGGGCTCTCCCCGGGGGCGGACCAGGCCTTCTACCGGGGCGCCATGAGCGGCGCTGGCCGCGCGGAGCTCTACCTGCCGTGGGATGGGTTCGAATCCGGCGCGCGGCTCGACGCCGAGGGCACGCGCGTGCGCGTGCTCTCCGGCCCCAGCCCCGCTGCCTGGGAGCTGGCGCCCCGCTTCCATCCGCGGTGGGCCGAGCTCTCGGACGAGGCGCGCCGGCTGCTCGCGCGAGACGGCGATCAGCTGTTGGGCGCCGGCCTGCTCGACCCAGTGCGGCTCGTCGCATGCTGGACGGCGGACGGCAGCCTCGATGGGGAGGGCCTTTTCGGGGACGGGACGGGGCAGGCGCTGCGTATCGCCCACCAACACGGCATACCCGTGCTCAACCTCGCGCGGGGGGATCACCTCGAGGACCTCGTGGGGCCGTAGCTATCGTGCCACCGTGCCGCATATACGCCTCCCCAGCGGTCATGAGCTGCGCCCACTCGAGGAGTCCGACGCGGAGGAGCTGTACCGGCTGATCGACGCCAACCGTGCGCGCCTGAAGCGATGGATGGCGTGGGCCGAGGGCCAGACGCGCGATCGGACACTCGAGTTCATTCGTGCGGGGCGCAGGCAGATCGGCGCCGACGACGGGTTTCAGTCGGCGATCCTGGGCGAGGACGGGATCGTCGGCGTCGCCGGCTTTCACGGCGTGGACTGGCCCAACCGCGCAACGAGCCTCGGCTACTGGCTGGCGGCGGGGCAGGAGGGCCGAGGCACGATGACCCATGCAGTCCGCGCGCTCGTCGACCACGGCTTCGGCCGATGGGGGCTGAATCGCGTCGAGATTCGCGCCGACGTAGAGAACCTGCGCAGCCGGGCGCTCGCCGAGCGGCTGGGATTCGTGTATGAGGGCACGCTACGGCAGGCCCTGAGGCTGGCCGATGGTTTCCACGACGATGTCGTCTACTCGATGCTGGCCGCGGACTGGGCGGGGGTCGCGCGTCCGGGTGCAGGTGGCGCGCCGCGGGCGGTGTAGCGTGCCGGGGATGGGTGAGGCTCCCGACCCAGACGCCTTCCGGCTCGAGCGCAAGGAAGTGCGCGAGGGCGTGAGCATCGCCTACGTGCGCGCGGGCGTGGGCGGATACCCGCTGCTGCTGGTCCACGGATGGCCCGAGACCAAGCGCATCTGGTGGAGGAACATCGCGCCCCTCGCCGATGCCGGATTTGAGGTGATCGCGCCCGACCTCCGTGGCTTCGGCGACTCGGGACTCGCGCCCGATGGCCATTACGACGTCGCGGCGCACGCGAGAGACTTGTACGCGCTCGTCCACGAGGAGCTCGGCCACCCGCAATGCGCCGCGGCCGGCGGCGACCTTGGCGGCGGCGTGATCCAGGACGTCGGCCTCCGCTTCGACGGCTTCGTGAGCCGGCAGGTGCTGTTCAACTGCGTGCTGCCCCTGCTCGGCGAGCTGTACGCCGCAGCCGGGATCCCGACGGGGCCGCCGCGACAGATGCGCATGGCGGCGGACTACTTCATCCGCCAGGGCCGCGAAGCCGACGCGCTGGCCGGTGAGCTCGACACGCCCGAGAAGCGCCGTCGTTACGTCGGCGAGTTCTACGGACACCGCTTCTGGGCCACGCCCGGCGCCTTCTCGCGCGCGGAGGTCGCCTTCATGACCGAGCCGTTCGCGGACGCGGAGCGCCTGCGCGCCGGATGGGGTAACTACGAGAGCGCCCTCGGCACGCGGCCGCTGTCGGAGGCGCCGCGCCTGTTCGAGGTCAGCGAGGTCCCGACCCTGGCGCTCTACGGCCCCGACGACCATGTCATCTGGCCCCGCTTCCCGGAGATGTGCGAGGTCGCGTTCAGCGAGCTGATCGGCCCGTTCGTCGTGCCGCGCTCCGGCCATTTCCTGCAGTGGGAGCGCGCCGGCCTCTTCAACCACACGGTCGACTATTTCCTGCGCGACCTGCGGGGATGACGGCGGCGGGGGTGCTCGCCGATCGCGACCACGCAGTGGCGATAGGCTCCTGCGATGCTCGCTTGCTGGGTTCACGTCGACGGGAGCGCCTGAGATGGTGGACGTCGGGGAGGCGAGCGCGCAAGCCGCGAGCGTCGGCAAGGCGTCGCCCGGCGAGCGGCTCGCGATGGCCGGCGTTCTGGCGCGTGCCTTCCACGACGATCCGGCTTTCTCGTGGGTCCTGCGGGCCGATCCGCGCCGCATGAAGATTCTCGAGCAGGGCTTCGAGCTGTTCTTGAGGCGGATCTGGCTCGAGCAGGAGGAGACCTACACGACCGCGGGGACGGTCGCCGTGGCCGTGTGGGAGCGCCCTGGCGAGTGGAAAGTTCCCCTCGGCCGGCAGCTGCGGATGCTGCCGGCGATGGTGAAGGTCTTCTCACGCCACCTGCCCCGAGTCCTGCGCGCGCTGACGGTCCTGGAACGGAAGCATCCCCGCGAGCCGCACTACTACCTCGCGTTCATCGGCGTCGAGCCCGAGTGGCAGGGTCGCGGTCTCGGCGCTGCCGTACTCGCCCCCGTCCTCAAGCGCTGCGACGACGAGAGGATGCCGGCCTTTCTCGAGGCCTCGACGCCTCGCAACCGCGGCCTGTACGAAAGGCACGGATTTTCCGTAACCGAAGAATTCAGGCTCGGCCACGGTGCGCCCCCCCAGTGGCGCATGTGGCGGGTGCCAGCCGCCTGACGGCGGGCCCCCGGATGGCGCATTCGGGTCAGGTGCCCGCCAGCCGGTACTTGCGCGTCTTCGGACAGCGCTCGAGCAGCCCGAGCTCGACGAGCGTGAGGGCGTAGCGATGAGCCGTGCTCGGACTCATGCCCAGATCGCGGGCGAGCTCGACGATGCCTCGCTCGCGCCCATCGGGACCGAAGCAGGTAAGCATCGAGAGGCCCCTGAGCAGTGATTGAGATCGGTTGGTTCTCGTGGTTGATCATGATTCGATCCTTGCATATGCAGACGACTGTCTGTAGGACTGTTTCTGAATGGCCGTCGCCGAGGTGTCGCGCGGCGCGGTTCGCCTGAGGAACTCGCGCGGGGAGGGTAGCCTGCAACGCTGTCATGTCCGTGACGGTCACACTCCCAGACGGCAAGCCGCTGCAACTCGCCGACGGCGCGACCGGCGCCGATGCCGCGGCGACGATCGGACCGGGCCTGGCGCGCGCCGCGCTTGCGGTCGAGGTCAGCGGCGAGCGCGCGGCTGGCGCGGGCGCCGATGGCGCGGTTGGAAACGGAGCTGTGGCCGAGGTGCGCGACCTGGCGCGCCCGCTGCCCGACGGCGCGAGCGTGGCGATCCTCACCGCCAAGAGCGGCGAGAAGGCGCTCGAGCTGATCCGGCACGACGCGGCTCACGTGCTCGCGACCGCCGTGATGGAGTTGTATCCCGGCGTGAAGATCTCGATCGGGCCGCCGATCGCCGACGGCTTCTATTACGACTTCGAGTTTCCCGAGGGAACGGTCGTCTCGGAGGCGGACTTCCCCAGGATCGAAGAGCGGATGCGTGCGCACATCAAGGCGGCCGAGCCGTTCGAGCGGCGCGATGTCCCGGTCGCCGAGGCGCGCGAGCGGTTCGTGCGCGAGCGCCAGGACTACAAGGTCGAGCTGATCGACGACCTCGTGGCGAACGCCGACCCGGCTCACCCGCTGAGAACGGTCTCGCTCTACAGCAACGACTCCTTCACCGATTTGTGCCGCGGACCGCATGCCCCGACCACGAAGACGGTGGGCGCGTTCAAGCTGCGCTCGGTCGCCGGCGCGTACTGGCGCGGCGACTCGACGCGCAAGATGCTCACGAGGATCTACGGCACGGCCTTCTTCTCCAGGGGCGAGCTCGACGAGTACCTCGAGCGGGTGGAGCAGGCGAAGGCGCGCGACCATCGAAAGCTCGGACGAGAGCTTGGGCTCTTCACCTTCTCCGACGTCTCGCCGGGTGCCGCGTTCTGGCTTCCCGCGGGTGCGAGCGTGTGGAACGCGCTCGTCGCGCTCTCGCGCGCGATGGGCGAGGAGCGCGGCTACAGCGAGGTCAAGACGCCGCAGATCTACGACTCCGAGCTGTGGAAGATCTCGGGGCACTGGGAGAAGTACAAAGAGCACATGTTCATCGTCGAGGCCGAGGGTCGCGAGATGGGCGTCAAGCCGATGAACTGTCCTGGCCACGCCCTTCTCTTCGGCCTGAGCCGCCATTCCTACAGGGATCTGCCGGTTCGCTACTTCGAGCCCGGCCTGCTGCACCGAAACGAGCCCTCGGGCGTGCTGCATGGTCTGCTGCGCGTACGCCACTTCGCCCAGGACGATGCCCACATCTTCTGTACCGAGGATCAGGTCGAGGATGAGGTCAGGGGCTGCATCGAGATGGCCTTCGACACTTACGCCCTGTTCGACCTCGACGTGCGACTCGAGCTCTCGACACGCCCCGAGCGGCGGATCGGGACCGACGAGATGTGGGACCGGGCGGAGAGGAAGCTCACGAGTACCCTCGAGCAGCTCGGCCTTCAGTATGAGCTCAACCCGGGCGACGGTGCGTTCTACGGGCCGAAGATCGACATGCACATGACCGACTCACTCGGTCGTTCCTGGCAGCTGGGGACCGTTCAGCTCGACTACTCGATGCCCGAGCGCTTCGCCCTCGGCTACACCGGCGCCGACAACCGCGAGCACCGGCCCGTGATGATCCACCGCGCGCTGTTCGGCTCCTACGAGCGCTTCATCGGGATCATGCTCGAGCATTATGCCGGCGAGCTGCCGCTGTGGCTCACCCCGGTGCAGGCCATAGTCCTACCGCTCTCCGACCGCTTCAACGACTACGCGGCCTCGGTCAAGGACAGGCTCGCAAGCGAGGGAGCCCGCGTCGAGGTGGACGACCGCAGCGAGTCGATCCCGCGCAAGATCCGCGATGCGGAGCTGCGGAAGATCCCGTACATGCTCGTGGTCGGGGACCGCGAGCAGGGCGAGGAGGCCGTGTCGGTGCGCGAGCATCGGGGCGGCGACCTCGGGAGCATTCCGTTGAAAGAGTTTGTCGACCGTCTACGGGGCGAGCTATACTCGGCCGCGTTGAAGCCACGCAAATCCTCAGAGCGTCGCGCCTAGCATCCGCTTGACGCGCGGCAACCACAGCTAGTGCCGGTTCCCCGCAGGTTCGACCGGCGCCCGCCCGAGCGGGATACGACGAGGATCAACGAGCGTATACGCGTTCCCGAGGTGAGGCTGATCGACGACGAGGGCAACCAGATCGGCGTGATGAAGACGCCCGACGCGCTCGTATTCGCCCAGGAACGCGAACTCGACCTGGTTGAGGTCGCCCCCGAGGCGCGGCCGCCGGTCGCGCGTGTCCTCGACTACTCGAAGTACAAGTACGAGCAGGCGCAGAAGCTCAAGCAGGCGCGCAAGCACCAGCAGCAGATCACGATCCGCGAGATCAAGTTCCGGCCGAAGATCGCCCAGCACGACTACGACACCAAGAAGCACCACGTCGAGCGCTTCCTGCGCCACAAGGACAAGGTGAAGGTCACGATCATGTTCCGCGGGCGCGAGGTCACCCACCCCGAGCGCGGCACCGCGATTCTCGACCGCCTCGCTGAAGAGCTCTCCGAGCTGGGCGTCGTCGAGCAGCGCCCGATGCAGGAAGGGCGCAACATGACGATGATGATGGCCCCCTCGAAGGCCGTGCTCGCAGGCCGCGTTGAGGTCACCGACAGCTCGGACGGCGAGGTCCGCACCGGCGCGCACGTGGGGGACGTCGCCTCCGCGGCGATCGACTCACCCGCAGGCGCCAACGGGACCGGCAGAGATGCCGACGAGGGCGACGAGGTCGGGCCCGGTTCAGAGGCTCAGCAGGTCTCGGACGGTGGGCCCTCCGCGGAGCCGCAGGCCACCGCGGAGCCGCAGGCCACGGGCGAGGTCGAGCCGAAGGCCAAGGCCGAGGCCGCTTCCGAGTAGGACGCGGTCGCCTCGGCAGGCAGGGCCTGCCATAATCCTCGCCTCGCGATCATGCCCAAGATGAAGACACATTCCGGAGCGAAGAAGCGCTTCAAGGTCACCGCCGGCGGCAAGGTGCGCGCACGGCATCCATTCACGAGCCACATTCTCGAGAAGAAGTCGCCGAAACGCAAGCGGGCGCTCTCTCGCCCGACGATCCTCTCCAAGGACGACGCGCCGCGCGTCAAGCGGATGTTGGGAGTCGGCAAATGACGAGGGTCAAGCGCTCTGTCCACGCGCGCAAGAAGCGTCGCGCGGCGCTCGAGCTGACGAAGGGCTTCCGCGGCGAGGCACATTCGAACTACAAGCGCGCCAAGGAGGCGCTGCTGAAGGCGGATGCGTATGCGTACCGTGACCGGCGCAATCGCAAGCGCGACTTCCGCAGGCTATGGATCACGCGCATCAACGCAGCCGCCCGGATCAACGGCATGAGCTACTCGCAGTTCATGCACGGCCTGTCAGTTGCCGGCGTCGAGCTCGACCGCAAGGTGCTGGCGGACATCGCCGTTCGCGACGCCGACACGTTCCGACGTTTCGCCGAGGTCGCCCGCGAGGCGTCGACTGCCTGAGCCCCCGGCCGTGCCGGCGGTGCCCCGGTAATCGACAGAGACAGCCTCCCGGGCGTCGCTCCTGAAAAGGGCGGCGCCCTTCTTGTTTCCCGAGTGAGGAAGATCAACAACCAACACCGATGATCCAGATCGAATCCCCCCAGAATCCGCGGCTGAAGGCCCTACGCCGGCTGAAGAGCAGGCGCGAGCGGGCGCGCAGCGGCCGCTTCCTCGCCGAGGGCGAGGATCTGATCGCGGCCGCCGAGCGCGCCGGAGCGCCCGCGCTCGAGGGCTTCCGCCTGGCCGGCTCGGGCCTCGGCGGCGCCGGCTTTCACGACGTTGAGCCCGGCGCCCTCGCTGCCGCATCCACGCTCGGGTCCGGCACGCGGGTGATCGGCGTCTACGCGCAGCGCTGGAGCGCGCCACTGGGCCCGCTGTGCGTTTACCTGCACGGCGTCGCCGACCCCGGCAACGTGGGCACGATAATGCGCTCGGCGCAGGCGTTCGGCGCGTCGTCGGTCGCGCTTGGCCCGGGCTGCGCCGACCCGTACTCGCCGAAGGCGGTGCGCGCCAGCATGGGGGCCGTGTTCGCCGTCGCGCTCGCCCGCGTCGACGATCTGGGCAAGCTGCCGGGAGAGCGCATCGCGCTGCTCGCCGGCGCGTCCGAGCCCCTGCGGCAGTCCGGGCAGGAGCCGGCGCCGGCGGTGACGTTGCTCGTGGGAGCCGAGCGCGAGGGGCTGCCCGCGGCCGTCGTCGGCGCGTGTGAGCGCAGCGCCCGGATACCGATCAGCTCCGAGTCGCTAAACGCCGCGATGGCCGCGACCGTCGCGTTGTATGAGATGACGCGAGGACCATCTAGGGTCACTGCCTCATGATCGAGCGGATCGAGGAGCTGCGCGCGCAGGCAGCGGGGGAGATCGCCGGCGCCGACACGAGCCAGGCGCTCGAGGAGCTGCGCGTGCGCTACCTCGGACGCAAGGCCGAGCTGCCGCAGATGCTGCGCGGAGTGGCAGAGCTCGAGCCCGCGCGGCGCGGCGAGGTCGGCAAGGCGGCCAACGAGGCCCGGCACGCGCTCGAGGCGCTGATCGAGGAGCGCATGGCCGAGCTCCAGGCGCGGGAGCTCGACGCGGGCCTGCACGAGGACAGCGTCGACGTCACGCTGCCCGGTGCGCCGCCGCAGCCGATCGGCGGCCTGCACGTACTGAGCGCCACTCGCCGCGAGCTCGAGGACATCTTCCTCGGCCTCGGCTTCACCATCATGGAAGGCCCCGAGGTCGAGACTGTCCATTACAACTTCGACGCCCTCAACCACAGCCCGACGCATCCCGCGCGGGCGCGCAGCGACACCTTCTACGTCTCCGACGATCTCGTCCTGCGAACGCATACCTCGCCAATGCAGGTGCGCGCGATGGAGACGCACCCGCCGCCGCTTTACATAATCGTCCCCGGACGCGTGTACCGGCCCGACTCCGACGCCACGCACACGCCGCAGTTTCACCAGATCGAGGGGCTCGCGGTCGATGAGGACATCACGCTCGCGGACCTCAAGGGCACGCTCTTGGCGTTCGCCCGTGCGGTCTTCGGGGAGCGGCGCGATGTGAGGCTGCGTCCTCACTTCTTCCCGTTCACCGAGCCGAGCGTCGAGGTCGACGTGTCGTGCTTTCATTGCGACGGCAAGGGCTTCCTGCGCGACGGCTCACGGTGTTACCTGTGCAAGGGCGAGGGCTGGCTGGAGGTGCTCGGCGCCGGCGAGGTGGACCCTAACCTGTACTCCTACATTCCCACGACTGAGCTGAACGCGCCCGGCTATGACCCAGAGAAGGTGCAGGGCTTCGCGTGGGGGATGGGCATCGAGCGCATCGCGATGCTCAGGCACGGGATCCCCGACCTGCGGCTCAACTTCGAGAACGACCTGCGCTTCCTGGAGCAGCTCCCATGAAGGTGCCGGTGCCATGGCTGCTCGAATACTGCGACCCCGGTCTCGACGTGCACGGGCTCGAGGAGCGCCTGACGATGACCGGCACGAAGGTCGAGGCGATCCATCGCCAGGGCGTCGGCGCGGCGGCCAACTTCGTCGTAGGTCGCGTGCTCGAGGCTGAGCAGCACCCCGACGCCGATCGGCTGAAGGTGTGCAAGGTCGACCTGGGCGCCGACGGCGAGCCGGCGGTGATCGTCTGCGGAGCGCCGAACGTCGCGGCCGGGCAGACCGTCGCGGTGGCCCGTCCCGGGGCCGTCCTCCCCGACGGGCGGACGCTTGCAGAGGCGCGGCTGCGCGGGGTGCTCTCGGAAGGCATGATCCTCTCGGAGACGGAGCTTCAGATCGGGCCAGGCAGCGACGGGATCCTGGTGCTCGACGGCGTCTCGGAGGAGACGCAACTTGCGCCCGGGACGCCGCTCGCGGACGTGCTCCCGATCGCGGTCGACGTCCTCGAGCTCGAGATCACGCCGAACCGCCCCGACTGCCTGGCCGTGTACGGCGTGGCGCGCGAGCTGCACGCCGCGACGGGCGCGCCACTCGCGCCCGAGCCGTGGCGCGAGGACCCGGGCTCGCCGGGCGCGGTGGCCGCCGCGGAGGTCAGCGTGGAGTGCCCCGAGGAGTGCCCGCGCTTCACGGCGCGCGTGTTCGACGGAGTCACGATCGGTGAGTCGCCGCCGTGGCTGAAGGCGCGGCTCGTTGCGGCCGGGCAGCGGCCGATCAACAACGTCGTCGACATCACCAACTACGCGATGCTGCTGAGTGGACAGCCGCTGCACGCATTCGACCTCGACCGCGTCGCGGGAGCGCGGCTGAACGTCCGCCGCGCGCACGACGGCGAGCTCGTCGAGACGCTCGACGGGCAGACGCGCACGCTCGACGGCGAGATGGTCGTGATCGAGGACGCCGACGGGCCGACGTCGATCGCGGGGGTCATGGGTGGCATCCGCTCAGAGGTCGGGCCCGACACGACGCGCGTGCTGCTGGAGGTCGCCAACTGGAGTGGGCCGAACATTCACCGCACCTCGTCGGCGCTGGGTCTTCGCAGCGAGGCCTCGAGCCGCTTCGAGAAGGGGCTGGCGCCGGAGCAGTGCATGCACGCACAAGCGGTCGCGAGCCGCCTGATGCTCGAGATCTCGGGCGCGAAGCTCGCACCCGGCACGATCGACGTCGGCCGGCCAGCGGAGCCCGCGCGGGTGATCCGCCTGCGCGAGCAACGCGTGCGCTCGATCCTCGGCATCGCGGTCCCGGTGGAGCGCCAGGCGGAGATCCTGAGTCGCCTCGACTTCACAAGCGCACCGGCGCCGGGCGGCCTGGACGTGACGGTCCCCCCACTGCGACGCGACGACGTCACGCGCGAGGTGGACCTGATCGAGGAGGTCGCGCGCATCGACGGCCTCGAGCGCCTGCCCGCGACGCTTCCGGCGCGCCGGGGCGCGGTCGGCACGCTCACCCACGAGCAGCGGGTGCGCCGAGCCGCCGAGGACGCGATGGCCGGCCGGGGTCTGCACGAGGCCGTGGGCTGGAGCTTCGCCGACCCCAAGCTGCTCGAGGAGCTGCGACTCCCGGCAGGGCACGACATGCGGCGGGTGGTGAGGATCGAGAATCCTCTCTCCGAGACCCAGTCGATCATGCGCCCGACACTGCTCGGGTCGCTGCTCGACGTCGCCCGCTACAACGTCGCGCGCAACGGGCCCGACGTGGCGATCTTCGAGTCGGGGACCGTGTACCGCGCCGCCCGCGACGGTTCCGGAGCCGACGAGCACCACGCTCTCGGGGTCCTGTTGACGGGCTCGCTCGCGCCGCGCTCGTGGCGGGGGACGCCGGGTGAGGCGGACTTCTTCGCGGCCAAGGCGCTGCTCGCTTCGATGCTCGACAAGTTCCACGTCGAGTGGCGGGTCGCGCCCGAGTCGTGGCCGTTCCTGCATCCGGGGCGAAGCGCGGCCGTGCTCTTCGACGGACCGGAGACCGTGCGGGCCGGGTTCCTCGGCGAGCTGCACCCTCTCGTCGCGCGCGCCTGGGACCTGGAGCGCGCGGCCGTGTTCACCCTCGACCTTGGAAAGCTGGCTGCGGCGGCGCCGCCGCTCGTCTCCTTCCGCCCGTTCCCCTCGGTTCCCGCGCTGCGCCAGGACCTCGCGGTGACGCTGCCCGAGTCAGTGCCCGCGGCCGAGGTCCTGCAGCGGGTCCGCGCAGCGGCCGGTGAGATGCTCGAGGACGTGAGCATGTTCGACGTCTACACCGGCGGGCAGGTGGGCGAGGGCCGGCGGTCGCTGGCGCTCGCGCTGTCCTTCCAGACACAGGAGCGCACGCTCACCGACGAGGACGTCGCTCCCGCGCGCGAGCGGATAGTCGCGGCGCTCGGCGAGCTGGGGGGCGAGCTCCGTGGCTAGCGGCGCGCAGCCGCTCCGCGCACCCGGCGCGCCGCGGGTGATCGTGGCTGGCGCGACGGGCTTCGCCGGGGCGCTCGCCGCGCATCTGCTGTGGCGCCATCCGGGCTTCGAGCTGGTGGCGGTAAGCGGCCGTTCGAACGTGGGAAGGCGGCTTGACGACCTATATCCGCGCTACCGCGTGCCGCTCGCGATCGAGGAGCTCGACCTGGGCCGGCTGGGAGACGTCGACGCGGCGGTGGTCGCCTATCCGCACGCCGCCGCGGCGCCGACGGTCGCGGCTCTGCGCGAACGCGACGCCCGCGTTGTCGACCTGAGCGCGGACTTCCGGCTCGCCTCGCTGGCAACGTACGAGCGCTGGTACGGGTCTCACCCGCGGCCGGACATGCTCGAGCAGGCCGTCTACGGCTTGACGGAGCTTCACCGTGAGGCGATCGCCGCCGCCGGGCTCGTAGCCAATCCCGGCTGCTACCCGACGGCCTCGCTGCTCGCGCTCGCGCCACTCGCGCGGGCGGGGCTGATCGCCGATGTCGTGATCGACGCCAAGCAGGGCATCTCCGGGGCCGGGCGGGTGTTCGACGAGACGACGCACCTCTCGATGGCGGGAGAGAACATCCTCCCCTACAAGGTCGCCGCGCACCGTCACAGCCCGGAGATCGAGGAGCAGCTCGGCGAGCTCGATCCCGCTCACCCCGTCCTGAAGGTCCAGTTCCAGGCCCATCTCGTGCCGCTCGATCAGGGCGAGATGGCCTCGTGCTACGTGACACCCTCCCGCCCAGTCGCCGCGGAGCAGGTGCGCGAGCTGTTCGCCGACGCCTATGCGAACGAGCCGTTCATAGAGGTCCTCGACGCGCCGCCGGGTGTGCGCGAGGTGCGCGAGACGAACTACTGCCGCATCCATGCGGCCTATGACGAGCACACCGGCAAGGTGCTCGTGTTCTCCGCGATCGACAACCTCTGGAAGGGAACCTCCTCCCAGGCGCTCCAGAACCTGAACCTCATGTTCGGCATCGATGAGACCGAGGGCCTGTCATGAGCGCGCGCGGTGCCGGATCGCTCCCCCCGATCGCCCGCCGGCCCTTCTTCCGCTCGCGCTGGGTGCCGGCGCCCGCCCACGTGCAGGAGCTGGCGCCCGACGCCGGCCTACCCTCCGGCTTCCGCGCGGCCGCCGTCGCGGCGGGGCTCAAGACGAGCGGCGCCCCCGACGTCGGGCTGCTCGTGTGCGATGCCCGCGAACCTGTCAGCGCAGCCCGCTTCACCGCGACGGGCGCTCCCGCCGCTCCTGTCCTGGTCAGCCGCGAGCGCTGCCGCCTGAGTGCCCTGCGCGTGGTGCTCGCGAACGCCGGCTGCGCGAACGCCGCGACCGGCCGGCGCGGTCTCGACGACGCGGCCAAGACGCAGGGCGCCGCGGCGGCGGCGACCGGCGTCGACCCATCTGAGGTCGTGCTTGCCTCAACCGGGGCCATCAGCCACTACCTGCCCGTGGATGCCGTCCTGCGGGGGATCCTGCAGGCAAGTTCTCGCCTGCGGGAGGGCGGAGACGGGGAGTTCCAGCAGGCGATCCAGACGACCGACGCGTTCGAGAAGCGCGCGAGCCTCGTCGCTGAGCTGCCGTCGGGGCCCGTGCGCCTGAGCGCCCAATGCAAGGGCGCCGGCATGATCTCGCCGCGCTTCGCGACGATGCTGTGCTTCGTCGAGACCGACGCTGCGCTCGCCGCCGAGACCGCCGACCTGCTGCTCGGGGTGTGCGTCAAGCGCAGCTTCGAGCGCGCCTCCGTCGACGGGCAGCTGTCGACCAACGACACCGCGGTGCTGATGTGCTCCGGGGCCAGCGGCGTCAGGCTCGCGCCCGAGAGCGAGGACGAGCTGCTCTTCGGCGAGGCGCTCGACGCGCTTATGCGGCAGCTCGCGATCATGCTGGTCGCCGACGGCGAGGGCGCCAAGCGAATCGGGCGCGTGGTGGTGCGGGGCGGCTACCCCGAGAACGTCGAGACGGCCGCGCGCGCCGTCGCGAACTCACCGCTCGTGAAGGCGGCGCTGCACGGCGGGGACCCCAATTGGGGGCGTGTCGTCCAGGCCGTCGGCGGGGCCCTGGGTGGGGGGGGAGCGGGTCAACCTCCGCTGCCGCTCGACGTGGCGATCGAGCGAATCCCGGTTTGTTCGGCCGGCGCCGCGATTCCATACGACCAGGCCGAGCTCGCCCAGGCGGTGCAGGGCGAGGAGGTCGAGTACGAGATCGGCCTGCCCGGCGAGGGCGCCGAGACGGAGGTCTTCTTCTCGGACCTCTCGCACGAGTACGTGAGCATCAACGCCGACTACACGACATGAGAGCCGAACCCGAACTGGGGAGTCACCGATGCGCGACGTAGGCACGCTGCTGGAGGCACTCCCGTACATAAGGGAGTTCCACGGGAAGACGGTCGTCATCAAGTACGGTGGCGCCGCCATGGAGGACGCCGCGCTGCGCGAGGAGTTCGCGCGCGATGTGGTGCTGCTCAAGTACGTGGGCCTGAACCCGATCGTGGTCCATGGCGGCGGCCCTGAGATCACCGTCTACATGGAGCGCCTCGACCTGCCGGTCGAGTTCGTCGGGGGGCTGCGGGTCTCGAGCGAGGAGACGGTCGAGGTGGCCAAGATGGTGCTCGTGGGGAAGGTGAACAAGGAGATCGTGCTGCGCCTGAACCGTCACGGCCAGCCGGCCGTCGGCCTGTGCGGCGACGACGGCTCACTCTTTCGCGTCGGACGTCGCACCGCCCCCGGCGGGGAGGACATCGGCTTCGTGGGGCGAATCGAGCGCGTCAACATCGGCGTCATCGAGCACATCGCGAGCGATTACATTCCCGTGATCGCGTCGGTGGGCGCGGACCGCGACGGGCGCTCGTACAACGTCAACGCAGACGAGGCCGCCGGCGCCGTCGCGGGAGCGATCGGCTCCTACAAGGTCGTCTTCCTGACGGACGTGCCCGGCTGGCTGGAGGACCCGGCGGACACGAGCAGCCTCATCCGGCAGGCGACGGTCGCGGAGGTGCAGAGGGTGCTGGGCGAGCTCGACGGCGGGATGCGCCCAAAGCTCGAAGCGTGCGTCGAGGCGATCAACGAGGGAGTCACCGCCGCGCACATCCTCGATGGTCGAATCGAGCATTCGCTGCTGCTGGAGCTCTTCACCGATGCAGGCATTGGGACCAAGATCGAGGCCGCGCCATGAGCGTCGCCGAGCTACAGCAGCTCGAGCGCGCGTGCCTGATCCCCTCCTACGCCCGCTTCGGAGTCGAGTTCGTGCGCGGTCGCGGGACCCGTCTGTGGGACGCCGAGGGCAACGAGTACCTCGACTTCCTGTGCGGCATCTCGGTGACGAACCTGGGCCACTGCCACCCGCGCGTCGTGCAGGCCCTGCGCGAGCAGGCCGGCGAGCTGATGCACGTGGGCAACCTCTTCTATACGGCCCCGGCGATGCGCCTGGCCGAGCGTCTCTCGGAGTCGAGCCTCGGCGGCAAGGTGTACTTCTGCAATTCCGGCGCCGAGGCAAACGAGGCGGCGATCAAGCTCGCGCGCAAGGCGCGCCCCGCCGGGGACGTGGTGGTCCTGCACGGCGCCTTCCACGGGCGCACGTACGGTGCGCTGTCGGCCACGCCACAGGAGGCCAAGCAGGCGCCGTTCGCGCCGCTCGTCCCCGGCTTCCGCGCGATCGAGCCGACGCGCGAGGCGATCGCGGAGGCGGTCGACGGGCGCACCGCCGCTCTCCTGCTAGAGCCGATTCAGGGCGAGACCGGCGTGCACGTACTCTCCGACGAGCTGCTCCGCAGCGCGCGGTCAGCCTGCGACGAGCACGGCGCCGCGCTGATCTTCGACGAGGTGCAGTGCGGCATGGGACGCACGGGCACGCTCTGGGCATACGAGCAGACGGGCGTGCGCCCCGACGCGATGACCGTTGCGAAGGCGCTCGGGGGCGGCCTTCCGATCGGCGCGCTCGTCACCGGCGAGCGCCTGGCGGACGTGCTACAGCCGGGCGATCACGGCTCCACCTTCGCCGGCGGCCCGGTCGTCGCCGCTTCGGCGCTGGCGGCGCTCGAGCTGACCAACGACCCGCAGCTGCTTCGGCGAGTGGGCGAGCTCGGACAGCGGCTCGCGGCCGGCTTCGAGCAGCTGCCCCACGTGCTAGCCGTTCGCGGACGTGGCCTGATGCTCGCTGGCGAGCTGGACGTGTCCGCGCCGGCGGTGACGCGCCGCGCGCTGTTCGACCAGCGGCTGGTCGTGAACGCGACCGGACCGAGCACGCTGCGACTGCTGCCCCCGCTCACGATCGACGTCGACGAGCTCGACGAGGGGCTGGCGCGGCTGGCGGCGGCGCTGGCGGGTTGACGTGCAGCGAACGCTCGCCGGCGGATTCGAGCTCGACGACGACCCTGCGCGGATCGACGTCGATGCCGTGCATGCGTTCATCAGCGAGCGCTCGTACTGGGGGCGGGGCCGCCCACGGGAGCTGCAGGAGCGAGCGATCCGCGGCTCCGCCCGCGTCGTGGGGCTGTACCTCGGCCGCGAGCAGGTCGGCTTCGCGCGGGCCGTCTGCGATGGTGCCACGATCGGCTATCTCGCCGATGTATACGTCCTCGAGCGCTACCGGGGTCGCGGGTTGGGCCTGGAGCTGGTGCGCGAGATGGTGGAACGGGGCAGCTGCGCCGGGGTGCGCTGGCTGCTGCACACCAGCGACGCGCAGCGTCTGTACGCGAAGCTCGGCTTCAGCGACGGCCCGCCGACGTACCCGGTGATGGAACGCGGCCGTCGACGTGCGCCGGGTGGGCCGGCCTGGCACGATCGCGGGGCGGCCACGGGAGCAGATGCCGTTGACCCGGCGGATGCCGCGAGGCCGCAGTAGCCTTCGCCGCCCGTGAGCGCCAAGAGAGACAACCAGGTGGCGCGTACCGCCTCCTACGAGGCGGACCCGGACCAGGTCCACCGGGTGTTGCTGCTCTATTCCGGAGGCCTCGACACGAGCGTGATGCTCAAGTGGATCCAGGATCAGTACGACGCCGAGGTCGTCTGCCTGACGGCGAACCTCGGCCAGCCCGGCGAGGACTACGAGGTGATCAAGGGCAAGGCCATCCAGCTCGGCGCGCTCGAATCTCACGTTGTGGACGCGAGGGTGCAGTTCGCCGGCGAGTACCTCACTCCGGCGATCAAGGCGAATGCGCTCTATGGCAGTGGCTACCCTCTGTTCACGGCCCTCGGGCGCCCGCTGATCGCGAAGCTGGCGGTCGAGTACGCCCGCAGATACGGCTGCGACACCATCGCCCACGGCTGCACGGGCAAGGGCAACGACCAGGTGCGGATCGAGGCGACGGTGGCGACGCTCGCACCGGAGTTGAAGGTGATCGCCCCGGTCCGCTCGTGGCAGATGGGCCGCGAGGAGGAGATCGCGTACGCGCGTGAGCACGGGATCCCGGTGAAGGGCGGCACCGAGGCAGCGCCCTACTCGATCGACGACAACCTCTGGGGGCGCTCGTCGGAGGGACGCTGGATCGAGGCGCTCGAGCACGCCCCGGAGGACGATGTCTTTCAGCTCGTCACGCGCCCTGAGGCCGCGCCGGACGAGCCCGAGATCGTGGAGCTGGCCTTCGAGCGCGGCATCCCGATCGCCCTCAACGGCGAGCGCCTGGAGCTCGTGGAGCTGATCGAAGCGGCTGCCGAGATCGGGGCGCGCCACGGCGTCGGCATCGTCGATCAGATCGAGGACCGCATCGTCGGGTTGAAGGTGCGCGACATCTACGAGGCGCCCGCGGCCGCGTTGATCCTGCCCGCCCACCAGGAGCTCGAGCGCCTCGTGTGCACGATCCACCAGAACCAGTTCAAGCCGCAGCTCGACCGCCAGTGGGCCTTTCTCGTGTACGCCGGCCTCTGGTGGGAGCCGCTGCGCAGCGACCTCGACGCGTACATGGATGAGGTGAACGAGCGCGTCACCGGCAGCATCGGGCTCAAGCTCTTCAAGGGTGCGGCGCGGGTCGTGACCCGCGCTTCCCCGAACGCCGTCTACGACGCGCGCCTAGCCTCGTTCTCGCAGTCGGGCGGACTCTTCTCCCAGGCGGCCTCGCCGGGGTTCATCGAGCTGTGGTCGCTGCAGTCGCGCATGGCTTGGCGACTGCGTAACGAGCAGGAGCGCGGGTAGCATGGAACGCATGAGTCGAACCGACAGGCTCCTCGGCTACGTGCTCTGGAGGGGAGGCAAGTGGTACCTGCGACGGCGCCTGCCTCGCGCCCGCACGCTGGCCCTGAGGGGCCTCGCGGCCGCCGGTGCGCTGACGGCAGCCGTGCTCCTGGCGCGGCGCGCCATCGGCTGAGCCGAACGAGCACGGCGAACGTCATACGCCGTCCGGCCCGACCCCTACCTTGGGGGTGGACGTGATGGCAGAGGGAAATGAGACGCCTAGTGGCGACCCGACCGATCGTCGATCGGCGGGCGGAAGCGAGGGAGATCTGTTGGCCGAACGACGAGCGCGCCGGGCCTCCGAAACGGGAGAGGCGGCGCTCACCCGGCGCGCCGAGGCCGCGGAAGCGACCGTCCGCACGCTCGAAGTTCACGTTTCAACTCTCCAGGAGCGGATGCGCGAGGTGGCGGAGGAACGCCGCAGTCACGCCGAGCGCGCCGAGGCCGAGCGCGCCGCTGTCCTCGAGCGCGAGGCCGAGTTGCGGCGCGTCAAGCAGCGCGAGTACGCCGAGCAGCAGCTCCGGGTCGAGGCGGAGGATCGCCTCATGAGCATCGATCGTGAGAGCCGCGCCCAGATCGATCGCCTGAACCGCCGCCTGAGCGCGAGCGAGCAGGAGGGGCGGGAGCTCGCCCAGCGGCTCGAGAGCGTAGAACGGGCGCTTGCCGAGGCGGAGCAGACCGCGGCGGCCGAGCGGACCGCCGTGAGGCGCTCCGAGCGCGAGCTGCAAGCACGGCTCACGGAGCTTGAGTGTCGCGCGCTCGAGATCAACCAGGCGCTCGCCGCCGAGCGCTCGGCGCGCGAGCGCACCGAGCGGATGCTCGAGAGCATCCGGCGCGGCCATCGGATCGTGGAGAGTCTCCTCGGCGACACGAGGGCGATCGTCGCGCGCCTCGCGGCGGCCTTCGCCCGCGCCCAGCCGGACGCTGCAACGGCGCCCCCGCAGGCGCCGCGCGCCGAGACGCCGGCGCCCGGCGAGGCGCAGGAAGCCCACGCTTCCGCCACGCCGGAGTCCGGCATCGCAGCGGCCGCGCGCAGTGCGGAGATGGCCGGCGCGCTGGCCGCCGCTGTCGAGCGGCTGCGAGCACGCGTGGAGGAGCCCGTGGCCGACGGGATGCGCGAGGCTGTCACGCCGGCCAGCGGCGGGGGGGCGCTCGTCGTGGAGGCGCCGGCCGCGGTCTCCGCTACGGCGGCGGGGAGCGCGGAGCGTCCGCCCGCCTCGCGACCCGCGCCTTCGCCGAGGCCGCCCGTGCCGCTTCCGGCAGCTGCGCAGGCGCCTGCGGTGCGAGCGGCGAAGCAGCCGCAGCACAAGCACAGCCTGTCCTTGATCAAGCGCTGGCGGATTAGACGGAAACAGCGACGCCGCCGCTGAGGCTCCGCCGCCGAGCCGCCTAGCATCCAGTGTCAGTGAGCAACCCAGCCTGCGCGCATCTCCACGTCCACTCCGAGTACTCGTTGCTCGACGGCGCATGCAAGATCGACGCGTTGGCGGCGCGGGCCGCGGAGTTCGGTCAGCCGGCCCTTGGCCTGACCGATCACGGCGTCATGAACGGCGCCATCGAGCTTCACAAGGCCTGCACCAAGCGCGGCATCAAGCCGATCGTCGGATGCGAGATCTATCTCGTCGATGACCATACGGCGAGCGGGCCGGGCCGCGTCGAGCGCAACCACCTCACGCTGCTGGCCGCCAACGACGTCGGCTATCGCAACCTCGTCAAGCTCTCCTCGGCCGGCTTCCTCGAGGGCCTGCAGCGAGGGAAGCCGAGCGTCGACCTCGTTCAGGTCGAGCGCCACTCGGAGGGAGTGATCGCCCTCACGGGCTGCCTGGCGTCGCGCTTCTGCCAGCGCCTGCTCGAGGACCGGGCTCAGGACGCTCGCGCTCACGCCGACGAGCTGCTGCGTGTGTTCGGCGCCGAGAATGTCTACTTCGAGCTGCAGAAGAACGGGCTCGCGGCGCAGGAGAAGTGCAACGAGGGCATCGTGCGGATCGCCCGCGAAGTGGGCGGCAGCCTGGTCGGCACCGGCGACGTCCATTACCTGCGCCGCGAGGACTACGAGCATCACACGGCGCTCCTGTGCGTGCAGACGAAGAGCACCCTCGCCGCCCCGAAGCTGACCTTTGAAACCAACGAGTTCTACCTGCGTGACTCGCCGCAGATGATCGCCGCCTTCGAGCAGTGGCCGGAGGCGATCGCAAGCACGCTCGAGATCGCGGAGCGCTGCAGCGTGGAGATCGAGCTCGGCAAGCAGCTGATCCCCCGTTTCCAGACGCCGGACGGCGCGAGCGAGCGTGACTACCTGCGTGCGCGGGTCCAGGAGGGGCTGTATCTGCGCTACGGCGAGCCGCCGTCCCCCCAAGCCGTCGAGCGCATGGAGATGGAGCTCGACGTGATCGACCGCATGGGCTTCAACGCCTACTTCCTGATCGTGTGGGATTTCGTCAAGTTCGCGAAGGAGAACGGCATCGCCGTAGGTCCGGGCCGAGGCTCGGCGGCGGGCTCGATCGTCTCTTACTGCCTTGCGATCACCGACGTGGACCCGCTTCGCTACGACCTGCTGTTCGAGCGTTTCCTCAACCCCGAGCGCGTCTCGATGCCGGACATCGACATCGACTTCTCGGTGCGGGGGCGTGAGCGAGTGATGCGCTATGTGACCGACAAGTACGGGCGCGAGTCGGTGGCGCAGATCGTCACCTTCGGCAAGATGTTCCCACGCGCGGCCACGCGCGACGCGGCGCGTGTCCTCGGCCTGGACTACGGCGCGGGCGACCGCCTTGCGAAGCTGATTCCCGACCCGATCATGGGCCGCGCGCCGTCGTTTGCCGAGTGTCTCAAGAGCGGCCAGCCGCTGCGCCAGGCCTGTGATGAGGATCCGACGGCCAAGCAGATCATCGACGTGGCCCAGGGCCTCGAGGGGATCGTGCGCAACTCCTCGATCCACGCCGCGGCGGTCGTGATCGCCGATCGACCGCTGACCGACATCGTGCCCCTGCAGCTCGCCGAGGCGGGCACGGGCGAGGACGGCGAGCGGACCTTCCGCACCGTCACGCAGTTCTCGATGAAGCCGATTGAGGAAATCGGCATTCTCAAGATGGACTTCCTGGGGCTGCGCAACCTCGACGTGATCGAGGACGCGCTGGACATCATCGAGCGCTCCACCGGCGAGCGTCCCGACATGACGACGCTCCCGCTCGACGACGCGCGGACGTATGAGATGCTCGCGAGGGGCGACTCGATCGGCGTCTTCCAGTTCGAGTCCGAGGGGATGCGCGAGGCGCTCAAAAAGGTCCGGCCCGACGAGTTCAACGATCTCGTCGCGCTGAACGCGCTCTACCGCCCCGGCGCGATGGACCAGATCCCTCTCTACGCACGGGGGAAGCACAACCCCGAGGCGATCTCCTACGCCGACGAGCGCCTGCGCCCGATCCTCGAGTCCTCCAAGGGCGTGATCCTCTACCAGGAGCAGGCGATGCAGATCTCCAAGGAGATCGCGGGCTTCTCCGGCGCCAAGGCCGACGACCTGCGTAAGGCGATCGGCAAGAAGAACCGCCTCGCGATGGCCGCTCTGAAGCCCGAGTTCGTGGCCGGCTGCCGCGCCTCGGGCACGAGCGAGAGCGTGATCGAGTTCCTCTGGCAGACCAACGAGAAGTCCGCCGACTACTCGTTCAACAAGTCCCACGCCGCCTGCTACGGGCTGATCGCCTACCGCACCGCCTGGCTGAAGGCAAATTACACGCCCGAGTACATGGCCGCGCTGATCTCCTCCGTGATGTCCACGAAGGACAAGGTGCCGTTCTTCGTCGCACGCTGCGAGGAGATGGGGATCGAGATCCTGCCGCCCGACGTCAACGTCTCAGACCACAAGTTCACCGTCGTCGACGGCAACATCCGCTTCGGGCTAGACGCCGTGAAGGGCGTCGGATACCAGGCGGTCGAGGCGATCAAACGTGCACTCGCCGAGGGCGGCGAGTTCGCCTCGCTGTGGGACTTCTGCGAGCGCGTTGACAGCCGCACTGTCAACAAGAAGGCGATCGAGGCGCTCATCAAGTGTGGCGCGCTTGGATCGACGAAGGCCAGCCGCAGAGGCATGTTGGCGGTGCTCGAGCAGGCGCAGGCGGCCGGCCAGAAGCTCCAGCAGGACGCGCTGATTGGCCAGAGCTCGATCTTCGACCTCGACAGCTCGCCGGCCGCGGGAGCGCCGCTCGCACCGGGCCTGCGTCGCCCGTCGCACCCGCCGATACCCTCGGAGGAGTTCGACCAGGGGGAGCTGCTTGCCGGCGAGAAGGAAGCCATCGGCCTGTTCGTCTCGGCCCATCCACTCAAGCCGCTGCGCGAGGTGCTGCGAGCGCGGGTCGACTGCCCGATCGCGGCCCTCGAGGAGCGCCGCGACAAGGAGATGGTGACGGTAGGGGGGATCATCACCGAGACCAAGCGCATCCGCACGCGCGCGGGCGACCACATGATGTTCGCGACGCTCGACGACCTCGCGGGGTCGGTCGAGATGCTCGTCTTCGGCAAGGCGCTCGCCGAGCACGACCGGGCCGCTGGCCGATCTCCGATCGGCCGATCCCCGCTCGGTGGGCCGGTCGGCGACGGCCCGGTCGCGCCGCGCGCCGCCGAGGCCGCGCTGAGCGTCGACGCCGTGGTGCTCGTCAAGGGCCGGGTCGATCACAAGGAAGCCGGCAAGACGTGCCTCGTCGTGCAGAGCGTGCAGCTGTTCACGCCGTCCGAGCAGGAGATCGAGCGCGCCCGGGCCGAGGCGGCCACGAGCACCGATGCTGCGAGTGCGGAGCCTGTGCACCTGCGAGTGGACGCGGCGGAGCTGACGCATGGCGCGATCGATGACCTCAAGCAAGCGATCGGGGACTGCCCGGGGCCGTCGGAGGTCGTGCTGGACATTCACACCAGCGCCGGCACCCGCCGGTTGCGGCTCGGCAAGGAGTATCGGGTGCGGCACACGCCAACGCTGCTCGCCGAGCTCGAGCACGCTCTCGCGCCCCCTGTGAGCAGCGCCGCGACCGGCTAGCCCCGCGTCACGCTCGCGCGGCTCACCGCGCGGCGAGGCCGCGCTCGCGCAGCTTCAAGGCGAGCGCGACTTCCTCGGCGCTCACGCCGCTTTGTTTCTCCCCCGGCGTCTCAAGCACGCACGGCAGCCGCTCGAAGGCGGGCTCTGACAGGAACGCCGCGCAGCCGGGCTCGCCAAGCTCGCCCTGGCCGATGTTGGCATGCCGGTCGCGATTGCTTGCGAGAGCGCTCTGGGAGTCGTTCAGGTGAAGCGCGCCGAGACGCTCGACGCCGATCTTCGCGGAGATCTCGGCCACGACGCTCGTAACGCCATCGGCGGTGCGGATGTCGTAGCCCGAGGCGAACAGGTGACAGGAGTCGAGGCACAGGCCGAGGCGCCGGTCCGCGCCGCTCGCGTCGAGCAGCAGCTTGAGCTCCTCGATTGAGCGACCGAGGGTGCCTCCGGCCCCCGCAGTGTTCTCGAGGTGCAGTGGGCACGTCCCGCTCTCGGCCAGCGCCTCGCGGATCGTCTCGCCGACCCGGGCGATCGCGCTCGCCACGTCGCCGGTCTTCGCCGAGCCCGGGTGCAGGACGACGCCGCAGGCGCCGATCTGCTCGCCGAACCGCAGCGACTCGATCAGCGACGCGAGCGATTTGGCACGGATGTCCGCGTCCTCGCTGGCGCCGTTCACCAGGTACACGGCATGGATCAGGACGGCATCGATGGGGCTCGCGTCCATCGCCTCACGGAACGCCGCAACGTCCTCGGCGCTGTGGACGTTCGGCCTCCACATGCGCGGGGACTGGTTGAATATCTGGATCGCACGGCAGCCGCGTTGGATGCCCCGGTCGATCGCCTTCGCCAGGCCGCCCGCGGGCGAGACGTGTGCTCCGATTAGCATGCTGGCGGATTATGAGGGTTCGCTTCGCGCCATCCCCGACGGGGTCGCTGCACATCGGCGGCGCGCGCACGGCCCTGTTCAATTGGCTGCTGGCACGCCACGCCGGGGGCGAGCTGGTGCTGCGCATCGAGGACACCGACCGCGAGCGCTCGACGCCCGAGAACGTCGAGCAGATCCTCGATGCGCTGCGCTGGCTGGAGCTCGACTGGGACGAGGGGCCGATCCTGCAGAGCGAGCGCGCCCCCCGTCACCGGGAGGCGCTCGATGCGCTGCTGGCCGCTGGCCACGCATACCGCTCGACCGCGACCGCCGAGGACGTCAGGGCATACAAGGAGCGCCTGGGTGCCGACCGCGGCTTCCGTGGCGAGCCCGAGACCGATGGCGCCGTCCGCCTGCGTGTGCCCGACGAGGGCGCGACGATCGTCCACGACGTGATCCGGGGCGACACGAGCTTCGAGCACGTGCACCTCGACGACCCTGTCATCGCCCGCGCCGACGGCTCTGTTCTCTACAACTTCGCCGTCGCCATCGATGATCTCGACGCCGGTGTCACGCACGTCGTGCGCGGCGAGGACCATCTCTCGAACACGCCCAAGCAGCTGCTCGTGCTCGAGGCGGCGAAAGCGGTCGGTCTCGCCGAGCAGTCGCAGCTGCCGCTGTATGCGCACCTGCCGCTGCTGCACGGACCCGACGGCAAGAAGCTCTCCAAGCGTCACGGCGCGGCCTCGGTGCAGGAGCTGCGCGAGGCCGGCTACTTGCCCGAGGCTGTCCGCAACTACCTTGCGCTGCTCGGCTGGGGGGCGGGCGACGACGCGACCGTTCTCTCGACCGACGAGCTCGTGCGGCGGTTCGCGCTGGAGCGGGTGAGCCGCCACCCGGCGCGCTTCGACGAGGCGAAGCTCCGGTGGCTGAACGGCGTCTACATCCGCGCGCTGCCGGTAGCGGAGCTGGCGCGCCGCCTCGAACAGTTCACCGGGCGCGACGGTCTCGAAGACGCCGCGAGGATCAGCCAGGAGAAGATTCACACGCTCGCGGACTTCTGGCCGCTGGCGGGGGCGCTCTTCGACGGACCCCTCGACGATCCCAAGGCACGCGAACGCTGGCTCGGGGCCGATGGCCGCTCGGTGCTCGCCGACGTGCGCGACGCGCTCGCGCGGGACGGCAGCTTCGATGAGGCCGCGGTGCAGGAGCGCCTGGAGTCCGTCGTGCACCGGCGCGAGATGAAGCCCCGCGAGGTCTACCAGCCGCTGCGGGTCGCGCTGACCGGCGCCACCGTCTCGCCGGGGATGTTCGAGAGCGTCGCGCTGCTGGGCCGGGAGGAGACGCTGCGGCGCATCGACAGCGCGCTTGCAGCCTGAGCAAATTGGGCTCAACCGTCGGCCCGAGGATGCCGATAGGACCTCATCGTGGAACACCGATCGCAATGGTCGGCGACCCAAGGAAGGGCTAAACAAGGAATGCAGGCACCAGCATCAGCGAAGAAGCCCGCGGCGAAGAAGCCGCGTCGCCCGACGGAGGCCGAGCGCCGTCCGAAAGCGCTCGCGTCCGCGCCCGGGAACACCGAGCGCCGTGCCAACGGGCCCGCGCCCAGCACGGGCGAGCGCCACCAGAACGAGGGCCACGGCCGGCGCCTGACGATGGCCTTCGAGGCGCTCGAGGGCTTCCCGGCACTGGCGGAGTCGCGAGACCGGCTGCTTTCGGTCGTCTCGAAGGACCACGTTGCGACCGCCGACGTCGTCTCCGCGGTCGAGTCGGACGTCGCGCTGATCATCGCCGTGCTGCGACTCGCCAACCGCGTCCAGGATGGCCGCGGGCGTGTGGACACAGTCGTCGCCGGGGTGGAGCGTCTCACCGCGCGCACGGTGCAGGCGGTGGCTAACCGTATGCGCACGTTTGACTTCTTCGAGCGCGCGAGCGTCTGGGACGCGGCGCCCGAGCGATTCCGCCTGCATGCGCTTGCGACCCAGCACGCCGCCGACCGCGTCGCCGCCGAGGTCGGCTACGAGCATCGCGACCGGCTGACCGTCACGAGCCTCCTGCACGACGTCGGCAAGCTCGTGCTGCTGCACGCCTACCCGGGCTATCCATCACAGGTGCACCGTGGCGCGCGCACGCCCGAGGAACGCCTGCACCAGGAGCGCCGGGAGCTGGGCGTGGACCACGCGCTGGTAGGAGGCGTGCTCGTGCGCCGGTGGGGCCTGCCCGCCTCCATAGCCACGCCGATCGAGCGCCACCACAACCCCGAGGAGGAGGGCGAGGCCGCCTTCATCCGCTTGGCGGACATGCTCGCCCACTACGAGCGCGGCGGGCGCGTCTCGCCGGCCGAGATGCTGCAGACGGCGCGGACGGTCGGGCTTGGCCCCCAGGAACTGAGACGCGTGATGTACGAGCTGCCAAGCTCCAGCAGCCAGCGCCAGCGCCACGTCGACCCATGTCCGCTGTCGGGACGCGAGCTCGGCGTCCTGCAGCGACTGGCCGAAGGCAAGGTGTACAAGCAGATCGCACACGAGCTGACGCTCTCGACGAGCACCGTCCGTACCCACCTGCACAACATCTACGGGAAGCTCGGCGCGGTTGATCGCGCGCAGGCCGTCCTGATCGCCACCGAGCGGGGCTGGCTGTAGGTCACTACGATCGGATCGTCCGGCGGAGCGACTGCCGCCTCAAGCGATGATCTCGATCACCAGCAAGTCTCCCTATGCAGTGCTCGCCCTCGCCGAGCTCGGGCGCAGCGACGGCTCGGGACCGGTGCCGATCAGCGAGCTGGCCCGCAAGCGCGACGTCCCCGTGCAGTTCCTCGAGCAGCTCTTCGCCGTGCTCAGGCGCGCCGGCATCATCAGCTCCCAGCGCGGCGTCAAGGGCGGCTATCGCTTCGCGCGCGAGCCCGCCACCGTCTCCGTGCTCGAGGTGGTCGAGCTCCTGGACGGGCCGCTCGGACGTGACTCGCAGGGCGTGTTCGCCGACGCCTCCGAGGCGGCGCGCAAGGTGCTCGCCAGCACCACGATCGCGGACGTGATCGAGCGCGAGACGCTCGATGCCGGAGCGAGCATGTACCACATCTAAAGGCGGTCCTGTTCCATCGCGGCGAGGTCCGTTGTACGACGACCCATCGGTGTAGATGTTGATGTCCCGCTCGTCTAGATTCCCACACGTCGAGGCTATCGCGGAAGCGGGCAAGCGATCTGATCGAGCGTTGCAAGGGGCCGGCTCCGATACCCAGCCGAGAGCCGCGGCCGTCCGTCGTGCCCTGTACCGTCCAACGAGGGCACGATCGACCATGAGGGCCACATGAGCACAGCGTCTATCAGCGTGCTCGTCGCAGCTGCGGCGGTCGTTATCGGCGCAGCGCTCCAACTCATCACCATTCGGAGCACTCGGGCGGACAACGCCAAACAGATCACCCTTTCAAGGGAAAATAGCTTCGAACAGTCGCGCACGTTGCGGGATAGCACCTTCTCCCAATTACGCGCGGACGTTATCGAGGCGCGGATCGCTGACCTGACGAATACTCTCGCCGAGTACATGACTCTCACCTACCACATGGACGCGGAGCAGAACACGGCAAAGGGGAAACGCACGGAATGGACTGCGGAGTACATGCGGCGAACCGACCGAGAGGACCTACTCCGGAGCCGAATCCTGCTGCTCCTGGACCTTTCAATCCCCGAACACGCCCGTCTCTTTGACGCTGTGGAACACCTATCACGCGAGCGCGACAAGAACGTCCCATGGATCAAGCGGCGAGACAACCTGCTCGAAATAGCACAGGAAGTGTTCTCCGCCGAGCGCCAAAGGCCCTTTGCGCCGCGGCCCAGGTCCTTCAGCTGATCCGATGAAACCGACGTGGAGAGGGTCCCGGCGTCAGTAGCCGGGAATCCGTGCAAGTTGCGCCAGCGCTGAGCGAAGCGGTGAGCGAACCGGCAAACGGCAGCTCTGGCGGTGTCGAAGAACGAAGGTATCCACCCATGCCGAGACAGGGGCCTTCTCGCGTGCCTAGCAGAGTCGGCGCTTCCAGCGGTCGATCAAATCGCTTGCCTCGGACTTGGATAACACGACAGGGTTTGTTCTTAGCGCGCGCGCAAACAGTAGGCCAGTCCAGCGACGAGAAGCGTTGCAAGCAGAACGATGCCGCCGATGGCCGGCCCGGCGAGTGCGGAAACAGCGACAAGCGCACCTCCGGCAAGGGAGCCTCCGATGAGCCCTTCTATGTCGGCAAGTTCAGGCGTGTACGGTCGAGCCCAGTGCTTCAGTTCCGGCGAGGCTGGAGTCGCAGATCGCTCTTCGACCGGCCGCGCCGACAGTCTAGACCGGAGTGTTGCCTGTGCCTTGCTGTAGGCGAGAAGACGCCTTTCCTCCAGGAGCGGCTCCCCGTGAAACCCGATCGGACGCGCCCGTCGCGGATCGTAGAAGACAGGCGGCACGACGCAGACCAAGGCAACACTGATAACCACGACCCACCAATAGCCGGCGAGGCTTGCGATTGCGACCACGACGAGGCCCGAGATGCCGAAAGCGATGGTCACAAGCACGCCTAATTGCGCCATCCCTAGCCATTCCCACAAACGTCGCGCGTAGCCTGGGCGGTCCGCTATGCGCTCGGGCGGGGGAGGCACTGGCTCGGGTGAGAGAGCGGCCGCCGGCACGCGGTCGCTCTCAGGGCTTCCGGGCTCGCTAGGCGGGTCGGTTGGGCCGGCGCCCATCACCGTCCTTACGCTCGCACGTTATCCGGACAAGAAGCGCCGAATTGGACGAGAAGTCCCGAATTCTGTGGGTGGCGCCCGTGTGTCACATCTAGTGCGGCAGCTTCCCACCTCTGCGGGCCCACTATTGTCGTAGGGCCATGGGCCGAATCCCGATCAACATTGCGGAGCTTGTCGGTGGCACACCGCTGGTGGGGATTCATCGCATGCTCGACGGCTCGCCGGGCGCCGAGAACGGCGTCGAGCTCTACGCCAAGCTCGAGTCGTTCAACCCCGGCGGGAGCGTGAAGGACCGAATTGGCGTTGCGATGGTCGAGGCGGCGGAGGCGGAAGGCAGGATCGAGCCGGGCCGCACGACGATCGTCGAGGCGACAAGCGGGAACACCGGGATCGCGCTCGCGTTCGTGTGCGCGGCGAAGGGCTATGACCTGGTGCTCACGCTTCCGCAGGGCATGAGCCGCGAGCGCGAGAGCCTGCTGCGGCTGTATGGGGCTCGTGTGGACATCACCGAGTCGCTGGGAGGCATGAACGAGGCAGTGGAGGCGGCGCGCGCGATGGCACGCGACGCGGACGTGTTCCTGCCCGACCAGTTCTCCAACCCTGCGAACCCCGAGGCGCACCGGCGCACCACTGGGCCGGAGATCGAGCGGGCCCTGGAAGGACGTCTGGACGTGCTCGTGGCGGGGGTCGGAACGGGCGGGACGATCACGGGCGTCGGGGAGTACCTGCGCGAGCGGGCCAACCCCAGCCTGCGCGTCGTGGGGATCGAGCCCAGAGGCTCCGCCGTCCTCTCCGGGGGCTCGCCCGGCCCCCACCGTATCCAGGGGATCGGTGCGGGCTTCATCCCTCCCGTGCTCAACCGCGAGCTGCTGGACGAGGTCGTGACGGTGTCCGACGACGACGCGATCCAGACCGCCTGGAGCTGCGCGAGGCGGTTGGGGATCCTGGCCGGCATCTCCGGCGGCGCGGCGCTGTGGGCTGCGCTGCAACTCGCCAACCGGCCCGAGTCGGCGCGCAAGCGGATCGTCGTGATCGTGCCCGACTCGGGCGAGCGCTACATCTCGCAGGCGTTCTTCGCCCCGTGATCGCGAGGGGCCGGCCGCGCCCCTCGAGCCGCGCCCGATTGCCCTCGGCCGGCCGCTACCCTGTTGCCATGCTCGGAATTGACACTTTCGCGCGGGTCGCGAAAGAGCTCCGGCGTGACGTGCTCGCGGCTCGCGACCGTGATCCGGCGGCAAAGGGGGTTGGCCCGGCCGAGATCCTCGCCACCTGGCCCGGCATCCACGCCCTGCTTTCCTATCGCGTCGCCCACGCGCTCGACGCCGCGGGGATTCCGCTGCTCCCGAGGTCCATCTCGATGCTCACGCGTGCGGTGACCGGGATCGAGATTCATCCGGCCGCGCGGATTGGCGACGGGCTGTTCATCGACCACGGCGCCGGCGTGGTGATCGGCCAGACGGCCGAGATCGGCAACGACGTGACGCTGTACCAGGGCGTCACCCTGGGAGGCACCGGCTTCGCGACGGGCAAGCGCCATCCGACCGTGCAGGACAACGTGACGATCGGTTCGGGGGCCAAGCTTCTCGGGCCGATCACGATTGGGCACGGCGCGAAGGTCGGCGCCAACAGCGTCGTGATCACGGACGTCCCCCCCAACTCGACCGTCGTGGGCAACCCGGGCCACCCGGTGCGCATCGACGGGCGCCGCTTCGAGGGCCCGGACGCCGACTGGATCCACCTTCCCGACCCGATCGCCGAGGCGATTCAGGCGCTCGCGAGCCGCATCGGCGCCCTCGAACGTGCGCTGAGCGAGATCACGGATAGCCAGCCCGCGCCCGTCGCCGAGGTCACCCCGTTGCGGACCGTCAGAGGTCCGAACCCGGCCGGCGGCTGACCCTCGTCCGACTCGAGCGCAGTCCTGTCCGCACTCCCCCGCCGGCGGGCCGGCGGCGGGCCATGACCTCCGCTCAGACGCCCGAAGGCGCATCTATCCTGGGGTTCTGATGAGCACGAATCCCCATGCCGAGCACCTCCAGGAGCTGCTCGAGGGTCTCAACGAGCCACAACGCGAGGCCGTCACGCACGGCGAGGGACCGCTGCTGATTCTCGCCGGGGCCGGCAGCGGCAAGACCCGCGTGCTCACCCACCGGATCGCCTACTTGATCTACACGGACATGGCGCAAGCCGGGGAGATCCTGGCGATCACGTTCACGAACAAGGCCGCCAAGGAGATGAGCGAGCGGGTGAAGCGGCTGTTGGGGAGGGACACGCGGGGCATGTGGCTGATGACCTTCCACGCCGCCTGCGCCCGGATCCTGCGCGCCGAGGCGGCTCGCCTGGGGTACACGCGCCAGTTCACGATCTACGACCAGGCTGACTCGCGCAGGCTGGCCAAGCGCTCGGCCGATGCGGTCGGCGTCGATCTCAAGCGCTTCACGCCGGCGGCCATCCACAACCAGATCTCGGCCGCCAAGAACCGCCTGCTCGCCGCGACCGACTATCGCGAGACGGTCACCTCGCCTTTCGAGGAGATGATCGCCGACGTCTACGACATCTACGAGCGCGACCTGCACCGCATGAACGCGATGGACTTCGACGACCTGCTGTTCCGCACCGTCAACCTGCTGGAGCTCTTCGAGGAAGTCCGCGAGCGTTACGTCTCGACGTTCCGCCATGTCCTCGTTGACGAGTACCAGGACACCAACCGGGCGCAGTATCGGCTGCTGCAGCTGCTCGTGGCAGGCGCGGCGCCCTTGGCCGCATCCGGCCCCCAGCCCGCCGGCGCGGACACACTCGTTCTTGCCGGCCATCGCAACCTGGCGGTCGTAGGGGACGACAGCCAGTGTCTCGTGGCGGGGACGCTCGTGACGATGGCCGACGGCAATCGCCGGGCGATCGAGGAGATTCAGATCGGAGATCGCGTCCTCTCGTCCTTCGGTTCGGGCATCTTCAGACCCGCAGCCGTCACCGACGTGTTCGAGTCACGCAGGACAGACGGGCTAAGAATCCGAACCAGAGCGGGGCGCGAAATCCTCAGCACTCCGGAGCACACTCACTTTGCCGGCTACAGACACGGTTTGACGCCCTCGTTGCACATGACGCACACTTGGCAGGGTTGCGAGGGAAGGCGACGCAATGTCGTGGTGACTCTTGGCGCGATGCTTACAGGTTCAACTCGAAACGGGCAGCTACTTCACAGTGTGGCTACAGAGGGCCGTGATCCTGATACGCGCGATCAACTCGAGCTTATGGGCTTCAGGGTAAAACCCGCACGCGACGGCGCCCACGGATGGCGCAGCGAAACCTACTTCAACGACTTCGGCGACGCCGTCGGCGCAGCTGAGCGCTTGCGGTCATCCCTCGACGCAGAGACCCGCTCGATGGCCCGGCTTGGTAACCCGCGCCCAGGACAGACGAATGGGCTGCCGTTCGCGCCCGCGTCGTCAATAAGGCCTGGGATGGCGATGTTCGACGAGGATGGCGGTTACGACGTTGTCGTCTCCGTTGAGCGGGTGACACTCGACCAACCAGCCTACGACATCAACATTGCCGACACACATAATTTCATCGCGGCTGGTCTGATCACCCACAACTCGATCTACGGCTTCCGCGGAGCCGACGTCAAGAACATCCTGGACTTTCAGGACGACTTCCCGGACGCGCGCGTCGTAAAGCTCGAGCAGAACTATCGCTCGACGGGCACGATCCTTCAGGCGGCCAACGCCGTGATCGCCAACAACCGCGGTGGGATCGCGAAGCGGCTGTGGAGTGAGCTCGGCCAGGGCGAGCAGATTCACCTGCGCGCGCTCGAGGACGAGCACGCCGAGGCGCGCTTCGTCGTCGGCGAGATCGAGCGGCTTGTGGACGAGGGCGGCTCCCGCTCGGAGATCGCGGTGCTCTATCGCACGAACGCGATGTCGCGCGTGATCGAGGATGCGCTCGTGCGACGCGAGATCGCCTACCAGGTGATCGGCGGCACGAAGTTCTACGAGCGGGCCGAGATCAAGGACGCGATCGCGTACCTCACGCTGCTCGCAAACCCCTTTGACGTCGTCAGCTTCACCCGGGTGGTCAACTCGCCACGACGGGGAATCGGACAGACCTCGGTCTCGCGCGTGCTTGCTCACGCGGAAGCGCTCGGCGTATCGGTGTGGGAGGCCGCATCCAGACCGGAGGAGGTCGCCGGCCTGGGCGCGGCGGCGATCAAGGCGCTCGGGCGCTTCATGGACACGATGCAAGAGCTGCAGACGCTTGCCGGCGGCGCCCCGGACGCGAGCGCGGATCCCGAGGAGGGGGAGGGCGGGACGAGGTCTCAGGGAGTGCCCGTGGGCGATCTGATCGAGGCTCTGCTCACGCAGAGCGGCTATCTCGAGGCGCTCGAGGCCGAGCGCACGATCGAGGCGCAGGGGCGGATCGAGAACCTCCAGGAGCTGATCGAGGTCGGCCACGAGTTCGACGCGGGCGTCGCCGAGGAGCGGGACACCCTCGGCGTGTTCCTGCAGCAGATAGCTCTCGTCGCGGACGCCGACGCCCGCAGCGACGAGGAGGGCCTCGTGACGCTGATGACCGCCCATAACGCCAAGGGCCTCGAGTACCCGACGATCTTCGTAACCGGTCTCGAGGACGGAGTGTTCCCGCATTCGCGCGCGCTCGAGGAGGGAGCGCTCGAGGAGGAGCGGCGTCTCTTCTACGTCGCGGTGACCCGCGCGATGCGCCAGCTCTACCTGACCCACGCGCGGCGCCGGGCAGCGTTCGGCGCGCAGACGTACGGCATTCGCAGCCGCTTTCTCGATGAGATCCCTTCCGAGCTCCTCGACGAACCGCAGGAGACGATGTTCCGCCCTGGCGCGATCTCCGCGAGGGCCGGTGTGGCGCGTGCGGCGTCGAGCGCAGATCTCGGCAGCGGCGTTCCCGGTGCGTGGGGCGACGCTTCCGAGCTTGGCCGGGGCGGCGTTGAAAGACCTGCCGCGAACGCCTTCCGACTCGGCGAGGACGTGATTCACGCCGCGTTCGGAGACGGCGTGGTCACGGGCGTCGAGCCGGGCGGGGTGATCGTCGTGCGCTTCGCAGACGACGGCTCCGAGCGAAAGCTGATGGCCGAGTACGCGCCGGTGAGCCGCCGTTGACTCGCGCCCCAGCAGGCGAGTGTTGCGCATAGCATCCACGTCGATGACGGCAACGACCATCGACGGCAAGGCGATTGCGGCCCGCGTGCGCGGCGAAGTCGCGAACGAGGTCCAGGAGCTCGAGCAGGAGCTGGGGCACCGACCCGGCCTGGCGACGGTGCTCGTCGGCGATGACCCCGGCTCGGCCGTCTACGTGGGCGGCAAGCAGCGAGCCTCTCAGGAGGTGGGGATCGTCCCCTTCGACGTCCGCCTCCCCGCGAGCGCCTCCTTCGAGGAGGTCGCCGAGCAGCTCGACCGTCTCAACGCCGACGCCGAGGTGAACGGCGTGCTCCTGCAACTACCCGTGCCGGCGCCGCTCGACGGGGCGGCGCTGACGGGCATGATCGATCCCGCGAAGGACGTCGACGGGTTGACGCCGGTCAACGCCGGGCTTCTCGCGCTCGGCCGACCGGGACTGCGACCCTGCACACCTGCAGGCGTGCTCGAGCTGCTGGCCGACACCGGCGTGAAGCTGGAGGGCGCCGAGGCGGTGGTGGTGGGTCGCTCGAACCTCTTCGGAAAGCCGATGGCCCAGCTGCTGCTCGCGGAGAACGCGACGGTGACCGTGTGCCATTCCCGTACACGTGACCTGCGGGAGGTATGCGCGCGGGCAGACGTGTTGATCGCCGCAGCGGGGCGTCCACGGCTGATCGGGCGAGACTTCGTGAAACACGGGGCCGTCGTGATCGACGTCGGCATAAACCGACTGACGCCGGAGGAGGCGGGAAACCGCAGCGGCCTCGTGGGGGACGTCGACTTCGCAGCCGTGTCGGAGGTCGCATCTGCGATCACGCCGGTGCCAGGCGGCGTCGGTCCAATGACCGTGGCGTTCCTGCTGCGCAACACGCTGCAGGCCGCGCGTGAACAGGCCGCGAGTCGGGAGACGAGCCTGCAGGTCGGCGATGAGCACGAATGAAAACCACGCCGCCGAGGCGCCGATGAGGCTGAGGCGGATGCGGGTCGGCGAGATCTTCGCTCTGCTCGGCGCGGCGCTCGTGATCGCGTCGCTCTTCCTCCCGTGGTACGGCGGCAGCACGCTCGGCACGCTCGGCGCGTGGGATACCTTTGGCGGGGCGCTGGTGCTTTTGATCGCGTCCGCATGCGCGGCCCTCGCGATGATCGCCAGCGCGCTCACCGAGCGAAGCACCGCGCTTCCGGTCTCGCTCGCCGTCTGGAGCGTCGTGGTCGGGCTGATCGGGTTGATCGCCGCGATCGTCAGGCTGCTCGAGCGCCCAGACCACGCCACCTCGCTGTGCGCCGGCGCGTGGCTCGCCCTCGCGGGCGCCGCCTCGATCCTGCTCGGCGCATGGCTCGCCATGCGCGACGAACACGGGTCGCTGTATGCCCCGGCGGCTCCGCCACCACGCCCGCGCCCCTAGTTCGTCCGCGGCAGGATGCCCCGTAGACTCCGGACTGTGATCGCTCGCGAGGAGGTTCTGCACGTGGCGCGCCTGGCGCGCCTGGCGCTGAGCGAGCAGGAGCTCGAGCCCATGGCGCGCGAGCTCTCCGCCGTGCTAGGCCACATCGCCAAGATGAGCGAGCTCGACCTCAGCGACGTTCCGCCGACATCCCACGTCGTCGAGGTGACCGGTGCCCTGCGGCCCGACGAGCCGCGCCCGTCGCTGCCGCGCGAGGTCGCTCTCGCGCAGGCCCCGGCGGTCAGCGATGGAGGCTTCCTGGTCCCGAGCCCGCAGGCATGAACGCGACGGACGTTCTCGGCCTCTCTGCCCGCGGCGCAGCCGACGCGATCGACTCGGGGTCCCTGGCCGCGCGCGAGCTGTTCGAGGCCTACCGCGGGCGCGCCGAGGCCGACCGAGCGGCGGGTGTCGAGGGCCTCAACTGCTTCACATGGGTAGCCTCGCAAGCGCCCGCGGTGGACGCTCCCGCTCCCCTTGGGGGCGTGCCGCTCGCGGTCAAGGACCTGTTCTGCACCGAGGGGGTGCCGAGCCAGGCCGGCTCGCGGATCCTCGAGGGCTACCTGCCGCCCTATACGGCAAGCGTCGTCTCCCGCCTCGCCGGCGCCGGCGCGACGCTGATGGCGAAGACGAACCAGGATGAGTTCGCGATGGGCTCGTCGAACGAGAACTCGGCGTTTGGAGTGGTCCGCAACCCGTGGGACCGCGAGCGGGTGCCCGGTGGCTCCTCCGGCGGCAGTGCGGCGGCCGTGGCCGCCGGCCTGGCCCCATGGGCTCTCGGAACCGACACCGGCGGATCGATCCGCCAGCCCGCGGCGCTGTGCGGGATCGTCGGCCTGAAACCGACCTACGGCGCCGTCTCCCGCTACGGCATGATCGCGTTCGCATCCTCCTTCGACCAGGCCGGGCCGCTCACGCGTGACGTCGCCGACGCTGCCCTGATGCTGCGCCACATGGTCGGCCGCGACCCCTGCGACGCGACGTCGCTTGCCTTCCCCGAGGAGATCGAGCTGCCGAGCGCCGAGCGGCTCGACGGAATCCGGCTCGGCGTGCCCGAGGAGTTGACCGGGGAGGGCATCGAAGCCGGCGTGCTCGAGTCCTTCCAGGCGACGCTCGTGCTCGCGCAGGAGCTCGGTGCGGAGATCCAGCCGGTGCACCTACCGCACGCTCCGCACGCGCTCTCCGCCTACTACGTGCTCGCGCCCGCCGAGGCCTCGTCGAACCTCGCCCGCTATGACGGCGTGCGCTACGGCTACCGCGCGCCGGACGCGCGGGATCTCCTCGACATGTACACGCGCACGCGCCACGACGGCTTCGGTGCGGAGGTCAAGCGGAGGATCATGCTCGGCACCTACGCTCTTTCCTCCGGCTACTACGACGCCTACTACGGGCGCGCACAGCGCGTGCGGACGAAGATCGCCGAGGACTTCAGGACGGCCTTCTCGGCCGTGGACTTCATCGTCACGCCGACCGCCCCCACCGTCGCGTTCAGGCTCGGCGAGAAGACGGCGGATCCCCTCGCGATGTACCTCAACGACTACTGCACCGTGCCGATGTCGCTCGCCGGAATCCCGGCAATCTCGATCCCCGGCGGCCTCAGCGAGGGTCTGCCCGTGGGCTTTCAGATCACCGGCCCCGCATTCAGCGAGAACCGGCTCCTGAACGGTGCCCACGCGCTCGAGCAGGCGATCGGCTTCGACGGGGGCGCGGCGCGTGTCTGAGGGCGGATCGGGCAAAGAGGCCGCGGGCGACGGTCACGCGGAGGCCCTCGAGGCTGTCATCGGCCTCGAGATTCACGTGCAGCTCGCGACGGCGACGAAGATGTTCTGCGGCTGTGAGCTGTCTTTCGGGGAGCCGCCCAACACCCGCACTTGCGGCGTCTGCCTCGGGTTGCCGGGGAGCTTGCCCGTCGCCAACGAGCGGGCGATCCATTTCGGGCTCATGATCGGCCTGGCGGTCGGCTCCGAGCTGGCGCCGCGCTCGATCTTCCACCGCAAGAACTACTTCTATCCGGACCAGGCCAAGAACTACCAGATATCCCAGTACGACGAGCCGCTGTGCCGAGGAGGCAGCCTCGATCAGGTGCGCATCCACCGCGTGCATCTCGAGGAGGACGCCGCGAAGCTGATCCACGTCGGATCGAGCGGGCGCATCCACGGCTCCGACGTGTCGCTCGTCGACTTCAACCGTGCCGGCACGCCTCTGGCTGAGATCGTCAGCGAGCCGGATCTGCGGACGCCTGAGCAGGCGAGCGAGTGGCTGAAGCTGCTCCGCACGACGCTGCGCCGGCTCGGCGTCAGCGACGTGAACATGGAGGAGGGCTCGCTGCGGTGCGATGCCAACATCTCACTGCGCAAAGCCGGCACGAGCGACCTCGGCGTGAAGACCGAGCTGAAGAACATGAACTCCTTCCGCTTCATCGAACGAGGCATCCGCGCCGAGATCGACCGCCAGCGGAAGATCCTGGAGGGCGGCGGGTTGATCACGCAGGAAACCCTGCATTTCGATCCCGCCTCCGGAGCGCTGACGTCGCTGCGCTCCAAGGAGGAAGCGCACGACTACCGCTACTTCCCCGAGCCCGACCTGCTGCCGGTCGCGATCGACGACGAGATGATCGCGCTCGCCCGCGAGGCGATGCCCGAGCTGCCGGCAGAGCGCGCCGCACGCCTGCAGGAGCTCGACCTGACCGCCGAGAGCGCCCAGCGGCTCGCGTTCGCGGACGAGCTGGGCGACTACTTCGAGGCCGCGCTCGCCGCGGCTGTCGACCCTTCCCCGCCGGCGCAGATGCTCGCCAACTGGCTCACCGGCGACCTCGTGGCCCGGCTGGGCGACGGCGAGGATCCGCTCGCCTCGCGCGTGCGGCCGGCCGCGCTCGCGGGGCTCGTCGGGCTCCTCGCCGCCCGGCGTCTGAGCGTGGGGGCCGCGCGGCAGGTGCTCGACCGGCTCGTCGCAGAGGGCGGCGAGCCGCAGGCGATCGTCGACGCCGAGGGTCTTGCCGCGATCAACGGGGGCGACGCGCTGTCGGCGATCGTCGCCGACGCCCTGCGTGCCAACGCCGACGCGGCGGAGCGCGTGAGGGAAGGAAACGCCAAGGCAATCGGACCGATCGTCGGGCACGTGATGCGCGAGACCAAGGGACGAGCTGACGGCACTGAGGTCTCGCGCCTGATTCACGAGCAGCTCGGCGTCTGATCGCGAGGGCGCCCGGGCCCCCGAGCCGATCGTCCCGGGACGGACGCCACTTCTGACATGAGCCCGGCAGACATTTTGGACCGTCGGCCAAAGGCAGTAGGGGGCACACGCGCCAAGATGCGACCATGAACCGTTCAGCAGCGAACTCGAGCGATACACCTCCTCGGCGGTTCATCCTGCTGCCCGAGGAGACCGCGGATGGGGTTGCCAGCCGGCCCCGAATCCGTCGGTACCAGCTCACACGGGTCGGGCGCGGTGCAGGCCGGCGGCGCGCGATTACGGGCGATCCGGATATCGCCGCGGCGCGGATGGCGTGCGAGCTCGCACGGCTGGGCAGTTCATAGCGGTGTGTTGGTGATGACTAAACCGGCTTCCCTCGGCCGGTTCCTCCTCGGTGGTGCGGCCGGGCAGGGGTAGCTCTTCCTGCTCGGCCGCGCCTACCGGTAAACTGATGTGCATATGAACAGCTCATCGGACCCATCCAGCTCATCGCCCAGATCGTTCGGTCGGACAGTCGTTGCGGCGCTGATTCTGCTCGTCGCGGCATACGTGCTGTTCGGGCTCATCATCCACGTCGTCTCGTTCTTCCTCGGCGCGTTCGTGTTCGTTGTCGCGATCATCGCCGTCGTGTGGGCCCTGCGCGTTCTCTTGTAGAGAGCCCGCCCGCATGGCGTACGTGATCATCGCCGTGTGCTTTGGCCTCTCGGGAGGCATTATCGGCAGGATCAAGGGCAGTTCTTTCGTCCTCTGGTTCCTGATCTCGGGGCTCGTCCCCTTCCTCGGCCTGCTGGCGGCGATCGTGTACCGCTTCGAGAGCGATGAGCTGCGCCGCCAGTGTCCGGGCTGCGGCCGCGTGACGAAGATCTACGACGCGATCTGCACGCGCTGCGGGACCGAGCTCAGCTTCCCCGAGGTCGTGATCGAGCCCGAACGGCCCGTTCCCGGCGCGCGCCGGCGGCCGGTCGAGGAGCGGCCGGCGTCAACGCCCCGCTGAGGGTGCCCTAACTCGATTTCGGCTTCCCTAAGCCAATCCTTCACCTAGGCTGGGTGGATGAGCACGCAGGCAGAGGCCCCCGTAGGCTCGAACTCGCTGATCGGTCGCCTGATACATCGGGCCGGCTTTGACAGCGAGCGCGACTTCGTGCTGCGCGTCGTCCAGCCCGCGCTCGTGGGCATGATCGACGGCACGGTGTCCTCCCTCGCCCCGATCTTCACGGCGGCGATCGCCTCCAGCTCGCACACCGCGCTGCTCGTTGGCTTCTCGGTCGCCGTCGGTGCCGGCGTCAGCATGGGCTGGTCGGAGGCGCTCTCGGACACCGGCGAGATAACCGGTCGCGGCAGCGCGGTCGTGCGCGGAGCCATCACGGGCGGGATGACGACGCTCGGGGGCGTGTTCCACACGCTTCCCTTCATCATCTCGAACGTCAACAAGGCGCTCGTGGTCGCGGGGATCGTGGTGGCGTTCGAGCTGCTTGCGATCGCCTGGATCAGGCACCGCTTCTTCAACGTCTCGATGCGCCGCTCGCTCCTGGTGGTGGCCGTCGGCGGCGCAATCGCCCTCGGGGTCGGCGTGGCGATAGGATCGTCCTGAATCGGGCAAAAAACCCGCTGGTACACTGGGATTTTCCCCGATCCTCAGGAAGGACCCCGGCGCGATGCGAGCGGTAGATGCGTTGATGGCATGTTTGAAGGCGGAGGGCGTGGACGTGGTGTTCGGCCTCCCCGGCGGCGCCAACCTGCCCACCTACGACGCGTTCGTCGACGCCGGCATCCGCCACATCCTCGTCAGGCACGAGGCCGGCGGCGGCCACGCGGCGGAGGGATACGCCAAGGCGACCGGGAAGGTCGGCGTCGCCTTCGCCACGAGCGGTCCCGGCGCGACCAACCTGATGACGCCGATCACGGACGCGATGATGGACTCGGTGCCCGTGGTCTTCATCACGGGCCAGGTGCGCACCGAGCTGCTCGGCACCGACGGCTTCCAGGAGGCGGACACGATCGGCATCACGATGCCGGTGGTCAAGCACTCGTTCATGATCCAGCACCCGCAGGAACTGCCGCGTGCGATCCACGAGGCCTTCTACATCGCCCGCTCCGGTCGTCCCGGGCCGGTGTTGGTCGACATCCCGCAGGACCTCTCCAGAGCCGAGATCACCTACGAGCCGGTCGGCGACGTGCGCCTGCCCGGCTATCAGCCCAGGGTTGAGGGCAACCAGAAGCAGATCCGCCAGGCCGCAAAGGCGCTCGCCGCTGCGCAGCGCCCGGTGATCTACGCCGGCGGAGGCGTCGTCAACGCGAACGCGTCTGCGGAGCTGATCGAGTTCGCGACGTCAGATCGCTTCCCGGTGACGTGCACGCTGATGGGCCTCGGCGCCTTCCCGGCCCCCCACGATCAGTGGCTCGGGATGCTTGGGATGCACGGGACGCGCGCCGCCAACTACGCGATGGACGAGGCCGACCTGATCTGCGCCGTCGGCGCCCGCTTCGACGACCGCATCACCGGCAAGCTCTCGGAGTTCGCGCCGCGCGCCAAGTTCATCCATATCGACGTCGATCCCGCGGAGATCTCCAAGAACGTGCCGGCGCACATCCCGATCGTCGGCGATGCAAGGCACGTGCTCGCCAAGCTCGTCGTCGAGTACCGCGCGACCGACGCCGACCCCGCCCGGCTGAACGCCTGGTGGAGCAGGATCGAGGGGTGGCGCGAGAAGTACCCGCTCGGCTTCCAGGACAGCGCCGACGTGGAGATCAAGCCGCAGTACATGGTGCAGGCGCTCTTTGAGGCGACCGCCGGCGAGGCGATCGTGACGAGCGACGTCGGCCAGCACCAGATGTGGGCGGCGCAGTACTACGACTTTCCCAAGCCGCGCCGCTGGATCAACTCCGGCGGCCTGGGCACGATGGGCTTCGGCCTGCCGGCCGCGATGGGTGCCGCCGTCGGCTGCCCCGAGCGGCTGGTCTGCTGCATCGCGGGCGACGGCTCGGTGCAGATGAACGCGCAGGAGCTCGCCACCTGCGCGCAGAACAAGATCCCGATCAAGGTGTTCATCATGAACAACGGATATCTCGGGATGGTCCGCCAGTGGCAGGAGCTGTTTTGGGACGGGCGCTACAGCCAGGTGGACATGGGACAGTTCCCGGACTTCGTGAAGCTCGCCGAGGCCTACGGCGTGACGGGCATGCGCTTCGAGGACAAGTGTACGCTCGTCGAGGACTTCAAGCGCGCGATCGCAACGGAGGGGCCGGTGCTCGTGGACGTGCGCGTGACCCGCGAGGAGAACACGTACCCGATGATCCCCGCCGGCCAGGCCGCGCGCGAGATGGTCGGATGACCTCGAGAGGCGCCTGATGGGCGAACCCGGGACCAAGGAGCCGCTCAGCCTCGAGGAGCTCGAGGCCGCGACGAACCTGCGCACGGGCCGCAAGCACGTGCTCTCGATCCTCGTCGAAAACAAGTCGGGGGTCCTGACACGGATTGCGGGCCTGTTCGCGCGCCGCGGCTTCAATATCGACACGCTCACCGTCGGCCCGACCGATGACGACGCCGTCTCGCGAGTGACGCTCACGGTCGACGGGGCCGTGCACCCGATCGACCAGGTGACCAAGCAGCTGCACAAGCTGGTCAACGTGTTGAAGATCCGCGATCTCGAGCCGGGGGACACGGTTTCCCGCGAGCTGGCCCTCTTCAAGGTCGCCGCCGACGGCATTCAGCGGGGCGAGCTTCTGCAGATCGCCGAGATCTTCCGCGGCAAGGTCGTCGACGTCACCAAGCGCGCGATCATCATCGAGATCACCGGCACCACGGAAAAGATCGCCGCGTTCGAGACGATGGTGCGGCCGTTCGGCCTGATCGAGATGATGCGCACGGGCGAGATCGCGATCTCGCGGGGGCGCACCGAGACCTAGGCCTTGCTCGGCACCGACTCGAGCTCGGTCTTCTCGCTCGGGCATGCCGCCAGAGAGCGGCTCGCCGAGTGCCTGCAGCGCGCGATCTCGCGCGCACGCCGCAGCGGCTCGGGGACGCTCGCGACGCTGACCCTGCCGCTCCCGGCGGACGTTGACCCCTCGGCTCTCGCGTCGGCCTCGCGGCGAGCCGGCGAGCCGTGGTTCGTGTTCGAGCAGCCCGACCGTGGGCGCACGGCGCTGGCGGGGCTCGGCGAGGCCGCCTGCCTGCAGGCGTCGGGCTGCTCGCGCTTCGCAGAGGTCACCGAGCGATGGCGCGCCCTCTCGGCCGCCGCGGTGAGCGGCTATCTCGACGGGTGTGAGGGGGCCACGCCGGTGGCGGTGGGCGGCTTCGCCTTCGCGCCCGACGGGGGAAGCTCGCCGCACTGGGCCGGCTTTGAGCCCGCCTCGCTGATCGTGCCCGAGGTGGCGTTCGTGCGCGGCGTGCGCGAGCGCGCGCTGAGCACGCGGCTGACGCTCGCGACGCTCGCCTCCCCGGACGACATGCCCGAGGAGCTGCTCGCCCGCCTCGAGCGCCGGCTGGCGGAGCTGAGGGTGCGCGAGCTGCCGCTCCTCGACCCGGCGCCGGCCGGCCGCTTTCAGATCGCGAGCGCGATGCCCCCCGAGCACTACGAGGCCGCGGTGTCGCGGGCGGTCGAGCTGATTCGCCGCGGGCAGATGCAGAAGATCGTGCTCGCGAGGGAAGTGCAGGTTCACGCTCCGCGCGACCACGACGCGGCGGCAGTCTTCGGGGTGCTGCGCGAGGAGTTTCCGTCGTGCTTCGTCTTCTGCGTCGGACGTGGCGAGGCCGCACTCGTGGCGGCGAGCCCAGAGCTGCTGGTACGCCGTGAGGGGCACCGGGTCAGCACGCTCGCGCTGGCCGGTTCGACCCGTCGCAGCGCCGACCCGGCCGTTGACGACCACCTCGGCGAGCAGCTGCTGCGCAGCGATAGCTATCGCGAGGAGCATGCGATCGTCGCGCGACGGATCGAGCGCATGCTGCGGCCGCATGCGATCTGGGTGACCGCGGCGCAGGAGCCCGAGCTCGTGCGGATAGCGAACATTCAGCACCTCGCGACCCCGATCCGCGCCCAGCTGGCGGCGCCGATGGACGCGCTCGAGCTGGCGGGGCTGATGCATCCCACGCCCGCCGTCGGCGGCGAGCCGCTGAGCTTGGCGGCGCCGCTGATCCCTGCGCTCGAGGGGCTAGACCGTGGCTGGTACTCGGGCCCGGTCGGCTGGACCGACGCAACCGGAGACGGGGAATTCTGCGTGGCGCTGCGCTGCGCGCTGCTGCGGGGCCCGATCGCGCGATGCTACGCCGGCAACGGGATCGTCCGCGATTCCGACCCGTCCGCCGAGTTGGCCGAGACCGAAGTCAAGCTCTCGGCCCTGCTTCCCCTGTTGGCGGGCTGAGCGCACGCGAGACCGCCCCCCAGAGGCGCTCGTGCACCTCCACGTTGGCCCGGCGCTCGCCGCGGACCTCGATGATGCTCGACTCCGCTGCGGCGTCGAGCGAACGCTCGAGCGCAGAGCGAAACGCGAATACGTCCTCGACGCGCTCGTGCGAGAGCCCGTACAGCGCGGCTGCACTGGCGAAGTCGAGACCGGTCGGGGTCGCGACGTGGCGCGTGTAGATGTCCTCGTCTTCCCGCACCGGGTCGGCTTCCGCACCCGCGGTCTTGGCCCCCGTGTCCTGCGCCCGCCCCATCTGCGAGCGCGAGATCGGAAGGAAGTCGAAGATGGCACCGCCGCCGTTGTCGAGCAGCACGATCGTCAGCTTCAGCCCAAGCCGCCGCGCCGCGAGCAGGCCTCCGATGTCGTGGGCGAAAGCGACGTCGCCGATCAGCAGGACCACCGGGCCGTCGGCCGCGGCCGCCGCGCCCAGGGCGCAGGAGATCGTGCCGTCGATGCCGTTGGCGCCGCGGTTGCAGAGGACCCGCGGAGGGTCGGCCCGGACCGGCCAGAAGCTCTCGATGTCCCGCACCGGCATCGAGGACGCGACGAACAGGGTCGCGTGCTCGGGCAGCAGCACCCCGAGCTCGGCCGCTGCCGCGGGCTCGCTGATCTCGTGATCGGCAAACTCGCCGAGGATCGCCTCGGCTGCCCGCTCGTCGGCGCTGCGCCAGCTCGCGAGCCAGTCCTCCTCGACGCGGGACGGGGGAGACGATGGAGCGGCAAGCGAGGACGCCAGCCGCGAGAGCGCCGACGCCGGCTCGAGCGCGAGCGAGTCAGACAGCACGACCGCCGGATCCTGCCAGGCGGCCTCGGGGTCGAGCGCCACCTGGCGGACGTCCGCGAGATCCGCCAGCCAGCCGCGCAGCGGCTTTGACACCGGGAGGTCGCCGACGCGCAGGACAAGGTCCGGCGTAACCCCGGCGAGGAAGTCCGGCTGGCGCAGCAGCGCGTCGTAGTGAGCGATCGCCGCCTCCCCGCGCCGTGCGCCCGAGAGCGGGTCGGCGAGGAGCGGCCAGCCGGCCGCCGCCGCGAACGCCGCGGCGGCGTGGCCGAGCGGCGTGCCGCGCTCGTGGCGCCCGGCGACGAGGATCCCGCGGCCGGCATCCGCGACGAACGCCGCGAGCGCCGAGGCGGCCGTCGCCACCGCGCCGGGTGCGGGTGCGCGCTGGACGTAGGGAAGGCCGTTCGGGCGGCCGATGCCGTCGGGCGGGGGCTCCTGCTCGCTGACGAGCGGCTCGCGCAGCGGGAAGTTCAGGTGAACCACGCCCGGCCGGCCTTCGAGCGCCGTCCAGTACGCGCGGCAGGCGAGCGTACGCATCCAGCGCAGGGTGTGCTCGTCGGCGTCATGCACTCCGACCTCGAAGAACCACTTGACCGCATCGCCGTACAGCTTCAGCTGGTCGATCGCCTGCCCGGCGCCGTTGTCGCGTAGCTCGGGTGGCCGGTCGGCGGTGAGCAGCAGCAGCGGCACGCGGGCCTCGTGAGCCTCGATCGCCGCCGGCAGCAGCTCGGCCGCCGCCGTTCCCGAGGTGCAGGCCACGGCAACCGGCAGTCCGGATGCCTTGGCAAGACCCAATGCGAAGAAGCCCGCGCAGCGCTCGTCCACGTGTGAGAAGCACCGCAGCCGCTGCTCGCGCGCGAGCGACAGCACGAGCGGCGCGCAGCGCGAGCCCGGCGAGGTGCACGCCCCACGCATCCCGCAACGGGCCAGCTCGTCCACGAACGCGGCGAGCAGCGCATATGTGTCCGTTGCGGGGGTCATAGGATGGGTCGGTGCCGGAGAGCGTCGTCCTGCTGCACGGTTTCAGCGGCACCGGCCGGGCCTGGGACGGCGTCGCGGCGCGCCTGGAGCGCCAAGGCTACCGGCCGCTCGCTCCCGATCTCCTCGGGCACGGCACGGCCGCCGAATGCGAGCGTCCGATCACGTTCGGTGCTTGCGTCGCTCACCTGCTCGCGCAGGCTCCTGAGCGCTTCGCGCTGTACGGCTACTCGCTCGGCGGCCGCGTCGCGCTGCATCTCGCCCTGAGCGCGCCCGACCGGGTCGGCCGGCTCGTCCTCGTGTCGACGACGCCCGGCATCGAGGATGCATCCGAGCGCACCGAGAGGCGTCATGCCGACCACCTGCGAGCTGATGAGCTGGAAACGATGCCGTTCGAGCAGTTCATCGAGCGCTGGCGTTCCCAGCCTCTGTTCGCGCAGGACCCGCCGGAGGTGGACAGGCTCGCTCGCGAGGATCAGCGGCGCAATCGTCCCGACGCCCTCGCGGCCGTCCTGCGGGGCATCGGAACGGGGGAGATGCAGTCGCTGTGGGAGAGGCTCGCCGAGCTGACGATGCCCGTGACCGTCGTCGTCGGCGAACGCGACGACAAGTTCCGCGCGTTGGGGGAGCGGATGGTGCGGCTGTTACCCGACGCCAGGTTGACCGTCGTTAGCGGTGGACACAATCTGCCGCTCGAGAATCCATCTGCGCTGGCTGGCTTATTGGACTAAGACGTTGATGGTGAGCTAGAGCGTGATGGCGAGCTAGAGCGGCTCGACGCCAAGACCCGACGAGCGGGGCAAGGCGATCGCGCCGGCTCTCACCGGCAGCGGGTCCGCGAGGCCGGCAAACATGCCAAGCGTCGCCAGGCCGCAATGGGGCAGCGGCCCGCGCGAGGCGAGCGCGGCGGCGGCGTGCAGCGCCCCTGCCACGCCGAGCGGGCCGTCGAGCGTCGAGGCGAGGTAGACCTCGGCACCGGAGGCACGCACGAGCGCCGCCGCGGCCAGCAGGCCCGCGATCCCGCCGCAGCGCGAGATCTTCAGGCAGACGGCGTCCGCGACGCCGGCGCCGAGCGCGCCCGGCTCGGCCGCCGTCTCATCAATCGCGACCCTTACGGGCACCCGCTCGCGCACCTCCCTGATCGCCCGCAGGCCGTGCGTCGGCTCCTCGACAAGCTCGAGACCGGCCGGTGAGAGCGCATCGATCGACCTCACGGCCTCCTCCACGCTCCACGCCCCGTTCGCATCAAGGCGCAGCGCGGCGGCAGGCCCGGCGGCGGCGCGCGTGGCGGCAACGCGGCCCGCGTCGTCGCCGACGCCGACCTTCAGCTTCAGGCACGTGAAGCCCTCGCGCACCGCCCGCCCGGCCTGCTCGGCGGCTCCGGCGCGGTCGAGTGCGGTGATCGTCGCGTTGACCGGCACCTGCGGCGCCGGCTCGTCTGTGAGCAGGGCGGCGACCGGCTTGCCGGCACGGCGTCCCGCCCGGTCCCACAGGGCCAGGTCGATCGCGGCGAGCGCGGCGGGCAGGTCGTCGACGGCGCGGCACGCGTCGAGGATCTGCGCACCGTTCATGTCCTCCGCCGCTTTGAGAGCTGTGCCGTAGGCCGTGATCGCGCGCTCCACCCGCTCCAGGCTCACGCCGTCGTAGGCCTCGAGCGGCGCCGCCTCCCCGTAGCCGCTGACGCCGTCAGCGCCGGTGAGCGAGACCGACAGGAGCATTCGCTCCCCGACGCTTCCGTAGGAGGCGCTCATCGGGCGCACGAGCGTCAGTGTGCTTCGCCGGACCTCGAGCTTCACGATCCCACGCCGCCGCTGGCCAGGATCCCCGCCGAGAACAGCAGGCAGAAGGCCAGCTGCAGGGCGCCCGTGCCCGCGAGCGCGCCGTTCAGCGCCGGCCCGTCGGTGCGCGTGCGAACGACCCGCGCGAGCTTCAGCGCCAGCGGCGCGGTCGCCCACGGCAGCAGCAGCCAGGCGCTCATCGAGCCGAGCACCCAAGGCGCCGGCGCGGTGAGGAAGGCCACGAGGATCATCGCGCCGTACAGCTTTCGCGTGCGGGCCCGACCGATGCGAACCGCGAGCGTGCGCTTGCCGGCACGCCGGTCGGTGTCGAGGTCACGGACGTTGTTCACGACCAGGATGGCGCTCGCCAGCAGGCCGACGGGCACGGCGCACACGAACGCCTGCCACGGCAGCTCCTGCACCTGCACGAAGTAGGAGCCGGCGACGGCCACGACGCCGAAGAACAAGAACACGAAGACCTCGCCGAGCCCCTCGTAGCCGTACGGCCTGGGACCGCCCGTGTAGAGGACCCCGGCGAGGATCGACGCGGCGCCGACGGCGAGCAGCTCGGGACCGGCTACCGCGACGAGGTAGGCGCCGCACGCGACCGCCAGCCCGAACGTCACGTACGTCGCGAGCAGCACCTGGCGAGGCGGAACGAGGCCTCCCGCCGTGACCCGCACGGGCCCGAGGCGATCCTCGGTGTCCGCGCCCCGCCGCGCGTCGGAGTAGTCGTTCGAGAGGTTCGTGCCGACCTGGATGAAGACCGCGCCGAGCAGGGCCGCGACGAACGCGAGTGGATGGAACGTTCCGGCGCCGAGCGCGAGCGAGGTTCCGACCAGCACCGGAGCGATCGCGGCCGGCAACGTGCGCACCCGCGCCGCCATCAGCCAGATGCGCGCTGCTCCCACCCGGTCAGGCCCGCTTGGGGAAGCGGGAGAAATCAGGCGTGCGCTTTTCGCGGTAGGCGTCGCGCCCCTCCTGGGCCTCCTCGCTGCCGTAGAAGAGGAGGTTCGCGTCGTGGGCGAGCTGCTGGATCCCGGCGAGTCCGTCCTCGGCCGCGTTGAAGCTCGCCTTCATGAGGCGCAACGCAAACGGCGACAGCGCGAGCATCTCCTTGCACCAGCTCACCGTCTCCTCCTCCAAGCGCTCGAGCGGCACGACCGCGTTGATGAGGCCCATCTCCATCGCCTGCTCGGCGGAGTACTGGCGGCACAGAAACCAGATCTCCTTGGCCCGCTTCGCGCCGACGATGTCGGCTAGCAGGCCGGCGCCGTAGCCGCCATCGAACGAGCCAACCTTCGGGCCGACCTGACCGAAGCGCGCGTTATCGGCGGCGATCGTGAGGTCGCACACGAGATGCAGCACATGGCCGCCGCCGATCGCATATCCTGCGACCATCGCGACGACGGGCTTCGGCAGGCGGCGCATCTGGAGGTGAAGGTCAGTCACGTGGAAGCGTCCGATGCCGCCGCTCCCGGCGTCCTCGTCGAGGTAGCCGGAGTCACCCCGAACGCGCTGATCGCCGCCCGAGCAGAAGGCGTCCTTCCCCTCGCCGGTCAGTACGATGACGCCGATCGAGGTGTCCTCGCGAGCGTCCTCGAGCGCCTTCGAGATCTCGACGATCGTCCGCGGGCGGAACGCGTTGCGGACCTCCGGGCGGGCGATCGTGATCTTCGCGATGCCCTGATCCGGGGCGGCGGACTTCTCGTAGTGGATGTCGGCGAAGCTCTCACCGGCCGTCGTCGCGTCGGGGATCCAGCTGGTGGCCATGGCGCGAAGGCTAGCTAGCCTGTGGGCCATGGTGGTCGAGGGATGGCTGGCCCGCGCAGCGGCAGGGCGGCCCGAGCGCGTGGCGCTCGAGACGCGCGAGGGGAGTTGCACATACGCCGAGCTGCTGGCGCTCGCCCGGGCGGGCGCGTACGAGCTCGCCGAGCTCGGCGCGGGGCCCGGCGAGCGGGTCGCGATCGCGCTCCCCCCGGGCCTCGCGTTCGCCGGGGCGCTGCACGCATGCCTGCTGCTCGGCGCCGTAGCGGTGCCCGTCGACGCTCGGGCGACGGACGCCGAACGCGCCGCGATCGCCGAGGGCGCCACGCTGCTCGTCCAGGAGCCGCTCAGCGGCCGCTCCGTCCAGAAGCTTGGAGTCGGGCTCCCGCCCGGTGAGCTCGCCGGCGGACACGATCTCGACGCGACGGCGGTTGTGCTGCACACCTCGGGCACCACGTCGGAGCCCAAGCCGGTTGAGCTCACGTACGGGAACTTTCTCTGGAGCGCGCTCGGCTCCTCGGTGGCGCTCGGCCAGGATGGTGCCGAGCGCTGGCTGTGCACGCTGCCGCTCTGCCATGTTGGTGGTCTCTCGATCCTGCTGCGCTCCTGCATCTACGGGACCACGGCGCTCGTGCACGAGCGCTTCGACACCGACCGTGTGCTGTACGCGCTGCGCGATCAGGGCGTGACGCTCGTGAGCCTCGTCGCGACGACGCTCGCCCGGCTGCTCGACGCCGGCCTGCGGCGGCCGCCATCTTTGCGCTGCGCGCTCACCGGCGGTGGGCCGGTGCCGGCCGCGCTGCTCGCTCGGGCGCGCGAGGCGCAGGTGCCCGTGAGCCTCACGTACGGTCTCACGGAGGCGTGCTCGCAGGTGACGACGACGCCGCTGGCGGCGATCGCGGGGCGAGAAGGGATCGGAGTTCGGCCAGCGACGGCCGGGCCGCCGCTGTTCTGCACGCGCGTGCAGATGGCGGCGGACGGGGAGATCCTGGTGCGCGGGCCCACGGTCGCCGCCGGCGCCACCGCCGAGGACGGCTGGCTCCATACTGGAGATCTCGGGAGGGTCGACCCTGAGGGTCGCCTGCTCCTCGACGGCCGCAAGGCGGAGACGATCGTCAGCGGCGGGGAGAACGTCTCACCGGCGGAGGTCGAGGCGGTGCTCGCGGCCCACCCGAAGGTACTCGAGGCTGCCGTGCTCGGACGCCCCGACCGCGAGTGGGGCGAGGCCGTGACGGCGATCGTCGTGGCGCGAGGAGGCCAGGAGCCGGACGAGGATGAGCTGCGGGCGCACTGCGCGCGCGCACTCGCCCCCCATAAGGTGCCCAAGCGGATTGTCCTGAGCATCGAGCCGCTCCCGCGCACGCAATCGGGGAAGCTGCTGCGCAGGGAGCTGCGATGAGCTTCGATGCGAACACACACCGCGAGTCGAGCCTGCGCAACTGGGAAGAGGCGGCGTCCGGTTGGACCCGCCGTCAAGAGCTTTTGCGCGAGTTCGGCGCGCCCGTCTCGCACTGGATGCTGGACGCCGTCTCACCGCGGCCTGGCGAGCGGGTGCTCGAGCTTGCCGCGGGGCTCGGCGAGACGGGGATGCTCGCCGCGGAGCTCGTCGCGCCGATGGGCGGCGTGATCATCTCCGACCAGGCGGAGGCGATGCTCGAGGGGGCGCGTGCGCGCGCGGTTGCGCTGGGGTTGAGCAACGTCGAGTTCCAGGTCTTGAACGCCGAATGGATCGATCTGCCGGTGGCGAGCGTCGACGCGGTGATCTGCCGGTGGGGCTACATGCTCATGGCCGACCCGGCGACCGCACTTTCGGAGACGCGACGGGTGCTGAGGCCTGGCGGCCGTACGGCGCTCGCCGTGTGGGACGCGATCGACCACAACCCGTGGGCGGCGCTTCCGGCGAGGGAGCTGCTCGAGCGCGGTCTCAGCTCGCCGCCACTGCCCGGAACGCCGGGTCCCTTCGCGCTCGGCAGCTCCCAGGTGCTGGCGGAGCTGCTCGAGCGCTCCGGCTTCTCCGACGTGCGGGTCGGCGAGCTCGAGCTCATGCGGCGTCACTCGAGCTTCGAGGAGCTGTGGGACTCGACGCTCGACCTCTCGCGCGTGTTCCACGACACCGTGCTCGAGCGCCCCGAGGCGGAGATCGAGGAGATCAAAACCGAGCTCGCCGGCCGCTTCTCGCCGTATACGGCGCGCGACGGGACGCTCGAGATACCCGGGCGCACGCTGGTCGCGTACGCGGACGGCTGAGCGCTCGCCGCGGACGGTCCGACCCGCCGAGCGCTGCGACTTTGGATAGCCTGCCGTCCGATGATCTACGACGACGACGCAGACCTCACGCTCCTCGACGGCAAGACCGTCGCCATCATCGGCTACGGCTCGCAGGGCCACGCCCACGCGCTGAACCTGAAGGACTCGGGCGTGGATGTCGTGGTCGGCCTGCGCGAGGACTCCTCCTCTGTCGCGAAGGCTCGCGAGCAGGGACTCGAGGTGCTCTCGGTCGTCGAGGCCGCGAGCCGCGGCGACCTCGTGATGATCCTGCTGCCCGACGAGCTTCACCGGCAGGTGTGGGAGAGCGACATCCGCGACGGCGTCGCCGAGGGCGACATGCTGCTCTTCGGGCACGGCTTCTCGATCCACTACGGCGAGGTGACGCCACCCTCCGGAGTCGACGTGGGCATGGTCGCGCCGAAGGGCCCGGGACACCTGGTGCGCCGCCAGTTCACCGAAGGCAGTGGCGTCCCCGGCCTGATCGCGGTCGCCCAGGACGCGAGCGGCAACGGGCGCGCGCTGGCCCTGGCCTACGCCAAGGGCATCGGCTGCACCCGCGGCGGCGTGATCGAGACGACGTTCAAGGACGAGACCGAGACGGACCTCTTCGGCGAGCAGGCCGTCCTCTGCGGCGGCGCATCCGAGCTCGTTCAGGCTGGATTCGAGACGCTCGTAGAGGCCGGCTATGACCCCGAGATGGCGTACTTCGAGTGCCTCCACGAGCTCAAGCTGATCGCCGACCTGATGTACGAGAAGGGCCTTGCGGGGATGCGCTATTCGATCTCCAACACCGCCGAGTACGGCGACTACACGCGTGGAAAGCGCGTCATCACCGACGAGACGCGAGCGAGCATGCGACAGATCCTCAAGGAGATCCAGTCGGGCGACTTCGCTCGCGAGTGGATCGCAGAGAACCGGGCCGGTCAGGAGAACTTCCTGCGCATGCGCGCAGAGCAGGCCGATACCCAGATCGAGCACGTGGGCTCCGAGCTGCGCTCGCACATGGACTGGATCAAGCCCTCGTTCTGAGGACCGGGCCGCAGCGGTGCTCGCCTATCTCTTCTGGCACCGACCGCTCGAGAGCTGCGACGTCGCCGCCTACGAGCAGGCCCTCATCGCCTTCCACCGCTCGCTTCACCGCGCGCCGCCCGTCGGCCTCGGCGGCTCGGCTGTGTTCCGTGTCGCGCAGCTCCCGTTCCTCGGACACGCGGCGCCACCGTCCGGGGAGCCGGCGGCCGCGACGCCCGGCTATGAGGACTGGTACCTCGTCGAGGACTACGCCGCGCTCGGGGTGCTGAACGGGGCCGCCGTCGGGCGCGGCCATCGCACCGCCCACGACGAGGCCGCGCGCCGGGTCGCGGCCGGGGCGGGCGGCTTGTACGCGCTCGTGGAGGGCGAGCGATGCGAGAGCGGGCAGCGCCCAGGGCTTGAGTCGATCGGCGACGCGACGCTCGCTGTATGGGTGGCGCGCCCGCCGGGATCGAGACAGCGGATGCTCGGTGAGCTGCTCGGCGACGGCATGGACCGGCGCCGCGCGAGCCTCTGGCGTCGCCAGCTCGTGCTGGGGCCGGCGCCCGAGTTCTGCCTCCTCGCCAGCGAGCTGCCGCCCGGGGTCGCGCCGACGCGCCTGCCGGCCGACTGGACGGCGACGATCCTCGAGCGGGACCCGCTCTGGAGCGGCTGACCGGGGCCGGCGTCCGCTACACTCGCGTCATCGTCGCGACTGGCGTTCGGGTGGAGTGCACCACCGGGAAGCGACGAGGCAGCATTGCCGCGCGCCTGGGCACCCTCTGATCATCGACTTTCCCTCGAGGTCCGACCGAGCGAGGAGCCCAAAATGACGCCCAGCCCCCTGACAGACGCGCAGCAGCTGGTGATCCCGGACGAGCTGAGGCCGCGCGACGGCCGCTTCGGCTCAGGCCCCTCGAAGGTCCGTCCCGAGGCGCTCGCCCGGCTCGCGAGCGAGGGCGGTGTCGTGATGGGTACCTCCCATCGGCAGCGGCCGGTGCGTGCGCTCGTCGCGGAGATTCGCAGCGGGCTGCTCGAGCTCCTCGCCGCGCCCGACGGCTACGAGGTGGTGCTCGGCAATGGCGGTACGACGGCCTTCTGGGACGCGGCCGCCTTCGGGCTCGTGCAGCGCCGCGCGCTGCACCTCGCCTACGGCGAGTTCTCCCAGAAGTTCGCCGCCGTCACCGCCGGCGCACCCTTCCTCGAGGATCCGGTCGTGGTTCGCGCCGACCCCGGAGACGCTCCCGACCCCGCCGCGGCCGAGGCCGCCGGCGAGGGGACCCCCGTAGACGTGCTGGCGTGGGCGCACAACGAGACCTCTACCGGCGTGATGCTCCCGGTCGTGCGCCCCGCGGCAGCCGGGGACGCGCTGGTGCTGATCGACGCCACCTCTGGCGCGGGCGGGCTGCCCGTCGACCTCGCTCAGGCCGATGCGTACTATCTCGCGCCGCAGAAGGGATTCGGCTCCGACGGCGGCCTGTGGCTCGCTCTGCTGAGCCCGGCGGCACAGGAGCGCATCGCCGCGCTGCACGCGTCCGAGCGGTGGATACCGGAGTTTCTCTCGCTGCAGACGGCGCTCGAGAACTCGCTGAAAGACCAGACGTACAACACCCCCGCGATCGCCACGCTGCTGCTGCTCGCCGACCAGATCCGCTGGATGCTCGCGGGCGGCGGCCTCGAGTCGTGCATTGCGAGGACACGCGCCTCCTCGGAGCATCTCTACGGCTGGGCCGGCGCGAGCCCGTACGCGCGCCCCTTCGTCAGGGACCCGGCGAAGCGCTCGCTGGTTGTGGGCACGATCGACTTCGACGAGTCCGTCGACGCCGCCGCGCTCGCGGCGACGCTGCGCGCCAACGGGATCGTGGACGTGGAGCCCTATCGTAAGCTCGGCCGCAACCAGCTGCGCATCGGGATGTTCCCAGCGGTCGAGCCGGCCGACGTCCAGGCGCTCACGGGATGCATCGACTGGGTGCTCGAGAGGCTCGGCTCGTGAGCGCCGTGAGCGCCGTCACCGCCGCGACCCGGGCCGGGGGCGATCGGCCGAGGGTCCTCGTCAAGGAGAAGATCGGCGACTCGGGTGTGAACCTGCTGCGCGAGCACTTCGACGTCGATCTCGGGATCGACTGGCCCGAGCAGGAGCTGCCGCAGCGCATCGGCGAGTACGAGGGGATCGTGATCCGCTCGGCGACGAAGATGACGGCAGAGCTGATCGGACGCGCCGACCGCCTGCGGGTGATCGGGCGGGCAGGCGTGGGCGTCGACAACGTCGACGTCGAGGCGGCGACCAGGCGAGGGATCGTCGTGGCGAACGCCCCCCAGTCGAACGTCGTGACGGCTGCCGAGCACACGATGGCGCTGCTGCTCTCGCTCGCACGCAACATCCCGCAGGCGCACCTGTCGCTCACCAGCGGCAAATGGGAGCGCTCCAGCTTCTCAGGCGTCGAGCTGTATGAGAAGACGCTCGGCATCGTCGGCTTCGGGCGCATCGGCCAGCTTGTCGCCCACCGCGCGCGCGCCTTCGGCATGCGCGTGATCGCATTCGATCCGCTCGTCAGCGCCGAGCGCTACCGCGAGCTCGGCGTTGAGAAGGCCTCCAGCGCCGACGCCCTCTACGCGCAGGCGGACTTCGTCACCGTGCACCTGCCGAAGACCGCGGAGACGGAAGGCTTCCTCGATGCCGGCGCCTTCGCGAAGATGCGCGACGGCGTGAGGGTGCTGAACGTGGCGCGCGGCGGGCTCGTCGACGAAGCGGCGCTCAAGGACGCGCTGGACTCAGGAAAGGTCGCGGGGGCAGCGCTCGACGTGTTCCCGAGCGAGCCGATGACCGAGCACCCGCTGTTCGGCTACCCGAATGTGGTCATGACCCCGCACCTGGGCGCCTCGACGGCCGAGGCGACCGACCGCGCGGGCTATCAGAGCGCCGAGCAGGTCGTCGCCGCGCTGACGGGTGGCGTCGTCTCCACGGCCGTGAACATACCCTCGATCGCCGCCGAGGACATGGAGATGCTCGGGCCGTTCCTGCCGCTTGCGACGAAGCTGGGGCGCCTGGCGATGGAGCTCGCCGAGGGCAGCTCCGTGGAGCGCATCGAGGCTGCGTTCCTCGGCAGGATCGCCGACTTCGACACGCGCCTACTCGGTCTCGCCGTGATCGTCGGCGCCCTGCAGGGCCGCACCGAGGAGCCCGTCAACCTGGTCAACGCCCCGACAATGGCCCAGCAACGAGGGATCGTCGTCGAGGAGCGGGCCGTGTCCGAGGCGCAGGACTTCCATGAGCTGATACGCGTCACCGTCGTCGCCGGCGATCAACACGTGGCGGTCGCCGGCACAGGCATCGGACCGAACCGCGTTCCGCACCTCGTCGAGGTGCAGAACCGGCGCCTGACCATCGAGCTCGAGCCGTATGTGGTCGTGTTCCGCTACGAGGACCTTCCCGGGATGGTCGGCCGCGTGGGCACCGTCTTCGGGGCGCACGGGATCAACATCTCCTCGGCCGCGGTCGGCCACACACACGACGGCGCGCAGGCGCAGGCCTCGGGCCAGGGTCTCGCGGCGATGGTCGTCACGACGGACGCCCCCGTGCCCAACGCCGTGGTTCAGGAGATCGTCGCCTCGGACGGCTTCTTCAACGGCTGGTCGATCGACCTCAGCCAAAGCGCCTAGCACGGACCATCGGATAGGGTGGCCTCTGCCATGAGGGCTGTCGTAATCACCAAGCACGGCGGTCCCGAGGTGCTGCAGGTGCAAGAGCGGCCCGACCCGGAGATGGGCGCGGGAGAGGTGCGCATAGCGGTGGCGGCCGCGGGGATCAACTTCGCGGACGTCATGGCTCGCATGGGCCTATACCAGGACGCGCCCAAGACGCCGTGCGTGGTCGGCTATGAGGTCGCCGGCACGATCGTCGAGCTTGGCGAGGGAGTCGAGGGCCTCAGCCACGGACAGAGGGTGCTCGCGGGTACGCAGTTCGGCGGCTACGCCTCCCAGGTGGTCGTGCCGGCCGCCGACGTCGTCGCTCTGCCGGACCGCCTCAGCTTCGAGCAGGGCGCCGCCATTCCGGTGAACTACGGGACCGCGTGGGCCGGGCTGATCGGCTACGGCAACCTGCAGCCTGGTGAGCGCGTCCTCGTGCACTCGGCCGGCGGGGGCGTCGGAATCGCCGCCACCCAGATCGCCAAGCGCAGCGGCGCGGAGGTCTGCGGGACGGCATCGCCGGGCAAGCACGCGCGATGCGCGGAGCTCGGCGTGGACCGCATGCTCGATTACACGAAGTCCGGCTGGGAGCGGGACGCCGGCAAGTTCGACGTGATCCTCGACGCAGTCGGCGGCAAGAGCTTTCGGCTGAGTTACTCGCTGCTGCGTCCCGGCGGGCGCCTCGTCGCATTCGGCGCCTCGGCCGTCGTCTCGGGGCAGCGCCGCAACCTCGTCACGGCCCTCGGGGCGGTCGCGCGGATGCCACGCTTCAACATGATCAAGCAGATGTCCGAATCGAAGGCCGTGATCGGGCTGAACATGCTGACGCTGTGGAAGGACCGCGGCTCGCTGGCGCCCTGGATCGGTCCGCTCGACGAGATGCTGGCAGACGGCACCGTCGATCCCGTCGTCGCGGGAGACTTCAGCTTCGAGGACGCCGGCGCGGCTCAGACCATGATCACCGAGCGGCGCAACGTCGGCAAGGTCGTGCTCGTGCCATAGGCGGCTGCCGGAGGAGCGAGCGGCCCGATCGACCGTACCGGGTTTCGCCGAACGCCTACGACTGGCTGCGCACGGCGCGCAAAGGCGACGACGACCGTGCCCCCGGCTGAGCCTGCGCGTGGCGCGTGCGCCGCGCCGGTGCTAGCCTCCATTTGGAATGTCGTTCCAGATCTCGCTTCTGCAGCTTCTTCTCCTCCCCCCTCGGGGGGAATAGCGCGTGGCGGCCGCGTAGCCGCATACCCAGCAGAGAGGAAGAGAAGGCGAGATAGAGAAGGAGCACGAACGACATGAGCCCATCCGCCGGTGAACGCAACGACGCAGACCGCGTCCTGATCTTCGACACGACGCTGCGCGACGGCGAGCAGTCGCCCGGCATCTCCCTGAACAAGCAGGAAAAGCTCGAGATCGCCCACCAGCTCGCGCGGCTGGGGGTGGACGTGATCGAGGCGGGCTTCCCGATCGCCTCGCCCGGTGACTTCGAGTCCGTCCAGGCGATCGCGCGCGAGGTGCACGGCCCGGTGATCTGTGGGCTGGCGCGCACCAGCAAGCAGGACATCGAGGCGGCCTGGACCGCGGTGCGGGACTCCGAGCGACCCCGCATCCATACCTTCATCTCGACGTCCGACATTCACATCGAGCACCAGCTGCGGAGCACTCGAGAGGACGTCAAGGGACAGGCGCGCGCAGCCGTCGCCCAGGCCAAGGGCTACACCGACATGGTCGAGTTCTCACCGATGGACGCGACCCGTGCCGAACTCGAGTTCACCGCTGAGGTGATCCAGATCGCGATCGACGAGGGCGCGATTACGATCAACATCGCCGACACCGTGGGCTACACGATGCCGAACGAGTTCACAGCGTTTCTGGCGGCTCTGTATGAACTGGTGCCCGCCCTGCGCGACGTCGTCCTGTCGGTCCATTGTCACGACGACCTCGGCCTTGCCGTAGCGAACTCGCTGGCAGGCGTGCTGGCCGGCGCCAGGCAGGTGGAGTGCGCGATCAACGGCATCGGCGAGCGGGCCGGGAACGCCTCCCTGGAGGAGGTCGTGATGCTGCTGCGGACCCGCCGCGCGTCGGTCGGCCTTGACACGGCGATCAACACGCAGGAGATCGCTCGCACGAGCCGGCTGGTCTCGAGGCTCACGGGCTACCCGGTGCAGCCGAACAAGGCGATCGTCGGGCGAAACGCCTTCGCGCACGAGTCGGGCATCCATCAGGATGGCGTG